>CAWBRX010000017.1:0-119060 GCA_963791135.1 uncultured Chloroflexia bacterium
GCAGCAGTGTGCCGGCATGACAATGTACTCGCAGAGGCTGCCGCCGTCGGGATAAAGGCCGCAGAAGTGCAGGCGATGGCAGAGGTTGGGATGGCCCTGCTCGCACATCTCGCAGCGCCCGCAGGGCTGGGCCGGATCCACGGCAACACGCATACCCACTTGCAGCGGCGCAAAGTTGCCATCGTAGGCCTCGGGGCCGACTGCCTCGACGACACCGCCGAATTCGTGGCCGAGCACCAGCGGCGCCGCCACGACCCATTCGCCGATGCGGCCGTCCATGTAGGTGTGCAGGTCACTGCCACACAAGCCGACGGCCGTCACGCGCAGCAGCGCCATGCGCGGGCCGGGAGCAGCAGGGCGGGGATCCGCTCGACCCGCATGTCGCGCGGCCCATATAGGAGTGCCGCCATCATCGTATCAGACATCTCATTCACTCCATGTTGGTATGGCGCGCTCGCATTCGTCGACGCTTTGGCCCAGCCGGACTTGCAGCATGGGCACCATGGCGTCGAAGAGAACCCACATCGCCTGTTCGAGGACGGAGCCCATCGGCTGGCTGGAGCTGCTTCCTTCGCTGTGTGCCATCGTTTGTGCCGGCAGGAAGAGGAGCTGGTCGGCCCGGCGCGGCAGCTCGGCCGCAGGCATGGCGGTGATCATGGCCACGCGTGCGCCGGCGCGCTGGGCGACGCCGACCAGCGCGTCCACGGTCGAGAGATAGCCGGGTCCGCAGCTCACCAGGAACAGGTCGCCCGGCCGTGCCGGCGGCGCTGTCATGTCGCCGACCACGGCGGTCGATACGCCGAGGTGGGCCAGGCGCATGGCGAAGCTCTTCATCACGAGGCCTTCACGGCCAAGGCCGTAGACGATGACCGTGTGGGCGTTAACGATCGCGTTGAGCAGCGCGTCGACTTCATTGCTGTCGACGGCGCTGAGAACACGGTCGATTTCGGCGAGGATCTGTTTGACAGAGCTGTACATACGGTTACTCCGGTGGTGGCACGTGGCGGTAATGTCCCGGGGACGGCGGAAGGTGGACTTCCGCATGACGTCCTCGGGACATGGTGCGTCACTTGGCTGTTACGTGCACCTTCATCGTCTGGCCCGCGGCGAAGCGGTGGAAGACGTCGCTGAAGTTGGCCAGGGGCGCCGTGTCGCTGACCAGCGACTCGACCTTGACGACGCCGCTGCTGAGCAGGGCGATGGCGGGCAGGAAGGTGTAGCACAGGGCGAAGCTGCCCAGGATGGTCCAGTCGTTCTTGAAGATGTCGTACGGGCTGATCTGGACCTTGGCGTGGTTGGGGGCGACGCCAAACTGGAGGTACTGGCCGCGTGGGCGCAGGTAGGTAAAGGCGTGCTCGATCACGGCGGGAATGCCGGTGGCATCCACCACGACGCCAAAGCCGCGCGGGGCGATCTCCTTGAGCTGCGCATCCTGGTCGGGGCCGACCGGGACGACGAACCGAGGCGCCCAGGTCGCGGGCGAGCTGCATGCGGGCGGGCTGCTTTTCGACGACCACGACCTGCGCGGCACCGTTGTGGCGCAGCGCCTGGAGCAGCAGCATGCCCATGGGGCCGCCGCCGAGGATCAGCAGCGACTCGCCCGGCAGGATGCGGAAGCGCTTCATGGCGTGGACGACACAGGCGAGCGGCTCGATAAAGGCGGCCTGGAGGTCGCTCATGCCTTCGGGCAGGTGGTAGCAGGCACGGGCTGGGACGTTGACATATTCGGCAAAGCCGCCCGCACGGGTCACGCCGACGCCCTGCCAGTTGAGGCAGTGGTTGGCCTGCTCGTTGCGGCAGAAGTCGCAGTGGCCGCAGTAGAGATTGGGGTCGACGGCCACCCGGTCGCCGACACGCACGTCGGTCACGTCGCTGCCCACCTCCACCACCACGCCGCCAAACTCATGGCCGGGGATCAGGGGAAAGTCCGACATGTATTCGTTGCGGTAGATGTGGACGTCGGTGCCGCAAATGCCGCAGCGCGAGACCTGGACCACGACCTCGTCGCGGGCGCAGGTGGGGTCGGGCATGCGTTCGACGGCGATCGTTTCGGCCTGGGGGAAGATGACTGCTTGCATAGGGTTACTCCTTTACCAGGCGCAGTAGCCGCCGTCGATGATCAGGTCGTTGCCGGTCATGTAGTCCGAGGCGGGGGCGGCGAGGTAGACGACGCCGCCTTGGAGGTCGGTGACCTCGGCCATGATGCCCATGGGGGTCATGCCCATCCAGACGGGAAGCATGGTCTGGCCGATGGGAGTGGCGAGGAGGTCGTCCACCAGCTTGGTGCGGGTGTAACCGGGGCTGATGCTGTTGACGCGCACGCCGCGCTTGGCCCATTCGGCGGCGAGGCTGCGGGTCAGGTGCAGCACGCCGGCCTTGGCCGTGTTGTAGGCAGACTGGTTTTGCGGCGTGTTGGAGATGTGGCCGGACATGGAGGCGGTGTTGATGATCTTGCCGTAGCCGGCGGGCAGCATCACGCGCGCCTCGGTCTGGCAGCAGAGAAAGACCGAGTTGAGATCCACGTCGACCATGCGCAGCCAGTCGCCGTAGCTCATGCTCTCGGCGTCGGCCCACTGGCCGATGCCGGCGTTGTTGACGCCGATCGTGAGGCCGCCGAGCGTGCACCGACGATCGTGTCCACCATCGCCTGCACGTCGTCGGGCTTGGTGACGTCGGCCTTGACGGCGATGCTGCGGATGTTCTTTTGGACCAGCTCATCGGCCACTTCTTCGGCCAGGTCGAGACGCATGTCGACGACGGCGACGGCGGCGCCGGCTTCGCCCAGGGCATGGGCAAAGGCGCGGCCGATGCCTTGGCCGCCGCCGGTGACCAGGGCCACCCGGCCGGCGAGGCTGAAGCGCTCCAGGATCGGTTTGGCAGTGAGTACCGGGTCGGACATTGGTGGTGCTCCTATCGTGCATTCAGCCCGCCCCAGGCTCGGCGCACCGGCAGCCGGGAGTTGCGACGCAAGCGTCGAGCGCCCCGAGCGTGGGCGGTGCGAACTCGGCGCGGCGGTTACTCGTCGAATACGATGCAGACTTTGCCGCTCTGGCCTTCGTCGGCGACGCGGTAGGCTTCGGCGGCCTGTGCGAGCGGGAAGCGGTGCGAGACGATGACCTCGGGCTTGAGGTTCCACTCGACCAGCTTCTCGACCAGGTCTTCCATGTGGCCCAGGCTGGTGACCCACGAGCCGTAGATGGTGATCTGGTTGTGGATGATCGTCTGGCTGACGTCGAAGTCGACGCGGTTGCCTTCGCCGACCATGGCGCAGCGGCCCCAGCGGCGCGTGCCTTGCAGCGCCAGCAGGCGGCCCTGCGGCGAGCCCGAGCAGTCGACCGAGACTTCGCAGCCGTAACCGCCGGTCAGCGCCTGGATGGCTTTGACGGCGTCGGGGGAGTCGGCGCGCACGACTTCGTCGACGGCGCCGCATGCGACCGAGAAGTCGAGGCGGCTCTGCGAGACATCGGCGCCGATGACGAGGGTGGCGCCCATCTTCTTGGCGATGAGACCGGCGGCCATGCCGACGGGGCCCATGCCGGTGATCAGCACGCGATCCTGGCCCGATACGGCGACGCGGTTGAGCGCCTCGTAGACGGTGCCAAAGCCGCAGGCGACGAGGGCGCCGTCAACGTAGCTGAGCTCGTCGGGCAGCGCCACGCAGGTGTTCTCCTCGGCCAGCAGGTAGTCGGCGTGGCCGCCGTCACGCTGCCAGCCGTAGGCGGCGCGATATTCGGAGGTGCAGCTGATCATGTAGCCTTCGCGGCAGTCGTTGCAGACGCCGCAGCCGCTGATGTGATAGAGGATGACGCGGTCGCCTTCCTTGAAGCGTTTGCAGCCGGGGCCGACCTTAACGATCTGGCCGCAGGGTTCGTGGCCGGCGATCACCCCTTGGTAGCCTTCGGGGCCATGGCCCAGGTGTTCGCGATAGATGGCGCGGATATCCGATCCACAGATCGACGACGCCTTCATCTTGATCAGCACCTGGCCATGGCCGGGTTCCGGTACGTCAAACTCCTTAAATTCCACGCGCCGCTGCCCGGGGAGCAGCACACCTTGCATTTTCATTTTATTGGCTCCTGTTTGTCTGAACCTTGAATCATAGGTAGAGGATTGCCAGATCTGGCGCAGCGACGAATCAATTCCCTAATCCCACGAATCGAGGTTCAGACCTTTTACATTTCGATCTGCGCCTTGACGGAAGTCGGCGGCATTTTGACGGCGAAGTTGAAGGCTTCCACGCTCTCCTTGAAGGTGAATTTGTCGGTGATGAGCGGCTTGACGTCCAGCTTGCCGCTGGCCATGAGGGCGATGGCGCGCGGGTAGACGTGGGCGTAGCGGAAGACATGCTCGACGTGCGCTTCCTTGACCATGGCGGCGGCGACGTCGTAGGCAATCGGTTGGAGAGGAATGCCGACATAGACGACCGTGCCGCCCGGGCAGAGGGGCTCGAAGACACTTGCCGCGGCGCGTTCGTTGCCGCTGCACTCAAAGACAATGTTGGCGCCCCAGCCGTCGGTCAGCTTGTCCACCACCTCGCGCAGGTTCTGCTTGGCGACGTTGACGGGCGTGATCGGCCCGAGGGTAGCGCCGAGGTCGAGCTTGGGCTGCTGGACGTCGGTGAGGATGATCTGGCTGCAGCCGCCGGCCAGGGCGGCGAGGGCGGTGACCATGCCGATGGGGCCGGCGCCGCTGACGATGGCCACGTCGCCGGGCTTGATCTTGGCCTTGGTGGCGGCATGCATGCCGACGGCGACCGGTTCGACCATGGCGCCTTCGGCGAAGCTCACGTTGTCGGGCAGCTTAAAGGTGAAGGCGGCCGGGTGGACGACCGTCGGGCGCAGCACGCCGTGGACGGGCGGCGTCGCCCAGAAGCGGACGGCGGGGTCGAGGTTGTACATACCCAGCAGGGTGGCCTTGCTGTTCGGGTCGGGGATGCCCGGCTCCATGCAGACGCGGTCGCCGACGGTTGAGGTTCTTTACCTCGCTGCCGACCTCGACCACGAGGCCGGATGCCTCGTGGCCGAGCACCATCGGCGCGCGCACGACAAACTGGCCGATGGCGCCGTGCGTGTAATAGTGCACGTCGCTGCCGCAGATCCCGACCGTATGGATGGCGATGCGCACGTCGTGCGGCCCCAACTGTTCGGGAATTTCGATATTGCGGAGATTGAGTTCGTCTTTCCTTTCAAGGACAAGAGCTTCCATTTTCATGCCTCCAAATCTATAAGATCATCGAAGGGGCACAAAGCCTGGCGGAGCTGACTTGTTGGCATCGCAACTGCCGCACGCCGGGCTCGTGCCCCTACCTTGTAGGCACCTAATCTATCCCTTGCGTATGATCCACACTGCCAGCACGATGCTGATGATGGTGGAGATCCACAGCGGTGCGCCGAGCGGTTCGAGAAAGCGCATCCAGAGCAGGCTGATAGCGACAAAAATGACGACGCTGATGAAGCAGCGGTCAAACGTATTGGTCGGAAAGGGCAGAAAGCCCCGGCGGCCCTTGTGCTGTACGGGCGCCTGAATCGGTGCTTGCTGTGCCATTGTCGCGCTACTCCTTTACTGCGCCAAAGGTCAGGCCGGTGACGATATAGCGCTGGACGAAGATGAGGAAGACCAGCGCCGGCAAGATCGAGACCATCGACACGGCCGCCATCTCGCCCCAGTTTGTGCCGGTCACCGACACAAATTCGGCCAGGCCGGTCGTGATGGTGCGAGCGTCGACGCTGGTCAGATTGGCGGCGTAGAGATACTCGTTCCAGGCAAAGATCCAGCTGAGGATAAAGGTGATCGCCATGCCCGGCGCCACCAGCGGAACGATAATGCGCCTGAGCACCGTCCAGCGCGTAGCGCCGTCGACAAAGGCGGCTTCATCCAGCTCGGGCGGCACACCGTCCATGATGCCCTTCATGAGCCAGACGGCGAAGGGCAAGTTAAACACGCAGTAGAGCAAGATCAGCCCGATACGTGTGTCGAACAATGTCCAGTTGCCGATCTTGAAGACGCCGGTGAAGAGCAAGAACAGCGGCAGGATGAAGGCGGCCGGGGGCGCCATGCGCTGCGTGATCGTCCAGAAGAATATGCTGTCGGAACCGGCAAGCCGCCAGCGCGACAAGGCATAGGTGGCAAGCACGGCCAAGATGGTGACGATCACGGCGTTGCTGGTGGCGATGATCAACGAGTTGATCAGGTAGCGTTGGAACACCGGGTCGGTCAACGGCTTGATGTAATTCTGCACGTAAAACGAATTGATGAATATGGTCGGCTTGTCAAACAGCTCGACGCGGCTGCGGGCCGAAACGACAAACATCCAGTAGATGGGCAGCAGCGTGAAGAGCATCATGAAAATCCACAGCGCAGTACAAGCCCACGTACCCAGTATCTTGCGCAAGCGACTGTCTTCATGATCGCACCTATTCCTTTTGCCTGCCAAGCTGCGTCATGGCGGTATAGAGCAGCCAGCACAAAACGATCGTGAAGTACAGCACCAACAGTGACATGGCCGAGCCATAGCCGTAGTCGGTCTTCGGCACGACGATGCGGTAGATATAGATGCCGATAAAGCGCGTGGCATCGCCGGGACCGCCGTTCGTCAGCATATAGACTTCGTCGACCACACGCAGGGCATCCATGAGGCGAATGAAGACCGTAGTCAAGATGATGGGCATCATCATCGGGATGGTGAGATAGAAGAAGGTCTGCCAGCGGTTTGCACCATCCACCTGGGCCTGTTCCAGCGGTTCCTTGGGCATGGCTGTCAGCCCCGCCAGCAGCGTCAGGGTGACGAACGGCGTCCAGTGCCAGATGTCCATCAGCAGCACAGTGAGCGAAGGCTTGATTGCCGTAGGTCGCGATGCGGTAGTCGTAGTTAAACCACTTGTCCAGGTAATAGGGAATGGGACCAAAGCCGGGGATCGTCAGCAGGCGCCACGTTGCGCCCACGGCAATCGGGGCCATAATGAGCGGCAGCGTGTACAGCGTGCGGAAGACGACACGGCCGGGAAAGGGTTTGATCAGCGTTTGCGCCAGTAAGAACCCGAGTGCCAGTTCGATGGTTACGGCAAGAAATGCGAACAGAGCCGTGCGTCCCAAGCGAAGCCAAGAAAGGCTCGTCGAAGACGAGCCGCCGGTAGTTGTTGACGCCCGCCCATTGCATGCCGAGTTGAGCGGAAAAGGCGTTCCAGTTAAAGAAGCCTACGTAGATAACGTACAAGAACGGCAGAACGCCCATGATGACGAGGATGACAATGGTCGGCGTGAGGAGACCCCAGCCCATTCGATTTGAGCGCATGGCTGTGTTGTTCCTAGTAGAGAGGCACCCGGGCGGGCGCAGGAGACTATGCTAGAGACGGGACGGGGCCCAGCGGCCCCGTCCCAACATATCAAACGTTTACTTGCCGTACCCGAGGTTGACGAGTTCGGCATCTGCCGCTGCAGCGGCCTTATCCAGCGCCTCTTCCGGTGTGATTTCGCCGGAGAGTGCCTGCCAGATGAAGGGCTCGACGACCGAGCGAATCGCAGCGTGGAAGGGGAACGGCGGGGCGCCCTTGAACAGCGGGCCCTCTTCGCGCATGAAGGTGTAGTAGTTGCCGGCCTTGGCGTCGGCTTCCTTCACCTTCGGATCGTCGTAGGTCGATTCCATGACGATGCGCGAGCCGGCGAGTGCCCAGTCGGCCTGGACGGATTCCTGGCCGATGTACTGGAGCCACAGCAGCGTGCACTTCTGGTTCTTGGACGATACCGGCATGCCAAAGGCGCCGCCGTCATAGTAACCGACATAGCCCGTGCCGCCTTGGCAGCATCCAGCACGCCTTCTTCCAGCGGCGGCAGCGCCACGCCGACGTTGCCGACGACCTTGGAGCGCTCCGGATCGGTGGCGATCCAGACCGTGTTCTCACCATAGACCAGGCCCTGGGCAGCGCGGCCGGCGGCGAACGAAGCAGCGACCTCGTCCCACGTGCTGGCGGTAGCTTCCGGCGGGGCATCCTTGAGCAGGCCAACCCAGTAAGCCAGCGCTGCCTTGGCCTTGTCACTGTTCATCTCGCCGCCGTTCTCGACCGAGGCCTTCCAGTTGTCCTGGTTGATGCCCCAGTTGTAGACGCCGAAGGTAGGCGCCACGGTCTCGACAAACTCATAGAAGGAGGAGGAGTGGCCGGTGGCGCCCTGAACCGTCGAGCCCCACAGCTCCAAGCCGTTGTCCTGCCATACTTGGTGAAGAAGTCGGCAATGTCCTGGTACTGCTGGTGCGTCGTGGCCGGAGCCAGGTCGTAGCCGTACTGGGCCTTGAAGGCATCCTTGATCGCCTGGTCGTTGAAAAGGTCCGTGCGATACAGGTAGGGCTTGACGAAGGCTTCCATCGGCACGCCGTAGACATTGCCGTCGGCATCCTTGAAGTTGTCGATGAAGGACGTGAACTTGTCGAGGCTGAAGTCTGCCGAGGCCAGGTCCGGGTTGTCGGCCAGCATCTGGGTCAGGTTGACGAGGTAATTGTTGGCCAGGTAGCTGTAGATGATGTCCTGCTCGATGTAGACGAAGTCATAGATGCCCGTGGCGGCCTGCATGTCGTTGATGGCCTTGGAGTACATCTCGTCCCAGGAGGTCGGCTCGAGTTCGACCTTGATGCCGGAGGCCTCTTCAAACTGCTTGCCAAGCACATCCGAGGCGAACTTGGAGGGCGGGGTGCTCTCGGAGATACCGCGGATGGTCACGCCCTTGCAGCCGGCGGCCTCGGCGGCCGTGGCCCACCAGTTATCGGCGGCGGGGGCGGCGGCTTCGCCAGCCGGCGCGGCGCCGGGGCCTGGCGCGGCCGGAGCTACGGCCGTACAGCCGGTCAGCACCATGGCCGCCACGACCAGGATGCTCAGCAGTTGAAACAGCTTGTGCGAACTAAGTTGCATACGTTTGTTCTCCTTGCTTTGACAAATCGACTTGGTCTTGCTTGTCGTACACAAGGTCAGCCCGGGGAGGCGACCACAAGGTTACCTGCACACACAATTGAGTTTGAAAGGGTAGCAACTTACAACAACCTGTGAAACAACGATAGACCAAATGGGACTTACGCTGCTTGCGGATCAGTAGATGGCGGTCTCCTTTCTCTGGCCGGACGGCAATGTATTCAGGCGGCCAGTCTCCGGTTGCTCGATTCGCGTATATGCAGCGCAGCCTCCAGCACGACCTCCTGGTACGGGCGGTCGGGGTCCTCCATGCGCTGGAGGAGCAGATCGACCGCCGTGCGTCCCAGTTCATAGGTCGGCTGGGCGACTACGGTTAACGCCGGTTTTACAAAGTACATCCATTCCATCTCGTCGAATGCGGCGATCCCGATGTCGTCGGGAATCCGCAGGCCGCGTTCGTGGATGGCGCTCAACGCGCCGAGTGTGAGCAGGTTGTTGCCGGTGAAGATCGCCGACGGCGGCTGCGGCAGGGCCAGCAGCTCGTTGGCAAAGTCGTGGCCGGTCGCAATCCGCGGGGCGCCCGTGCGGATCAATTCGGGTTCAACGGCAATGCCGTACACCTGCAGCGCCTCGACGTAGCCGCGCAGGCGTTCTTCGCCGGTGCTTGACACCGGGGTCCCGATCACGGCGCCGATGCGCCGGTGCCCCATCTCGAGAAGGTGAAGCACGGCCTGGCGGGCGGCGCCCACGTTGTCGACCAGCACGGTGTCGATGTCGACGTTGGTCACGCGGCGGTCGATGGCGACGGCGGGCACGCTGGCCTCGGCCAGGTGGCGGTAGATGTCGTTCTGACCAAGCGTCGGCGAGAGGATCACGCCGGCGACATGTTCGGCAACCATCAACTCCACGTACATCGTCTCCTTCTCGGAGTTCTCGTCGGAGTTGCACAAGAAAACTGAGAATTTATGCTGGTAGGCCGTGTCTTCCACGGCACGCACGACAGACGTAAAGAACGGATTCTGAATGTCGGAAACGATCAGGCCGATGATGCTTGAGCGCTGGACACGCAAGCTACGCGCCACGCGGCTGGGGCGGTAGTTCAGGTCCTGCACCGCACTCATCACACGCGCGCGCAGATCGTCGCTGACATACGGTTTACCCGACAGCACGCGTGACACGGTTGCCGTGGACACGCCGGCTTGGCGGGCTACATCTTCGATTTTTGCTGGCATAACCAGTTAGGGGATACAGCACTCACGTTTCGGCAATACACCTATAGTGTAATCGTTTGCACCGGCAGTGTCAAGCGGGAATTTGCCCAATGTGTGCACATTTGTGAGCAGATGAACGGCTGAACTGGACTGGTCAGGTGGCTAGGGGGAGGACTCGACTGGGGACTGTGCTAAGATTGGCCCTAACCCGGTAGACTAGAGGCGCTCGACTTTCGCATTGAAGGTCAGTTTGTTTTGCATTGGACAGGAGGTCTGCGATGGTGCAGCGCGCAATTATCCTCGGAGCAGCCGGCCGCGATTTTCACAACTTCAACGTCTTTTTCCGCGACAACCCGGATTACCAGGTGGTCGCCTTTACGGCTACGCAAATCCCGTATATCGAAAATCGCCAGTACCCGCCGGAACTGGCCGGGCAAGCTGTACCCCAAGGGCATTCCGATCGTGGCCGAAAGCGAGCTGGACAACCTGATCGTCCAGTGAGAACGTCGACGTGGCCGTCTTCAGCTACAGCGACGTGACATATGGGCACGTGATGCACCTGGGAGCGCAGGCCATGTCGGCGGGTGCCAGCTACATGCTGTTGGGGCCGCGCCAGACGATGCTGCCCTCTGTTAAGCCCGTCGTGGCCGTGTGCGCGACACGCACGGGAGCCGGCAAGAGCCAGACCAGCCGGGCCGTGGTGCGCACGCTGCGCGACATGGGGCTGCGCGTGGTGTCGGTGCGGCACCCGATGCCCTACGGTAATCTCGCAGCGCAGGCCGTGCAGCGCTTTGCCACGATGGAAGACATGGAGCGCCACCAGGTGACGATCGAGGAGCGGGAGGAGTACGAGCCGCACGTGATGGCGGGCGGTGTGATCTATGCCGGCGTGGACTACGAGCGCATTTTGCGCCAGGCCGAAGCCGAGGCCGACGTGGTGATCTGGGACGGCGGCAACAACGACATGCCGTTCTACAAGCCGGACCTGTGGATCACGGTGGTGGATCCGCACCGCGCCGAGCACGGGCTGCACTACTATCCCAGCGAGGTCAACCTGCGGCGGGCGGACGTGATCGTGATCAACAAGGTGGAGACGGCTACGCTCGAGCAGGTCGAGCGCACGCGCTGCGATCGCGCTGGAACTGAACCCCAAGGCGGTCGTCATCGACGGCGCCAGCCCCATCTTTGTGGAGGACAGCGAGACGATCCGGGGCAAGCGGGCGCTGGTGATCGAGGACGGCCCGACGCTGACGCACGGCGAGATGAAGTACGGGGCCGGCTGGGTGGCGGCGCGCCGCTTTGGGGCAAGCGAGATCATCGATCCCAAGCCCTATGCCGTCGGCACGCTGGCCGAGACCTTCCGCAAGTATCCGAACACGGGGCCGATCCTGCCGGCGATGGGGTACAGCGACCAGCAGGTGGCGGATCTGCAGGAGACGATCAACCGCACCCCGGCCGACGTGGTGCTGATTGCCACGCCGATCGACCTGCGGCGGCTCGTGCACATCGAGAAGCCAGCGCTGCGTGTGCGGTATGAATTACAGGAGATTGGCGAGCCGACGCTCAAGCAGGTGCTGGGTGAGTTTGTGGCGCAGCACGAGGTGCATGCGTAATAGTGGGTAGAAGGCCGTAGCATCGCGGCTCTTCGTGTAAACCCGTGCCAGGCGCTGCCTACAAGGTTTGTTGTACAGCGGATTGAGGGAGGCAGCGCCTGGCACGATCGTGGCGATCGCCCCTTACTCGGCGCATGGTCATAGGTCCATCGCGTGACCTGTACGCCGAGCATGGGGCGGGTCTGCCGCTTGTCTTGTCCTCGCTCCGAAATACCCCCGGCAATTACGGTTTTGCTTTCGATTGCGTTATGATATTTATCTCGTGAGCGAACAGCAGCGCTTAGTTCCGGGAACACTTTGGCCGCAGGCAGTGGCAGCTACGGCGCGGGCACGCGCCAGCGGGGCCCTCCAGCCGATCGTGACAACCCAGACCATCGTCGAGGACCAGGGAATTCCCTTTCTCGTCCGCGTGTTGGCGGGCAGGGCCGGTCGCGCCGCGATCGAGCAGAAGCAGGTCAACGCCAATATCGATACGGCCCCTTCAGCCGTCGCGCCGGCAAGCGCTGCTGCGGCAGCCGCCGTGCCGGCCTTCGATCCGTTTCTGCCCTATGAGCCGGACATGTTTGTGGCGGACATTTCGCCCACGCACGTCTGCCTGCTCAACAAGTTCAACGTGATCGACCATCATCTGCTGGTGGTAACACGGGCGTTTGAGGAGCAAGATGCGGCCATCAACGCTGCCGACTTTGGCGCGCTGTGGGCCTGCATGGCGGAGGTCGATGGGCTGGCATTTTACAATGCCGGCAAGACGGCAGGGGCAAGCCAGCGGCACAAGCATCTGCAGATCGCGCCGCTGCCGTGGGGACCGGAGGACAAGGGGCTGCCGGTCGAGGACGCGCTGGCGGTGGACGAACTAGGCGAGGAGCCGCAGCTGCGCACGTGGCCGTTCGTGCATGCGGCGGTGCGGCTGGATGCGGCCTGGCTTTCAGATGCGGAGACCGCGGGAGAACGGCTGCTCGCGAAATATGCGGCACTGCTGCAAGTGTTTGACATAAGAATCGATGGTCGAGGGCTTCTGCCGCCGTACAATTTGCTGGCTACGCGGGAGTGGATGGTGCTGGTGCCGCGCCGGCACGAAGCATTTGAGGACATCGCCGTAAACGCGCTGGGATTTGCCGGGAGCCTGCTGGTGCGGTCGGATGCACAGCTGGCGTATTTGCGGGAGATTGGCCCGCTGGCGGTGCTGCGCGAGGTAGGGGTGAAGTAGCGTGTTTGTCGTTCAGTTGGTGGAATGGATGATTTGTTTATGAGTACGCAGGTGAGTGCGCAGCGGAGAGGATTGTGGCACGGGGTGGTGCGCCGGCTTTTGGAGCTGGACAAGCCGGTGCCGGACCATACCGAGGAGGAACTGGAGGCGCAGGCGGCCTCCAACTACAACTGGAACTTCCTCTGGAATGTGGGCGACGGCGTGTTCTTCTGGTTTGGGCTGAGCTTTATCTCGGCTACGACGATCCTGCCGCTGTATGTGAGCAAGCTGAGCAGCAACGAGTTCTGGATCGCGCTGCTGGGCGTGTTGAGTGCAGCTTCCTGGTATCTGCCCCAGCTGTTTACGGCCGGCGGGACGGAGCGGCTGGCGCGCAAGAAACCGGTTGTGATCAACATCGGTTTTCTGTTGGAGCGGCTGCCGCTGTGGTTCCTGCCGCTCTCGGCGCTGGCGGCGCCCTACAGCCCGGCGCTGGCACTCCTCATCTTTTTCGCGGCCTATGCCTGGCACGGCCTGGGCGCGGGCGCCGTGGCGCCGGCCTGGTCGGACATGATCGCCCGCTGTTTTCCCGTCAGCAAGCGCGCATGGTTTTTCGGGTTTACAGCCTTTATCGGTACTGGGATCGGCATTCTGGGGGCGGCGTTTAGCAGCTGGATGCTGGTCAACTATCCCTTCCCGTTAAACTTTGTCTACTCCTTCTTGCTGGCAGCGGTGTCGATCACCATCAGCTGGTTTTCGCTGGCCCTGACGCGCGAGCCGGTCAAGCAGCCGCCCGCCAATGTCGCCAAGAGTTCGGGCGCATCGTGGCAGAAGATCATGGTGATCGTGCGTGGCGACCACAACTTCCGCCAGTTCTTGATCGCCCGCTTTTTGATCAACGTGGGCCGCATGGGACTGGGATACCTGACGGTATCGGCGATCTTCTTCTGGGATGTGTCGGATGCCGATGTCGGCTGGTATACGGCGGCCCTGTTCCTGGGACAGACGATCGGCAACCTGGCCGCCGGCGTGATTGCCGACCGCCGCGGGCACAAGGTGACATTGGTAATCGGCCAGTGGATGGCGATCATCGGGTTTGGCATGGCCTGGCTGGCGCCCTCTCCGGAGTGGTACTATCCGGTGTTTTTCTTCCTGGGCCTGGCGGCTGGTATCACCACTGTGTCGGCGGTGCTGAGCTGCATGGAGTTCTCGCATCGTGACCACCTCCCCACCTATGTAGGTGTCGGCAACACGGTTTCTGGGCTGGGAAGTGCCGTGGCGCCGATTATCGGCGGCCTGCTAGCCGTGCTCAGCTACAACCTGCTGTTTGGTGTTTCCACGGTGATCAGTGCCATCGCGCTGATCCTGCTGATATTCGGCGTGCGCGAGCCGCGGCGCGTGCCGTCCTTGTTCAACCCGGATGCGGCGTTGGTGGCGCTGGCAGAGGCTGCGCCCGAGAACTCGGTCGCCAAGTACCCTTCTTAGACACATGGAGCATGGTCGATGACACAAGAAGCACAGCCGCAGGAATCCCTTGACTTTCGTATCGAGCGGCTCGGCACGCCGCGTTACCCGTCGCCGATGCGGTCGGTGCAGTTCGTCCGCGACGACGAACAGGTGCTGTATCACGGCGACCTCGCCGAGGTGCGGGCGTACCTCGACCGTGGCGAGATGCCGCCGGTGATGGAAAAGGCGGGGCCGCGCGAGCAGCTTTACTTCGACCCGGCGAATTTGCGCTGCGGCATCGTCACCTGTGGCGGGCTGTGCCCGGGCATCAACGACGTGATCCGCGCCATTACCATCAGCCTGCACTACCATTATGGCGTGCAGACCGTATACGGGTTCCGCTACGGCTACGAGGGGCTGAACCCGGCGTTTGGCCACGAGCCGCTGCTGCTGACGCCGGAAAATGTGGAGCCGATCAGCACGCAGGGCGGCACCGTACTGGGGTCGTCGCGCGGCGAGCAGCCGGTGCCGATCATGGTTGACGAACTCGTGCGGCGCGGCGTCAGCATCCTGTTTACCATCGGCGGCGACGGCACGCTGCGCGGGGCGGGCGCAATCGCGGCCGAGATCCAGCGGCGGGGGCTTCACATTGCGGTCGTCGGCATCCCCAAGACGATCGACAACGATATCTCGTACATTCACCAGTCGTTTGGATTCCAGACGGCGGCCTCCGAGGCGCAGGCAGCGGTCGAGGCGGCGCATACGGAGGCGGTGGCGGCAAGGAACGGGATCGGGCTGGTCAAGCTGATGGGGCGCGACTCCGGCTTTATTGCGGCGTATACGGCGCTGGCCGACAGCCGGGTCAACTTCTGCCTGGTGCCGGAGTCGCCGTTCACGGTGGAGGCGCTGATGCCGCCGCTGCGCCAGCGGCTGCTGGAGCGGGGCCATGCCGTGATTGCGGTGGCGGAGGGCGCGGGGCAGGACCTGCTCCAGAGCCAGGGCGGGCGCGATGCTTCGGGCAACGTCAAGTACGCCGACATCGGGCTCTACCTGCGCGACGAGCTGAAGGAATGCTGCAAGACCATCGGGATGGAGGTCAACCTCAAATACATCGACCCCAGCTACACGATCCGCAGCGTGCCGGCCAATGCTTATGACTCAGGCTTCAGCCTGCTGCTGGGGCACAACGCCGTACATGCGGGGATGAGCGGGCGCACCAACATGGTCGTGGGCAACTGGCGGACGGAGTTCACGCACGTGCCGATCGCGATGGCGACGTCGGCACGCAAGAAGATCGACCTGAAGGGGTGGCTGTGGAACGCGGTGCTGGCGTCGACGGGGCAGCCGGCGCTGTTACGGTGAGTAGGGGCACGAGGTCCGCCGGACGACCATCGCCGCAATGGCGAGGTTGTCACCGGCGGACCTCATGCCCCTACAGGTTACGCCTGCACCCAGAGCGCGCGGAGCTTGTGGGCGGCCAGCTTGGGCTGGCGGTCGCGGGTGAAGAGGCCTTTGTAGTTCATGCCGCCGACGCGGTGGACGGCCTGGGCGGTCTTGAAGTCGCAGAGGTTCCAGACGTGCTGGCCGGCGATGTAGGGCTTGCTGTCGAATAGCTCGACATAACGAGTGATGAAGTCGGCCTGGTATTCTTCGCTGAACATCTCGGGCGGCATAGCGTGCAGGCCGGGGAGGGCGTCGGCGCCGAACTCGGCGATGATGAGCGGCTTGGGGTAGCGGGCGTGGAGGGCGTCGAGTTCTTCCGACAGGCGGGCGAGCCCTAGATCCAGCTGGCCCATTTCGCTGTACCAGCCGAAGTAGCGGTTGAGGCAGACGACGTCGAGAAATTCGAACGACTCTTCGGGCAGGCCCTTGTAGCTGACGAGGGTGACGGGGCGGGACGTGTCGAGCGACTTCGCCAGTTGGTACAGCTCGGCGAAGAACCCCTTGCTCACGCCCGGCCGGGAGTGCGGCTCGTTGGCGAGGCTCCACATGATCACGCTGGGGTGGTTGCGGTCGCGTTCGATCAGCTCCTGCGTGAACTGGCGGCAGAGCTCCAGGCGCCGCGCCAGGCCCGCCTCGGCGAAGAAGAGGCCCACGGCCGGCGTTTCGGCGATGACGAGGTAGCCAAGGCGATCGGCCAGCATGAGCATCTCCTCGGAGTAGGGGTAGTGGCTCGTGCGAAACGAGTTGGCGCCGATCCACTCGAGCAGCGCATAGTCCTTGACGATGACCGGGGGCAGCAGGCCGCGCCCGGCGATCGCGAAGTCCTCGTGGCGGCCAAAGCCCTTGAGCACGATGGGCTTGCCGTTGAGGAGCAGCTGGTCACCCGCCACGGCGATCGTGCGAATGCCGATCGGCAGGGTGTAGCTGGTCGATGGGCGCACCGTCCTGGTGGACTTCGACGGCGAGGCGTATACAGGTTAGGCGCACCCGGCTCCCACAGCAGGGCAGATGGGATGGCCAGTGACGCCGCAGCCCGGCCGCCGGAGATGGGGGCTTCGGCGCTTGCCTGCATGCCGTGGCCGCTGACATGGAAGCGTGCCGTGCCGCCGGCGGCGCCGGCCCAGAGTTCGACGGCAACCTCGCCGTTGGCGCCGTCGATGCCGGTCGTGACCTTCAGGTCGTCGATACCATCAGGATGCCGGGCGGTGATCCACACGGGCCGGTGGATGCCGCAGTAGGGAAAGAAGTCGAAGCTGGCGGCGGGATAATTCTGGTTGGAAAAGACATCGTTGGGATCCGGGGGCACGTTGCCGGGCGGGACGCGATCGGGGGCGAGCGCGCCGTCTACGCACACGACCAGCCGGTTCTGCTGCGGCCGCACGAGCGCCGAGATATCAAACTCAAAGGGCAGGTGGCCGCCCTCGTGGCGCCCGGCAAGTTCGCCGTTGACCCAGACCGAAGCCAGGTAATTGACCGAACCGAAGCGGAGGCTGATCTTGCGGCCCTCCCAGCCCCAAGGCAGATCGAACGTGGTCTGGTACCAGGCGAGGCCCAGGTAGTCGTGGAGGTCGAGATACTGGTCGTTCCAGCTGGCGGGCACGGCGATGGGGCGGGAGGTGGGGAAGCCCCCGCGCCCAGCCGCCGCTCTCGCCTGCGGACTTGCGGATCGATGCAGAAGTCCCAGATGCCGGAGATGTCCAGCGCCTGGCGCAGCGGGTTCGATTGCGGATACAGCATCGTGTGACCTCACTCTCCAATTAGCAGCTCCGTCACCACCGGATAGTGGTCGCTGACGTAGACCGGCGGTTCGGCGTCACGCACGATGGTGCACGAGAGCGTCTGGACCGGCTAGCTGGCCGGCTGCTTGCCGGGGCGGAGCATGATCCAGTCCACCCGCCAGAAGACGGCGCCACCCCATTCTAAGCCAAAGTAGCTGCGACCTTGAAACCCGTGAAACGTGGAGGATTCCGCCGAGTCGCCGTGGCCGGCGGCGCGATAGGAATCGACAAAGCCTTCGGCCAGCAGGGTGCGATAGACGGGCGACCAGGGATTGCAGTTGAAGTCGCCGGCCATGATCACGGGCAGGTTGCCGGCGGGATCCAGTTCGGCCAACTGCTGCAGGTTGCGCGCCGTGCCCAGCCGGCGGGCCTCCTCGCTGACGTCGTTCAAGTGGGTGTTGAGATAAACAAACTCGACGCCGCTCTGCCGGCAGCGCAGTTTCACCCAGGTCGTTTCCAGCAGGATTTCGTCTTCGAGGTCGGCCAGGTGGGGCACGTCGCTGCGCGGCAGCGTGAGGAAGCCGTGATCCAGCAGCTCGAAGCGCTGTTCCTTCCAGAGGATGGCGGTGCCGGGGCCCTGCTCGTTGGCGATGGCGTGCCCATATCCGTTCAGCTCCTGCTGGTAGGTGGCCCAGTGGACAGGCTCAAACTCCTGCAGGCCGAGGATGTCGGGATCGTAGCGCTTGAGGGTCTTGACGTTGAAGGCGGCGCGGTTGGCCCAGATATCGGAAAAGAATTCGATCTCATCTTCCGGGACATGCAGTAGGTTGTTGAGCGTCATCACACGGAGGAATGTCATGGCAGCGGTGGGGCTCCTTGTCGGAATGAGATTGGCGGATCCTCAGCGTCCGCCGTCGATGGAGAGAACCTGGCCGGTGATCCAGCCGGCGTAGCTGGAGGCAAAGAACAAGACGCCGTGGGCGATATCGTCGGGGGAGCCCAGGCGCTGGAGGGCGATGCTTTCGACGAGAGCGGCCTGGCCTTCGGGGCCGTAGGACTGCCACTGGCGTTCGGTGGTGGGGTTGGAGCGGACAAAGCCGGGGGCGATGTTGTTGACCGTGATGCCCCAGGGGCCGAGTTCGTGGGCGAGCTGGCGGGTGAGGCCGATCTGGGCGGCCTTGGCGGAGGCGTAGGCCTGGATGCCGGTGAGGCTGATGCCGAGGCCGGCGCCGCTCGAGATATTGACGATGCGGCCGAAGCGGGCGGCCTTCATGGCGGGGGCGACGGCCTGGGCGAAGAGAAAGGCGGCGGTCACGTTGACGTCGAAGATCGCCTGCCACTGTTGGGGGGTGACCTGTTCGAGCGGCTGGCCGACCTGGCCGAGCACGCCGCCGGCGTTGTTGACCAGCACGTGCACCTGGCCGCGCGCCCGCTGCGCCTCGGCGACGAAGGCCTGGACGATGGCGCGGTCGGTCACGTCGACGCGGCGCACCTCGCAGTCGCCGCCGACGTCATGGCAGAGCCGCTGGGTTTCGGCCAGCTCGTCGCCGAGGAGATCGCAGCCCCAGACGGTAGCGCCGCGCTGGGCAAAGGCGAGGGCGATGGCGCGGCCAAAGCCGTGGGCTGCGCCGGTGACGATGACGGTTTTGCCGCCGAAATGGATGTTCATGGTGCTCTTTCTATAGTGGTAACGGGATATCGTGTGGGGGATATTATAGCCGGGGACGCGTGGCGAATAAACTCGGTGATAAGCGGTGCAAAACCCACCGAGGTGGGTGCGAGTGTGCGTGCCACATGGTCGTGGCGCTGACACTGGCCAGCGGCGCTCCATTGCCTTGCCCATCTCTTGTTTAGATGCTGGGGATATCTTGTACTTGGGCGTCCGTCGATCAGCGTGAGCTTGCTGAGCAGGAGGACACAAAGACCATAGTGGCGATGATGAGTCCCAGAAAGCCAAGCCCGGCGAGGGTGAAGCCGAGGGGAAACAACCAGGCCAGCGAGATTGTAGGCCCTGTCAAGCCGGATAGTTGCAACTGCTGGTGGGTGATTGGTGCAGGTGTATCGAGCTGCGCGGTTGGCTGGGGCGTAGGTGTCGCTGTGGCTGTTTGCTGCGTGGTGCCAGGCGCAACTAACGGAAGCATAACTTGTTCCCCTGCAACGATGGTGGCTGCCGGTTCTGCTGTGGCTGTTTTCTGATGTTCAGTTGGTGGTACGGGTGCCTGTCCCGCACTTTCGTCTATCGCGTTGCTAATATAGGGAAGCGAGAGTGTTAGAGCTGTTGTGCTTGGTGCTACGACCACGCTGGCGGGCGCAATAGTCGCGGTCAAGACAAGTGTAGGAGTGCCGGCAGGAGCGGCTGTGGCTGCCGGCTGTGGCTGGTTCGCGGGCGAGGGTGGTGTTGTCGCCGTTGATGTGGCAGCTGGCACAGGAGAGATAGACGCTTCTGAAGGCGGGGTCAGCGGCGGAGTGGCGGCCGGCTGTGTCTCAGCTGCGCTCGGCGGAGGGCCCTGGGTGATCTCGACTGAGCAGTTCTGGACCTGGTGTTCTATCTCGCTGCCGTTAATATCGTACAGGATCACGTCTGCGACTTTGAAGTCGGCCCGGCCGATGCGCCGCCCAATTAATGCAGCATCGGCGAGCGTACCTTTTCCGGAGCGTGCAGGGCTGTGGCCCAGCTGGGTGAGACTCAGCAGTAACTCTCCTGGCTGCTCGATATCATTGAGTACCAAGAAATCCGGACTGACAAAATCGCCCAGCCGGACATTCACAAGTTCTCGATCAGGGTCAGCATCTTTGAACTCTACAACACCGGGATCGTAGGTGAGTTTGAGTTCATAGCCATTGAGACCTTGGACATTCTCTACGTCCAGCGACAGCTCTGCCTGGTTGCCTACTGCTATGGATACAGGTGTCACACGGCAGGTTACGATAGGTAGCTGGGCTTGTGCGGCGCTGCGACTGCTCCCTAGCCAGAGGAGAAGCGCTGCGCAGCAGACTATGGTGGACCCATGTGACAAGATTTTGCTGGCGAATTCGGATTCAAGCATCATACTGCTCCGGTCAACTGTAGGGTTTGACCTAGGATGGCGAAGCGCGGTGCCTGGATGCGTCGTAGAGCACCATCTACCTGCTCCTGCCACCACATATCGAGCCGCCCAAAATTGAGTGCTACCGCCAACAGCACATGCTGTAGATGCGTCTTTTCTTCACCTCGATAGCGGCTCCGCCGCAACTCATTCATGCGTACTGCCTCTGATATCGTGCCCTCTATCCCCGCACGCGGTGCATACTTGCGCTTGAACTCCTCGGTGTCTTGCTGCTTGCGCATCGCCTGCAGTGCCTCGAATTGGGCGCGCGGGCGCAGTGCTAACTGCCGACCGATCTTCGTGCCGGTGGTGCACAGAGAGCGCATTGCGCATGCATCGCAATCTGCCTTAGCAAAACGTACACTCGTATCTACATTGCCATGTCGGTCCTTGTGCGGCAGCCATTCATTGCTCACTTTGCCGCCTGGGCAATGCACCTTCTCGGCTTCCCAGTCCACGACAAAGCAGGCGATATCGAAACCCTCCCCAGCCCGCTTCTGCCAGGTTGTGTCCGGCGGCACTGGTCCACAGACAGCCACGCCATGCTGCTCTCGGCTCTCCACGAGCACCCCGGCATCCACATAGCCAGTGTCAATCAGATGGTCAGCGGGTAGTAGTTCCTTCTTCGCCAGGCTCTGGTGAATTGTCTCGACCACCGCCCCGTCCGGCGTCGTTGCTACCGTTGTCTCGACATGGGTGATCAAGTGCGGTCGGTCTTGCTCGCAAGTCTCAGTCAGATGGGCTTTATAGCCGGTCCATTCGGTTGTGCGCTTCTTACTGTAGCGCGCTTCGACGTCGTAAGGCGAGCAAATCAGGCGTGCGCCAGGTGGTAGCTCTTCACTCGTCCGCCAGCGCAGTTGCCCATCTTCGATAACATACTGCTGGATCCAGATGCGCCTGAGCACCTCTACCGCTGGCACCTGGCGCAACCAGATCGGTGCTGCTGGGTCATAGAGGGCGCTGAGCAACTGCATACCGTCCTTACCATTCGTCACGGCCCATTGCCGACACGCTTCCGATTGTTTCGGCAGGCGGTAACTCTCGACGCGATGGCTGTACCGGTCAAACCAGTCGGCGCTAACATGAGCCGCAAGCCACTCGGGAGCCACCGTGCTCAAGCTGTTGAGGGCCGCACGCATGGTTTCGCCGACCAGTTCCAGACGGGTCACGATGCGAATGGCAGCCAGCACGTGCGTGGAGTCGGTGCGCTGCGTCCCGCGCGCCTTCAACCAACCCCGGGCTTTGCAGGTGGCGAGCAGTGCATCCAGAAACTGCTCTTCCAGACTTCCCTCTACGATCCGCGCGCGGAACTCACAGAGCACCGAAGCATCAAAACCCGGGTCGCTCAGCTCCAAACCCAACAAGTACTTCCAGTCGATGCGACCGCGCACCGCATCAGCGGCCTGACGGTCGGTGAGACCTTCGGCAAATTGCAGCACCAGGACCAAAGCGAGTCGCCAAGGTGCCTCTGCCGGCTGACCACGTTTGGAAAACAGCTGCGCAAACATCTGGTCGTTGTAAACGGTGCCCATCTCGTCGCGCAGGCGTAGACACAGGTTGCTCTTGGGGAAGGCCTTACGCGCAATACGTGCCGTTTCCTCTGGAACTGCTCCAATGCTGCCGGGCGCAAGAGACATGCTTCACTCCTATTCTGATCCGGTACTTGGGCCACCGCCAGACGGTGACTACAACAGCAAACCCTCCTTGCCCTGATAATTCTAGACTACTTGCGACTCTTTGGTTGCGTCCGACTTGAATTCGCCAGCAAAATCTTGTCAAGACACTGATTGGATCAAAAATAAAGTCCAATCTCCTTTCTTGTGAGACGCTCTGTGAGTTGTGAGTAAGTCGAAAGTGATTGTCATAAAACTGGATAGCTGTCGACTTGGAGATCGCAAACGTAAGATGGCGCTCGGTTCCCTGCTTCTTGAATCCTGAGCCCAAGCAAGTGTGTCCATTAGCAGGCTCGATAGACCTCGGCCGGCGTACGATATAGCCTCGAACTTCTGATCAATTAACTACGGATAAATTGTTGGGCAGATTTGCCACCAGAAAAGCTGCTACCCACGTGCCATCGGCTAGATGCAGCCAGCGACCATCTGCGCTCTTACCATCTACCCGAACAACTTCGCCGGCAGTACCTCTGCGGACGATTGGAAAAGAAGTCCCAGGACCGGAGCGAAAGTTGGCGTTGCTCCGCAGGACACTCTTGCCCAGCGCTGCTAGCGTCCTGAATTTGATCCCTGTGAAACGGCAAAGAAGGTCTGATTGCCCCAGGTTGGAAAGTCCTTTGCGACCGGCGTAAACGTCAGCACGCTGCCGACTACTTGGTATGCACCCAATTCAAATCTCGAGTGTCAACGGCATCCAAGTTTTCGTTTCTGGGTGATATTGCAGCAACTGTCAAACTCGATGTGACGCCGCCTTTGAGTTGAGATGGGTCGATCAGCACTCGCAGTTCGATAGGCTTCTCAAATACAGCTTGATCGTTCGGGGGCCATATTCCGACCGAGAACAACGTGCCCGGCACAAATCCCTGCGGCAGCTTGAATAGCCTCGCTCGCTGTCTGGGGAAAGGCGCGGATGTCAGCGCCTCCCTGGCGCGTGAAACCGGCTGGTACATACAGCGTGACAGCTCCAAACCTTCTGCTGCCGCCTTCTTCCGAGAATATCCATGTCGGCGGCTTAGACGATTCAACTGTGCCGATCTGCGACGAACCTTGCTCCAGTACGTTCCGGTAAGGGGCTTTGATACTCGGAGCGCACGACGGTAGAACCCGAGGTGGGCATCGGTACGAAGTAGAGAATGCATTCAAGCAGGACAAACGACGCCGCAAACCACAACAGCGACAGACTTCCAGTGCGAGGATGTTTCTTCATGAGATGTCTCCTCTTGAATTGATACCGCTATGCCCATCATGGTCGCAGATTGACGGAAATGCTCCTCTGTACCAGACCCGTCAAAGCGATTTCTACTTCATAGGTGTAAGTGGTGGCTCGTCGCCCGCATCTTGGCCAAGAAGTGAGCCCCGGCGCAGAAAGTAGATCCCTGCGCCTTGGGTTGCTAACACAATGGCGTCCTCATTGGTGATCGCTATGCTAGTACCGGACTTCGCGGGTAAGTCACGTCGCAGACTTTGCCAGTGATCGCCAGCATCGGTACTAAGCCAGGCGTCGCCATTAGTTGCGACAACGTACACTTCGTTTGCTGAGCGGCCCACAGCAATGTCAGCGAGTGCGCGGTCTTCCAGACCCTTTGATACCTTGTGCCATTCGCGTGCACCGTCATCGCTGCGCCAGATACCATCGGCCCCTGCAACAACGTACACGACGTTCCGGTTGCTTGCTGTCGACGGCAATTGCACTGATACGATTCGAAAATGGCAGCTGGGTTGAATGCCAGCTTTCGCCTTGGTCACTGCTGCTGAAGACCATGACACCATCAGATGCAACATAGACTTTGGCAGCATCTCCGGGGGCAACGGCAATGTCGCTGACGGCACTGGGTCCGCCCGCACGTCGCAGTTCGTGCGCTGGAACGTATCCCATGTCTCGCCACCATCGTTTGAATGTAATACCCCGCAGCCGGCGGTACCGACATACAGGGTGGACGCGTCTTCGCTGAGGGCAACCGCAGTAGCGTCGGCAATCAGACGTTCGTCAATTGAATCTGGCTTAGCCGTAAGCGCCCAGGTTGCGCCACCGTCGCTGGTACGATAGAGCGACCAACGGTTTGGGACATCCCTGTGTGTCAATATGAAGTGAGACACTGACGACGCCGAAATTAGTGTAGAATCAGGGCGATGGAGGATCACAGATTGTCTCACTATCGAACCGTAGTCCAGCAGAATGGCGCCAAACCAGTGCAGGCGCCCGATCCAGAAGTACGACCGGCGCCGAGGCGCCGGACCTTCACCAGCGAGTACAAGCTGCGCATCCTGGCCGAGGCTGATCGCAGCAGTGAGCCAGGCGCCATCGGTGCGTTACTGCGGCGTGAAGGGTTGTATTCGTCCCACCTCACGGAGTGGCGGCGCCAACGAGCAGCCGGCGAGTTGAAAGCGGGTGTCACCAAAGTGCGTGGCCGCAAGCCAGCACCGGAAGCCCAGGAACTGGCCAGGTTGCAGCGTGAGAATGAACGGCTGCGGGCCCAACTGGTGCAGGCTGAACTCATCATCGGCGCCCAAAAAAAGCTTGCACAGGCCTTGGAGCACGCGTTGAGCGACCAGAACGGACCGTCATCATGAAGGAAGTGATCGAAACGGTGGGTGATGCGGTGCCCGTGACCAAGCTGTGTGCTGCGCTCGGTTTTCCACGCAGCACCCTGTACCGGCGGCGCCAACCGGTTGCGGCGCCGCCGCCGGAGTCCGAGCAGCTGCGTCGTTCGCCACGGGCGCTCAGCGCAGCAGAGAAAACGACTGTCCGTGAGGTGCTGAACAGCGAACGCTTCGTCGACCTCGCGCCGCGGCAGGTCTATGGGACGCTGCTGGACGAGGGTGAGTACTACTGTTCCATCAGCAGTATGTACCGCATCCTGGGCGAGCATGACGAGGTGAACGAACGCCGGCAGCAGCGTGCACATCCCACCTATACGCGGCCTGAGTTGCTGGCGACCGCCCCCAACCAGGTCTGGAGCTGGGATATCACCTGGCTGCGGGGACCAGGTAAATGGCAACACTACTATCTGTACGTCATCCTGGACGTTTTCAGCCGGTATGTGGTCGGTTGGCTGTTGGCGGAGGAGGAAGCAGGCTACCTGGCGGAACAGCTGATTGCTGAGACATGTCGCAAACAAGGCATCGCAACGCGACCAGCTCACGCTGCATGCCGACCGTGGCGCGCCGATGACCTCGCAGACGGTGGCCCAGCTGCTGGAAGAACTGGGTGTGGCCAAGAGCCACTCGCGCCCGCATACTTCCGATGACAATCCCTTCTCGGAGGCGCAGTTCAAGACGTTGAAGTATCGGCCCGATTATCCCGACCGCTTCGACAGCCTGGCGCAGGCGCACCAGTGGGCGACGGGGTTCTTTGATTGGTACAACCATCAGCATCGACATAGCAATCTTGGTCTGATGACGCCAGCTACGGTGCATTGGGGGCTGGATGACCAACTCACGGTGCAACGGCAACAAGTCCTGCGGGCGGCCTATGCAGCTCATCCAGAACGCTTCGTCAAGGGCATGCCCATCCCGCCACAGGTGCCGGATGCCGTGTGGATCAATCCGCCGCTGCCGGCCACCCCGGTGACGACGGCTGCGACGGCCACGCATACGGAGGCAATCCCAGCGTTAACCGGCGAATCCGTCCGGCGCGCAGGCGGCGTCAAGGGTCGGCGGCTGTTTGCCGACTTGCGCAGCCCTTGACGCCGCTGAGCACCGGACCATAATTGCCGGGCGCTGTGATTGCCGGAACGACCCGCCCGCGCAAGGGTAATTATTCTGACTACGGTGTCTCATCGTTATTGACACGTTCCGTGCCTTGTTGAACTTCGCACTTGATGACCCACTTCCAGACTATCCTGCCCCCGCCACAAACGGCGACTTCGACACGATCGGTGAATCATTCCCCTTGCCAGGCGCTACGACCATACCGATTAATGGAGGAGTTCCACTAGTACAACCTTTGGACACTACCGTTCCTGGGGAACAGACATATGATCCATCCGAAATGTCTGTCTTAGCTGATCCGATGGGTAACCCTGATATCGGTAGCAGCGTGTATAACACAAGCCAATTGAGGCGAAACATGATAGGCGCAGGCCAAGTGCCCCCTGCCGAGAGTGATGCGCATCATATTGTTGCCGCGAATGCCTTAGGCGCGGCGGTGTCAAAGGAATTGCTTAAGGGTGCGGGTATAGATATTAACACGTCCTGCTAATGGGGTCTACCTACCATCGAATCTTCGATCAGCTAACCCTACAGGCGCCACTGTCCACTCCGTTGTACATACCACCAGATACTATGCGCAAGTAGAGCGAAGGCTCAAACTGGTCGGTGAAGCGGGTGTCGCCAATGAACTCAACAGGATCCGTGAGGAATTACAAAATGGTACGTTCCCTTATTGATGTCAGCCTCTAGTACAGTACAATTGCCGGTTCAACAATCGGACACTGAGCGACGGAAAGTACAGTGTAGGAAATTACAGTAGCATATAAATAGGTAGACTGCCCTGCAGAATGGAGCCTGATATGAAAGTGTTTCGTTTCTCCAATGATGTGAATCACTATCAATTCTTCTTCACCGAATCCGAAGATGATATGATGAAGCTGAACACAGAGTGCGTCTCCCTCATTGACGGCTGGCAGGCGCCACCTGTTTTTATCTACAAACCCCTCAACAAGCAAGGTGACCTCTTCAACTTCTCCTACAATACGCTGATCTTCTCGCCGTGGGCGACCGAGCTGCTGCGCACACATCTGGAGATGGCAGGCGAGCTGCTGGAGATTCCCTACAAAGGAGAGTCCTACTGGCTGCTGAATGTGCTTGAGTGCATCAACTGCATAGACGAAGCGAAGAGCGAGTGGGTAGAAGATAACGGTGTTCGTATATATCCGAAGCGCTATGCATTTAATCCACGGCGGTTCAGCGAGTCCTGTATCTTCAAGATCCCGGAAACGTATCGTGGTGAGGTCCTGGTTCTAGACCGCGAAGATGGTGAAGGTTTCGTGGATGCGCTGATCGAGAACCAAATCGTGGGCTATGAACTGGAATTGCTCTGGACAGATAACACAAGTAGGGCGGCGAACAGCGCGCCGCCTGCACCAGCACCCAGCGCAGCTCCATGCGGCCGCTCTTGGTGATGCGGCGAGACCAGTGTGCCTGCCGCTTTCGTGCACCCGTGCACCGAGGCTGGCATAGCCCACCAGTTGCACGGTACTCCGAAAGCGGCCGACGTCGCCGATGGCGGCGAGCACCGTGAGCGCCAACAGACCCACCAGTTAGCGGCCACAACTGGCTGCAACAAGATTTCGGCCTAGCACAGATGACGGCTAGAATACTACTTACCGTCCGCCATACTATTGGGAGAATCACTGCCATGGCTCGTTATCTTGCCTTGACCTGCGAAGCGCTTGCCCGCCCTGTTTATGCCGCCGCCGCGGTCAGCCCGCACACGGTGAACGTGCGCCTCTTTAAGCAGGGGCTGCACAACCGGCCCAAGGGGCTGCGGGTGACGCTGCAGGACGAGATCGACGCCGTGCCCCAAGGCGAGTGGGACGCGATTCTGCTGGCCTATGGGATGTGCGGCACGGCGACGGTCGGGCTGACGTCGCGCCATACGCCGCTCGTGCTGCCGCGGGCGCACGACTGCATCACGCTCTACCTGGGCTCGCGCCAGCGCTACAACGAGGAGTTTATGCGCCACCCGGGCACCTACTGGTACAGCGTGGACTACATGGAGCGGCAGGAGAAGGGCGCGGCCGTGGCGCTCGGCGCGGCGGGGATCTGCCGACGACGAGGAGCAGTACGAGCAGTATGTGCAGAAGTACGGCCAGGAGACGGCCGACATGCTGATGGAGGAGATCCGCAGCTGGTCACGCCACTACACGCGCGCCACCTTTATCGACCTCGAGCTGAGCGACGGCGGCATCTACGCCGAGCGCGCGCAGGAGAAGGCGGCCAAGGAAGGCTGGGTCTTCGAGCGCATGCAGGGCGACACCCGGCTGATGCGCATGCTGATGCACGGCGAGTGGGACCCGGAAGAGTTCCTGGTCGTGCAGCCGGGGCAGGCAATCGGGCAGAGCTACAAGGACGACATCGTCAAGGCCGTCGGCGGGTAATCCTTTGCCTGCGAGCGAGTGCACGAACTCGCAGACTTAGTGGCTTACGCCTCTGTTTCCCAACAGGGGCTATAACCTCATATATGCGCACAGGCTGCTGCTGGCCGCGGCATAATTGCGCCACCTTCGCGCACGCTGTCAAGCAGTTCTTGAAACAGTTCACCATTCATTTACGCTCGTCCTCCACCTTCTGCCGCAGTATCTTCAACACAGGAGCGCACGCTACGTGCGCAGCAAGTCAGACGCAGCGCGGATGTAGCTTTCAGCCCCAAGCGGCTAGTATCCCAGCTCCTTGTCCACAAGATTCGGTATCGGTTCCCCGGCGTTGGCGGCGTTTAACAGCTCCGCCAACGCCGCTACGCGGCAGCTTTTCGAAGCTCTGCAGCCAGCCGGCGCGGTGCGGGGTCATGACGATGTTGTCGAGTTCGTGAAAGGGGAAGCGCGAGGGGTAGGTGTGGCTGCGCTCCTCGTCATCCTTGGGATATTGGTACCAGACGTCGATGCCGGCGGAACGTATGCGGCGCTCGGCCAGGACGTTGTAGAGCGCCTCCTCGTCGATCACAGGGCCGCGGCCGACGTTGACGAGGATGCAGTTGGGCGGCAGCAGCGCCAGCTCCTTGGCGCCCAGCAGGCCCTCGGTTTCCCGCGTGTGCGGCAGGAGGCTGACCAGCACGTCGGCGCGCGGCAGCAGTTCGGAGAGGTGCGCGACGCTGTAGAGCGCCACACCGTCACGTTCGGGCACGTCCGGCTCGTGGCGGCGCACGCCAATGACTTGCATGCCCAGCGCCTGGCACATGGGCGCGAGGCGCTTGCCAATGGCGCCGTAGCCCAGGATGACGGCCGTCTTGCCCGGAAAGGTGTCGGTGGGATGCGTGTCGTCGTTCCACGTCCAGTTGCCCTGGCGGATGCGATGGTCCAGTTCGGCGACGTGCTTGGAGGCGGCCAGCAGCAGGGCGAACGCCATCTCGGCGGTGGAGATGTCGTTGAAGTGCAGGTTGTGCAGCGTGACGGCCGGGTACTGGCGCAGCAGGGCCTGGGTCGGAAACGGGATCCCGGCAAAGGGCACGATGACGGCACGGAGGTGGGGGCTGCGCACCAGCTGCTCCTCGGTGACGGCGCCGTCGACGATGATGTCGGTGTCCACCGGCTGTTCGTCGGCGGGGGCGGCATACAGGCGTACATCGGCGGGTACAAGGGGGCGCAGTTCGTCCAGCGTGTTGGGCATGGGCAGGGTGGGGAAGTAGACGGTGAGCGTCATGATGAGCCTTTCTTTGGAATTGTGTTGCCCATTATGCCAGACGCAGCCGGAGAAACTGAAGAGTGCGGGCAAGGTGGCGAAACTGGGGAAGTTGAACGGATCCCCGGCGGGCGTTTGGTGGTACACTGAAAATAGCCTGCATTTTCCACATATACCCGGAGGTGGGTCATGAGGTTTGCGTTGGCTTTCGTGGCGAGCGCAGCGTTGATCACCGCGCTCCTTGCTGCCCTTCCCAGTTCTGCCGCCCAGCATCCGCCTGCACCGCAAGCACAACTCCTCGCCGACCGGCAAACCCCAGCGCCAAACCCAACGTTGATATTCAAGCCGCGGCCGGGGAGAGAACCCAGCGTACTGCCACGCTCCAAGCCGGCGGCGGACGCGCCGCTGATAGACGCTGTGGCCCAGACACGTGCCGGTGAGCCGATCTTTCACGATTCGTTTGCCAGGTCGTTTGGCTTGTGGACCCCTAAGGTGCTGCCCGCGGCTGCGGTAGAAATTCACGACGGTGCCCTCTATATCACCTTGGACGGCGGCAGCACTGCCGGCACAGCGGTTGCCGGGCTTGTGCTCGACGACTTCCTCCTGGAAGTTGATACACAGCGTGCCGCCGGGGAAGGTGGGTACACCGCCAACGTGGTCTTCCGCATGAGTGACGGGCCCGACTTCTACGTGTTCCAGGTGCGCAGCAACGGCGCTGCGCGCGTGGGCAAGAGCCGTGCCGGCGAACCTACAGAATTGACGGCGCCTCGACATGCGGCAGCTTTCCAGGCGGGAGCGGATGCAGTGAACCGGCTGGGCGTGGCAGCGCACGGAGAAACGATGGCGTTCATGATCAACGGCGAGGTCGTTGCCCAGGTCGTCGATCATGATCTGGCACAAGGACAGATTGGCCTGGGCGCAAACAGCGAGAGCCCCTCTGCCGTTACCGTAACGTTTGACAACCTGCAGGTATGGGAAGCCCCGCCCCTGCCGCAGCCCACTGCGGCTGTCACGCCCAAAAGTGTCACGCCTACTGAGGGGCCAACGCCGACGTTTACAGTCGAGGTAACTCCCACACCAATACCCTCCAAAACGTCCACACCTGTGCCGCAGCCTACCGCTACACGCAAGCCCATATCGATCGAGACGCTCAACATTGACTGGAGCGCATTTGAAGATGGCTTTGCCATCTCCAACATACGCTTGGAGGAGCATGGCAGCACAGGTACACACAATGCTGTGGTCAGGTTTGATATTGAAGCGCTGGAGGACACGGGCATCCCCATCTTCACTGTCGAATACTTCGACAAAGACGGGAAATGGCTCACAAGTTCAACGGTAACGCTGACGCCGGATCCTGCTGCTGCGGACCGAGTTGACTTTCTCAGCCAGTGGCTCAAAGGAGCGTACGGTGCAGGAGAGTTCGAGCTGCCGGGCAGCCTCACGCGCGTGGACAAGACGGTGATCGTGCGCGTCTTTTAAGGGAGCAGATATGTGATTCCTGGAGAACAGCCATGCGCAAGACAATGCTGGTTTTCATGCTGAGCTGCCTGCTGGCATGCAGCCTGGCAGCACCCGCCGCCGCCCGCGTCAGCAGTGCGAAGGCAACACCCACACCCGACGCACCTGGCTTGGACGCAAGCTGGGAACGCGGCATGCGAAACGTTATCGACAGCCTGCGCGGCAGATCGGTCCCACAGCCAACCCCACAGCCAACCCCACTGCCAACCCCACAGCCAACCCCACAGCCAACCCCACAGCCAACCCCACTGCCGACCGTTGCCGCTGCGGACGGCCTCGCTGCGGTGCGTGCACTACCCAAGACCATGCACGACGATTTTGAAGAGGACCTGGGGTACTGGACCAACGAGTTCCCCGCGACGCTCGGCGCTGTTTACGAACAAGGCGCCTTGATCTTGGCGGAAAACGGCCCGTACAGCGGTTGGTGCCTGCGCCAGGACGACGCAGCGCAAGTGGACGACTTCCTGCTCGAGGTGGATGCGCGGCACAGCGGCGGCCCCGAGTACTCATTTGCCGCCTATCTCCTGTTCCGCTACCAGGATTCCGACAACTACTACCTGTACGCGGTCGACTTTGGCGGCCGGTACATGCTGGAGCGGCGCGATCAGGGCGACTGGAGCAGCCTTGTCGACAACACTGAGGCAGGCGCCATCCACACAGGCGAGAACGCCAGCAACCGGTTAGGCGTGCTGGCGCAGGACGGGGTGATTCGCCTCTTTGTCAACGGCACGCCCTTGGCCGCGGTGGCGGACCCAGGACGCGGGCAGGAGGCTGGCGCAGGGTTCATCGGGCTGGGTATCGGTACAGACCAGGAGCGGGGAGTGACGGTCGCCTTTGATCAGCTGGACCTCTGGCGGATAGGTGCTGTACCGCCAACACCGGAGGCGACCGCCACACCAGTGCCACCAAACACGCCGGCAGGCCTGCCGGCGGTCGAGGACCTGCCCATCGACTGGCGCGTACTCGAAGAGCAGTTTGAAATCTCCAACCGGCATATCGAAGAGGTGCTGGACGCAAACATGGCCGTACCGGCACTGTTCGTATATTTCGACTTCGAGGCGGTTACCGAGATTGGGCGGATAGCCTTTCAAGCCGCATTTATCAACGATCGTGCCCAGGTAAAGGATGTCAAGAGCGTGTCGTTCTTCCCCGATCCATCCGTGCCGGCCGACCGCTACACCATGATGGGCGGATGGCGGCCAGGCGTGTTTGGCACAGGCCGTTTCGAGCTGCCGCGTGACGCGGCCAAGTACTCCTCGATCCGTCTCATGCGGGCCTATTGACCTAATGCCATGTCAAAAGTCACCTATCCGATAACGATTGACAGGCCACTAGAGGGATCGGGAGCACACAGGCGCCGTCACGCAGACGGTGCGGCGCCGGTTCGCAGCTGCTCGAGCCACCAGTTGACCCGCGCCGGGATCCAGTCGTTCAGCACGGGCCACGGCACCAGCAGGTCGGGGGTGATGGCGAAGCGCTGGGTGAAGTGCATGGAGGGCATGAAGGCGCGCTGGCGCAGCCAGGCGCAGCCACGCGGACGTGATCGCCTTCCTGCAGATGGATGGCGTGTGCGTAACGGTCCTGGACGAGCACGCCGCCTTCCCCTGCTTCACGGGCAGCGTCCTTGACGACAAAGTGGAGGACGCGTTCGAGGCAGATGGGTTCGGGGGCAAAGGCGTGCTTGCCCGGCTGCGAGTAGAGCACAGGGTGCGTGCCCTCGCAGGAGATGCTGCCGCCGGCGAGGCTCATCGCCGAGTAGTCGCCGTGCCCGCTGGCCTCCGCCCATACCAAGCGGCCATCTGCGTCGATGTAGCTCCAGGCGTGCTCGAGTTCGTAGAGGTGGCCGATGTCCCAGTCCCACCAGATGGCGTACTCGATCACCTTGTGCCAGGGCGGGACAAACTCGCGGAGGATGCGGCGGGGAAAGGAGGGCGAATCGGCTTCGCCGTCGAAAGACGGTGACGCCGACGACGAGCGGCAGGAAGGGTTCGGCGGCGTCAAACTGGATAATCGGCGCATAGCGGGCCGCCAGTTCCAGATCGGCGGCGTGCGCGAGCGGCACGCGGGACGCTTGCTCCATTCATGGTGGCGACTCCTTCTCTAATTCAGCCCATGACGCGCCTGAGCAGCCGAACGGTGCGGCGTGTGCCCTCGGCCGCGTCGGCGCGGGGTCCGGCGTACTCGATGCTGAGGCTGCCGCGATAGCCCTGCGCGGCCAGGGCCGCGACAAATGCACGCCAGAAGTGCTCGCCGTGCCCGACGCCAGGCGAACAGTGCTCCCAGGTGCGGGTGGCGCCGAGACGATTGTCGATCACGCCGTTTAGCGCCAGCTGTTCGGGGTCGATCCAGCAGTCCTTGGCGTGCACATGATAGATCGAAGCGCCCAGCACGGCAATAACACGCAGCGGGTCGATGCCCTGCCAGAAGAGGTGGCTGGGGTCAAGGTTGGCGCCGACGACGCTGCCGGTGACGTCCACCAGCTGCTGCAGCGTGTATGGGTTGTAGACGGCCTGGCCGGGGTGCATTTCGATGGCGATGCGTACATCCGCCGCAGCCGCCGCTTGGGCGGCTGTCGCGCCAGAACGGGGCGATGACGGCCTCCCACTGCCACGTCAAGCAGCGCCTGGTACTCCGGCTGCCAGGTGCTGGTCACCCAGTTGGGATACTGTCCCTGCCGCCGTACTCTCGCCCGGGCAGCCGCTCATGGCGACGACCGTGTGCACGCCGAGCAAGTTCGCCAGCTTGAGGGTGTCGAAAAAGATACGCTGCGACCGCGCCCGGCGGCCTGCGTCGCCGTCGAGGATATTGCCCGAGCAGTTCAACGCCGACAACGTGAGATTACGCGCCGCAAGAGCATCCAACAGCGACCGACGCTCCGCTGCGCTGCCCAGCAGCGCCCCCAGGTCGCAGTGCGGTGCGGACGAGAAGTTGCCCGTGCCAAGTTCCACGGCGTCGAATCTCGCCGGCAGCACACCAGTCCAGCATCTCGGGAAGGCTCAGCTTGCCGAGGCTGTCGGTTACAAGGCCGATTTGCATAGTCCCTGCTTTCATAGCTGGTTCATAACTGGTTCATAGCTGGTTCATGCCGAAAAGGGTGGTGCGCAGCGGGGGGCGCTGCCAGAGCGCGGCGTCACGCAGACCGCCGACACCCTGGCGGTAGACGGGATGCGCGGGGGTAACGGCAGGGGAATGGTCTCGCCGCTGACGCCCGCGGTGTAGGTGGCAAGGGTGGCCTGCAGTGCACGCAACGCCGCCTCGCCGGGCGCAAGGGGGTCGTGGCCCGCGGCCACGGCCGCCGCAAAATCCTTGTGAATGCTGACAAACGGGTCCTCGCCATCGGCGCGCCGCGGCGGATACTGGGTGACGCCGCCGCCGTTGACAAGGGTAAAGGTTGCAGGCTTGGTGAAGGGTCCCGTGCCGTAGTTCTCGTAAAAGATGAGGATACGCCCCTCCGTGCCGCTGATCTCCACGCCGCCGGGGCCTTTGCCCCACCACATGTTGACGGTGGCATACCCGCCGTCAAAGTGATAGTTGGCGATCGTGAAGTCCTCGACCTGCTCGGCGGGGTGGTCGAGGTTGTCGACGACGGCGCTTACCGCCCGAATCGGCCCGCCCATCAGGTGCTCGGCGAGATAGACGGCGTGGATCATGTCCATCAAGATGCCGCCCCCCGCTGCAGCCGGGTCGTGGCGCCAGGTGGGACGGTATTCGGCAGCCCCCGGATGGTCGGGTACGCCGAGAAAGTTGAGCGTGACGTGGCGCACGCGGCCGACGGCGCCCTCGCCAATCAGGCGCAGCGCCAGCTCGTATTCCCCATAGTAGAGATAGTTATGCATGATGCCGTAGCGCAGGTTGGCCGCGCGCATGGCGTCCACCATCGCCTGGCCGTCGGCGGGGGTCGTGGCGATCGGCTTTTCGCTGAGCACGTGCACCCCCGCCCGGCTGCACGCTTCGACGATCGGCCGGCGCACATGCTGCGGGGTGGCGACCACCACATAGTCAAGCCCCTGGGCCAGGAGATCCTCCGTGTCGGCGAAACAGGCGGCGTCAGGCAGGGCGAGCTCGGCCTGCATTTTCTGCCGGCGCGGCGGCGTCGGGTCGGCGATGCCCACGATCGTCACCCCTTCCAACTGGCACAGGGCACGGGCGTGGCCAAACGCCACGTTGCCGCACCCGATAATACCGGCTTTTAGCTGCTGCGACATAGGGTTCCTCTCGTATCTCGTTATTGGCCGGCCATCGCCCCGGCCATGGTGCCCTTGATCAGGTACTGGCGGGCAAAGAAAAAGATCAGCAGCGAGGGCAGCATATAAATGAGCGCCATCGCATTCATCATGCCATAGTCCAGGTTCGTGTACGCGATCAGCGCGCGAAACAGGCCGAGCGGCATGGGGAATTTTTCGGGGTCGGACAGCATCAGCAGGGGCAGGAAGAAAGACGCTCCAGGCGCTGTTAAAGGCGATCACAAAGGCAGCGCCGACACCCGGCAGCGCCAGCGGGAAGACGATCTGCGAGAGCGTCTGCAGGCGCGTGGCGCCGTCGAGCCAGGCTGCCTCTTCGAGCTCGGCGGGCACCGTGTCAAAGAAGCCCTTCATGACCCAGAGCATAAAGGGAATCAGGCCCGCCGTGATGCCGATGATGACGCCGCCCATGGTGTTGACAAGCTTGAGCCGCTGCATGATCAGGTAGAACGGCAGCACGGTGGCCGTGCCCGGGATGATCTGCAGCAGCAAGATGCTGAACATGAGGGTGCGCTTATAGGAAAGGTGCCGCGGGACAGCGAATAGCCGCCGAGGGCACAGATGGCCAGGGCGAACAGGACGCTGCTAAAGGTCAACACGAGGCTGTTGCGCAGGAGGGTCAAGGCCTGGCCGCGGCCGACGATGGCGTCATAGAAATGGTCGAGCGTGAATGACTTCGGCCAGTACAGGTAGAGGCTGGAGACATTCTCAGGCTTGTGCGTAAAGGCGCTGAGGACCGGCCAGACAAAGGGCACGAGGATTAGGAAGCTGACCACAATCAAGAACAGGTAGACCGCCGCCTGTTCGAGCGTGCGGCGCGCCGTGCGGGGACGGGCCGCGGGTTGAGCTTGTGCGACAGAGGTGGTTTCGGCTAGCGACGTCATTGGCGGCAGTTCCTTCCTATAGCTCGACACGCATCAGGCGCATGTAGATGAGCGCCAGGACAAGGCTGATGGCCAGCATCACCATGGCAGCCGCGCACTGCCGCAGCCCCAGCTCGAAGTAGCGGAAGCCCTGGTTGTAGACAAAGATGCCCAGCAGCTCGGTGGCGTTGCCCGGCCCCCCGCGCGTCAGGGCAAAGACAAGGTCAAACATGCCGATGCAGCCGATGGTGTTCAGCAGCAGCCACAGCATGACCACGTAGCGGATCAAGGGCAGCTTGATGTAGGCGAGCATCTGCCACCAGTTGGCGCCGTCGATTTTCGCCGACTCGATGATCGCAGCGGGGATGCTCTCCAGCCCGGCCAGGAACAAGATCATGGCAAAGCCGGAGTTGTTCCAGAAGTTCACCAGGACGATCGACAGCATCGGCAGGGTGCGCGTCCAGTTGATCGGTTCAAAGCCCAACCAGCCGACCATGCGGTTGAGCGTGCCAAACTCGCCTGACCCCAGCATGGAGGCCCAGATCAGCGCCTGTGTGATGCCGGGGATCACCATCGGCATGACGATGACGGCCAGCAGCAGGGCCTGGCCAGCGTACCTTGCGCTGGTTGAGAAAGAGCGCGGTGCCCATGCCGATCACGAACTGCCCGATGTTGGTAAAGACGGTGTACTGCAGTGTCAGCACGATCGAGTGATAGAAGTCCGAATCGGTGAAAAGCTTTTGATAGTTGCGCAAGCCGACAAACGACATATCCAACGCATTGGGGCCTGCCAGCGCCATGCGGGTGAAGCTGACGTAGACGGCCCACAGCGCCGGCAAGATCGTAAAGACCACGATCATGAGGAGCGCAGGCGTGAGGAAAAGCAGCAGCAGCCGATTTTGGGATCGAACCATGGTAGTCGTTTCTCCTGAGGTGCAGGGTGGAACAGTAAGGGCATAAGGTCCCGCGGAACAACAATCACCCTAACGCCGAGGATCTCCCCGCCGGACCTTATGCCCCTACCACGCCAGCCTACATCAGGCTTTCTTGGCCAGATCGGGCCCCAGCGTCTCAAGCATGTCGTTGGCGAACTTTTCCATCGCCTGCTCGGCCGTCGCCTGGAGCGTGATGATGTCCTCGGTGGCACGGGCGACGCCGTCGGCCATCTTGTCGGTGCCCGTGCGCTGGAACTTGTACGTGATGCCGCTGTCGAACAGCTGGCTGGCCTCGTACATCTTGCCGTTGACGATCTCCTTATAAGCCGGGCAGAGTTCGGGGAAATCCTTGCGGCCGTTAGGGCCGCCGATGTAGATCTCCATGCTCTGGCACGACTTGTTCGGGCGAGTTAATGAACTTGATGTACTCGGCGCAGCCTTCGACCGACTTGGTGGTGGCGGCTGCCACCATCCCGACGCCGCCGTCGATGAAGGTAAAGGGCTTGCCCTGCTCGGAAGGGAACTGCCAGCGGGCCACCCTGTCGAAGAGGCCCTCGATCGGCGTGGCGCCTTCCGGGCCCCAGTCAAACGTCCACTGCCAGTCGCCGCCGGTAACCATGCCCACCTTGCCCTCGGGGAACATCTGGTACTTGATCGGCTCCCAGGGATTGGCGGCAAGCAGTTCGTCGACCGTCAGCCAGTCGTTCTTAGCCAGGGTCTCGTAGACCTGGAACGCCTTGAGGAGATTGGGGCTGCTCACTACCCATTTGCCGTCGCTCTCGTCAAAGATGGGACCGTCAAAGCTCAGCCACACCATGATAAAGCCCTCGCCCCAGGTGCCGCGCGATCTTGTTGGAGGCTATCGAGGCACTGCGTCCTGCCGCGGCGCCCGCCCAGTCAGATGCGTGGCGCCTCTACCAGGTGCTGCGCCGGCGCTATACGGAACAGGTGCAGCAGGCGCAGGTGGCGGACGACCTGGGGCTGAGTACACGCCAGCTGCAGCGCACGGAGAGCCAGGCGCGGGCCGAACTGGCCGCACACCTGTGGCACGCCTATCAGCTCGGCGCACCGGCTGCCCGAGTTGCTGGCGCTGCAGCAGGCGCTGCCGCAAGCAGCAGATGGCGAAACCCCAGCCGCCGGCCGCGCGTGCCGTCGAGGAGTCGCGCTCGCAAGAACTGGATTATCTGACGCCGCTCCCTGGTGCTGCAGCAGGTGCAGGTGGGCCGGGCGATTGCCGCGGTATTCGAAACGATCGCGCCGCTTGCCGCCGCTGGCCGGCGTGGTCCTGCACGCCGATATCGACGGCTGACTTGCCGCCGCTGCTCGTGCAAGAGCCCCTGCTCCACCAGGCGCTTGTGAATCTTGCCTGCTTTGCGATCGAGCAGGCGCCGGGGCAGAGAGCTGCGCTTCGTCGCCGCCGCCCAAGGTCCTGACCTGATCCTGGACATCAAAGCCGGCGACCAGGGTGCGGAGATGCAGGCGTGTGGCGCACAGGAGCTGATCGAGACGGCTGGCCAACTGCTGGCCCTATGCGGCGGGAGCCTCGCTGCGCGCTGCGGCAGCCGGCCACGCAGGCGGCGTTTCAGTGCCCAGCTGGCGCTGCCGGCGCTGGAGCGGACCCTGGTCGTGGTGATTGACGACAACGTGGATACCCAGCAGCTTTACGGCCGCTACCTGGCGGGCAGCCGCTACCGGGTCGCCGGCGCGCTGAAACGCCGATGCCGGCCTGGGGCTCGTATTGGAAAGCCTGCCGCAGGCGATCGTGCTCGACGTGATGATGCCCCACAAGGACGGCTGGACGCTGCTCGGGCAGCTGCGCGAGACACCCCGCGACCGCCCATATCCCCGTCATCGTCTGCTCCATTCTGCCGCAGGAGCAGCTGGCGCTGGCGCTGGGTGCGGCGGAGTTTTTGCGCAAACCCGTCAGCCGCGAGGATCTGCTGGCGGCGCTAGGCCGGCAGGTCACGCGGTCAGGCGACGCACCAGCCGACCCAGCAGGGTATGCCGTATCGCCGATCATCTCCGCCGCGAAGCCGATGGCCTGCAGCAGGTGTCCGGCCGAGAGGCCGCCGCCGCGGCCGAAGACCACGCTGGCTGCGACGATCGGCTGCCGCGCAGCATCCTGCGCGCTCAAGACGACCACCGGGATCGTGGCGGCAGGGCTGGATCGTGCGCGAGCCGCTCCAGCAGTTGAAAGCCGTCCATGTTGGGCATTACGAGGTCCATGAGGATAACCGCCGGGCAGACGGTTTGCAGCACCGCCAAGGCTTCGAAGCCGTCGCGGGCCAGCACGATCCGATAGGCCGTCCCGGTGGAGGCCAACATGCGGCCAAACAGCTGCAGCGCATCCGGCTCGTCGTCGACGATCAGCACGGCGCCGCCGACAATTCCCAACGCATCTAGGGCCGCAAGCAGCTCGCGACGCGCAACGGGCTTGACCAGGCGCACCTGGCTGCCGGCGATCTCGCCACCGCCGTCACTGCCCGCCAGCGTACACAGGAGGGCAGGCGTGCCGGGGGGCAGCGGGAGGTCGCCGTTTAGCACACCAAGCGCCGACTCGGGCGCGGCGGTATTGACAAGCAAGACCTGTGCAGGAAACGCCGCCAGGCTTTCGGCGGCTGCGGCGAGTGACGGCAGGCAGGTGATCTCGGCGCCCGCGTCCGTGCGCCGCAGCATCCGCTCCAAGGTGTGCGTCGGATCGACGACCAAAAAGCGCGGGCGCGGGCGCGACAGCGCAAGCGAGCTGGCGCGCGGTCCGGGCATAGAACTCCCAGCCCGGCACCATCTTTTGCTGTGCCCGCCCGCTTGGGTGGGCGGGGGGCGTCAGCGGCAGCCGAAAGACAAATGTCGTGCCCTGCCCTGCGCAGCTCTCGACCCAGATCTTGCCGTCGTGCAGCTCGACAAAGCGCTTGCTGATGGCTCAACCCCAGACCCGTGCCGCCAAAGCGGCGCCGGATCGAGCCGTCCACTTGATAGAACGGCTGAAACAGGTTGGGGAGCTTGTCTGCGGCGATGCCAAGGCCCGTGTCGGCGACGGCGGTCAGCAGTTGATCGCCTTCCAGCCAGACACGCACCAGCACGCCGCCTGCTTCCGTAAAACGGCCGGCGTTGCTCAACAGGTTCATCAACACTTCGCGGATCCGCAGTGGATCACAGTAGATCTGGCGGCAGGTCGGCGGGCGATGTCCGCCAGCAGGTATAGGTCTTTCGAGGCAAAGAGCGGCCGAACGGCGGTCAGCGCGGCGTCAAGCATCTCGGGGTAGGCAGCAAATTCGCGGCTGAGCGCCATTTCGCCGGCTTCGCTCTGATTCAGGTCCAGGACATCGTCGATCAACGACGAGAGATGTTCGGCGTTCCGGTGAATGACGGCGAGGTCGGCTAGGAGGGCCGGCGGCACATCGAGAGCCGTAGAGGGCAGGCGACTCCAGGATCGTCTCGCTAAAGCCGACAATCATGTTCAAGGGCGTGCGCAGCTCATGGCTGACATTGGCCACAAACCGTTCCTTGGCGGCAAGCGCCTCGTCGCGGTGTGGCGCAGTGACTGGGCCAGGCGGTTGAGCTGGGCAAGCTGCTGGTTTGCATGTGACAGGTCGGCGATGGCCTGGTTGAGTTCCTGCTGGCGGGTGCGCACCTCGTCCAGCACGGCATCAGCACTGGCGAGAGTAGTCGACCGACCAGCGAAACACCTGCTGGAAAGTGCGCGCAAGCAGGGCGGCTACCGGCAGCAGGCTCCAGAGCAGGCCGATTACTGACCAGTGCTGCCGCTCCCGGCGCTGACTCGCAACCAACAGGATGGTCTCGGCCAGCGTCAGCACAACGCCTGCAGGCACGCCGAGGAAGACGACGGCAAGGAGATTGGGGAGAACCAACCAGGCAAGCACGATCGGGGCGCTGCAAGCGCAAAGGCAGCCAACAGCACCGAGTGCGGCCAAGTGCCGCCATGGTAAACCAACGGCTGGCAAGCTCATTCCAGCGCAGCAAGAGCAGGCCAACGCCGGCCACGCACCCAGCACAGCAGTGCCACATCAACGGCCCGTGACCAGTAGGGGCCGAACAGCAGGTCGCCCGTGAGCGCCAGCAGCAGTCCCGCGGCCCCAATGAGCAGCAGTGTTACAAGATAGGGGGGCGTCAATTCACGGGCGTAGTCCAAGTCTGTGCGAAGCATAGGGTGGCCAATCTTACCAAGCGTGCGCAGTACCGCATCTTCACCAAGCGGGGGAGGAGCGTGCATAATGATACCAGGAGACGATTATGCTGGCGATCAATGTGGCACTGCGGTTTGTGCTGGAACTTTGCGCCTTGGGGGCCTGGGCTACTGGGGATTCACGACAGGATCAGGGACCTTGGGCAAGGTGGTGTTGGGGCTGGGCGCGCCGATCCTGGCGGCAGTCCTGTGGGGCATGTTTGTGGCACCCAAGGCAGTGCGCCCGCTGCACGACCCGGCCAAGCTGCTGGTGGAACTGGTGGTGTTTGGCGCGGCCGCCGCAGGGTTGTTTGTGGCGGGGCAGCCGTTCTGGGCGGGCGTGCTGCTGGCGTGCTATGGCATCAACCGGTGGCTGCTGGTGCGGTTGGGAGCCATGTGGGAGATCGCAGGTGCCTAGGCGGGGTCTGGCTGCCGGGCCGGCTGCGAAAGACGATTTGGATCGTGTCGTTGTCGAGGCCGTGCTGCTCGTCGCGAAGCCGGCGATCCGGACCGACTGTGCCGATACGGGTTTCGACCAGCGGGCGCTGGCAGAAAAGGTCGGGTTTGGGGTGGGCCTTATAGCGCGGGCTCAGGCTCTCGGTCTGCGAGGCAGCGAGCATGCCGATCAGGAAGGTGAGCGTGCGCTGGCCGAAAATTTACTGTACTTCTTGGGCGGCCAGGTCAAGCGCCAGGCACAGGTGCAGGTTCATAATCAAGCCATCGATGGCATCTTCGGCGGGCAAGGCAGCGGCAAACGCCCGGCTCGTGCTGTACAGCTGTGAAATCAAGTGGCGGCGCTGTTCGCCGGACCACACTTCGTGTAACGACATATGTATCCTTTTTCCCCCTGCTGAGCACTGCCCAGGCCAGCGGTTCCAGCCTAGACCCATTTATTAACACCCGGCCACCACCAACCGCTGTCAGTTTGCTTACGATACAGCTGCCCGCGCAGCCTGCTCGTAGGTTAGCACGGGTGTGCACGCCGGAGAATACGGCGGCAGCACAGGGGCGAGATATAGGAACAGCTACATCAACTACATTGCTGCTTGACCGCTGCCACAGAATGCGATATGATGTTTCATATAGTGAAATAGCATTCTCTATCGTGTCATGATGCTCCAAGCACAAGAAGTTGAAGGCCAGGCAACCGAATCCTACCCAGGCACGCAGGCCGTGGCGCGTGCCATTGGGCTGCTAAAGGTCTTTAGCGATGCGCAGCCGGAGTGGAGCCTGGCCGACCTGGCCCAGGTGACGAAGCTCAACAAGACGACGGCGTTCCGGCTGCTGGCAGCACTGGAGGCCGAGGGCCTGGTGATGCGCAACCCGCTGTCGGGCGGCTATCGCCTCGGCCTGGAACTGGTGGCGCTGGGCGGCTGCGCCATGCGCTCCAACCCGCTGCGCGCCGTGAGCCGGCCCGTGCTCGAATCGCTGGCGCAGGAGAGCGACGAGGCGGCAACGCTGGAGGTCCTGGCAGGCAGCCACGTGCTGATCGTGGACGAGGTCTCAAGCCGCCATCCGATGGGCATGTCACAGGACGTGGGCAGCCGGCTGCCGGCGCATGCTACGGCCACCGGCAAGCTGCTGCTGGCCTATGCCCCCGAAGAGACACTGAACGCCGGCCTGCGGCTGCCGCTGGCGCGGTTGACCGACCAGACGATCGTCGATCTCACCCGCTTGCGTAAGCAGCTGGCGATCATTCGCCAGCAAGGGTACGCAGTGGCGACGGGCGAATTGGAGCCCGGCTTTGTAGCCGTGGCGGCTCCGATTTATGACCGCGAGCGCCAGGTCGTGGCGGCGATCAGCATCGGCGGGTCAAGCTTGCGGCTGCCTCCCGAACGGCAGCCCGCAGATTGCAGTGATGGTACAGATGGCGGCGCGCCAGATCTCGCGCCAGCTTGGCTATTGGCCTGGATAATCCCGGCGTGCGGGCAGCGCGTGCACAAGCAGGCGCATGTATCCCAGGGTCCGCGCGTTGTACAGACGGCAATACCTGCACGTTGGAACAAAAGAGAGGAATGAAATTATGTTAACCAAAACCATCACCCGCCTCGACGTACCAGGCCCCAAGGCCCGCGACCTGCTCGCACGCGACCGCAAGGTTGTGTCGCATGCGTATGGGCGCGTCGCCGATTTTGTCATGGACCACGGCCGTGGCACGGAAGTCTGGGATGTGGACGGCAACCGCTATCTGGACTTTATGTCGGGCATTGCCGTCAACGCCACGGGCCACAGCCATCCCCAGGTCGTGCACGCGATCAAGGAACAGGCCGAGAAGTTCCTGCACGTTTCCTCTGACTTTTACCACGCCAACTGGATTCAGCTGTCCGAGAAGCTGAACGAGATTGCGCCGTTCGAGGAGGACGCCACGGTCTTCCTCGGCAACTCCGGCACGGAAGCGATCGAGGCGGCCATCAAGCTGGCACGCCACCACACCGGGCGCCCCCAGTTTATCGGCTTTATGGGCGGTTTTCACGGCCGCACGCTGGGCGCGCTGGGCTTTACGGCCTCCAAGACCGTACAGCGGCGCGGCTTTATGCCCATCCAGGGCGTGACCCACATTCCCTACCCCTACACCTACCGGCCGACGCTGGCCGCGCAGCCGGACGAGGAAGACTACGGCGAGACGGTGGTCAACTATCTCAAGAAGACGGTATTCAAGAGCCTGGTCGCGCCCGAGGACGTGGCCGCGATCGTGGTCGAGCCGATCCAGGGTGAAGGCGGCTACGTCGTGCCGCCGCCCTCTTTCTTCCCCATGCTGCGCGAGGTTTGCGACGAGCACGGCATCCTGCTGATCGTCGACGAGGTGCAGACTGGCGTCGGCCGCACGGGGCGCTGGTGGGCGATCGAGCATTGGGGCGTGGAGCCGGACATCATCTGCACGGCCAAGGGCATCGCCAGCGGCATTCCCGTTGGGCGGCATCATTGCCGCGGCAGAGCGTGAGCACCTGGCCGGTCAGCTCGCACGGCAACACCTATGGCGGCAACCCGATCGCCTGCGCCGCGGCGCTGGCAACGCTCGACGTGCTCGAGAACGGCGGCCTGCAGAATGCAGCCGAGCAAGGCGACTACATGCTGCGCTGCTTTGGCGAGATGCAGGCGCGCCATCCCGAGCATCGGCGACGTACGCGGCAAGGGCCTGATGATCGGCGTCGAGTTCGTGCAGGATCGCGCCAGCAAGGCGCCCGATGCGCGCATTCGCAACCGGGTGGTCGAACTGGCCTTCGAGCACGGCCTGCTGATCATGGGGTGCGGCGCCAATTCCATGCGCATCATCCCGCCGCTGACCCTCAGCCGTGCCGAGGCCGACGAGGGCCTGCACATCTTCGACTACGTGCTGGGATTGGCAGAAGCAGAATTGAACTGAACCAGGTGTCTGAACCACGATTCGTAGGATTATCGGAACTCTTGAATCGTGGTTCAGACAATCCCTCGCATCAAGGTTCAGACAACGCCTCTTCGACGCAGTGCCCTTCCCACTCGCGTGGGCTCGGAATGCCGAGGAGCCGGGCCAGGGTGGGGGCGGTGTCGAGCAGGCTGACCGGCTGCTGGATCTCATAGCCCTGCCGCACGCGCGGCCCCACGAGCAGCCAGGGGATCGTCATGTCCTCGGGAATGTCGAGGCCGTGGTTGCGCTCGTGGCCGCCGTGGTCGGCGTGGACCAGCACGTGCGCAGTGGCGGGCAGCGCGGCGAGCAGGCGGCCCAGGTTGCGGTCGTCACGCTCGGCCTGGCGCAGGTAGCCCTCGCTCATCCACCCATAGTAGTGCCCCGCAGTATCGACGGTTCCCAGATAGACAAAGGCAAAGTCGGGCTTGTCGGCCAGGATATGGGCGATGGCGACGTCGGTGACTTCGTCGTCGCCTTCATGGGTGGCGCTGGTGTTGCGGTACCAGGAAAACTCCAGCGTCTCCGGCCGGCCCAGGTCGCGCAGCGGCTCCCAGTTGTGCATCGGCCGAGCAGCGCTTGCCGTGCACCTTGGCCTGGTCGAACAGCCCGGGCAGCGGGCGCGCCATCGGCTGCCAGATATTGGTGGTGACGCCGTGGCGCGTGGGGGGAACGCTGTGAAAGATGGACATGTGGCACGGCAGCGTGATGCTGGGCATGACCGAGCGGGCTGCAAACGTCCATGCGCCGCGGCGGCGCAGGTCCTGCAGCGTCGGGCAGTCGGCCGCCGTGATGGCATCCGGCCGGAGGCCGTCGATCATTACAAAGACTACTGGCGAGTAGGGTTCCATCGTCGTTTCCGTCACTGGTTCCGTCACTGAGTTCTGGCAGTGATCCTGTCTGGCCAACAAGGGAGTTGAAAATGGTCCAGGCAGTGTATCACAGGTTGATTGTGAGTTTTGATTTTCTTTACACGACGTTATTGTAATTTTAACAATTAGGGTGTAGACTAAGGACAGTCACGACTTTTGCTGGGGAGCCAAATTCGTGGCTGACACACACTCTCTTTCTCCACTCTTTCCTCGCGGGGCGCCCTTTGCCCCGGCGAAAGCCCGCTGGGTCGCCTAGCTGCGAACAGCGGGCTTTTGTATTGGGAGGCCACGCGAAGCACCGCAGTACCCACCGGCGGAACCCACCGGCGGCGCCCTACGTCAACATGATGAAAGATGATTTGGCTGCATCCTTTTTGTTGGAAGGAGTGGATGGTTATGCAGCAAGTTTTACGCGCAATAGGCTGGCGCCGGCGGCCTTGGTGCGCAGGGGCAATTGTGCTGGCAGTCCTGCTGGCGGCAGGGCCTTGCCATGGCGCCGGGGGCACTGCAGGCGCAAGATGACGTGGTACGGCCGGCGCAGTCCGACCCCACCTGGCGTGGGGAGTACTTCAACAATACGACGTTGGCGGGCACACCCGTCCTGGTCCGGGCCGATGCCGACATCAACTTTCGCTGGGGTACGGGATCGCCCGGCCCCGGCATTCCCAACGACCGCTTCTCGGTCCGCTGGACACGCTACATCTACTTCCCGGATGACGGCGTCTACCGCTTTACCCTGACCAGCGACGACGGCTCGCGGCTGTTTATCGACGACCAGATGGCGATCGACGCCTGGTACGACCATGAGGCCAAGACGTTTGTGGTCGACCGCAGCCTGCGCGCAGGGCATCACCTGCTCAGGCTTGAATACTACGACAACGTCGGCGACGCACAGGTGCAGCTGAAGTGGGAGACCATCGGCAAGCAGGAGCCGGCGACGACTGACTGGCGGGGCGAGTACTTCAACAATCGCGAGCTGCTGGGCGATCCGGTGCTGGTGCGCAGCGACCGTGCGATCGACTTCGACTGGGGCAGCGGTTCGCCGCAGCCGGGCGTCGTCAACAACGACAACTTCTCGGTGCGCTGGACACGCACGCTCAACCTGCCGAACGGCAGCTACCGCTTCCGGGCCACCGTCGACGACGGCGTGCGGGTCTATGTCAACAACCAGCTCGTCATCGACCAGTGGCGCACCGGCCCGGCGGCCACGTTTACGTCGCCGGATATCCAGCTGTCCGGCCGCACCAACCTGCGGGTCGACTACTTTGACGCCACCGACCTGGCACAAGTCCAGGTCGTCTACGAACGGGGCGGCGGGCCGCAGCCGACGCCGACTCCGGTCTTCAGTGCCTGGAAGGGCGAGTACTACAACAACACCTCGCTGGGGGGCCAGCCGGCGCTCGTGCGCAACGACGCCGACGTGGACTTCAACTGGGGCCTCAACTCGCCGGCGCCGGGCACCGTCAACAGCGACGACTTCTCGGTGCGCTGGACGCGCACGCTCAACTTCCAGCCGGGCAACTACCGTTTCAAGATCACCGTGGACGACGGCGCACGGCTGTGGGTCAACAACGCGCTGATCATCGACCAATGGCGGCAGGGCGCGGCGGCGGAGTTTACCAGCGACATCTACCTGCCCGGTGGGGCACTGCCGATCCGGCTGGAGTTTGTCGAGTACAAGGAGAATGCCCTGATCCAGCTGACCTGGACCATGATCGGCGGAAGTGGCAGCGGCGGTGGGGGCGGATGCAGCGGCGGAGGCAGTGATAACAGCGGCGACGAGGTCAAGGAGATCAAGCCCAAGAGCCGCTGGGTGGGCGAGTATTTCAGCAACCCGGACCTTGCCGGCGCCCCGGTTTTCGTACGTGAGGACAAGCAGATCGACTTTGATTGGGGCACGGGCTCGCCGCGCAGCGACATTCCGGCCGACAACTTCTCCGTGCGCTGGACCAATACGTTCCCGCTGGATGGGGGTCTGTACCGTTTCACGACCGAAACCGACGACGGCGTGCGGCTCTATGTGGATGGCAAGCTGGTGATCGACAAGTGGCGGCTGCAGCCGGTGACCAAGTACAGTGCCGAGGTCCGGCTTAAGTAAGGGGCAGCACACGGTGGTGATGGAGTACCAGGAGCGGGGCGATCGTGCAGTCGCCAAGCTGCGCATCTACGACCTGCGCCAGGGGACCACACCGGTTGGCAACCTGATCACCTGCGTGCCGCCGCAGCCGCAGAACTATGCGTGGATCAAGCTGTATCGCCTCGACGGCAACAACAAGTGGTACTCGATCGGCCGCGGCATCGGGTCGATCAATCCCACCGGCTATCTGAAGATCGACGGGCTGCCGGTCGATACCGGCCGCTTTGGCAATGCGGGCGAGCCGTACAAGGTCGAGCAGTGGATCGACGGGCGCGTGGTACAGTCGACCGGCGACTTCCAGCGCGGGCAGCCGGAGTTTCGCATCCGGCCGTTTGCCGACAGTTCGACGCCGTGGGGCTGCAGCCGGTAAAGCACTCGGAGCGCAGGCGTCCTCGCCTGCATCTTCCGGTGTGCGTGCACTCCAATTTGCAGGCGAGGACGCCTGCGCTCCAAGTTGCTCTATGCGCCCAGCAGTTCGGCGACAAACCGATGGCCGGCGGCCCGGAAATGGCCCCAGTCGGCCCACGTCGTAGGAACGCAGATAGACGCTGTCGAGGACATCGGCAACGTGGCCGCAGGTCGGACAGGCTGTGCACCAGTCCCAGCCGCCGATGTGCTCGTCGGCGTCCAGTGGGTGCAGTTCGGCCGCAGGGGGCATCTGGACGAGGAAGAAGTAGGTGGCAAACTCGACCGGGCCAAGCGGCCGGTGCAGGAGATCGTAGGCGAGGATGCCAAGCAGGCGATTGAGGTGCACCTGGCCGGGCTCACCGCCCAGCTGCAGCCCTGTCTCTTCCAGCACCTCGCGCGCCAGCGCATGCAGGACACGCTCGCCCACCTGGATGCCGCCGGTGGGCAGACGGTAGGCGCCGGAGGGGTAGAAGGTCTTGATGTGCAGCAGCAGACCCGCGGCGGGATCGCCGCGGTGCATGACATAGCAGATCTCGGCGCGGCGCCCATTCTTGGTCAGCAGCTGGTTTTCGCCGGTCAGGAACGGATCATCCACGGTCAGGGCGAAGCTGGCGCAGCGGCGGCATGCCCCACTGCTGCGCGAGTTCGACTAGTTCGAGCGGATCGATGCTGCGATCAAGTGATGGTTGCGTCTGGCATAGCCGTGTCACGCGCCTTATCTACTGCTTGTCTACTGCTTGGGGTGCAACCTTGTACCAGTCTTGAATATTCCAGAAGAAATCCCAGGCCGCCGGTTGGACGCCGCCCAAGTCACGACGATAGCCGGTATCGCCGACGGCGCCGGAAATGAAGATGTAGGGCAGGTCGTCGTGGATCAGCCGCTGGACTTGCTTGTAGAGCGGCGCACGGTCCTCCGGCTTGCAGCCGGGCACCGTGTTTGCCTGCTGCAGCAGCCGGTCCACCTCGGCGTTTTGATAGCTGACAAAGTTGAAGTCGCTCCCCGGCCGGTCATGCTGCGCCGTCCAGAGCCAATCGTCGTTAGGATCGGCGCCCAACTCGGTCCAGCCGGTGATTGCCATGTCATAACGCTGGCCCAACAGCTGCGCCGCCAGGTCGGCAGCCGAGACGGGCGTCACCGATATGTCAAAGCCCTACCGAGTTGAGCTGGTCTTGCACCAGGTCGGCCAACTGCTCGTGGATCGTGTTGCCCTCCACCACGATCAAGCCCAGCACCAGTGACGTCTGGCCGCGCTCACGAATGCCGTCGTTGTTGGTATCCACCCAGCCTGCACTCTCCAACAGCTGGCGAGCCGCGGTGGGATCGTAGGTATAAGGCTCGATCGTGACGTCGTGCGCCCAGGGGATGATCGGCAGCACATTGGAGGTGATCTGGTAGCCGCGGTTCAGGTAGATGCTCTCGACAATCGTCTTGTAGTCGAGCGCGCGCGCAATAGCCTGGCGCACGCTCGGATCCGCCAGGACCGGGTGCGGATCCTGCACGATGCGGTTGCCGGCTTCGTCAAGGCCCGGTTGGGGATTCTCTGGGTTGGCGAGGTTCAAGCGCAATAAAGTCATAGCCGTCGAGATTGGCGCTGTAGACGAGGACATTCGGGTCGGCCTGGGCGCTGGTCATCTGTGAGACGGCCACCGGGGCAACGTCTACGGTGCCGTCGAGCAGGCGGGCAAAGCGTTCGGTCGGGTCGGACTCGATGTGAAACACCAGGCGTTCGGCCCTGGGCGGCCCCTGCCAGTAGCGCTGGTTGCGGCGCATGACAATGTTTTCGCCGGGCGCCCAGCTCTGAAAGACAAAGGGGCCGGCACTGACGGCAGGGTTCGTGTTGGCAGAACTGGTCATGATGTCGGTGAAGTCCTGCGCATAGAGGTGGCTTGGCAGCCAGCCGATGCGCAGGATATCCAGGCCATCGCACAGCGCCTGCCGAAAGCGCACCTGCACCTGCAAGCGGGTCAAGCACGTCGATGCCCGCAAGGTTGTCCAAGGCGGCTTTGTACGGCGACTCCACCTGCTCGCTGAGGATAGCGTCGTACGTGAACTTAAAATCGGCGGCATCGACGGGATCGCCGTCGCTCCAGACGACATCCGGCCGCAGCGTAAAGGTATAGGTCAAGCCGTCGGGTGACACTTCCCAACTTTGCGCCATGGCGTTATCCGAAGCCCAGCTGGCCGGTATAGGGATTGCGGCCCAGCAGCGAGAGGATACAGCAGGCGATTGACTGCCGCGGCCGCACCCGTGTTGGCCAGGATCGGGTTAAGGCTGTCCGGATCGCGGTTGAGGCTGAGGTTGAGCGTGCCGCCATTGGCAGCCGCCGGCGGCTGCACTGCCCGCCGGCGTCAGGGCGTCGGCGTGGGCAGCGGAGAAGCCGGCAGGTTGGTCGTTACCGCACGCAGACGAGGATCGCCAGCAGCCAGGCAGAAGCCCAGCAGCCGGAACAAAGGCACTTGCAGAGCTTTCATCTCAACGCTTGTTGCGCAGCATGGGATCCAGCGCATCACGCAGGCCGTCGCCGATCAGGTAGAAGGCCAGCACGGTCAGCGTGGTCAGGATGCCGGGCCAGAAGAGCAGGTGAATCGCCTCTAGCTGGCCGGTCGCCGGGTTGCGCAGAAACACGAAATCGTTGGCGCGATAGAGCATGTTGCCCCAGGAAGGCGTGGGCGGCTGCACGCCGACACCCAGGAAGCTGAGGATGGACTCGGTCAGGATCAGGGCGCCCACGTCGATCGCGGTGATGACAATAATCACCGGCAGGCTGTTGGGAATCACATGCTGGAAGATGATGCGCCGATCGCGCGCACCGACGGCACGCGCCGACACCGTATAGTCGAGCGAACGAATCTTGAGCACGTTGCCGCGCATAAAGCGGGCGGTGCCAAACCAGCCAAGCAAGCCCAGGTAAAGCGTCAGGATCATCGGGCTGGGCCGGAAGATGGCGTTGATGATGATGAGCAGGTAGATGTCGGGAATCGAGGTAAAGATGCTCAACACCCACATGAAGATATCGTCGATAATGCCGCCAAAGTAACCGGCGGCGGCACCCACGACGACACCCAGGAACATGGCGATCGCGGCCGCGATGACGGCAATGCTCAAGCTGATGCGGCCGCCGTAGAGCAGGCGCGACAGCTGGTCGCGCCCCAGTTGATCGGTTCCCAGCCAGTGCGGTATGCCGTTTGACTCGTACAGCAGCGTCGGGGCCGTGATTGGGTCTGCGCCGGTGAGCCACTGGATGTAGGGCCAGAGATAGGGAGGCGCAAATGCGTTTGACGGATTTGTCGCATACGGATCGACGTTGAGTGCAGCTCGAAATTACGCCGGCGCCGGCGGACAGCAGTGCAACCACCAGCAAGAAGACCAACGCGATGATCGTGAGCTTGTCGCGGCGCAGGCTGCGCAGCGCCATGTCCCAGTAGGTCTGGGGCTTGCGCTGCAGCAGTTCTTCGGCGCCGCCGGCGCCGTAGACAGTCGATGTAGCTGAGACCTGGTCGATTGCCATAACGTTCTCTTATCCCTACTCCAGGCGCACCCGGGGATCGACCAGGGCGTAAAAGATATCCGAGAGCAAGTAGCCGATAATCGTCAGCACGGCGAAAAACATACCGGCGCCGAGCACGAGCGGGTAATCCTGCTGGAAAACGGCATTGATCGTCAGGCGCCCCATCCCGGGCCAGGCAAAGATGGTTTCGATCACCACGGCGCCGCCCAGGACGCCGACGATCGCCGGCCCCAGCACGGTCATCAGCGGAATCAGCGCATTGCGCAGGGCATGTACAAACCAGACCTGGTTGCCGGACAGCCCCTTGGCCCGCGCGGTGCGCACGTAGTCGGTGTGGATCACCTCAAGCGTTTCCGTGCGCATGATGCGGCTGAAGAAGGCGATCGGGCCCAAACGAGAGCACGGCCACGGGCAGGATCAGGTGCTGAATGCGATCCCACAGGCTGGTCTGCCCCGTCAGGGTGACGGTCTGCCGCCCGCCGGCCGGCAGCCAGCCCAGCCAGACGGAAAAGATGAGCAGCAGCAGCAGGCCCATCCAGTAGATCGGCACCGAGCGGAAGAGCACGGCCACGACGCGCGTGGTATTGTCGAAGGTAGAGCCGCGATAGACGGCGCTCATCACGCCGAGCGGCACGCCGATCAGCAGCGATACGATCAGGCTGATCAGCCCCAGCTCCATGGTGGCCCACATGCGTTCCTTGAGCCGTTCCCACACCGGCTGCTTGGTGTCGATGCTGGTGCCCAGGTCGCCGCGCAGCACGCCGCCGCCGGTGTCACAGACCGTGTAGTTGATTGCAGCAAGATAGCTGCAGCGGACAGTATCGCTGCTGAATTCCTCGACCGCGTTGCCGGGGCGGATGGTGATGCCCGCGAACCAGCGCACGTACTGGATCGGCATCGGCTGGTCCAGGCCGAGCTGCTTGCGCAGGATTTCTTTGGTCTCCGGGCGTAATGTTGCGATTGCCCGCATAGCGCAAAGAAATCGGATCGCCAGGCGCCATCGACACCAGGACAAAGCTCAGGATGCTGATGCCGAGCAGAATGGGGATCGCCTGGAGCAGGCGTCGGATGATGTATCGCCACATAGGTATCGGATGATTGCTGACTCGTCAAACATAGGAGAGGGTGAGAGGCCGGGCAGCCGATGGCTGCCCGGCCCTCACCCCCTCAGTACACTCACGGCGCTGCCGCAGGCTGCAGCGACTGCTTGTACCAGTTGTGCATGTTGTACTTGAAGCTCCACGTCTGCGGGTCGATGTTCTGCCAGTCCTTGTTGTAGAAGGCATTGGAAACCCGGCCGTTCAAGAAGATGTAGGGCACGTCGTCGTGGATGATCTGCTGAATCTCCTTGTAGATCGGAGCGCGATCTTCGGGCTTGCAGCCGGGCACCGAGTAGCCGTCCACCAGCAGCTTGTCGATCTTCTCATTCTGGTAGCTGACGTTGTTGAAACCACTGCCAACGACGTCGATACTTGGAGGACCAGAAGGGCTCGTCGTTCGGATCGCAGCCGAGGCCCGTCCAACCGAGGAGATACATGTCGTAGTCCTGGGCATCCATCCTGTCGAGCAGCGTGCCAAAGTCGATCGCCTGGAAGTCGATGTCGATGCCGATCTGCTTGAGCTGGTCCTGGACGTACACGCCGATGTCTTCACGCGTGGTGTTGCCGGCGTTGGTCATCAGGCTCAGCTTCATTTCCTTGCCGTCCTTCTCGCGGATGCCATCGCCATTGCTGTCCACCCAGCCGGCTTCCTCGAGCAGAGACTTGGCCGCTTCCAGATCATACGTGTAGGGCTTGATGTCCTTGTCGACGGCCCACTCGATCGTCGGCAGCACATTGGCGCCGATCGGATAGCCCTGGCCCAGCAGGATGTTGTCGATGATCGACTGGTAGTCGATCGCGTGGGCGATCGCCTGGCGCACGCGCACGTCGCCCAGGATCGGATGGGGGTCCTGCGGGATCAGGTTGCCGTTCTCGTCGCGGCCGTTCTGCGGGTTGGCCGGGTTGGCCAGGTTGATACCGATATAGTTATAGCCGTCGTCATTGTACTGGAAGCGGGTCAGGTCGGGATCCTGTTCGGCCGTAGCGATCTGGTTGGGCTGGACTTCCAGGAAGTCGATCTCGCCGCTCTGCAGCTGGGCAATGCCGAGCACCGGCATCCGGTACGATGCGCGTGATGCTGCCGTCCATGTGCGGGGCGCCTTCCCAGTAGTCCTCGTTGCGCACGACGATAAAGTTGTCGTCACGCGTCCAGCTCTGGAACTTGAACGGGCCGGCAGAGACACGCGGCGCCTCGTTATCGGGGCTCGCCATGACGTCGCTGAAGTCGGCCTTGTACAGGTGGCTCGGCAGCCAGCCCAAGCCCACATCGCCCAAGCGCATCGCACTTGACCTGCTTGAACTTCACGACGACCGTCTGCGGATCGGGGGCCTCGACGCTCTCGATCCCTTCCCAGACATACTTGCGCGGGGACTCAACCTTGTCGGAGTTGATGGCATCATACGTGAACTTGAAGTCCGCCGAGTCAACCGGGTCGCCGTCACTCCAGGTGATACCGTCGCGCAGCTTGAAGGTGTAGGTCAGGCCGTCGTCGGAGACAGTCCAGCTCTCGGCCATGGCGCCAAAGTCAGACGAATATTCGCCCGTCTTGTGGATCCGATGGCAATCAGGCCGGGGTAAACGTAGCCGACGACGACGCTGCTGACGGAGTCATCGTACAGGATCGGGTTGAAGTTCGACGCATCGGAACCGCTTGCCTCGGTCCACGTGCCACCGTTGACGATTTCGCCGGAGGCAGCGCCGGCAGTTCCCGCAGCGGCTTCGCCGCCACCGCTTGCGGCGGCCGGGGCCTGGGCCGGGGCCACGGGCACAGGCTGCGCACAACCGGCCACGAGTACGGCCAGCATGGCAAGCAGCACGCCCAAAGAGAGGAACTTGCGTGATCGTTTTTGGGACATCAGCTCATCCTTTCTGTGTCTACAAACGTTTAAAGAATTCTGGTGATCTCAACGAGACCCTGGATTTTGCAGTGTAGAAGGGTCCTAAACAAAGGGGCATGGTTTTCACCAGCCCCTGCCTTACTCACAACTATCTCAGGTCTGCATCAAATCACATCGTAACCCTACATACCGCTTAACGCCCGGTGAGAGTTTGGTTAGTGCGCCGCTCAATGCGCCGGCGTGCTCTTGCCGACGGCATCAACCATGTGGCAGGCGACCCAGTGTTCGGGCCGCTTCTCCTCAAAGGGCGGCTCGGCTTCCTTGCAGATATCCTGGGCCAGCGGGCAGCGCGGGTGAAAGCGACAGCCTGACGGTGGGTTCAGCGGCGAAGGCACTTCGCCCTTGAGCACCACACGCTCCCGTTTGCGCCGCGGGTCGGGCACCGGAATGGCGGACAGCAGCGCGTGGGTGTACGGGTGCAGCGGATCGTGGTACAGATCCTCGCGCGTGGCCACCTCGGCCATCTTGCCCAGGTACATGACGCCCACACGGTCGCTGATGTGCTCGACCACGCTCAGGTCGTGCGCCACGAAGAGATAGGAGAAGCCGATACTCACGCTGCAGATCCTTGAGCAGGTTGAGAATCTGCGACTGGATCGACACGTCGAGCGCCGACACGGGCTCGTCGCAGACGATGAAGCGCGGCCGCAGCGAGAGGGCACGGGCAATGCCGATGCGCTGGCGCTGGCCGCCCGAGAACTCGTGCGGGTAGCGGTGGGCATGATAGGGGTTCAATCCCACCTTGTCAAGCATCTCCTGCACGATGGCGTTGCGCTCGGCCTTGTCCTTGAAGCCGTGGATCAACAGGCCCTCGGAGATGATGTCGCCGACGGGCATGCGCGGATCCAGGGAGGAGTACGGATCCTGGAAGACGACCTGCATCTGCCGGCGCAGCGCCTTGAGTTCGCCGCGAACGCAGATTGAAGACGTCCTGGCCCTCAAAGAAGACCGAGCCTGCCGTGGCGGGGATCAGGCGCAGAATCGTGCGCGAGGCTGTCGTCTTGCCACAGCCGGATTCCCCCACCAGGCCAAAGGTCTCACCCTCGCGCACCGTGAAGCTGATGTCGTCCACGGCCTTGACATAGGCGACGACTTTTTGAAAGAGCCGGCGCGCACGGGGAAGTAGGTTTTCAGATTTTGTACAACCAGCATGTCTCGCTTGGAGACGGGAACAGAGACGGCCATGGTTAACTCACTTCACTTGCCGGCACACGCACTTCGGTGCCTTCATAATGCCAGGTGGCCTTCTGCACACCCGCCCACAGGTCGGCCGTCTCGGGCTGGTGCATAAAGCAGCGCACCCGGTGCCCGGCTTGACCTCTACCAGCTCCGGCACGCGTTCGGCGCACAGCTCCTTGGCATAGGGGCAGCGCGGGATGAAACTTGCAGCCTGGCGGCAGGTTGATCAGATTGGGAACCGAACCGGGAATGACGGCCAGGGTTTCCTGCACCACGCCCAGCACGGGAATGGCGGCCAGCAGACCCTCGGCGTAGGGATGGAGCTGCTCGTCAAAGATCGAATAGACGTCGGTGTGCTCCACGATCTGCCCGGCGTACATCACGGCCACCATGTCGCACATCTCGGCGATCACGCCCATGTCGTGCGTGATCAGGAGGATCGCCGTGTTCAGTCTCGCTGCGCAGGTTGCGCATGAGGTCGAGAATCTGCGCCTGGATGGTTACGTCCAGCGCCGTCGTCGGCTCGTCGGCAATCAGCAGCTTGGGCCGGCAGGCCAGCGCCATCGCGATCATCACGCGCTGCGCCATGCCGCCCGAGATCTCGTGCGGGTAGGCATTGGCGCGGCGCTGCGGGTCGGCAATGCCGACGATACGCAGCAGTTCGACGGCCTGGCGGTCGGCTTCATCTTTGCTCAGGCTCTGGTGCGTCACCAACGCCTCGGCGATCTGGTCGCCGATGCGGAAGACAGGGTTGAGACAGCTGGTCGGCTGCTGGAAGATCATCGACATCTCGTTGCCGCGCAGGTCGAGCATGCACCGACTCAGGAGCCTGCGCCAGGTCGCGCTCGTCGAACCAGATCTCGCCTTCGACGATCTTGCCGGAGGCCGGCAGCAGGCGCATGATCGAGAGCGAGGTCACGCTCTTGCCGCTGCCGGACTCGCCGACCAGGCCCATGACCTGGCCCGGCTTAATCGAGAAGTCGACGCCGTTGATCGCCTGCACGACGCCGTCTTCGGTATAAAAAGTAGGTTTTCAGCCCCTTCACCCTGAGCAGCGGCTGCTGGTTGTCAGTAGAGGCGGCAGTCGCCATTGAAGGATAGGTTACACTCGACATGTGGATTCGCTTATTCTTACCGTTTCAGGCGCGGGTCGAGCGCATCGCGCAGACCGTCGCCGATGAAGTTGAAAGCAATCGCCACCAAACACAGCGGGATACCGGGAACCAGCGGCAGCCACGGGTGCTGGAACATATAGCTCTGGGCCGTCGCCAGCATGTTGCCCCACGAAGGCGTCGGCTCCTGTACGCCGACGCCCAGGAAGCTGAGGGCCGACTCGGCGATGACGATGCCGGCCAGGCCCAGGCTGGCGTTGACCAGAATCGGAGCGATGCCGTTGGGGATGATATGGCGGAAGATGATGCGCGTATTGGAGGCGCCCATCGCCCGCAGCGACTCGACAAAGTCCTGGTTGCGCAGCGTCAGCGCCATGCCGCGCATGAGGCGGGCGGCGCCCGTCCAGCCCAGCACGATCAGGATGAAGATCAGCACGATCACCTTGTTCGCCTCGACGGCCGGCGCCGCCAGCATCCAGGCCACGCCGTTGGTGACAAAGGCCGGAACGGGCAGCTGGCCGCCGCTCCTGATCAGGATCGAAGCCGTGATCAGCAGGATCGGCAGAGTGGGCAGCGACAGCAGGAATTCGACCGTGCGCGAGACGATCGCATCGAGCCAGCCGCCGTAGAAGCCGGAGAGCGCGCCCAGCGCCACGCCAATCCCTTCCTGGAAGATCACCACGATAAAGGCAATCGTCAGCGAGACGCGTGCGCCATAGAGCACACGCGTGAACAGGTCGCGGCCCAGATGGTCGACGCCGAGCAGATGCACCTGACCGGTGCTGCTCAACGTGCCGGGCGGGCCGGGACGGGTCGCGACCGCAATGTCGACGGCATCGCGCGGGAAGGGTGCGATGATTGGCGCCAGCAGCGCCAGAACAAACATGATGACGATGACGAACAGCGAGATCATCGCCAGCTTGTGGCGCCGAAAGCGGCGCATCACGATGCGAAACTGGCTTTCCTCTTTGCCCTCACGTGGTATTTTGGCAGTGGCCAAAGGCTTGGCATCGGCAGTTGCAGCCATAACAACCTCTCAGAACTCCTACGAATAGCGAATACGGGGATCGACCACTGCGTACAGGATGTCGCCCAGCAGCGTGGCAAAGACCGTCAAGATCGTCGTGATGTAGATAAACGCCAGCGCGATGTTGTAGTCGGACCGTTGCAGCGCATCATTGAAAAGCCGCCCCATCCCCGGCCAGGCAAAGACCGTCTCGGTCAGAATGGCGCCGGCAAACAGGCCCGGAATCGTCAGCACCAGGACCGTGATAAACGGAATCAGGGCATTGCGCAGCGCATGCTTGTTGATCACCAGCCGCTCGCGCAGGCCCTTGGCGCGGGCGGTGCGGACATAGTCCTGGCGCAGCACTTCCAGCATCGAAGAACGCAGGAAACGGCTCCAGAACGACACGTTGATGATCGTCAACACTGTCACCGGCATGATCAGGTGCAGGAACAGATCAACGGGCGAACCTGGCTGAATCTTGGGCAACCAGGCGGTGATCTCATAGGGTCGCACGGCCTGTTGCAGCCCCGGTGGCAGTGCAATCAGCCACGGGATATTGATTCTGCGCCAGGCTGGGCAGCACCGAAAAGAGCAGGATAAACATCAGGCCAAAGAAAAAGGTCGGCATCGACGAGCCGATAAAGGCCGCCGGTCGTAAAGGTAAAGTCGAAGCGCGAGTACTGCTTGACCGCGCTGTAGATGCCGAGCGGAATGCCGATCAGCAGCGCCAACAGCGAGCGAGATGATCTGCAGTTGCAGCGTGCGCCCAGAGGCGGCTCATCAAGCAGCCCCCACACCGGCTGTCCCGGCTGCACGACGGTGGACTTGCCAAAGTCGCCGAAGAGGATGCCGCGGCTGCTCTTGATCGGCGGGTGCAGATCTGCGGAATCTCGGCCAGCATAGACGTAATCCTTGCAGCCGCCACCTTCTTCCGGCGTCGCTTCCAGGTAGCAGCCGACGGGCAGATTGGCAAAGACTTCGTTGCCGCCCAAGCGTGATCGGACCATTGGGCCAGCCGATCAGCCAGCGCGTATAGCGAAACGGCCAGTAAAGATCCAGTTCATACTGCGCGCGCAGCCGCGCCTTTTCTTCCGGCGTGATGCGCCGCTGCTGCTGGGCAAGACCGGTCAAGCGGCCCACCGGGCGCAATGCTGAACAGGAAATACATAAAGAGCGAAACGACAAAGATGACGATGACCATCTGGAACAGACGGCGGATGAGATAGGCAGTCATGGGCTAGCCTTGCTTTCGAGCAAAACGGGCGGGGCTGCTGCTGTGTGCAGAGTTTGCCCGCCCGTCACATTTCCACTGTCAACTTCTGGGAGCCCCAGCTGCCATAGCGTACAACGGGCTGCGGCACTGGAATTCCCAGGAAGCTGCGACTGTCAGTTCCCTGTCACGCTTACTTCACGAACATGTTGATGTCGATGTGTTCCCAGGTCGGGGACGTGATGATCTCGTACTTGATCGGCGAGCCACCCTTGGCAGCGTCGATCACCGTCTGGATCTCGGCGCCGGCGCCCAAGCGTGGACTTGTCGAGGAAGTCGACGTCGCCGTTGAGCAGCTGGGCCACGGCCTGGTTGGTGTCGGCCACGAAGACGACGATGACGTTCGGCGTGGCAACATCACCCGCGCAAGTACGGGTTCTTCGCAAAGGTGATGCTCTGACCCTTGGTCCAGTCCGTGATCATGTACGGGCCATAGGACAGCGGCTTCTCGGCGATCTCAGGCAGCGTCGCCCACTCGGCTGCCGGCACGTCGGCCAGGTTGCGGCCGTCGGAGAGCACCTGGTGGCTCGGGTACGGGCCGAAGATCGGGCAGGAAGTAGGTCGGGCTCTGCACACCCGGCAGATAGGTGATCGTGTACTCAAGCTTGTCCGTCGGCAAAATCCACTTCTGGATCGTGTCGCAGGTCACGATAGCCCAGTGCGCGCCCGAGTCTTGTCGCAGTCGATCTTGTAGGCCAAGCTCGAAGTCCTGCGATCTTGCCCGGCTCGCCATCGCTCCAGGTGTAATCCTTGAACGGGTAGGTCGACGACCAGCTGCTTCATGGTCAGCGGGCTGGTGCCGTCGTACTCGACCTCGTTGCCGTCCTTGTCAAAGACCTTGACGCCCTGTTCGAGCGTGACCGGCTGGCCGGTGACGTCATAGACCATGTCGCCGGCCTTGACTTCGACATCGTTGTTCGTGGCGAGGCCGCCTCGATCGTGCTCAGCTGGTCCTGGATAGCCCGGGCTGGAAGTCATAGTTGAACTGGCTGAAGATGCGGGCGTTGTCGCCGCCGCCCGTGTCGCCCATCAGCTTGCGCAGCTGGGCGCTGGCAGCCATCGAGGAAGCAGCCTGCCACATCGAATCCGGCTCCTGCGTCATGCCGATCACGATGGTGTCGCCGCCATCGGCCAGCTTCCACTCTCGAGGTTCCAGCGTCGTGTACTCGGTCGGGTCCGGAGCTTCGGGCCTTCCAGGTTGGTGCTCCAGGCCTCGGCCTCGGCGCGCTGGAAGATCGGAATCGAGACGACATCCTTGGCAAATTCCTTCTGGACGATGTCGTACTGCGGAATGCGGTCTTCACGCAGCAAGCGTGTTGTTGGCCTTGATGATCGCATTGCTGGCAGTCTCGTTGCACCAGCCCATGGTAGTTCTGACCTTCCCAGTTGTTGGCCGGGGATCGGAATCTGGTCGCAGGCATAGAGCGTGCGGCCGCCCGGGTCAGCTTCGCCGACCCAGGCGTAGGCGCCCAGTTCGAAGTCGCGGCGGGCCAGACCCGTCGTGTCGCCAAACCACCAGGAAGCCGGTGCGTAGGTCGGGATGATCTGGATGCCGCAGTCGGCCAGTTGCTGGATGACCACGGCCGACCACGTCTGGCGGAACTGCGCGTTGGTGGTCGTGAACTTCAGCGACAGCGGCATCGCCGTTGGCGTTGGTACGCACGGCGGCGCCTTCGGCCAGCGTCCAGCCCGCCTCGTCAAGCAGCGCCTTGCCGGCTTCCGGGTCAAACGCGGGGAAGTCGTACGGGCCCGAGTAGGCCCAGTGCGTCTTGGGCAGGAAGCTGTCCATCTGCAGGGCAGTCTGGTCCTCGACAAACGGATAGACCGAGGCGATCAGCGCGTCGCGGTCGATGCAGTGGGCAATCGCCGTGCGCACCTTGACATCGCTCAGGATGGGGTGCGGCGTGGTGAATCTCACCTCCACTGGCGGCTGCCGCCGCTTCACCGTGCTGCCGGCGCTGCCGCCGGCACGCCTGCCGTAGGTGCAGCAGCACAGGCGCTCACGACCAATGCCAGGATCGTCAGGAGCGCCAACACGAGAAACTTCTTCGTTTTCATACTGTCTCCTTCAAGAATGGATCAACAATATAGAACTAGAGCGATACAGGATCGACTGCGTTTGGTGCACCGGATCAAGCACCGTTCTGGCTTCACGGAGTTGCGATGGCTGCCGTTTTGGCAGCCTCTGCCTCTTTGCCCACCTCGTACAGGTAGCAGGCCGCGTAATGGCCGCCGCCGTAGTCCTTGAAGGGGGGTTCTTCCTGGCGGCAGATATCCATCACACGCGGGCAGCGCGTCGAGAAGTGACAGCCCTGCGGCGGGTTGGCCGGGCTGGGCACGTCGCCTTCGAGGATGATGCGCTGGCGCTGCGTTTCAATCGCCGGGTCGGGAATGGGCACGGCCGACAGCAGCGCCTGGGTGTAGGGATGCATCGGCTTTTCGTACAGCTCGTCGCGCTCGGCCAGCTCGACGATCTTGCCCAGGTACATGACGGCGATGCGGTCCGAAATGTGGCGCACCACCGACAGGTCATGGGCGATGAAGAGATAGGTCAGGCCGAACTCGTCCTGCAGGTCTTCCAGCAGGTTGATGATCTGCGCCTGAATCGACACGTCGAGCGCCGAGATCGGCTCGTCGCAGACGATGAACGACGGGTTGACCGCCAGGGCACGGGCAATGCCGATGCGCTGGCGCTGGCCGCCGGAAAACTCGTGCGGATAGCGGTTGATGAAGTACGGGTTCAGGTCGACGATCTTGAGCAGTTCCTGCACCCGCTCCTGGCGCTCCTTCTTGCTGGCGCCGATGTTGTGCACCTCGAGCGGCTCGCCGATGATGCTGCCCACGGTCATGCGCGGGTTGAGCGACGCATAGGGATCCTGGAAGATCATCTGCATGCGGCGGCGCATCTTGCGCAGGTCCTCGCCCTTGACCTGGGTCAGGTCCTTGCCCTTCAAAGACCACCTCGCCCTCGGTCGGCCGGTAGAGCTGAAGAATGGCGCGCCCGGTCGTGGACTTGCCGCAGCCGGACTCGCCCACCAGGCCCAGCGTCTCGCCGCGGTACAGGTCAAAGTTGATGCCGTCGACGGCCTTGATGGCGCCGACCTGGCGCTGGAAGACGATGCCCTTGGTGATCGGGAAGTGCATCTTCAGGTCGGCGACATGCAGCAGCGTCTCGCCGGAGTCCTTGTTGGCCTGCATCCCGTACCCACTGCTTTTGGCTGTAGTCAATACAGGTTTCGTGGCGCTCGTCATGCAACTGCCCCTTCAGCTTCGGCTTCCACTTCGGTGAGGTGAATCTTGACTCCCGAAATGTCCGCCCAACACGCCGCCCTGTGATTCAGGCCGACTTCCACCAGCGGCGGGTTCTCCTGCCAGCACTTCTCGACGACAAACTGGCAGCGCGGGGCAAAGGGACAGTGGTTGGGCGGTTCCAGCAGGTCGGGCGGCAGGCCCTCGATCGGCATCAGGCGCTTCTGGCGCCCCAGGTCCAGGCGTGGAATCGAGCGCAGCAGCCCCAGCGTGTAGGGGTGGCGCGGCTGGGCGTAGATGCCGTTGACGTCGCTCTCTTCGACGATGAAGCCGGCGTACATGACGATCACCCGCTGCGCCAGGCCGGCGACGACGCCCAGATCGTGGGTGATCCAGATGATGGCCATGCCCAGCTCTTCCTGGAGGCGCCGCACCAGGTCGACGATCTGCGCCTGGATGGTGACGTCCAAGCGCCGTCGTCGGCTCGTCGGCAATCAACAGCTGCGGGTCGCAGCTGAGCCCCATGGCGATCATCACGCGCTGGCGCATACCGCCGGAGAACTGGTGCGGATAGTCGTCCAGGCGCGAGTCGGCGCCGGGAATGCCGACCATCTCCAGCAGCTGCACGGCACGCTTGCGCGCCTGCTCCTTGTTCATGTGCAGGTGCAGTTCGAGCGCCTCGGTGATCTGGCGCCCGATCGTCAGCACCGGGTTGAGCGAGGTCATCGGATCCTGGAAGATCATGGCGATGCGGTTGCCGCGAATCTCGCGCAGCTCGTCTTCGCTCAACTTGAGCAAGTCCTGACCGTCAAACCACACTTCGCCGTCCACGATCTTGCCGGGTGGCTGTGGAATCAGGCGAATGAGCGACATGACGCCCACGCTCTTGCCCGAGCCGGACTCGCCCACGATCGCCACGGTCTCGCCCTTGTCGACCGCGTACGAAATCCCATTCACTGCATGGACGACGCCGTCCTGCGTGAAGAACTGCGTTTTCAGGTTCTTCACCTCGAGCAGTTTGGGCATGTAAATGGCTTCTCCCCGTAGAACCTAGATAGTTGTATCAGGGCGTATCGCCCATGTCAAAAAGCAGGTAAGCTACATTCACGCACGGTAGGGGCAACCGTTAGCGATGATCGCCGGCACATTGAACAGCTGTTTGGACGTCCTTACGTACAGATCGTGGCGAAGTGGCGTTCATGCAGTAAAGTATCGGCAGGCGATAAGCGTCCACAGAACTGTGCAGACCAGGACGCTAAGTGGGCAAAGCTTAACAAAGATTAGTAGCGTTGTCAAACACCCGCGCGGGCGGCAGACGCTTACGGCGAAAGCCTTCAGTGTTCCCGGAAGCTGCAGCTGCCGGGAACATGTCGCACCGCATCAATCGCGCTTGAAATCGTCGTAGTCGACTTCGTCGAACTCGCTCACGCCGCGGCCCTGCAGGCGCAGCATGGCTTCAACCTTGAGCGGGCAGGCCAAAGAGCTTGATAAAGCCTTCGGCGTCGGCCTGGTTGTAGACGTCGTCCTCGTCAAAGGTGACGTAGTCCTCGCGGTAGAGGCTGTAGGGGCTCTTGCGGCCGGCCAGGATGACGTTGCCCTTGTACAGCTTGAGCCGCACGGTGCCGGTGATGTTGCGCTCGGTGAAGTCGACAAAGGTCGTGAGCGCCTCGCGCAGGGGCGTGAACCACTGCCCGTTGTAGACCAGCTCGGCAAAGCGCAAGCCGACCATCTGCTTGAAGTGCAGCGTCTCCTTGTCCAGGCAGAGCTGTTCCAAGGCGGCATGCGCCTTGTAGAGCAGCGTGCCGCCGGGCGTTTCGTAGACGCCGTGGCTCTTCATGCCCACCAGCCGATTCTCGACGATGTCGACGCGGCCGATGCCGTGCCGGGCGCCCAACTGGTTGAGGAACTGCAGAATGCCGACCGGCCCGTGCGCCACCCCGTTGACGCGTTCCGGAACACCTTTGCGGAAGTAGAGCTCGACATACTCCGGCTCTTCCGGCGCACGTTCCGGGCGAAGTCGTCCACTCAAACATGTCGTCCGGCGGCTCGTTCCACGGGTCTTCCAACGGGCCGCCCTCGTTGCTCAGGTGCCAGATGTTGCGATCCTGGCTGTAGATGCGCTCCATCGTCGCCTTGACCGGCACGTTGTGCTCGGCGGCATAGTCCAGCGCATCCTTGCGCCCGCGAATATTCCACTCGCGCCAGGGCGCAATGATGCGCAGCTTGGGGTTCAGCGCCATGACCGTCAGTTCAAAGCGCACCTGGTCGTTGCCCTTGCCGGTTGCGCCATGGGCGACAGCGTCGGCGCCCTCCATCTCGGCAATCTCCACCAGTTTCTTGGCGATCAACGGCCGCGCAAACGAGGTGCCCAGCAGATAGTCGCGCTCGTAGAGCGCACCCGCCTGCATGGTGGGAAAGACAAAGTCGGTCAGAAACTCCATGCGCAGGTCTTCGACGTAACACTTGCTGGCGCCCGAGGCAATCGCCTTCTCCTCCAGGCCCGCCAGCTCTTCGTCCTGGCCCAGATTGGCGCAGAAGCAGATCACTTCACACTTGTAGTTGTTCTTGAGCCACGGAACGATGATGCTCGTGTCCAGCCCGCCCGAATAGGCAAGCACACATTTTTTCACTGGGGGTTTGGTGGATTTTTCGGTCATGACGCTGCCTTTCAAAAAAGGATGATGATGCAAGTGCGCAATTATACAATAAACGCGCACACACCAGCGTGCAACGGGCTGGGGTGTACGCGAATGTCCCGGGGACGTGCGATCGTAGTCGCCGTCCCCGGGACATGGTTCGCACGATTTGTGGTCCTACCGTATTATCTCGGCACCAACTCGGGCGGACGCCGGAAGACGGCGAAGTGGATGGCGGTCCGCTCCTGGCCCCCAATGTCCACGGCGTGAAAGCTGGGCACGACGACCAGGTCGATCTGGTCCTGTTCCAGATAGGTGCGGGCAATCGTGATGGCCTTGACGGCCTGGTTGACGGCCGGGGCCCCGATGGCCTGGACCTCGGCATAGCCTTCTTCACGCATGATGCCGGCGATTGCACCCGCCACCGAGGTCGAACGCGATTGTGATGATACACGCACAAGATCTGCCATACTACACTGTCCTTTCGCTTCCCTTGAAAGCTGCAATGAAAGGGCGTCTTTTGCGACTAGGACACCTTGTCGAATACGAGGCCCGGCACTACTGCCGCTATCGGTGACTAGTACTCGTCATGGTTCCACTATCAAGACGCCTAATAAGCTGCGACGTTCCACTGGGTCAGGGCACATGAGGTTGTACATCGGATACACACCGGCATGGCGGCAGTTCCAGACGTAGGTATGCGTTTCGCCGTAGGCAAGCGCCGCAACTTCACAATCTTCCATGATCCCATAATCATCGTCCACCAGGGCGAGAAAGAGCGGCATGTCCACCAGCAGGTTGGTCACCTGCACCTGGATGCGCTCGCCCAAGCTGGCACGCAAGACAAACGGCCGCGTGGGCTGCTGCGCGTGGGCGCCGGCCGAGCCACGGGGCGACTGGAGCTGGCGCCGCAGACTTAGCATCGGCCGCTGGCGCCCGTTGCCGTCCGGCAGCCGGGAGGCGACAAGGGCATAGACGCGTGCGGGGACAAGTGATGACTTGTGCGAAACGCCGACGTGGAGCGGCAGCGGCATCTTGTTGGTCGAACGATACAGATCCATCATATGGTACCCCTTGGTTGGTTCTCCTCGCTGTTTCCAGGCTTTCGTCTCTCTGACCTGTCTGGTCCACAGCATAGGACGGCGGCGTTGATCCAGCGTTGATCCCGCATTCGACGCAGGGGGGCGATCCCCATATACTTAAGGTCGTGCTCGATATCACTTTGCTCGGCCCGCCACAGATCAGCCTCGAGGGACAGCCGTTGGTGCTGCGCCCACGTAACAGCGCGCGCGCAAAGGCGATCCTCTTCTACCTGGCGGCAAGCGGGCGCTCCGAATCGCGCGAGCGGCTGGCCGGCCTGCTGTGGTCGGATTGGCCGGACAAGAAGGCGCGCGAGTATTTGCGCGGCGAACTTTTCCTGCTCAGCGGCCTGCGGCAGGAGTACCTGGTAGAAGTCGACGGCCGGCTGTCGCTCAACCCACAGCACTGCCGTATCGACCTGGCCCGCTTCTGCGAACTGACCGAAGACCCCCAAGCCACGGTGGAGCAGCTTGACGCGGCGCTGCGCCTTTGGTCGGGCACTTTTTTGGAAGGGATTGAATCGGCGATCGAGACCGGGGCGGCGCTCTTTGTCGAATGGCTGGAGGCACAGCGCAGCGGCTGGGAGAGTGCACGGCGCGAGACGCTCTATCGGCTGGCAGAGACGGCGGCGCATGCGCAGGAACGCATCGACCTGGGCATCGCCGCCTGCGCGCAGCTGCTGGCCGACGAGCCGGAACGCGAAGAGGTACACCGGCTCAAGATGCGGCTGCTCGCCCTGGCCGGGCAGCGCACGGCCGCGCTCAAGCAGTACGACGAGTGCACGGCGGCGCTGCTGGACGAGCTGGGCGTGCCGCCCTCGGCGGAGACGAATGCCCTCTACGACCAGATCATGGCGGGCGAGGTCGGGCCGCCGAGCAGCGCCGCGGCTGCCGCTGCCGTTGGTGCCGCCCAGGCGCCCTTCCAGGCGCCGGCGATCTCCGGCCACTTTGTGGGCCGCGACGAGGAACGTGCCCGGCTGATCGCCTGGCTGACGCAGCCGCAGGGCGGAGGGATCACCGCCGTCGTCGGCATGGGAGGCGCGGCAAGACGGCCCTGGCCGCCGAGCTTGCCCACCAGCTGCGCCGGCGAGTTTCCCGACGGCGTGCTCTGGGCGACACGCAGGCGAGGACGAGCCGCTCGATATCCTGCAAAGCTGGGCGCTCGCCTACGACAAGGACCTGAGCAAGATCGGCAGCGCCGAAGCCCGCGCCGCCGCCATGCGCAATATCCTGGCGGGCCGCCGCGCCCTGATCGTGCTCGACTCCGTCGTGGCAGGCCGCGAGATCGACCTGCTGCTGCCCGGCGCCGCCAACTGTCCCGTGCTGATCACGACGCGGGACCTGGCGGAAGTGGCGGCGCGCACGACCCAGATCGTCGAGCTGCCCGAACTCTCGATGGACGACAGCCTGCAGCTGCTGGCGCATTTCCTGGGCGAACCGGCGGTCGAGAACGAACGCGAGGCGGCGGTCGCACTGTGCACCCTGCTGGGCGGCCTGCCGCTGGCGGTGGAAATCGCCGCCCAGCGTGTCTTTGCCTCGCCGCGGCGCAGCCTGGCGCGCATGGTGCGGAGCCTGCAGGCGGCCGGCGATCGCCTGGCCCACGGCATCAGCAACCGCTCGGTGCGCACCAGCTTTAACGTCAGCTGGGAGGCGCTGCCGCCCGACCTGCAGCACATCTTCGCCCTCTCCGGGCTGTTTGACGGCCGCGCCTTCAGCCTGCCTGCGCTGGCGGCGGCGGCAGGCGTGGCGCCGGGCGACTATCGACGACGCCGGCGAGCAGCTGGACCAGCTGGTGACGCTCTCGATGCTCAAGCTCGGCCGCGGGGACCGCTTCTACCATCACCGGCTGCTGGCGGATTTTGCCGGCGAGAAGCTGGCGGAGCTGCCCGATCGTGACGCTGCCTGCCTGCGCTACGCCGCCTACTGCCGCACCTTTGCGCAGCAGATGGCGGGCAACTTCGACGCGCTGGAGCCGGAGTGGGAGAACCTGCTCGCCGGCGTGGCGATGGCGCACCGGCTGGAGGCCTGGGACCTTGTACTCGGCAGCGTAGACGCGCTGACCGCGCCCTGGTTTGCCCGTGCCCGCTTCAGCCAGGCGCGCCAGGGCTTCCGCCTGGCGTTGGATGCAGCCACGGCGCTCGGCGACGAGACCCGCCAGGCGCGCTACGCCTATTTCCTCGCCAAGGCGCACCTGCGCCAGGACGACTACGGTACTGCGCGCGAACTGCTCGAAAGAGCGATCGGCGTCTTTCAACCTAGAAATGACCTTCCGCGGTTGGCAGACGCCTACGTCGACCTGGCAGATGTCGCATTTGAGCAGGGCGAGTTCGGTGAGGCAGGTGGAAGCCTGGCGGCCGCCAACGTCATCTACCAGGAACTGCACCAGCCGGTGGGCATCGCAACCGTTAAGTGCCGCCAGGCACACATCGCGTATGTCGAAGACAGAGACGACGATGCACGCCGGCTGTGCGAAGAAGGTCTCGAGTGTCTGCCTCCCGGCGACGGAGCCATCGTGCGTTCGCGCACGTTGCGCCTGCTGACTGACCTGGCGCTGCGCTCACAGCAGTTGGACGAAGCAGTCGCACTACTGCCAGCAGGCACAGGCTGCCAACCAGGTGGTCAACGACCCGACTGAGTCGGCAGCCATTCTCTATGCCCAGGCCAAGCTGGATCATTTCCTGGGCGATCACGCATCTGCACTGCACAACGCCATTCGCAGCGCACAGTTGTACACGGCCATGGGCGATCGCAAGGCAACGGCGATCGTCAACCACATCATTAGCCACATTCACCTGGCCGCAACGATCCGGCCGCGGCTCAAGCCGCGGCCGACTACTGGTCTAACGCTAGCGCGTGCCTTGGACGATGATGACTTGATCGAGTTGTTTCAGAATCAGCTTGACAGGATCAAGCCAATCCGCATACCACTGAACTGCCTAGGCTGATGCTCTACGTTTACCTGATGGGATTGATCCCACTCCCACCCTCTTCTGTCACCCAGTCGCCGGCGATAAAGACAGCCTGCCACTCGGCAACCGTCAGCGTGCGCTTGCCGGCCAAGGCATGGTTGCGCAGCTCGTCCAGGTAAGGATCGCCGATGTCGCCCACGACCCGCTGGCCGCCGTGCACGCCCGCCACCTGCGGCGTCACCGCTACCTTATCGCCGACTGCCTCCAGTTCCGGCGCCCGGGTGCCGGCCAGGCCGGCGCAGGTCTTGGCAAACTGGTCGTAGAGCTCTGCGGCTGTCTCGCCGCTGCTCCACCGTGCGGCCTTGGCGTCGCGCGCCAGGGGCGCCAGGAGCCCGTCCAACCAGTAGCCGACATACGCTTCCAACTGCGCCCGCGCCGCCGCCAGCGGCACCGGCTGCCCGCCGCCGGCAGGCGTGAAGGCGTCACCCACCTTGCGCAGCTTGAGATAGGCCCTGCCACTGCTGCTGCAGCAGGTCCGCCGCCTGCGCCAGCCGCCCATCGCCGTGCTTGCCCTCGCCCGCGAGCTTGCGCAGCACGGCGACGGCAATCTCGGGCCGCAGGGCCGGCAGCGGGTGGTCGGCGTCGTCCTGCAGCAGCACGCCCGGAAGTTCGCCCATCAGCATCGCCTGCATGGAAACGCCGGCCACCGGCCCCGCCACCAGCACGCTGTAGATGTCGGCGAACACCTCTTCGGCCCAGGCCGTCAGCCAGGCCGGGAATTGGGCCGGCGCCACCAGCGCACGCTTCTCGGCCTTCTTTTGCGGTTCCACGCTGTAGTTGGTCGTCAGCTGGCGGTAGACGTGGTGCCCGGTCTCATGGGCGATCGCCAGCAGCTGCGCCCGGTCGTGAATGGCCGTCAGGTCGATGCCGATCAACGCCAGCGGCACGTAGGGCAGCAGGCGGATCGTCGGCGTCTTTTGGAAGTAGGTGAGGACGGCCGTCTCCTCGATCAGCCGGCTGCGCACGGCCCCCGCCAGCGCGTCCGCTGCCAGCTTGTCGGCCAGGTCGAGGGTCTCACGCATGGCAGCGGTCGAGATGCTGGGCTCGCGCTGGCCCATGCTGCGCAGCATGACGTCGATGTCAAAGCCTACCTGCCGCGCCGTTGCCTCCAGCACGTACTCGGGCGGCATGGCGGCATCCGCCTGGAGCATGCCGCCGGCGAAACCCTTCTCAAAGAGATGAAACTGCTTCGTGGCAAAGGCTGCCAGGCAGTGCAGCCCGAGCAGCGCAGTGCGGCGGCGTGCATCGCCTGTACTTGCGGCGCGTGCGCCCAATTCGCCGGCAGCTTCCAGCAGGGCAGCGGCGCGGGCGCTCCAGGGGACGGCGGCAGTAGACGTGGTCATCGATGGGTCCCTTTCTATAAAAGTAGATATGAATGGGATGGAAGATCTCTCAATATAGGAATATTATGTAGGCTCATCAGCAGTGGATGCAGCACCACCGGACCGGGCGGGGTTCCCGGTTTCGCCCGCTACTTAACGGGAGTAATTCCGCTGCCGCCGAGCGGGACGACAACGCCTACAAAAACAATGGCAAATACAAACAGTGTGCTCAGCAGTTTCGACATACGTGCCTCCTTGGGGGCTGCAAGAAATGAAATAGGACGAAACCAGCAAACAGCACCATATTACACCGGCAGCGAAAATTTGTCCATCACCTTAACGCCGGGCAAGCTTCACGGATCACATCGGCGACATACTCGATCTCTTCCAAGGTCAGCGACGAGGCCGAGGGCAGGTAGAACCCGCGCTTGCAGAGGTCCTCGGCCACCGGATAGCGCTCGCCCTTGTACTGCTCCCAGTAGACCGGCTGGCAGTGCATGGGGATAAAGAACGTGCGCGTCTCGATCCCGTTTTCGGCCAGGACGCGGCGCAGTTCGTCGCGGTTCATGCCGTACTCGGCCTCGTCCACCGTGATGCCGTACATCCAGTACACGTTCTTGGCCCAAGGTGCCTCGCGCGGCGTCTGAATGCCGGGGATGCCGTCCAGCCGGCAGTTGTACTCCAGCGCATGCTGGCGCCGGGCGGCCACAAAGCCTTCCAGCTGCTCCAGCTGGGCGAGGCCGACGGCCGCCTGCAGGTTGGTCATGCGATAGTTGAAGCCGACGTACTTGTGCCAGAAGTGGCGCTCGTGGCTGAAGGCATGGTCGCGCAGGTTCCAGGCCAGCCGGGCAATGTCGCGGTTGTTGGTCGTGACCATGCCGCCCTCGCCGGTGGTGATGATCTTGTTGCCGTAGAAGCTGAAGCCGGCGGCATCGCCCAGCCCGCCGGCGCGGCGGCCCTTGTACTCGGCGCCGTGCGCTTCGGCCGCATCTTCAATCACCAGCAGGCCGTGCTTCTGGGCCAGCGCCCGCAGCGGGTCCATGTCGGTCGGATGGCCGTAGATATGGACCGGCACGATCGCCGCGTGCGGCTCGTGATCTTGCTCTCGACCTGGTCGACGTCCATCTGCCAATACTGCGGCTCCATGTCGACGAGCACGGGCTTCGCCCCGCAGTAGGTCACGGCATTGGCCGTGGCAATCATCGTAAAGGTGGGGATGATCACCTCGTCGCCCGGGTCCAGCCCCAGCGTCGCCATGGCCAGGTGCATCGCCACCGTGCCGTTGGCACAGGCGATGCCGTAGCGCACGCCGCAGAACTCGGCGAACCGGGCCTCGAACTCGCGAATGAAGTGGCCGGCGGACGAGATCCAGTTGGTCTCGATCGCCTGCAGCACGTACTTGGCCTCATTGCCGCCGAGCGTCGGTTCACAGACGGGGATGATCGAGCGGCGGCTCGCCCGCTCAAATTCGGGAATCGTCTTGTAACGCACCTTGACTTCAGGGTCGGCGGCAGGAATGATGGCAGCCAGATCTCCCATTTCCTCAAGGCTCAATTCAGCCGGCTGTAACATGATTTTTGTTCCTATCATGAATTATGTAGACTTGCGGGCGCCTATGCACCCGGCTCCGACGCAATGCGCTCGATGGCGCTTACGTACTTGCGTCCCTTGACAAGATAATCCCACAGGTTGGCCCCGGTCTTGCTCTCGCCGGCGTTGCGCGGCACGCAGCGATAGGGCACCTCACGCACCACGCAGCCGCGCTGCAGGCCGCGCCCCAGGAGGTCGATGCAGTATTCGCCGTAGTCACCGCGCAGCCGCAGCTGGCGCAGGACCTCCGCCCGGGCGGCAATAAAGCCGCTGGTATAGTCGTGCACCTCGGCGCCAAGCCGCAGCATAGCATAGCCGTTGATGATGAGGCTCAACGTGCGCGCCATCTGGCCGTGCGCTTCGTCGGCACCACCCTCGATCCAGCGCGAACCGACGGCGATGTCGGCGCCGTCCTGCGACGCACGCCACGAGGCGGGACACATCTTCCGGCGGCATCGAAAGGTCGCAGTCCATCCACGTGACGATGCTCGCGCCAAAGGTGTAGATCGCCATGTCGATGCCGTGCTGGATGGCCGAAGTCAGCCCCTTCGGACCGATGCGGCGGTAGAGCACCACACGGTGTGCATCCGGACGATTGTAGCGCTGCGCCAGCTGCTTGACGACTTCCCACGTGCCGTCGGGCGAGTTGTCGTCGACGACCAGCACCATCTGCGGCGTACGCGCATGCAGCAGAATGCCGTCGATCAACGGGCCGATGTTGCCGCGCTCATTGTAGGTGGGCAGCACGGTGCAGACCAACGGCGCCTGCATCTGGGCCTGCGAGTGTACCGTGCTTGATCCTGCAAATCGTTCGTAGCCATCGGATTCATCTCGCCGCAATGTCCGGCTGCTTGGGCCGGCGGGCTAAGATGATAGGCACTGATGCCAAACGGGAAACGGTGCTTCTCGGAGCCAGGCTGCTTCGAGCGGTGAGCGCCCGGCGCAGCAGGGCATTTGACCAGGCATGCTCTCCTCCGCCAGGATGCTCGGCGAGCCAGGTCACCCCAGCGCTGCAGCAGGCGTGCGGCCACGATCAAGGGCGACAACAGCGAATTGGCGTACGTGGTGCGCTCCACCTGCAGGCCCGCCGCTTGAAAGTGGCGCACCAGGTCGTGCAGCCGCCAGCGGCGCCCGGTGTTGAAGGCCAGATCGTGCGGCCCCGACAGCCAGGGATGCGCGCTGACGCGCGCCAGCAGCACGCCGCCCGGCCGCAGCACACGCCGGACTTCGGCCAAGGCTCCGGTCAAGATCGAGGCCCACCTGGTCGAACGAATCGAGGGCCGTGACGAGGCCGATGCTCTGGTCTGCCAGCGGCAGGACAGCGGCATCGCCTTGCAGCAGGCGTTCACCGCCCTGACCGCTCTGGGCATAGGCAAGCGCCATAGCCGACAGGTCGACGCCGATCACGAGCGCCTGCGGGCGGCTCGTCTGCCAGTTCATGCACAAACATGCCGCCGCCACAGCCCAGGTCGAGCGCCGGCCCCTTGATAATCGGCAGATCCGCCAGCAGGGCGTAGACTGATGCGGCGCATGCCTTGCGACCAACCGTTCGGTATCGTCCGTGCGATAGAGGTCGGGCAAGCGGGCACCGGACTCTACACCGGCTATCTCGGTGTTATTCAATGACTACATCTCCCAAGAGAATCCCAGGCCCATCTGCAGGCAGACGCGCACCGTCGTCGCGATATAGACCGGCAGCCAGCGTGTACGTGCCGGGCACCAGGTCACCCGGCAGCTGAATCTGATATTCGTCCAGCACCTGCCACCCTGGCTGCCAGCGCGAGGTCGGCAGGCTGCCGCCGCCCGGCAGGCTGTCGCTGCCGGCGACCTGCACGAGGTCGCCGCTGTCGCTTCGTCGCGCCGCAGCAGGTGGGTAAAGACCGTCCAGTCTTCGCCGACGGCCGCATGCACGCGCCAGTGGAGCTGAAGATAGAGGATCTCGCCGGGATGCAGCGCTGGCGGGCTGGACATCGTAGCCCTCCAGGCTGATGGCCTCATTCAGCGCGACGTCTAGCACATGCTGCGGCGGGTGCGCAGCCGGCGGAACCCGGCGGACGGGTATAGACGTTGGCGTACACTGTGCCGTCGGGTTCCGTGATCGTTTCGACGATCGAGGCCTGCGGCAGCACTTCGGGCAGCAGCAGCCGGGTGCGGAAATCCTCGGTCTGGATCACGACATAGTGCTCGGCTTCGGCATTGGGCCCGGCCGTGAGCGGGAACACCTGCCGGCCGTCAAAGCTGATCGGCGCCAGGTCCGGCCGCCTGCGCTGGTGCCCGCCGCCGACGGCCAGCGCAAAGGCCAGTGTAGGGTGGTCTGCCGGCCGCGGCGTGAGGTATGTGACGGCAGCCGACGGGCTGCCGGGCAATTTCCTGGCCGATCTGCCACAGGCCCGTGTCAAAGGCATAGAAAAGGTCGGGCAAGGCAGCCCAGCGGACAAAGTAGTCGCGGGCCGCCACCACGGCGCCGCCCAGGATGAGGGCCGCGACCAGCACACCGGCGGCCCACGCCGGCCAGCGCGTGCGGCGGTGCGCGCTGGCTGGACTGCGCCAGCCCCCAGCGCACCACCGTGTCGAGGCCGAGCCCGCACAGCAGCGCCGCCGGGGCCGAAGCGCCCAGGATCCGGTGAAAATGCGGGGCATACTCGCTAAAGACGCCGGGCAGCAGCAGACCGACCAGGCCGACCAGGAGTCGTCGAATAGGCCGGGATTGCGCACACGCCAGAGCGCCAGCGACCACGCCGACGACGAATGGGACAAACTGCCACCAGTTCAAGGCGGCCCGCCCCGGCACGTTGCGGCGAGGGTCGAGGTCGCCCGTCTGGCCGAACGGCACAAACATCAAGGCACTTGGCCAGGGCGTTCTGCCAGGGCGTGGCAGGGGCGGCAGGGTGGTCGCCGATCACCGCAATCTGGGTGGGCCGCAGCAGCAGCAGGTCCGGGTTGTTGGCAAAGAACCAGGCCAGGGGCAGGACCAACAGCAGGGCCACGCCGGCTGCCACCAACGGGCCGCGCAGGCGGGCGGAACGGCGCTGGGGGCGGTCCGACAGCCACAGGTGCAGAACGACAGGGATCATCAGGAAGGGAATGATCCATGCGCCCTGGTAGGCGTACATGGCCAAGGCCAGCATCAAGCCGCAGCCCTGCAAAGCTCACCCACGACTGCAAACGCCAGCCGCGCAGCAGCAGCCAGGTAGCGGCGGCCCACAACAGGGGCACGAAGATAGGCTCAATGCCCATGCGGCTGAAATGAATGTGCCAGCGCAGCGTCGCCAGCACGGCGGCGGCCAGCAGGGGGAAGGCAAGGGTGAGGCGCCGAGGATCGAGGTGCCGGAGTTCGGTGGCCAGGGCATAGACTGCCAGCACACCCAGCCACGCCTACGACCGCCGCCGTCGTGCGCATGGCCGTCGGGCCCGCTTCGCCGCCCAAGACAGGCCAAAGAGAGCAAAGGTCAGCGCATTGGCATAGGCATTGAGCGGCGTGCACGCCAAAATTGCCGGCTCAGAAAGATGGGCCGGTAGCTCGGGTCGGTGAGAATGCGCCAGGCTTCGAGCCCTTCAAAGGATTCGTCAAAGTGAAAACCTGGCGGCAGGGAGTCGATACGCCACAAGCGCAGTGCGAGCTGCAGATCAGCACAATAACGGCGAGGGCAAGGATAGCCATGCGGCGCGTGTTGGTCCGGGACATCGAGCCGATTATAGCATAACAAGCGGGCGACCCCTGGAGGTCGCCCGCTCTGAAATGTGCGAATTACGTGCGTCAGATGTCTGGCCAATTCCGGCCGGTGGAGCCAGCTCAGGCAGCTGCCACACGCGGGCGCAGCCGGGGCATTTCGGCCGGCGTGGCCGGTCGCGGTGCACGCGCAGGCGTCATGGCAGCATCACTTGGCGCCGGCAGATGCGGTGCTTTCGTCACCTGCCCATCCGGAACCTGGCTGCCGGCCCGCGTGGCGATCGGCAGGGTCATGACAAGCGTCAAATCCACGATGCTGTTGTGTGAGCCAAAGCCGTTGTCCGTAAAGCCGTCGGCGTGATAGTCCGTCTGCCAGCGCCCATCGATCAAATAGCGGAACTCATATCGCTGTCCGATCGGGCAGCTCCAAGCGAGCACGCCACACGCCATCACGGTCCTGACGCATGGCCAACGGTACGTTCGTCCCAGTTATTAAAGGTTCCACTTACGACGATCCGATCCGCCCAGACACAGGAAGGCAGTTCGAATACAACGCATACGAGGCCGGGTTGGCTGGTGGGGATCTTGTAGATCATGATGTAGGTCTCCTCTTTTGCGTTACCCAGGCTCAGCGGGGTACAGAACCTGCACGCGTAGAGGCAGGTGCAACAAATTTATCGAAAGGCTGTACAAAAACGTTTTTGCTTACGAAGATGCGCTCAGATACAGGCTCGGAACATCTCTTTACAGCAGGTTGCACAAAATTCGACGACTCTGCACACTGTTTCACACCTGAGCAGATGTTCAAAGTACGACAGCTTCACGTGATTCAATCTGACAGAAGGTTCCTCAACTCAGCAGATTGCATAACTGGCGGAACAGGAGGAACCGCGCGGTGTTTCGCTTTCTGTTCGCATCATAACACAATTCGGAACAATTGGAAATTAGAGGATTCTTAGAAAGCACCAAGGATTTTGTGGAATATAAGGGCGGTCCTCTCTGGTAGAGGGCCGCCCCAAAACTTTTCAGCACATAAAATCGCCAAGATGGCGATTGCCCGACAATTACAAACTTCCTGACAGGCCACTTTGACGTTAAGCCGACGCAGCGGGCGCGTGTTGTGCGATTTGCCTACGGTCGGACTACGATCAGGCAGCGGCCCCCAGATACCAGGCTCAACCGGCGCGCTCAGTTAGCTACAATGTTGACCAGCTTGTCGGGCACCACAACAGCACGCTGCAGCGTCTTGCCCTCCAGCCACTTCTGCACAGAGCCCAGCGCCAGCGCGGCCTGTTCCAGTTCCTCCTTCGATGCGCCGGGCGCCACGACCAGCTTGTCACGCACCTTGCCGTTGATCTGCACGACGACGGTGACCTCGTCGACACGCGCCTTCTCCGGATCGGCCTTCGGGCCAGCGCTGCAGGTGCACGCTGGAGGTGTTGCCCTGGCGGTGCCACAGCTCGTCGGCGATGTGCGGGAAGATGGGCGCCATCATCAGGATCAGGTTGCGAATCGCCTGGTTCCAGACGCGCGGAGTTGACGACCGTCGTCTCCTTGACCTTGATCAGCGTGTTGTTCAGCTCCATCAGCGCCGGCAATGGCCGTGTTGAAGCGGAAGTTGGCCATGTCGTCGGTCACCTTGAGGATCGTCTGGTGCAGCTTGCGCTCCAGGTTGCGCACGGCCTGCGGGTCAGGCTGCACGCTGGGATCCAGGACAGGGTTGGCCATCTGCGGGTCGTCGACCACGACGCCCACACGCGGTGCAGGAAGCGATAGACGCCCTCAATGGCGTTCATGTCCCACGGCCCGCCCATGTCCCACGGGCCGATAAACATCAGGTAGCCGCGCACGGTGTCGGCGCCGTACTTGTCCACGAATTCGTCGGGGTTGATCACGTTGCCGCGGCTCTTGGACATCTTCTCGCCGTCCGGCCCCAGGATCATGCCCTGGTTGAACAGGCGCAGCATCGGCTCGTCGAAGTCCACCACGCCCAGGTCGCGCAGCGCCTTGGTGAAGAAGCGCGTGTACAGCAGGTGCATGGTGGCGTGCTCGATGCCGCCCGTGTACTGGTCGACCGGCAGCCAGTATGGCCGGCCTTGCCTTGTCCCACGGCATGTCGTCGGCCGTCAGCGGCTGCGCCGGCCTTCCAGTAGGGCGAGACGTAGGCGTACTGGTACCAGCTGGAACACATGAAGGTGTCCATGGTGTCCGTCTCGCGCTCGGCGTCGCCGCCGCACTGCGGGGCACTTGACGTAGCGGAAGCCCTCGTGATACTTCAGCGGGCTCTCGCCGCGTCGGCCGGAACTCGGCGTCGTCGGGCAGCAGCACGGGCAGGTCCTCGTAGGGCACCGGCACGGTGCCGCAGTTGGGGCAGTAGATGATCGGGATGGGCGTGCCCCACATGCGCTGGCGGCTGATCAGCCAGTCGCGCAGGCGGTAGTTGACGCGCCGCTTGCCCAGGTTCGTTGGCCTCCAGCCAGGCGGTCACCTTGGCGGCGGCGCCCGTCGACCGGCGTGCCGTCGAACGGCGCCGGAGTTGATCAGCTCGCCCTTCGTCCTTGGAGTCGTAGGCCTCGGCCATGCGGGCCGGTCGCGCCGTCGGGGCCGGTGATGACGCGGCGGATCTCCAGGCCGTACTTCGTGGCAAAGGCAAAGTCGCGCTCGTCGTGCGCCGGGCACGGCCATGATCGCGCCCGTGCCGTAGCCCATCATCACGTAGTCGGCGATCCAGATCGGGATGCGCTCGCCGTTGACCGGATTGATGGCATAGCCGCCGGTAAAGACGCCGGTCTTCTCCTTGTCCGGCGCGCACGCGGGCGATCTCGTCCATGCGCGCGGCCTCGGCCTTGTACGCGTCCACCTCGGCGCGGCGGTCGGCGGTCGTGACCGTGTCCACCAGCGGATGCTCGGGGGCCAGCACCATGAAGGTGGCGCCCCACAGCGTGTCGGGCCGGGTGGTGAAGATCTCCAGCGGCGTCGCCCTGCTCGGTCTGGAAGACCACCTCGGCGCCGATGCTGCGGCCGATCCAGTTGGTCTGCATCACCTTGACGCGCTCGGGCCAGTCGATCTGTCTCCAGCCCGTCCAGCAGTTCGTCGGCATACTTGGTGATGCGGAACTTCCACTGCTCCAGGTTCTTCTTGATCACGGGCGTGCCGCAGCGCTCGCAGTGGCGGTCGTCGCCCCACACCTGCTCGCGCGCCAGCGTCGTGTTGCAGTTGGGGCACCAGTCCACCGGCGCGTACTCGCGGTAGGCCATGCCGGCGTCGTAGAACTTGCGGAAGAACCACTGGCTCCACTTGTAGTACTCGGGGTCGCAGCTGACGGCCTCGTGGTCCCAGGCCCACATGGCGCCCATGCGCGCGCAGTTGGCCGCGCATGCGCTCGATGTTGGCATAGGTCCACTTCGTCGGGATGGACGCCGTTGCTTGATGGCGGCATTCTCGGCGGGCAGGCCAAAGGCATCAAAGCCGATCGGGAAGAAGACGTTGTAGCCGTTCATGCGCTTGAAGCGCGCGCCGGCGTCGCTGGGCGTATAGGCGTACCAGTGGCCCGTGTGCAGATCGCCCGACGGATAGGGCAGCATGGTCAGCGCGTACCACTTGGGCTTCTTGGGGTCTTCGCGGGTCTTGTACAGCCCCTGCTCCTCCCAGACGGTCTGCCACTTCGGCTCAATCTCGGCGGGTGTATAGCGGTACGACATTCAGCGCTCCTGTCGGTTCAGCATCAATAATGGCGGAAGACTAGAAATTGGCAACAAAGAATGCCGTGGTTACTACCCACCTGCGCGCAAAACGCAGGGCTGCCACAAGGGCATTCTCTTGAGAGTTACAGTGGCGTTGGCGCCCGCAGCGTCGGCCGTCGACAAACGTGCGGGCTATTGAAGCGCGAGCAAACCGCCCACGCTGCGACCGCAGGGGCTGAAGAGGTGAATATGATGAAAGCGGAAGCCGGTCCGGTGCATGTTCATCATGGGAAGATTATAGCATGCGTGTCAAGGTGAGGAGGAAATGGCGGGTAGAAAAGTCATCGTTTAGTGGGCACGCCTACGTGCCGCTCTCCCATGACGATTGACACGCCACGAGGCTCGCCCCAGCGAAAGATCTTGGCATCGATCCTGGCACGGCGCCGCGCGATTCCGCCTACCCCGATCCTTATGCGCCGAGCCAGGAACGTTAGCAGACACGTTACCGGCATGTCATCTGTTACACTATAGCTATGCATGCGTTTGAACTTTCTGCCGCAGTCAAAGCCCAGGCGCACCAATTGGGCTTCAGCGACTGCCGCATCGCCCCGGTAGGCGACGCGCCGCACGCGGCCTTCTTCGAGGCATGGCTGGCCGCCGGCCGCGCCGGCGAGATGAAGTACCTCGAGCGCAACGTGGCGAAGCGGCGCAGCCCGGCGCTGCTGGCCGAGGAAGGCCAGGAGCCGTTCGCCTCCATGATCGTCCTGAGCGTCGACTACCACCAGTATGACCTGCCCCCTGAGATTCGTGACGACCCGAGCCGCGGCATCATTGCCTCCTACGCCTGGGGCGACGACTACCACGAGCTGATACGCCCGCTGCTGTACGAGCTGGACGCCTATTTGCGGTCGCTCACTGGACGCAGCAGCCTGGGCAAGTGCCTCGTGGACACAGGGCCAGTGCTCGAGCGCGACTGGGCGCAGGCGGCAGGACTCGGTTTCACCGGCAAGAACTGCTGCACCATCGTGCCGGGTCAAGGCTCCTGGCAGCTGCTGGCCGTCATCCTCGTGCCGGAAGTCCTGGCGCCGGATAAAGCGATTGAACGGCCCTTCACCTGCGGCCGCTGCACGCGCTGCCTCCAATCCTGTCCTACCAACGCCTTTGCCGGTCCCTACGATCTCGACCCGCAGCGCTGCATCTCGTATTGGACAATCGAGGCGTCCGGCGACATCCCGCGCCGCTGCGCCCACTCTTCGGCAACCGCATCTTTGGCTGCGACATCTGCCAGGAGGTCTGTCCCTACAATCGGCGGCGCGGCGCACGCACTCCCCTCTTAGAGGGGCTGCACGCGCAGGCGCACCGGGTGGCGCCGCCGCTGCTGGAGGGGTTTGCACCCGAGACGCCCTACTGGCTGGACGATCGCGCCTTTAGCGACCACTTCGTACGCTCGCCGATCAAGCGGGCGAAACGGCATGGCATGCTGCGCAACGTCTGCGTGGCGCTGGGCAACTGGGGGGCATCCGCAACGGTGCCGGCGCTGCAGCGGGCACTAAGCGATGCGCAGGGAGCCCCGCGCCGGCATGCCGCCTGGGCCTTGGGCCAGGTCATAGCCCGCCATCCCCACAGTGCTATCGCCGAGCGGGCCGCCGCACTGCTGGCGGGGAGGCTGGCGGACGAGGCGGACGAAAGTGTACGCCTTGAGATTGCGGCCGCGTTGACACAAACCCACGCCATAGTTGAAACTTCCGCGACGTCCGCAGTCTCCGTATTAGTTGATAGCGAACATTCAGCGTCGCAGGAGTAGCAACAAAGGGAGAGACAGTTATGGATTACGCAAAAGCGTTAACGTTTTTATGGGAAGACCCGCGCTGGAAAGAGAAAGTGGCGATCGGCACCGGCGTGATGCTGGTCAGCGGGCTCTTGATGCCGGTTCTGATCGGCTTTGTGGGTATTTTGATTGTGATGGGCTATTGTGTCCGCGTCCTGCAGAACGTGCGTGACGGCAACCAGTATCCGCTGCCCGAATGGGACCAGTGGAGCGAGGACCTGGCGCGCGGGTTCAAGCTGGCGGTTGTAGCCGTCATCTGGGCACTGCCCGCTATCCTGCTCTCGCTGCCAGTAGTCCTGGGCGGCGTGATGATGGGTGCTGGTGACAACAACGGGGCGGGTTTCCTGACGGCCATTGGCGGGCTGACCTTTGGCCTGGGCAACTGCCTGCTCATCCTGTACGCCATCTTCTATGCCCTGGTCACACCTGGATTTACCGTGTGGTTTGCCCGCTCGGAGCAGATCAGCGAGGGTTTGAAGCTGACTGACGTCTGGGAGTGGACGCGGCGCAACCTGGGCACGGTCGTGCTGGTAATGATCGCCTACATCATCGCCTCGATCGTCATCTCGACCGTGGCGTCGATCGTCGGCACCATCCTGTGCATCGTCGGCTTGATCGTGACGATCCCGCTGGGCACGCTGGCGACCTACCTGTACCAGTACCACCTGATCGGCCAGCTGGCCTACAAGGACCGCACCGGCACGCCGTACTATGTGCCGCCGGCACCGGTAGCGCCCCCGCCGCCCGCCACGTATACCCCGCCGCCCGCCGCAGCGGCCCCTGCAGCGCCGGCCCAGCCGGACGCTCCGGTGAGTGGCGAAGCCAGCAGCGAGCAGCCACAGCGGTAATTCAGTAATCGACCATCGGTTGTTTGAGCCGGCTCCAGGATCCTGGAGCCGGCTCCTTTTTGTGGCGGGAGCAGGCATGTGACCTACAGCTCCAATACCACATCCGTGATTATGTTGGCTTTTTTCTGCAAAATCAGCAGGAATCTGGGCAGATTCCTGCTGATTTTGCATTTTTGGGGCTTGACAGCTGCAAGAGAAGCCGCTAGAGTGGAGGCAGCGCCCCGGCAGTCGTACAGCCGGGGCGGCGAGGTGATTGAATGCCGCTGACTCTAGACAAAACAGACCGCGAGATCATACGTGCCCTGAAGGCCGATGGGCGGATGCCCTTTAGCACGATCGCTGCACAGATGAATGTGTCGCCCGGCATGATCCGGCAGCGCGTGCAGCGCCTCCAGGATGGCGGCGTGCTGCAGTTTGTGGCGGTGACGCACCCGCTCAAGACGGGCTACCATACGATGGCGCTGATCGGGGTAAAGGCAGACGGCCATCGCCTGCAGGAGATCGCCCGCCAGATCGCCGCCTTTGAAGAAGTGATTTACCTGGCCATCACGGCCGGGACTTATAACTTTTTGGTCGAGGTCACCTGTATCGATAACGCCCACCTGCTCCGCTTTCTGACCGAACAACTCTATGGGGTCGAAGGCGTGCGCGAGGCGGAGACGTTTATTTACCTGGACATCGTCAAAGAGATTTATGCCTGGGATCCACCAGCATCAACCGCAGAGGAAGGGATTACGCCCCCGTAGTGCCCTTGCTCTTACCAAGGAGAAGCGTATGACGAAACCTAACCAGAAGACCCGTGCATTGTTTGAAAAGGCCAAGCGCTTTATGCCCTACGGGGTGAACTCCAACTTCCGCTACTGGGGCGACGAACACACGCCCATTATGCAGCGGGGCAAGGGCGCCTACGTGTGGGATGCCGACGACAACCGCTTCGTCGACTACCGGCTGGGCTTTGGCCCCATCATCCTGGGCCACGCCTACCCGGCGGTCAACCGCCGCGTGGCCGAGGCGATCCAGAACGGCGTGCTCTTTGCCGCCACCACGCCGGTGGAGATCGAACTGGCCGAGCGCTTTACCCGCATGACGGGCATGGACAAGGTGCGCCTGTCCAACACGGGCACCGAGGCCAACATGCACGCCCTGCGCATTGCCCGCGGCTTTACGGGCCGCGAGAAGTTCATCAAGTTTGAGGGCAACTATCACGGCAACTTTGACTACGTGATGTTTAGCGGCCCCAACGCCAACGCCGACCTGTTGGGGCCGCGCGCCAAGCCGCACCGGCTGCGCGCCACCGAAGGCATGCCGGCCGCCATCCGCAACTTTGTCATTCCGCTGCCCTACAACGACGTCGAGCTGCTGGAAGCCACGTTCCGCGACCAAGGCGAGGAACTGGCTGCGGTGGTGGTCGAGCCCATCATGGGCAACGTGGCGTCGATTTTGGCGGACCGCGCCTGGCTGCAGCGGGTGCGCGAGCTGTGCACCGAATATGGCGTCGTGCTCATTTTTGACGAGGTGAAGACCGGCTTCCGCCTGGCGCGCGGCGGCGCGCAGGAGTATTTCGGCGTCCGCGCCGACCTGGCCGCCTACGCCAAGGCAATGGGCAACGGCTTCCCCGTGTCGGCGGTGGCCGGCCGCGACGATATCATGGCCATGGTGGAGCCGGGGCGCGTGGCGCACGGCGGCACCTACTGCGGCAACGTGGTCGCCGCCACGGCCGCGGCGGCTACGCTGGAGATCCTCGAGACACAGCCGGTGCTGGAGACAATTGTCGCCAACGGCCAGGTGCTGATGCAGGGCATCGACGCGATCCTCACACGGGCCGGCGTGCCGCATGTCGTGACCGGCGTACCGTCCATGTTCAGCGTGCTGCTGGGCAAGAACGAGCCGCCAGCGGACTACCGCTCGTACGCAGAGTTCGACTCCGAGTTGTTTGGCCTGCTCGGTGGCGCGCTCATCGAAGGCGGCGTGCTGGTGGACGACGACCCGCGCGAGCCGTGGTTCCTCTCCTACAGCCACGATGCGGCCGTGATCGGCGAGACGCTGCAGATCGTAGAGGACGCCGTCAAGGGTGTCTTTGGCAGCAAAACGGCATACCGCCAGGCGGCGTAAGGACGCCACCGCCCGCCGTCACATCTAATGCCCTCAATGTAATGCCTGAATCGGCTGCTCGCGGCAGACACAAGCGCGTCGAGCAGCCGCATATATTCCTGTGCCAGTTGGGGACCGCGCTCCTGTGCAATCTGCGCACCGCAAAACGTGAACACCGCCCTGAGGTTGTCACGCCCGGCGTACCCTTCGATGCGAAGGCAGATACACGGCTCCGATTTAGATTCACGCTGCTCGCCGTGCTTACGTTGGCTGCAGCAGGAGTCCAGGCGCTCTATCTTGGCGTCTATGCCTGCGAAGGGGCCAAACACCTTGTCGTCGAGTTGGAGCAAGGCACGACAGGCCGGAGCCGGGCGTTCCCCATTTGGCCCCGTTTGAGCACCCAACTGCACTTTCGATAATTCCCGTCCCAACCGCCCTGCCAGCCCCGGCAGTGACTGTGATTGGACGTCCTCGAGGGTCAGCGTGCAGGCCCGGCTGATACGGCCGATGGTCTCCTGCCAAGGCCCGAGATGGCGCAGATCGAGGTCAGTGTCGATACAGACCGTCCGGCACTTGCGCAGCCGTGCCAGCAGCGCTGCCAGTGCAGCGGCAGAGAACAGGAAGATTGCGGCGCGGCTGTCAACGCCCTTAGCGCCGTTTGCGCCGGCATGGGGGAAGTCAACGGCCAGCCGCCGGAGCGCAGCGGTACGTTCGGCGCCAAAGTCCAGGGCGTAGCGTTCGCCGGGTATAGACAGCGGCTGGCGGAAACGGCCGTGCGGCCGTGAACTGGTGAGACCTTCCACTATTCCTGGGTTCACGTCGGCGTGCGCACGATCGTGGCGAGCGTACTCTTCAAAAGACGGCAGTGGTCGCAGCGTATCAATATTCCCTGCCGTCGCGGCGGCGTACGCCTCTGCAGTGTAGCGATAGATGAGCGCAAGCGAGCTGCTGTCGGCGATAAGGCGATGGAGTGCCAGGCGCCAGACGTAATGCTGGTCGCCCAGCCGTAGCAGCGTGCTGGCAAATACGCGGGCAGCAGGCGCAAGCGGGCGCAGGTCGCGTTCTGCTATCCACTGCTCGTAGGCAGCCACCGGCTGATAAACGGCTGAAAGATCGACGATATCCATGGCCTGGGCAACACGCGACACGACGTGGCGCTGCGGCACACCATCTTCTTCGACAAATATGCTGCGCAGGGCATCGCTGCGCTCGACGACCGACTGGAAGGCCTGCCGGAAGAGGCGAGGATCCAAGCTGGCATGGAATGTGAAGGCCGCGGAAAGCGGCGCAAGCGTGTAGAGCGGTCTGTGACTTGCACCAGAGCGCTGTTCGTGCCAGATCTGCCACTGGCTGAGCGTGAGATTGGAGCGGCTCCAAATCAGACGTTGGGGCAGTTCACCGGGCATAGGGCCGGGGCTGTTGTTGGGTGGCAGTGATTCCATGATGAACATAGGCAAGTCGCCAAAGCGTTTTCATGCGTGCTGCTAACCAGTCTACACAGCACCGCAGATACCAATGATTACAGATTGCTGACATTTGGCCATAGGGATATACCGGAGCGACGTACTGGGAGCTTGCCGGGAAAAACAACACTCCACTGGTTGCCAGTGGAGTGCCGTAGTTCAGAAGAAGGGGAAAGGGTATCAGCGCATCGTGAGCGCCATCACGGCCTTCTGCGCGTGCAGACGGTTTTCAGCTTCGTCATAGACGACCGAGTTGGGGCCATCGATCACGCCGTCGGTGACTTCGATGTTGCGGTCTGCCGGGAGACAGTGCATGTAAAGGGCATTGGGCTTGGCCAGCGCCATGCGCCGCTCGTCTGTGATCCAGTCGGTGTACTTCTTGCCGATCTTGGCGCTCTCGGCATTGTCGGACGTGGTCAGCAGGGCACCCCAGCTCTTGGGGTAGACGATATCCGCATCCTTGAAGCCGGCGTCAAAATCGTCAAGCTGCTCAAAGCTGCCGCCAAAGCGCCGCACGTTGTCCTTAGCCTGCTGCACAATATCGGGCATTAGCTTATATTCGGCCGGGTGTGAGAGACGGACGTTCATACCGAAACGCGTCATCTGGAGGATCAAGCTCTGCGGCACCGAGATCGGCTTCTGGTAGCTGCTGGCATAGGCCCAACTCACGTTGATGGTCTTGCCGCGCGGGTCGCCGACCTTTTCGATGATCGTCAGCAGGTCGGCCAGGATCTGGAACGGATGGTAGACGTCGCACTGCATGTTGAGCACGGGTACGCGCTGAAGCCTTGGCGACATCGTTGATGTATTGGTTGCCGACGCCCCAGTCGCACTGGCGGATGGCGATGCCGTCATAATAGCGGCCATAGATCTCGCCGATCTCCTTAGCGGTGTCGCCGTGGCTGATCTGCGTGGTGTCGGAGTCAATAAAGGCGGCGTGGCCGCCCAACTGGGCCATGCCGGCCTCAAAGCTTGAACGTGTGCGGGTGCTGCTGAAGAAGAAGAGCATAGCAAGCACGCGGTCGCGCAGCAGCGGATGGGGCACGCCCAGGGCACGATCGCGCTTGAGTTTTAGGGCTACGTCAATGACGGTTTCGATCTCTTCTTTGGAGAAGTCCATGTCGCTGATAAAATCGCGCCCGTGTAAATCGGTTTGCATGCGTTTTGTCTCCTGCTGGTGTGGGAATCGTGAAAATAGAAATATTGGGCCCTATTTTAGCGCCAATGGTGGGAGACACCAATTAGCGCAGGCACTTTCACACCGGCACTTTCGCACGGGCATCTTCGCACCGGCGGGGTGTTCGTTGATTGTCGATCCATTCCTTATCATTGTATGATGCCTCGCGCCTCCCCAGCATTCGTACGTTCTCAGCTAACAGCGCCAGGAACACAACAAAGGAATTAGTCATGACGACCCCAAGGCTGGCAAAACCACGCGGGCTGTACTTTGAGGAATTTGTCATCGGCGAATCGGTAGAAAGCGTCGGGCGCACGGTGACCGAAGCGGACATCGTGCTATTTGCAGGCCTGTCAGGCGATTACAACCTGATCCATACCGACGCCGAATACGCCAAGACCCAGATCTTCGGCCAGCGGGTGGCCCACGGGCTGCTCGTGCTCAGTATCGCCAGCGGTATGGCCGTCCGCCTTGGTTTTATGGAAGATACCGTGATGGCCTTCCGCGGGCTGGAGTGGAAGTTCACAGCACCTGTGTTTGCGGGCGACACGATCCGCCTGCAGGTAACGGTGGAAGAAACCAAGCCGATGCCGCGGCTGGGGGGCGGGTTGGTGAAGTTCAAGATGGAAGTACTCAACCAGCGCAGCGAAGTCGTCAATCGCGGCACCTGGGATATTCTCTGCAAGGGACGCCCGGCTTGAATGAAGTGCTGACTGCCGTGACCCTGCTGCTCCTCGCCGCAGGGATCGGTATGCTCTGGTGGGGCCGGCGCTGGCGCCGGGCGACCGGTTTGCCCGCCGGCACAGTCGTATACAGCGACACAGGCAAAGAAGAGGCAGTGCTGGAGCCGCTGGTGTCGCATCGCCACGGCCTGGTCGGCAAGCCGGACTACCTGGTCGAGGTGAGCGGCGCGGGCCGGCGGCTGGTGGTGCCGCTGGAAGTCAAGAGCCGCAAACAGCCTCCTGTGCCGGACCCGGGCCACCTTCTCCAATTGGCGACCTACTGTCTCCTGGTAGAAGACGTCTACGGGCAAAAGCCGCCCCATGGCTACCTACGCTATGCCGACGCGACGCTCAAAATTGAAAATACGGACGAACTGCGGCGTGCCGTCCTCGCCAGCGCAGGGGCCATCCGCAAGGCGCGCAGTGCGGATAACGTCGCCCGCAGCCATCAGGATGCCCGGCGCTGCCAACGTTGTGGGTATCTGGACGGCTGCGGCGCAGAGGCGCTGGCCGCACCCAAATGAGTGTTCCACCCTTACCCACCAGGACCAGCGGTGAATCCAATGCTCGAATCTGAAGGCACAGGCGAAACCATCTTGATTGTGGAGGATAATGGCTCGGCGCGCATGGCGCTGGAAGCCCTGCTTGACGCATTGGGTTACAAAGTGATTGCGACAGCCGATGCCGCTGAAGCCATGGACGCGTTTGCGCAGCAGGCCGACACGGTCGACCTGCTCATGAGCGACCTCATCCTGCCGCGGATCAGTGGGCCCGAACTCTACGACCAGTTGAGAGAGCTCCGGCCCGGGCTGCCTTGTATCATCATGAGCGGGTATCCGTTGGAGGACGAAAGCGAGCGTCTCAAGCGCCACGGCATCCATCACTGGCTGCAAAAACCCTTTAACATGCGCCGGCTTTCAGAGCTGGTGCACGACGTGCTGCACCCCTGAAACGAGCGTCGCCCAATCTGCCGGCGTGTCCAGATCAAACTGGAGAGTCGGGGACGTATAGACAGAGGGCGTGAGACCGGCACCACGCGCTGCTTGCATGTGGCAGTCAAAGCTGTTCACGCCAAAGCAGAACGGCAGATTGCTCGGGAGGCGGAGATGGAGCACGTTGGTGCCGCCGTCCTCCGCCGGTCCAAGCACAATGCCGTCGCCCTGCTCACCCAATGCACAGACCGCATGCAGATCGGCCGCCGAAAGCCAGGGAAGGTCGGCCGGCACTATCAACAGCTGCGCGACGCCGGCCGCCGCAGCAAAGTGACGCCCTTGGTCAAGCGCGCTGTTCAAGTCGTCGCCTTCTTCCGGCAGCACATAAGCTCCGGCCCGGCGCGCCACTTCCCACACGCGTGGGTCACGCGACACGACCAGCAGGGAATCGAATAAGCTGCTCTCTTGTGCCAGCGCCAGCGTTCGTTCGAGCAGGCTGTGCATGAGCAGCGCGCGTTCGGCAGGGGTGAGAACCGAGGCTAACCGGCTCTTCGCCTCGGCAAATGGCTTGACCGGGGCCAACAGCCAGCGCGTCATAGGCAGCCTGCAGCCATAATACAGACGGGCCGCACTAAAGCGCCGGCGGGAGGATAGGGCGATCGGGCAGCGGCTGCCGATGGCCAACTCCCAAGGCGCGCGCAAAATCGAAGATCGTCTGCGCCAGTGCCCGCTTGGTAGACATATCCCCCATCAGCGTGTTCACCGCCAGCGTGGGCATGGACAGTTCGTCAACAAGGTTGGCATCCGCAGTGTCTACCACAAAACCCGTCAGCATGCCTTCAAAATGCTCGGCTACGGTGCGGGCGCTGACCTCCTTGCCCATCTCGAGCATCATCTTTGCCGCAGGCCCCTTGATGGCCTGTCCCCCCACAATCGGCGAAACGCCAATCTTTGGGACCGGCAGCTTGCGAATAAAGCGGCGCACACCGGGAACGCTGAGGATGGGGTCGATGCTCAGGTAGGGGTTGCTCGGGCAAACGACGACGACGTCGGCATGCTGGAGTGCTTTTAGCGCGAACTCGCTCAGCTGCGCCTCTGCGGCGCCGACATAGGTTAGGTCCATCACACATGGTTCACAGCGGCGGCGAACGAAATAGTGCTGAAAGGGAAGGTCGCCTTCGTCGGTATGAACGAGCGTGCGGACCGGCTGGTCACTCATGGGCGTAACCAGGGATGGAATCCCCAGGCTGCGGCGCAGACGGTCGGTCACTTCGCTGAGCGTGGAGCCCTGGTGCAGCCACTCGCTACGACGCAGATGGGTGGCCAGGTCGAGATTGCCGATGCGGAACCAATCCTCGCCGCCCAGCTGCTCCATGGCCTGCAGCGTGGCAAAGCTGTCTCCCACACGCCCCCAACCTGTCTCAGGATTGTGGATGCCTGCCAGGTTGTACAGCACCGTATCGATGTCAGGGCAGATGGTCAGGCCCCAGTGCTCGAAATCGTCACCTGTGTTCACGATTACGGAAAGTGCGCCGCGCGGCAGCACGGCCTGCAGGCCAGCAGCCAGCTTGGCCCCACCGACTCCACCTGCCAAGGCAACAACCCGGGGTCCGTTCATGCCAGATCTACCTCCATACCACGTGACCGGCCAACGGGGCGCGGTCCTTTTCTTTGCTCTCGGCCGGGTAACCGACCGTCAGAATTGCTTGCGGCTGCCAGTGTTCTGGCAGGCCGAGGACGCCACGTACAAGGGCGGGGACGAACAGCGGTGCGCAGAGCCACGACGCGCCGAGCCCGAGATCATGCGCAGCGAGCAGCAGGTTCTCGCACGCCAGCGCCACGCTCTGTACGGCCATGACGAACTCTGCCTCCCTCCGCTGCACGTCGGGATAGATGTCCATGTCCTCCATCGTGACGCAGGGCACGATCAGTACCGGCGAGGCCGTAAGCCGGGCGTGGCTGACGGCGATGCGGCGGGCAATGTACTCGGGATCAGCCCCATCGGCCCCCAAATCCCGCTGCCACTGCTCGCTCATCTGCCGGCTGAGCTCCCCCTTGGCCCCGTCTGACGTCACGACACAGAAACGCCACGGCTGGCGGTTGTGCGCCGAGGGGGCCCAACGCGCGGCTTCCAGCAGTGCCAGTACCATCTCCTGCGGTACAGGCTGCGGCTGATAGCGGCGAATCGAGCGGCGGCTGCGGATCAACCGGCGCACCGCCGGCGAGAGCGGCGCCAGCAGATCGGGATCGGCGTCGGGGGCTTGCGTGTCTGGCATTGCCGTGGTTGAGCCACTCATCATCTGTCTTTGCTGCTTTCGCCGCACTTCGGTACGCGCGAGCGGATTATACCATGAAGGATGCGAACGCCAAGGCCGCCCCGCCTCAGGCACCCGCAACGCTTTGACGATCAGACCCGCTTCAGTGTAGAGTAACGCCTATAAACACCTCCACCTGTCCTTCAAGCTCATCCTACGAGGTTGCTATGGCTGTTGAGCAGAATACCAAGCGCGTCGCGCTCTATCTTCAAGACAAGCACCCCATCCGCGACGGCATGGAATATGCGCGTTATGCCGAAGCGCGTGGGTTTGAGGCCGTATGGCAGGCAGAGAGCAGGCTTGTGCGCGATGCCATCGTACCCATGGCCGCTTTCGCTGCCGTAACGGACCGCATCAATATTGGTTCCGGCGTTATCAACAACTGGACGCGCAACATCGGCCTGCTGGCAGCTACGTTCTTGACGCTCGACGACCTGGCACCGGATCGCGTGATCTGCGGCATCGGCGCCTGGTGGGATCCGCTGGCGAAAAACGTGGGCATCGAGCGCCGCAAGCCGTTGGTAGCCATGCGCGAAACGATCGAGGTGATGCGCCGCCTGCTGGCTATGGAACGAGTGACCTATCACGGCGAGTTTCACCATGTCGACGGCATCGAGCTGGACGTGGTGCACGGCCGGCGTGAGCCGCGCAACGTGAAGATCATGATCGGCGCTACCGGGCCGCAGATGATGGAGTTGACCGGCGAGATCGCCGACGGCGCCGTGCTGAACTACTGCGTACCACCTGAGTACAACATCGAGGCGATGGAGCAGCTCGCACGCGGCGCAGCACGCGCCGGACGCAAGATCGAGGACATCGACCGGCCGCAGCTGATCGTCTGCTCGGTCCATGAAGATCGCAAGACGGCGCTTGACGGCGCCCGCGAGCTGCTGACCCAGTACCTGGCCCAGCAGCCGCACATTGCCAAGGCGAGCGGCGTCAAGCCGGAGGTGGTACAGCAGATCCAATCGATCCTGGGCTGGCCGGCGACCAAGGAACAGGTACGGGCGGCAATGAAGTATGTACCGGACGAACTGGTGCAGCACATCACGGCAAGCGGTACGCCGGCCGAGGTGAAGGCGAAGGTGCGTGAATACATCAAATACGGCGCTACCTGCCCCATCCTCTATCCGTTGGGCGACGTAAAGCTGATGATCGACACCTTTGCCGACGGTTTTTAGAACTTTCTTAATCGTCATGGGTTCAGTCCGCACGCCCACGTGCGGAGGGCACGCCCACGTGCCGGCTATTCGGTGACGCTTGGCAGCCACGATGAGGATTCTAACGGAGGACTGCGTTGTTCCGCTTCTTATTAAGCACGTTTCTAACGGCGTTGGCCGTACCCTTTTATCTGAAGTGGAGCCGCGACCAGGCAGAGGGGCAGATCGACAAGATGCAGCAGGCCGTACACGGCACGCCGGGCGCCGAATCCCCGGTGACGCCGGAAGTGCTGCTGGGTGGCGCAGGCCTGCTGGCGGGGCATTGGCTGCTGTCACGCGTGCTGGGGCTCCGCTTCTTGCAAGCATTTCTCAGCCTGCTGGTCGCGATCGGGGCCGGGTTTGGTTTTTATTTCTTTGGTGCGTCGGGCAAGTGGCGCTGAAGACGGCACATCTGCAGGACTGCAGCGCTTGCTCTAAGGGCCTGGAAAGTAGATGACATGTATCGGTTCTATGTAGCGCCCACGTCGTTGCAGGAGGCCCTGGCGCTCAAGGCGCAGCACGGGGCCGAGGCCCGCATTCTTGCCGGCGGCACGGACCTCTTGTTGGAGTTGGAGCGCGGCGTCCGCAAAGCGCCCTTGGGTGGCGACTTGGGGGTGATTGACCTCAGCCGGATACCGGGCTTGAGCGACATCTGGGAAGAGGATGGTCTTATCTGCCTCGGCCCGCTCGTGACGCACAACCAGTGTGTCGCCAGTCCGCTGATCGTCCAGCAGGCCTTCCCCCTGGCACGGGCGTGCTGGGAGGTGGGGGCGCCGCAGATCCGCAACCGTGCCACCGTCGCCGGTAATGTCATCACGGCCAGCCCTGCGAACGACACCATCACGCCGCTGCTGGCGCTGGATGCGCGCGTGACGCTCGAAAGCGCAGAGCGCGGGCGGCGTACGCTGCGCCTCGCCGACTTTCTGCGCGGCTTCCGGCGCGTCGATCTCGCCGACGATGAGATCTTGGTGCGCATCTCCGTGCCGCCGCTTGGTCCACAGCAAGAAGGCGCCTACGTTAAGCTGGGTCTGCGCCGGGCGCAGGCGATCAGCGTTGTCAACGTCGCCGTAGTCATCGAACGCGCCGGGCCGGGAGCGCCGGTGACACGTGCCGCAATCAGCCTCGGCGCCGTCGCGCCTGTCGTCGTGCGCGCCACGGCGGCGGAAGTAGCGCTGGTCGGCAGACCTCTGGAGGAAGGCATCGCCGACGCGGCCCAGTTGGCACGCACGGCATGCTCGCCGATCGACGACATACGGGCTGGGGCCGAGTACCGTGTGGCAATGGTCGAGGTGCTGGTGGGACGTGTGCTGCGCCAGATTGCCCAGGGCGAGGCGCGTGCGGGCTGGCCTGCCTCCCCCGTGCTGCTGTGGGGGGAAAGCGACGGGCACTGGCCGGTCAGCCATGTCCCCGGTACCGTGCCGCCGACCAGGGCACAGCAGGCTGTCGTCAACGGTCGCTCCGTCGCACTGCAGGGTGGCATGACGCTGCTCGACAGCCTGCGGATGGCGGGCTACGCCGGCGTCAAGGAGGGCTGCGCCGAAGGCGAGTGCGGCGCATGCACCGTGTTCCTCGACGGGATGGCAGTCATGGCCTGCCTGGTCCCCGCCGAGCGCGCCTGGGGCAGCGACGTAGTCACGGTCGAAGGCCTGCAAGCAGGCGAACAAATGCACCCAATCCAGGCTGCACTCGTGCAAACCGGTGGCGTGCAGTGTGGTTACTGCACACCGGGCTTCGTCATGAGTGCCGCCAAGCTGTTGGAAGAGCGCCCTGCCCCCACGGAAGGGGAGGCGCAAGAAGCGTTTACGGGCAACCTGTGCCGGTGTACAGGCTACCGGAAGATTCTAGATGCCGTTGTGCTGGCCGGCAGGAGATAACCAGCAAGGAGCTACGCATGACCGCCGCTGCGCAAGTACCGCGAACCTTCATACAGAATCTTTGGAATTTATGGTTCAAATCGATGGGTTGGACCGCCGACTATCGGGAGCCCGACTTCTCAAAGTACATCATAATCGTTTGGCCCCACACCTCGAACCTGGACTTCTTCATCGGTTTCATTTTCAGCCGGGCCTATGCGCTGCCGCAGCCGCATTTCCTCGCCAAGCAATCTTCTTTTGTGGGTCCCATCGGCTGGCTGGGGCGCAAGGTCGGCGGCATTCCGGTGGATCGCAGCAAGAGCACCAACTTCGTGGACCAGGTTGTCGCAGAATTCAATCGCCACGATAAGTTTGTTCTGGCAGTCACGCCGGAGGGCACGCGTGGCAAGACCGACTATTGGAAAAGCGGCTTCTACTATATGGCCATGGCCGCCGATGTCCCCATCGTGATGGCGACGATCGATTTCCCCAAGAAGAATATCACTTACGGTGCCTGGTTCAAGCCGAGCGGAGACATCGAAGCGGATATGGAAATCATTCGCAAGCACGATGCGGGAGCCAAGGGGCGCCATCCGGAACGGCAGGGAGAAATCCGTGTACGCCCGCAGGAGCACGAAAGATGGCAAGATAAGGTATAGTCTTTCTATATGGCAACGCTGTTTGGCCGGATCGCCGGCTGGGGTGCCTACACCCCAGACCGCATACTTACCAACCACGAACTTGGCGAAACCCTCGACACTAGCGATGACTGGATCGTACAGCGGACCGGGATCCGCGAGCGCCATATTGCCGCAGCAGACGAGACAACCTGCAGCATGGCAGTCGATGCGAGCCGGACAGCGCTGGCCAAGGCCGGCCTGCTGCCCACAGAGCTCGACCTGATCATTATCGCCACCTCAACGCCGGACTACTTCACGCCGCCCGTGTCCAGCCAGGTCCAGGCAGAGTTGGGAGCAACCAATGTCCCGGCCTTTGTCGTCGTAACCGGCTGCACCGGCTTTGTCTATTCGCTGGTCGTCGCCCAGCAGTTCATCGCCACAGGCGCCTACCGCAGCATCTTGATCGTGGGCGTGGAGTTGCTGAGCAGGTTCGTCGATTGGACCGATCGCTCTATGTGCGTGCTTGTTCGGCGACGCCGCCGGCGCCGTGGTCATGCAGGCGGACACGCGCGAATGCGGCGTCCTGGGCTTCCTGCTGGGCTCTGACGGCAGCAACGGACAGCATATCATCATGCCGTCGGGTGGCTCGGCGCGGCCCTTCAGCGCCGACGTGTTGGCGGAAGGCAGCCACTATCTGCAAATGAACGGGCGGGAGGTGTTCAAGTTTGCCACGCGCGTGATTGGGCCGGCCTGCGATCAGGCCCTGCACAACGCCGGGCTGACCATGAACGATGTCGATTGGATCATTCCGCACCAGGCCAACCTGCGTATCATCCAGGCGGCGGCCCGCGAAATGCATCTGCCCATGGAGCGGTTTGTCGTCAACATCGATCGCTATGCGAATACATCGGCGGCATCAATTCCGCTGGCGATGGCTGAAGAGATCAACAGCGGCAGCATACAACCCACCGACACGCTGCTGCTCGTCTCGTTCGGCGCAGGCATGACCTGGGCCGCAGCAGTCGTCAAGCCTCAGCCGGCCGCAGACTAAACTGAACGCACGCGCGCGGCTGCGTGCGCACCCATGTCGGCCCCGGTCCCGGGGAATTTTCAGCGCGCCAATTGCATGTCCGAAAAGGGCAAAAATGTTGGACATTTGGCACAAAATGCACTATACTGTAGAGATAGAACCTTTGTTCGGTTACGCGCTTTGTGCCGGTTAACACAGCGGTAGCCGCGGTGCCACAGGGGGAGCAATGCCACCGATTCAAGTTGTCAGCGAGTTCCAACCGACCGGCGATCAGCCGCAGGCGATTGCCCAGCTGGCGCAGGGCGTGCGTGAGGGCATGCGCGACCAGGTGCTGCTGGGCGTGACCGGCAGCGGCAAGACCTTTACCATGGCCAAGGTCATCGAAGAGGTGCAGAAGCCGACGCTGATCCTGGCGCACAACAAGACGCTGGCGGCGCAGCTCTATGCCGAGATGCGCGAGTTCCTGCCCAACAACGCGGTGGAGTACTTCGTCTCCTACTACGACTACTACCAGCCCGAAGCCTATATCCCGCGCACGGATACCTACATCGAGAAGGAGATCGCAGATCAACGAGGAGATCGACCGCCTGCGCCTGGCGGCGACGAGCGCGCTGCTCAGCCGCCGCGACGTGGTGATCGTGGCCTCGGTCTCCTGCATCTACGGCCTGGGCAGCCCCCAGGATTACGGCCGCGTGGTGCTGCGGCTGACCGTGGGCGAGATGGTGCGGCGCAACAACATCCTGCGCCACCTGGTGGAGATCTACTACGACCGCAACGACAACGTCTTGCAGCGCGGCCGCTTCCGCGTGCGCGGCGATGTGCTGGAGATCCAGCCGGCGGACAAAGAGACCGCCTACCGCATCAGCCTCTGGGGCGACGAGATCGAGCGCATCACCGAGATCGACCCGCTGACGGGCGAGGTCCTGGCCGACCACCAGCAGGTCGACATCTACCCGGCCAAGCACTTCGTCACGCCGCCAGGACCGGCTGGAAGTGCGATCGAGGAGATCCAGCAGGAGCTGGACGAGCAGGTCGCCCTCTTCGAGTCGCAGGGCAAGCTGCTGGAAGCGCAGCGCATCCGGCAGCGCACCAACTACGACATCGAGATGCTGCGCGAGGTGGGCTACTGCAACGGCATCGAGAACTACAGCCGCCCCCTGGCCGGGCGCCCGGCGGGCAGCACGCCGTGGACGCTGCTCGACTACTTCCCGCCCGACTGGCTGCTGATCGTGGACGAGAGCCACATGACGATGCCGCAGGTGCGCGGCATGTACAACGGCGACCGGGCACGCAAGGAAGTGCTGGTCAACTATGGCTTCCGCCTGCCCAGCGCGCTGGACAACCGCCCGCTGACCTTTGAGGAGTTCGAGGACCACATCACCCAGGTGGTCTATGTCAGCGCCACGCCGGCAGCCTACGAGCGTGAGCACGCCGAACAGATCGTGGAGCAGGTGATCCGCCCCACGGGGCTGCTCGACCCGGTCGTCGAGGTGCGGCCGACCAAGGGCCAGATCGACGACCTGGTCAAGGAGATCCGGCATGCGCACGAACCAAGGGCCAGCGTGTGCTGGTCACGACGCTCACCAAGCGCATGGCCGAGGACCTGACCGAGTACCTGGCCGAACTGAACATCAAGGTGCACTATCTGCACTCGGACATCCACACGATCGAGCGCGTCGAGATCCTGCGCGACCTGCGCATGGGCGTCTACGACGTGGTGGTCGGCATCAACCTGCTGCGCGAGGGGTTGGACCTGCCCGAGGTGTCGCTGGTGGCGGTGCTGGACGCGGACAAGGAAGGCTTCCTGCGCAGCGGCAACGCGCTGATCCAGACGATCGGCCGCGCCGCCCGCCACATCGAGGGCAAGGCGATCCTCTACGCCGACAAGATGACCGACTCGATGGCGCATGGCGATCGACGAGACCAACCGCCGCCGCACGATCCAGGAAGCGTACAACCGCGAGCACGGCATCGAGCCGCGAGGGCATTATCAAGAGCATCCGCGACCTGACCGATCGCGTCAAGATCATTGCCGAGACGCGGCCGGAATACCACGAGGACGGCCAGAACGGTGCGCAGCTGGCGCTGGATCCCGCGCTGCTGCCGCCCGACAAGCTGGACGAGCTCGTGCGCCAGGTGGAAAAGGAGATGAAGGAAGCGGCCAAGGCGCTCGAGTTCGAGCGTGCGGCGCTGCTGCGCGACCAGCTGATGGAGCTGCGCCGCGTGCAGGTGGAGCGCAAGGTCGTGCCGCAGTAGCGTGGCGCAATAGCGAGGCACAATGAACAACAGACCATCCATGAACGGAACGCCAGTGAACAACAAGCCCAGCAACGGCAAACCGGCCAACGGCAAACCGCTCGACGGCGAAGTGCATGACAGCGCCATCGGCATCGTGCGCCCTGCCGACATTACGCAGGAGATGCAGGTGGCGTACCTCGACTACGCCATGAGCGTCATCGTGGCGCGCGCCCTGCCGGACGTGCGCGACGGGCTCAAGCCGGTGCACCGGCGCATCCTCTATGCCATGTGGCATGACCTGTCGCTGACCCACGACAAGCCGCACAAAAAGAGCGCCCGCATCGTCGGCGAGGTGCTGGGTAAGTATCACCCCCATGGCGACACCGCCGTCTATGACGCCATGGTGCGCATGGCGCAGGACTTCAGCCTGCGCTATCCGCTGGTCGACGGCCAGGGCAACTTCGGCTCGATCGACGGCGACAACGCCGCGGCCATGCGCTACACCGAAGCCCGCCTGGCCGCGATCACCGACTTGATGCTGACCGACCTCGAGAAGGATACGGTCGGCTGGCACCCCAACTTCGACAACACGCTGCGCGAGCCGGACGTTCTGCCGGCCGCGCTGCCCAACCTGCTGATCAACGGCTCGTCGCGGCATTGCCGTGGGCATGGCCACCAACATCCCGCCCCACAACCTGGGCGAGGTGGTGGACGCGCTCGTCTTCCTGATCGACCGCTTCGACAAGGTGGACGAGATCACGACCGAGCAGTTGATGCAGTTCATCAAGGGGCCGGACTTCCCCACGGGCGGCATCATCTATCGCTTCCGCGAAGAAGGAAAGGGCGAAGATGACGCCGATGCCATCGCCCAGGGCTACTCGCTGGGCAAGTCGCGGCTGATCGTGCAGGCCAAGGCGCACTTCGAGGAGATCAGCCGCGGGCGCACGCGCATCATCATCACCGAGCTGCCCTACCAGACGAACAAGACGGCGCTGCTCGAACGCATTGCCGACCTGGTGCGCGACGGCAAGCTGGAGGGCATCAGCGACCTGCGCGACGAGAGCGACCGCACGGGCATGCGCATCGTGATCGAGCTTGCACGCACGATGGAACCCAAGGATGTGCTGGCGAACCTCTACAAGTACACGCCGCTGCAGCAGACCTTCGGCATGCAGCTGCTGGCGTTGGTAGATGGGCAGCCGCGCCTGCTCAGCCTCAAGCGCATGCTCCAGCTCTTCGTGCAGCACCGCCAGGAGATCATCCGCCGCCGCTCGGAGTTCGACCTGAAGCAGGCGCGCGAGCGGGCCCACATCGTCGAAGGGCTGCTGCGCGCGCTGGATATCCTCGACGAGGTGATCCACACGATTCGCCACAGCCAGACGGTGGATACGGCGCGCAAGAACCTGATGGCGAACTTCAAGTTCACCGAGATCCAGGCCCAGGCGATCCTCGACATGCAGCTGCGCCGGCTGGCGGCGCTTGAGCGCAAGAAGCTGCAGGAGGAGTATGACGAGCTGAAGAAGCGGATCGCCTACTTGGAAGACCTGCTGGCCCATCCGCACAAGATCCTGGGCGTGATCAGCGACGAGCTGCTCGCCATCAGGGAAGAATATGCCGACGCCCGGCGCACGCAGATCGTGGATCGCACGCGCGGGGCGTTGACCACGCATGACCTGCTGCCCGACCAGATGGTGTGGGTGAGCGTGAGCAGGAACGGCGACGTGCGCCGCCAGCCGGCGGTGGAAAAGCCAAACGTGGCAGTGCTGCGCCAGATCGGCAGGGACAGCCAGATTGCCATGCTGACGGCCAACACGCGCGACGTGTTGTACGTGTTTACGCCGCGATGGGCGCTGCGGCCGCGTCGACGTGCACCAGATCCCCGCCGACGAGACGACAAAGTCGCTGGCGGACTTCACCGGCTTTAAGGGCAGGGACGGGGTAGCGGCGGTCGTAGCGCTGCCGCACGAGCGCGCCGGTGAGAACGGCGGCAGCTTCTTCTTTGCCAGCGAGCACGGCGTGGTCAAGCGCGTGAGCGTGGAAGATGTGCAGGCGAACACGGCCAGCGAATTCTCGATCTTGAACGTGGAAGACGGCGATCGCCTGGGCTGGGCGCTGCACACGCAGGGCGGGCAGGAGGTGCTCCTGTTGTCGGCCGAAGGCCAGTCGATCCGCTTTGGCGAAGACGACGTGCGCGTGATGGGGCTGCCGGCGGGCGGGGTCGGCGGCATGAAGCTGCGCGGCAAGGACCGGCTTGTCTACGCCGGCGTCGTCGACCCGGAAGGCGAGCTGGCGACGGTCAGCGTCCAAGGCTTTGCCAAGCGCACGGCCCTGGCGGAGTACAGCAGCCAGGGCCGCAACGGCGGCGGCATTCTGGCGCATAAGCTGGTCGAGCGGACGGGTAAACTGGGCGCCGGTATGATGGTGCCCGGCGCATGCTGACGCAGACAATATCGTGCTGGTAAGCGCAAAGGGTGTCGCCAAGCCCTTCACGGTGGCCGACATTCCGCGCATGGGACGTGCGGCTTCAGGCAAGCAGATCCTGACCTTGGCGGAGAAGGATACGGTCACTGCGGCCTGGCGCGTGGTAGCCGAGCGCAAGGGACCGGGGGACGATGGCGGGTCTGAGGAGGCGACGACAGCAGTTGAGGCGCCGGCGCCTACCGCACCGCGCCGGCAGGCCGCCAAGCAAACTGTACCGCCGGAACAGGTCGAACTCTTAGAGGAAGCGGTGGCAGCCCCCACCAAGGAAACCGCCGCCCCAGCCAAAGGACTCGCAACAGCACCGGCCGCAGCTGCGCCCCTGCCGCTAAAGCGGGTCAAGGGCACCACGACGACAGCCGAGACGGTACCGGCAGGCAAGACGGCAGATAAATCCGTAGAGAAGCCTGCGGCTAAGCCCACTACAAAGGGAACACCACCTGCAAAGCCGCCGAAAAGCCGGCTGCAACACCTGCCGCCAAGAGTGACGAAAAGCCGACTGCTGGAACTAGTGGACAGGCCACACAACCCACAGAGCAGAAGCCTTCAGGCCAGAGCGCTGTGGCCGCCTCGAAGCCTCAGGCGAAGCCCGAAACCAAAACGGCGGCAGAGTCAGTGACCAAACCCGGCACTAAGGTCGTTGAGGCACAGGCCAGCAAGCAGGCGGACGCTAAGCAGCCGGCCGGCTAAACAGCCGGAGGCAGCCAAACAAGGTGACGGCGCGGCAGCGGCCAAGGCAGTGACCCCGGCCAAGCCTGTCGATATCGTTACAAAGAGCAAGCCTGGCAGCAGGCCGACACCGGCCGAAATCGCCGGCGGTGCGCGCGGCGGTGGCTCCAAGCAGGAAGCCACGACCCCGCGTTTTGCGTTTGCCGACGAAGTCGATCCCAAAGCCAAGGGTGCCGCCAAGCCGCCCGCCGGCGCCCCGGCAAAGCCGGAAACCGGCAAGCCTGCGGCCAAAAAGCTCGACACCGTGGTCAGCGTAACCAAGAGCCAGGCCGGCCATTCAAAGGCCGAAAAAGACGCCCCCGCCGACAAACCCAAGCCCAAGAAATAGCACCAACGTCCCCGGGACCTGCAAGCGAACGCATGCGTTCGGTCCCGGGGACATGATCACGACTATAACTTGCCTGTGAGGTTCTATCCCCGGTTAATTCGTACGCTGTACGACGAAGCTGCACAGCCCCTGGAGCGAGCGCCGGTAGACATTGTCCGGCAGCGCACTGAGATTGTGCACGGCACGCGACAGGAACACGCGCGCTTCGCTGCGCGCAGCTTCCACGGCGCCGCTGGAGCGCAGCTCGCTCACCAGGCGGTTGATTTCGGCGTTCCACACGGCCGTATCACCCTGGTCTGCGTGCAGCTGGGCAGCATGAAGACGTGCGAACAAGGCGTGGGGGTCAGGCTGCAGCTGGACAAAATAGAAGAACGGCAGTGTCAACGTGCCCTGGCGCAGATCGCTGCCCGCCGGCTTGCCCAAGGTAGAGTCGTCACCTGTGAAGTCCAGGATGTCGTCCACGATTTGGAAGGCCATCCCCAGGTTGTAGCCGTAGTCGCGCAGATCCTGTACCCGTTCTTCCGGCAGGCCGGCGAGCACCGCAGCGCCCTCGGTTGCGGCACAGAAGAGGCTGGCCGTCTTGGCATAGATGCGGTCGTAGTAATTCGTCTTGTCCTGGCCATAGTTGTAGCGGTCCTGCAGCTGGCGCAGTTCGCCGTCGACAATCGTGTGCAGCGTAGCGCTGAACAGGTCGATCACCCGCATCGTCTGCGTCTCGGCCGAGAACCGGGCAGCCGTGCCGAACATGTAGTTGCCGGCCAGCACCGTCGAGCCGCCGCTCCAGGTAGCATTGAGCGTTGGCGCTCCGCGGCGCAGCAGCGCGCCGTCAATTACATCGTCATGGACCAGGGTAGCCGTGTGCAGCATCTCAATCGAGGCCGCCAGTGCAATCACGCGGTTGTAGTCGGGCCGGCTCTGCCAGGAGGCTGCGGCTTCGCCAGAGACTTCGCCAGAAACATTGGCCGCCAGCAGGGCCAGCGCCGGGCGCAGCCGCTTGCCGCCGCTGCCAATCAAGCTGACAAAGGCATTGGCCAGGGGACCAAACAGCGACGAATCAACAGCCTTGAGCTTGGCCTCCACCTGCTTCAAGCCCAGGGCGTATAGGCGCAAACAACTGGCGAACATCGGTTGTGCCCTCCTTACCCATGCCAACCACCGCAGCATCGCCCGTCTGCGCTGCCGGGGGGCTCCTTCATGCACCCACTCAGACACGGGCAACTTCGTTACGCTCTGTGACATCAGCACCGAACCGGTCCTCCAATTGAAAGAAACGCTGAGCAACCGCAGTCGTGGCGGTTGCCACTTCGGCAGGCGTCGCTCCGTATAAGCTCGCCAACCGTTCGACAATAACAGGTATGTGGGCGGGCTCGTTACGCTGGCCGCGCCAGGGATGCGGCGTCAAATACGGCGCGTCGGTTTCCACCATCAGGCGATCAAGCCGCAGCTTTGGCACCAAGGGCATGCAAGGCATGCGCGTTGCGGAACGTCACCGGCCCACCCAGGCTTAAGACAAATCCCCAGCCGTAGGCTTCCTCCGCCAGTGCCAGGTCGCCGGAAAAGGCGTGCAGTACGCCGGCATAGGGGCGAGCGGCCAACGCCGAAGCGCGAAAGTGCTCACTGCTGACCCAGGTGCGCAGCACATCCGCCACATCGTCGTTGGCATTGCGGCTGTGAATGATCACCGGCAGGCCAAGTTCTGCCGCCAGACTGAGCTGTTGGACAAACGCACGGCGCTGCTGTTCGGGTGCTACCTTGTCCCAGTAATAGTCTAGTCCAATTTCGCCAATGGCGACAACTTTGCGCCCCGCAGCCAGGTCACGCAGCGCCGCAATCGTCTCGTCGCTAAAGCTGTCAGCGCTGTTGGGGTGTACGCCTACGGCCGCAAAAAGGCCGGAGTCCCCTTCCGCCAGCCGCAGCGCCCCGCGGTTTTGGATCAGATCAATGCCCGGAATGACGATAGTGCCAACACCGGCGGCACGCGCACGCTGCAGCACATCCGCGCGATCGGCGTCAAACTGCTCGAGATCTATATGGCAATGTGAATCAATCATGCGCGCCGCAACACTGGACATTCTATACACAAACCTCGCACATCAAGCCAGCAAACCTTACAGCGGCTTGCTTGTTCATTTTATCACAGACAAAAGACAAACAACGTAGGGGGCATTTCACTATGCCGCGTTACGAGATCCGGGTTTGCGTAGGATCGCAACAGTATAGCAGGAGTCACAGCCGGCAGGGAAACGCCGGAGGCGGCAGGGGGTGGGGGCGATCGGGCCATACTTTGCCATTTGGTCCGACCGCCCCCATAGAGGGTTGCATCAGCCCAGTGCCAGCTTGCGGCCGTCCGCGAGGATGCCGGGCACGGCTGCCTGGTCAGTGGTTTCGGTGTAGACGCGCAGCAGCGGCTCCGTACCCGAGAAGCGAATCAGGAGCCAGCCGCCATCGTCCATCACAAACTTGTAGCCGTCAAGCGTAACGAGATCCGTCACCTTGTGGCCGCCGAGGGTCAGGCCGGCGATATTGAGGCTGTCGAGCCGCTGCTTGGCGGCGTTGCGCAGGCTCATATCGGTGAGGCGGATATCGATGCGATCGTAGAAGTGCTCGCCAACCTGCGCAAAAAGCATCTGCAGAAGTTCAGTCGGTTTCTTGCCGGTACGCACCATAAAGTCAAGCAGATAGAGGTTCGCCAGGATGCCGTCGCGCTCGGGCACGTGGTGGCGAAACGCATAGCCGCCGCTCTCTTCGCCGCCCAACATCGCATCGTGTTCGACCATGGCCGGGGCTACATACTTGAAGCCGACGCCGGTATTGACGACGGGCACGCCATATTTCTTGCCCAGCTTATCCAGCATGGAGGTGGTGCTGAGAGTCTTGACGATCGCGCCGCGCTCGCCGCGGAACTCGAGGAAATAATAGGCCAACAGGGCATAGACGCGCAGTTGGTCGACAAACGCGCCGTTCTCGTCGCCGAAGCCGCAGCGGTCCGCATCGCCGTCGAGGATACAGACACAGTTGGCGCCCAGGCGTTTGCCAACGGCAAGGCCGGCATCTACATTGGGCGGAATGGGTTCGGGGCGCGACATCTCGGGGAAAATAGGGTTGCGTTCGGCATGCACCTCGATAATTTCGGTCGCACCGCCGCCCAGGATCTCGCTCAACCAGCCCGCACCGTTGCCCCACATGTCGTCGACGACAACCTTCAAGCCGGCATTGCGAATAGGCGTGACGTCGATCAGTTCGGCCAGGTGCGCCATGTAGGCCGGCTTGGGGTCAAAGTATGCGATCTGGCCGCTGGCAAGGCCATCCTCAAACTTGATGCGGCGAATCGCATCGTCGGCTCCCGCCGATGGGATGGCAGCCTCAATCTGCTTGAGACCATCGGGGGCAATGGCGCCGCCGCCCGAATCGCGAACCTTGAAGCCGCAGTCCTCAGGCGGGTTGTGGCTGGCCGTAATATTCAGTGCTGCCAGCGCGTTATTGGCCTTGACGCTGTAGGAAATGACCGGAGTTGGCGTGGGGCCAGGGGTCAGCAGCACCTTCAAGCCGTTGCCTGCCAGGACCTCGCAGGCGGTGGCGGCAAAATGCTCGGCAGAAAAGCGGCGGTCGTGGCCGACGATCACCGGCCGATTGTCACCCATCGCCAGCAAATAGGTCGCGTACCCTTGGGCGGCGCGGCGCACGTTGGCGTATGTGTAGTCGTCGCCAATGCGCCCGCGCCAGCCGTCTGTGCCAAATTTGATATCACTCATAAACGTCCTCCAACGGCATCGTGGTTGGTTGATAAGCCAGTCATTGCTCTTGGTGCAGTATACACCAGGAGTGCCGTTGGAAATGCTTACGTTTGCTTTACTTGTTACAGCTAATCCGTACCCTATCCCAGCCCGATTCGTGTCTTGACGGCTTGCCAGATGGGGCACCGATCATGGATAGCACTAAAGAAAACGCCGGCCGCCACAAGCAGCAGCACGATGGGCCATCCGGTAAAGGCAGCCAGAATGAGCAGGGCCAGCGCTACGGCGATCCGCAGCCAACGTTCATAGTCCGTCGGCCCCTTGTGCGCCGGCGCAGAGCCGGGTTCCGGGACCGGCGCCAGCGCCCGCTCGAACAGCGCACGGATAGTGGCGGCGTTCATGCCGCCGGTGCGGCGAGTAACTTCGACGCCCCCGCTGTAGACCACTAAGGTGGGAATGCCAAAGATCCTGAGGTCGCGCACCACGTCCTGGTGCTCGTCGGCATTGATCTTCCATACGTCCACCCGGCCGGCGTATTCGCTGCGCACGGCCGCCAGGTGTGGTTCCATCGCACGGCAAGGCCCGCACCAGGGCGCCCATACGTCAATCACCACCGGCAGTTCTGCGCGGCTGCAGACGCTCCTGGAACGATGGAGACACCGGCGATGGCTGAGCCTTTTGTCCCGCTTTTCCTGCTGTTTTTGTTGCTGCTTGCACTGCCATTGCGTTTACGCCGTCTTTGTGCGGAAATGAAATAATTGATAGAGAGGGCACCAGCCGATCAGGCCTGTCAGCAGCGGAATAAATCCAAGCCACTGGAGGATAACGCCCAGTGTCCCGCCGACGAAGCCGCCCCAGCCCAGCACCAGCATTGCGAGGCCCAGGACGATGCGCACGATGCGATCCCAACCAGCTTCATTTGTCTGAAACATCTTCTTCTCCCCTTTTTATGGCAACTTGGCTTTGGCATTGCGGGCTGTAACCCTTGCTGCCTCCAAGCGTATCCCGGGTCTGGAGATGTGTCAGTGACTGGAGTCACGCAGCGAACCGGCCAGGCGGCGCAGGCCAGGCTCGTCGAGCACCACGATCTGGCCACGCTCAAGCCGCACGAGCTTGCGCGCTTCCAGCTGCTTGAGCCTGCGGCTTACCACTTCGCGCACCGTACCCAGCTCGTCGGCAATCACCTGGTGGGTCGCCTCGATCTGCGGTCCACGCTCCAAGAGGTAGTTGGCCAGGCGCTGATCCATACCGCCGAACGCTATTTCCTCGACCAGCTGCATCAGGTCGGTCACACGTTCGGCAAAGTAACGAAATATGAATTCACGGAACAGCGCCGACTCGGCAAGCAGGCGCTGGAACATTGCCTGCGAGATGGTGTAGCCGACCAGATCGCTGTCGACCACACCGCGCGCCGAGTACGTCGCATGGCCAAGCAGGCAGCTTGCCGTGAGCACACAGCTGTCGCCCGGTTCCAACCGGTAAAGCAGGATTTCCCGGCCTGTTATTGCAGGCTTAATGACACGGATCGACCCGGCAAAGGGGAGCAGAAACATGGTACACGCCGAGTCCAGATCGAACAGGACATGCCCCGCCGGGGCGGCCACGCGCCGCATGTCGGTGGCCACGGCGGAGCGGAGCTGCGCAGGCAGCTGTCCTAGTACCGGATAGAGGGCAGCTACCTGTTCGAATTCTTGTGTGGATATCATAAGGCGACTAAGGCTTTCGCAGCAGTGACTCTGGCAGGCCGGCGCGCACGTCTTGAATCGCAGCCAGCAGGGCATCGTGGACGCCAGGCTGGCCGTTACTGGAGACGAGCGGACCGCTGCGGATCGTCCACTCGGCGCCATCGTAGTCGGTCACCCGGCCACCCGCTTCGCGGACAAAAAGCACGCCGGGCGCGGCGTCCCAGGCGTTGAGCCATCCTTCCCAGAAAGCAGATAGGGCGCCGCTGGCGACATGGGCGAGGTCCAGGGCGGCGGCGCCTAAGCAGCGCACGCTGCCGCTCAGCGTGGTAATGCGAGCGAATTCCGCCGTGTTGTTGTCAGCCGACGTGCCGCTGTGATACGGGAACCCGGTGGCGACGAGCGCACGGCGCAATTCAGCCACCTCGTTGACCCGCAGCTGCGTCTCTGCACCGCCGGCCTCTCGCCGGATCGCACCCGCGCCGGCAAGGCTGTAGTAGACGCGGCCGGTGTGGATCTGGTATGTGACGCCGAGCAGTGTCTGCGCGCGATGCTGCAAGGCAATGTTCACGGCGTTGTAGTCCAGCCCAAACGCATAGTTGGTGGTGCCGTCGATGGGGTCGACCAGCCAGAAGTAGTCGGTGTCGGGCATGGTGTTGGATTCTTCGCCCCACAGACCAACGCTGGGATAGTGCTGCGCCAGGGCATCACGAATCAGCCGTTCGCTGGCAACGTCGGCCTCGGTCACGAGATCGCCGGCGCTGGTCTTGCTTTTTATGTTGCGGAGCCCGGCTTCCTGCATCCCGCGCACGAGTTCGCCGGCCTGGCGCGCCACGTTGACGACGACTTCCACATCTTTCAGATCGAAATGCATACGATACTTCCTCTGGATGTTCCTGTGTGCCAATTACGGCTGTTTTGCGCTGCTATAGGTGGTAAAGACGGCTATTTTTTGGCAGGAAGGGCCAACTGCGGTATAGTATAGGCAAACAAATGTTCCAAAAGAGGGCAAAGCGATCATGGACATCACTTGGTTTGGCCTATCCTGCTTTCGCATACGCGAGAGTGGTATCACACTCGTGTGCGATCCATACGATAAAGCAGTGGGCCTGACACTGCCAAAGTTGCGCGCCGACATTGTGACCATCAGCCACGATCGGCCGGGCCACAGCGCGGCGGAACGTGTGGCGGGCGAGCCCAAGGTGCTGCGCGGGCCGGGCGAATACGAGGTTAAGAACGTCTTTACCACGGGTTTGGCGACCTACCACCGCAAGAGCAAAGGGGAAACCGCCGAGCGCAACGTTGCTTTTTTCTTTGAATTTGGCGACCTGACGGTAGGACACCTGGGCGACATCGGCGAGGTGCCGTCACAGTCGGAAATCGAGGAGCTCAATATCGGCGAGGTCGACGTCCTGCTCGTGCCGGTCGGCGGCGGACAGATACTCGACCCCACGCGCGCCGTGGAAATCGTCGGCATGTTTGAGCCGAGGCTGGTGATCCCCATGCACTACAAGCACGCGGGGCTGGCCGACACGATCGCCGAGCAGTTGGAGCCGGTCGAGAAGTTCCTCAAGGAATTGGGCGTCGCCGCCCCTGATCCGGTGGATATGGTGAAAATCACCAAGACCGGCTTGCCTGAAGAAACCCAAGTTGTCCTGCTGAACGTAGCGTCCTAGGCCGGGACGCCGTTTCCCGGCACGAGCGCGGTTTCAGCAGGTTCAGTGGTAACCCCGGACTCGATGGTCTCGGCAGCGGCGGTGTCGGCAGACGCGAGCAGATCGCGCCGTTTCTGCAGCTGCCCGATCACGTACTGGATGTGCGTGCGCAGGTCATATACGTCCGGCATGTAGCCCGTCGACACATTGAGTTCACGCGCCAGCGTGTCGTCAAGACTCTCCAGTTCAGCGATGGCAGCGTCGATCTCCGCGACCTGCATATTTTCGACCCGCAGTTCCATCTTGTGCACGAACTTATACCAGTGGGTGATCTTGTTGCGCATATACCACCGGTACAGCAGAGGGCTGCGGCCAAGCATAGGCACAAAGATCAACAGCAGCGGCACGACAAACAAGAGGTAGCGGTCGATCACCGCCGCCAGCCAGAAGGGCAGATAGCGGTCAAGCTGCGAGTTGCCGTTCTTAACCTGTTCGAGATATGCCTTGGCCTCTCTGCTCACAGGCAGATCGGTGTAGATCGTGTTGGGGAACTCGTCGGGCTCGGCAAAGAAGCTGCCGGGCGAAAAGTACGTCACGGCCGCAATGCTGAGCAGGCGCACCAGGTCCGGGTGAAAGCCCTGGCGCACCATCAAGTTCGCACGCGTGGAGAGCAGCTTGATATCGTCCCGTGGAACATCGCCGACAATGTCGAACGTGCCGCGCGGCAGCGTCAGGACACTGAGGTATCGGTGGCGGCGTGCCAGGGCATCGGCATAGCGCAGGCTCATCAGCTCGAGGCTGGGATCATTGATCAGGGTTTGGATCGTGGGCGCTGGATAGCCGCTCACAAGCAGGGCAGCGTCGACGCTGCCGTCCTGCAGCCCTGCAATGGCCGCAGAGGTGGGGATCTCCAGCAGTTCAGCATTGTCACTGCTGATGCCGGCGTCCTGCAAGACGACCTTGGCCAGTTGGTTGGTGCCGCTGTTCGGTTCGCCAATGGCAATTCGCCTGCCCACAAGCTCCTCAAGCGAACTCAACGGAGCGCCGGGCGCCAACGATTTGTCATAGAAAATCCACAAAGGTTCATAGCTGACCGTGGCGAGCGTGCTGACCTTCTCAGGATCGGCCTGTGCAGCCACGCCGCCCTGGATGAACGCAACTTCCCCCTCACCAGCTTGGAGCTTCTGAAGTGCCTCGACGGAACCGGCTGTCTCCACGATCTTGATGTCGAAACCCAAGGTACGCGCCTGCTTCTGGAACGCTTCCGCAGCCAAATAATACGCGCCGCCCTGCCTGCCAGCCAGCCAGGTGAACCTGTGAGGCGGCATGGAGTTTGCGAACTCGGCGATGGCGCCGATCAGCAAGGCCACGCCAATCCCAATCAAAATCCACTTGATGTTGCGTTCGACCCAAGCCATACCACTCACCCGCTATAGGAATCACGTTCAGTGCGCACGTCGACGTGCGCCCTATCGTTCATTGCGTCCCAGCCACCAGCATACCAGAACGACCATCACAAACGCATGCTACAAAACGAGTAAGTTTGGAGTAGCGGCACCTTAATTTGGGGAAGGAAGTGCAGGGCTCGGCGCAGGATCCGCGGCTGTTGGGGCCGGCTCGCCAGTAAGTCGTGTGCGGCGCTTTTGCAGCTGTCCTACCACATACTGGATATGCGTGCGCAGGTCGTAGACATTGGCCATATACCCTGAGGATACGGTCAACTCACGCGCCAGCTTGTCGTCCAACCCGTCCAACTCGGCGATTGCTGCATCGATTTCCGGGACCAGCATGATGGGGACGCGCAGCTCTATCTGGTGCACGACTTTGTACCAGCGCGTGACTTTGCTGCGCATGTACCACTGGTACAGTAGTGGGCTGCGCCCGAACAGGGGCAGGACGATAAGCAGCAGTGGTACGACAAACAACATGTAGCGATCCACCAGCGCCGCGATCCAGAAGGGGAAGTACCGGTCGAGCGTAGAATCACCACTTTTGATACGCTCCAAGTAGGCTTTGGCTTCGCGGCTCACCACTAGATCAGTGTAGACGGTATTGGGAAACTCGTCAGGCTTGGCAAACAGGTCGCCCGGGCCATGCACTTGTACCGCCGCAAGGCTGAGCAGGCGAATCAAATCGGGGTGCAGATCGGCACGCACCATCAAGTTGGCGCGTGTGCTGAGCAGTTCTACGTCGCGCGCCGGTCTGTCGGGATCGATGCCATAGGTTCCCACGCGGCAGGATAACGACACTCAGGAAGCGGTGGCGGCGCGCCAGCGCATCGGCGTAGCGCAGGCTCATCAACTCCAGGTTCGGGTCCTGCAGCAGCGTGCGGATGGTAGGGGAGGCGTCGTTGCTCACAAAGAGGGCAGCATCTATCTCGCCATTCTGCAGGGCGGCCGCGGCGTCGCCGGAAGGCATTTCCAGCAGCGTGGCATTACCGCTGTCCAAGCCCGTATCCTGCAAGAGCAGCTTGACCAGCTGGTTGGTGCCGCTGTCGGCTTCACCGATCGCGACCCGTCTCCCGCGCAGTTGGTTTAGGGCGTCGAGCGGTTCCGCAGCGGCCAATTCCTTGCGGTAAAAGATCCACAGCGGCTCATATCCCACAGAGGCTAGCGCGCTGACCTTTGTGGGATCGGCGCCGGCGGCAATTCCCCCTTGGACAAAAGCAACGTCACCTTTTCCCTCCTCGAGCAGCTGCAGCGCTTGCACCGCGCCGGCAGTCTCGACGATTTGAATGTCGAAACCGCGCTCGCGTGCCAGCTTCTGATATGCCTCTGCTCCCGTGTAGTAGGCGCCGCCCATTCTACCTGCCAGCCAGACAACCTTCGTCGACGGCATGGAAAGGGAGAACTGGACCACTCCGTATAAGAAAAGCCCTGCACCGACCGCGATGATAATCCACAACAGGTTTCGTTCAATCCAGCGCATACTGCTGCCTGGTGCGGCCAGGGCCCCCTTTACTTCTGCTTGGTCGTGTGACTGCTGTCCTCATCCACCAGTTGGTAGACGTTGCCGCTCCTCGGCCGCACCACGCGGTTGCGCAGCTTGCGCAGCCACGCTTTCCAAAAGATCGGCTCTACGGCCTGCCAGTTCTGCAGCAGGTCGGGCTCACCCGTGGCTGCACCCGCCGGTGCCGCCGGTTGCGTATGCTGCGCAAACCGATAGCGGACGTATTCATCTGTCAGCGGTTCAACATACTGCTGTGTCTCAGGCAGCGCCGAGACAAGCAAGCGCGTATGTTCGTACGGCGTCTGGTGCTCGGCGTGTCCGAGACCGAGACGCTGCGTCCACTGCTGCAGCCGCTCATACAACAGCAGCGGCAGGTCGGCACTGAAGGTGGTCGGGTCCACTGCTGCGGGCCCGCCAGATCATAAAGGCGCCAAGCGGCAGCACCAGGAGCAGCGCCAATGCCCACACCCACCAAGGAGGATTGCTGGCGGAGCCGCCGGCCTGCTGCTGCAGGAGTTCTTCACCCGTAAACTGGGGCGGCAGATCTTCGGGATTGCGCTGGGCCGGCGGTGTCGGCGCCAAGGGGCTTTCGGGCTGCTCTTGCTGCTGGCTGGTGACCGCCATCTCGTCGCCCTCCGTTTTAGGCCGGTCGAGCGGGCTTTCGCCTGCTGTTGGCTCAAATTCTATCCAACCATACTCCGGGAAAAAGACCTCTACCCAGGTATGGGCATCGCGCTGGGTAATATAGTACGCCTGGCTTTCTTCATCAAAGAGGCCCTCGGCGTAGCCGCTGGCGGTGCGCGCCGGCACGCCGACCGTCCGCAGCATCATTGCCATGGCCGTGGCATAGTAGTCACAGTAGCCACGCTTGATGTCGAACAGGAAGTACTCCAGGGGATCCACACCTGCCGCCGGCGCGGGAATCGCATCGTCGTACGGCAGGGTCCGCAGGTAGCTTTCTATCGCCTTGGCCTTCTCATAGGGAGTGGCGGCATTGGCGGTCAGCTGCTGCGCCAGTTCGCGGACGCGCGGCGAGAATTCAGGCGGAATCTGCAGAAACTTGTCCTGGATCTCGGCCGGGTAGTCGGTGGACGCGTTTTCCAGGTCCTGGATGCTGGCCTTGGTGGCAGCACTGACAAAGGTGTAGGGATCACCGTTGTCGAGATCGCGCGCCGCCCGCACAATGGTGAATTCGACGGGCGGGGTTCCGGCGGGTGCCTGGGCCGCAGGAATGGGAGCAGCACCGGCCTGGGGCCGCACGGTGGCCTGCATACGCAGGTTGGCCTGGGCGACGTCGGCTTCACCAAACAAGACGTTGCCGACCGGGGCCAGCAGCTTGATGGTCTGGCTGATCGGTTCACGGGCGCGCCAGCTGGCGACGGGCACAATCTGGCCGGCATCGTAGTTGGTTTGAGTGTCGGCCGTGTTGTGCCACTCCCGGCCGTCAAAGGTATCGAAGACGACGGCGCGCCAGTAGCGTGCACGCAGCGCTTGCGCCTCAAAGACCAGCGAATCGCCCACGTTGCGTTCGCCGCCTAACGCCAGGCTGTTGCCAAAACTGGAGCCTGCCGCCTGCTCCTGGCGGTTCAGGCCCTGGTAGAGCCGCTGTACGTTCTGTGCCGTGTTTTCCCAGCTTTGGTTGACGGGCGAAAGGAATTCGCGCACCTGCGGGCTGCGGCCAAGGCCGGGCAGGATCCAGGCCAGCACGACGATGGCTACGGTAAACGAGATTCCGTTGCGCAAGAAATCCCAGACAATATCCGTGCTGAAATAGACACTCTGCTCACGCCAGCGCAGCTGCTGTTCGGAAAGGTTTGTGCGCACCAGCAGCAGGAGCCCGACAATCACGAATGCGATCAGGAAGCCGGTGGTCGGATTGGGCGCGAAATAGGTGTTAATCAACAGCACGATGCCGGCGGGCACGATGGCACGCCAGGTGTAGCCGTGGCGAAAGATGGCCCATGCTCCCAGGTAGGTGAGCCACCACATGAGAAAACAGATCTCAAAGATAAAGACATAGTTGTCGCCGCTGGCGGCGCCGCTAAAGGCGGCATCAACCCAGTCCAGCAGGCGCAAGAGCACGAAATAGACGCGCGCCTGCAGCTCGCCGACGCCCGTGTCCAGGAAGGGCGAGATGTCTTTGGCGGGCACGGCGCTGGCCATCATGAAGAGAATCCAGGCCAGGCCGACAAACATGCTGTGGGAAAGGGCAAAGAAACCGTCAAAGCGGCTGTACGACATGAGGACGCCGAGCAGGAAAGCGCCGGCAGTCACAGGCACGACGATCGATAGATTGTTGACGTGGCCGGCAGCGTCGAGCGAGGCCGCCAGGATCAGGTACAGCGCGGCGGCCAGCAGGCCCATAAGCCACTGGCCGTCTTGGAAGTAGACGCTGTCAGCATAGCGAAACGGGCGCAAGGAGGTGTGCGCCTGGTTCGCGGGTTGAGATTGTGTTTGAACTGCCATGCAATTTCCGGTAAGTCCTTATACGAGCAACCGCCACAGCAAACCGGCGAGCGCCAGGAGCAGGAGCCCCACGCCGCCCAGGGCCAGGGCCACACGCCCGCTGTTGAGCGAGTCTACTTGAACGTCCAGCATCTGGGCCGGGCTGTCCACGGTGACAAGCCAGGTACGTGCATTGTTGCCCAGGCTGCCCGATGCCGCCAGCGAGAGTTCCACGAAACTGTCGCGTGCCAGGTTGCGCCAGGCTTGTGCCGCCTGGCGGTAGTTGGCCGCGCGGATACGCGCCTGCAGGGAAGCGGTCATGGTGGATGCTTCACCCTGGGCCGTCGACGAGGCCTGCGCCTCAAGCGTATCAGCCTCCCTGGCCAGGTTCTGTGCCATCGCGCCCCATTGTTGGCCGGCGCTGCGCAAGTCGATGGGCTGCGACACATGCACCTGCTGGCGCAGCCCTGCCGACGTGCTGTCGAGCTTCGGCGCCAGCTGCGACAGCAGCGAACGCAGCAGCGCCCAGTCGGCCGTGCCAGGCAGGGCTTCGGCCAGTGCTACGCCGGTCGTGCCGGCCGGCACGCGCAGCCGGAGATGCAGGAGAGGGGCCAGCTGCATCTCCCCCGTTTTTCTCTTGCAGCTCGGCACCCGCCGTGCGCGTAGCGGCGCCCTCCTGCCAGCGTTTTACGACTTCCTCCAGCGCAGCGCGCGCCGCTTCCACCTGATCGGGCAGGGGCGCCGCATCGATGTCCAGTGTTATCCCTGCTTCGGACATGGCGGCTGTCGCCGCCCACGAGGCGAACAGCGTGCGCAGCTCGCCGGGCGCCTGCAGCGCAGGATCGGCGATCGCGTCGCCGGCCAAGTGCGAGCGCGGCCGCCCGGTCGCCACGTTCCAACAGCTCCAACGCCTGCTGCACGACAAGCGCCTGGCGCTCTTCGGCCAGAAAGTCGGCGGCACCGGCGCCGGCACTCGAATTTGCCAGTCGGTCGATCAGGTTCAACGCAACACGTCACGTCGCCGCGGCGGCGCGCATCGGTCAGGAGCAGGCGCAGGCCCTCGGCTTGCCAGCGTTCCAACTCGGCACGGCGCGCATCGTCGGCGGCCAGGTTTTGGAGGGCGGCCGAGGCTTCGGACGTCATCAGCTCGGAGTAGACTGGGCTGGACGTACCATCCGCAGCCACGACCCGCCCGCGGTACAGGGCAGCCAGGCCGGCGTGCAGACCCGCGACATCCTGCGCGGGCGTGCCTGCGCTTTCTCCTTGGTGTATGCCATCACTGTAGGCAGCCACGGCCTGGGCATAGAAACGTTCGCCGGCGCCGGCATTGCCTTCCGCAACCGCGGCCTGGGCGAGCCCGGCATACAGTTCTCCCAGTTGGGCAAACGCCGCGGCGGCGGCGCCGGGCACCGCCGCTTGCTCGGCGGCCTGGATCTGCTGGAACACGGCAGGATGAATGGCTTGGAAAACGATCGCGTCCGGCGGGTCGCCATCATACAACCATTGGAGTGCCGGATCGGGCGAGACTCCCGGCGGCGCGTACGCCCAGTCCTGGGGCTTGGCCTGGAGCCAGCTTGCCGGGGACATGCTGGCGGCAGGGCGGATATCCATGCGCATGCTCACGGGGCCCAGCCATTGGTCGAGATCGGCCGCAGGGTAGCGCACCTGGGGCAGGCGGCGGTCGGTAATCGTTCCTGAATAGTCCAGCACAACTTCCACGGGCTGGTCAGGCTGCACAGTCACCCCCACAGTAGAGGTGCCATCGGCTTGCGCCTCCGGTGCCAGTGGAACGTCGTCTGCGCTGATGGTCAAGCTGGCACCGGCAGCCTGCGGCACGCGCAGCGAAATGGTAGCCGGCTCTTTCCCGTCGTTGTTCAAGCGATAGACGGCATGCATGGTCACCGGCAGTGCCAGGCCCTCACCCGGTGCCAACGCCAGGTCGACCGTATGGGTATGCAGCGATATTCCATTCGAGGCCAGGGGTGTGAGAACAGGCAGCAGGAGCTCCGCCGCAGCGGCGGGCGGTTCCTGGTAGGCAGGTGCAGCCACCGCCAAGCGGGCAGGGCCCGCCAGCATCAGGATGCATATAAGTAACAGCCATTTTGCATAGGAGACGTCAGCCGAGGAAAACAGGCATGAAGTTGCGTTTCTCCTATCCTTCTGGTATTGTGACATCGATGGTCTTCGTGCAATTTGGAACTAAGCAACAGCAGTTGGCACACGGAAAGGGTTCGGGCTGTCCATGGTTCGACTTCTGATGCAATGGGACATCAAAATGGGGCGCGAACAGGACTTCTCCGAGTTCGTCGTGCGTGAATTTGCGCCTCGCCTGATGCAGCTTGGTATAGAGCCAAGCGAAGTCCTGTATACCATGTACGGGGAAGGGCCGCAAATGTTGACCCTAGGCGCCGTCGAGAGCAAAGAGAAGCTGGCCGAAATCCTGCAAAGCCCTGGCTGGAAAAAGCTGCATGAGAAGCTGCTCACCTATGTCCACAACTACAGGCACAAAGTTGTACCGGATAATGGACGCAACTTCCAGTTGTAGTAAATAGCCAACGCACGCCCTCGTCCCCCGGTTCCTCGCCACGATATTATCGATTTACCCGCCCTACAGAATAATGCTACTCCCTTCTCCAGAGGAAGAGCCAAAACCGCGGCCTTTGTTTGTCAGCAAAGAGTAAGGCAATAAGGGTTGAAAACGGTACAGATGTTGCCTTATAATGCAGCACAACAACACGCTCACCTACCAAGCTATCACCATCGAAGACTGGGGCGCATCTGGGCGCCGGCTGCTGCACTATGGATCTTGATCATTCAACCCGGGTTGCGTTGCTATACCAAGGCCGTTCTCACCGTCACAAAGTCCGGCAAATTGTCAATCATATTGCAGACGAGACAGTCGCTGTCGATTTGAACTCCGCAAATGAATCGCTGTGCGAAACTGTAGCAGACTGTGACCTCATCGTAGTGGAAGCGCTTGGTCACACGACGCCGCATCAGCAGCGTGCGCTGCAGTGGATCCGCGCGAGCAGCCTTGCTCCGGTTGTGGTTTTGACCAACAGGGTCCAGACAGATCATACAATTGACGCAATCACCGCCGGCGCAGATGCCGTGATCCCGCTAGACCTGGCACCAGACGCGATTGTAGCGCACTGCCAAGCCCTGATGCGGCGATGGCGTGCGCATCCGTACATAACACCCCGGTTTGCATAGGGGTCACACAGCTTACTAATCCACTTAACTCCCCTTACTGTTCCACCTCGATATTCTGTACAATTTATTCAGATGTAATTTTACTTTTTTGACAAAGTCTGCTATCCTATATTGGATAGCAGCGGGGTTCCCTCGCACGGTAGACTGTGTAGACAATTGAACGACACTTGGACTACCGGAAATACGTTATTTATCCGATCTAATTTTTCCCTCGAGACCTTACGATTGGTGTGAAAGAGCAAGGACGTGCCGCAGCCGTGCGCCATGGTCTGCTATCGTTACCAACTAAGGGGTTTGTTTCATGGCACTATACACTCGTAAACTAAAACAACAAGAACGCAAGACACTCGAAGCACATCTCAATGCGCCTGAAGAAGACCTTCCGGCGCACCGCCTCCAGATCATCATGCTTTCCGCCGCAGGCAAGCGTGTGCCGGAAATCAGCGAGGAAGTCCATTTGCATCCGATCAACGTCCGCAAATGGATCCATCGCTTCAACGAAATGGGGCTGGATGGTCTGCGCAGCGGCAAGTCGCCGGGCCGGCCGCCGGTCTTCAGCGACGAACAGCGGGCACAGATCGTGCAGATTTCGCGCACGAATCCCCGTTCGCTGGGTCTGCATTACTCGCGCTGGTCACTGCAGCGCCTGCGCCGCTATCTGATCGAGCATAAGGTCGTCGAACACATCAGTGTCGAGACCATTCGCCAGATCATCCAGTCAAATGAAGGCAGGCCGGTGCGCCGCGAGCGCACGGTGGCTTGACGTTAGCTGGCACTAGGCGCGGCGAACAACTGCATAGCCGACACATGGCAAGGTACACTTGCCAGCCGGAAACATTGAAATAGGCTGGGCGGCCTTCGTGGTCGCCCATTCTGCGTTTCTGAGCCTGTCCGGCAGGTGGTGGGTAGGTGTGCGATTGCCTTAAAATTCTCTAACTTCTATGCACGTGGTGCGTGTGCTATAGTTGTTATAGTATGCACTTGAACCGCAAAAGGAATTTGCCCTAGTTACTAAATCATTTCCACACAAAGGTCAGTACAGATGATCAATAGACTGCGTCCTACCTCTTGGCGCACGCTTGCCGTCCTGGGCGCGCTGCTTTTGCTCGCCATGACGGTGGCAGCTTGTGCACAACCTATCGCCCCCGTCGCCCCGGCTGGATCTGCGGGCGCGGCAGCAGAAGCTACGACAGACACGACGGCAGCAGATGCCGCCGCGGCGACGGCTACCGAGACGGCAACGGAAGAAGCGGCAGCGAAACCAGTGCCGAAGCGACGGAGACCGCAACTGAAGAAGCGACCGCGGAGGCAGCCGCGACGGCGACTCCGGTAGTACCGCCCGTCGCCAGCGGCGAGTGGGAAGGCATGCAGGTCGGCTTTACGGCCGAAGGGTATCCCTTCCGCGGCGAACCCAACGCGCCTATCACGATGTATGAGTACAGCGATTACCAGTGCCCCTTCTGCGCGCGCTACTTTGTGCAGACGGAACCGGCCATCAACGACAACTACGTGCGCACCGGCAAAGTGCGCGTGGTGTTCCGTGACTTCCCCATCGAGGAGCTGCATCCGAATGCGCCGGCTGCCCATCGGTCCATTTTGTGTGTCGCCGAACAGGGCGCCGACCTGTACTGGGCCATGCACAGCAAGCTGTTCCAGACGCAGACCGAGTGGAGCAACTCGAGCGACCCGCAGCCGGTCTTTGAGCGGCTGGCCGATGAGGCCGGCGCCGACATGGATGCCTACAAGCAGTGCATGACGACGGCCGAGACGGAAAAGCAGCCGATCATCGATGCTGGGCTGGCCGCCGGGCAGCAGGCCGGCGTTACCGGTACGCCCAGTTTCGTCTTTGTCGGCCCCGACGGCGTCTCCTATCCGTTGGTAGGCGCGGCAGCCGTACGACCAGTTCGCACTCTACATCGATTCGATGTTGAAGGGCGAGAAGCCGCCCGTGCCTGACCAGCAGCAGCAGAGCCAGGACCAGGGCCAGCAGCAAATCCCCTTCTGGGCTACAGCCGAGGGCTGGGTGCCGGACCCCGAACGGCCGGGCTTTAATATGGCGGGCGACGAATACCGCGGCAACACCGATGCCAAGGTTACCGTGATCGA
>CAWBRX010000018.1:0-94122 GCA_963791135.1 uncultured Chloroflexia bacterium
TCTCGGAAGCTGGTGTCGAGCGCCGGCGCCACGCGGCCGGGTCGATGCCCGCCTGGAAGCCCAGGTAGCAGCGGGCGCTGGGGCCGCTGTCCAGGATGTAATAGGTCTCATCCTGCGTAAAGCGTTCGCCGAAGTTGCGGCGAATGTACTCGGGGCGCGGGTGGCACTGGACGGAGAGGTTGCCGCCGTCAAAGGTGTCGAGAAAGTCAAAGCGGATCGGAAACTCGTGGCCAAACTGCGCCGCGCTGTCGCCGATGACGTCGGCGGGGTTGCGGTACATCAGGAAGTCAAACGACACCTCCAGCAGCCAGCCGTCGCTCTCAAAGACGAGGCCGTTCTCCGGCACGATCAGCTCAAACGACCAGGCGTAGTTGGGCACGTCCTGGGCGAGCTGCGGCATGCGCTGCCGGATCCACTGCCCGCCCCACGGCCCGGGCTCAAACCAGGGGCGCACGCGGAAGTAGTTGTTGGCCATGCGGTCGAGGCCCTGGCGCACGTCGCTCCCCCAGGCAAAGGTGATCGCGTCCGGCCGCTGGCCGTCCACGATCCAGTCGATGCGGTCGTAGAGCGAGGCCTTGTGGCGGTTGGCTGCCATCCAGTCGACAAAGTAGGAGCGCTTGTAGGCCGGCTTGGGGTCGAGCGGGCCCGCGGCCCCAAGACATGTCACCGAACCGGCGCGCTGGCGGAACTGGATTTCGTTCTTGGGCACATCTACGTACACCAGCACCCCTGACCACGAGGGGGCAAGCGCCGCACCGCAGCCATAGATGATGTTGAGGTCGGCGGCCGGATCAGGCGCCAAGTTCCGCCAGCTTAGCGGCATCAAAGAAGGGACGGAGGTCGCCGCCGAACCGGAAGCCAAAGATCGGGTCGTCGCCGCCCAGGTAGGGGGCGATCAGGTCGTCGATCGCGTGCGGAGGCAGCAGGGCGCGTGCTCACGTCGCACCAGGCTACGCGCACGCCGCGGGCGTGCAGGGCAGCAGCCAGGCGGGCGCGGAAGTCCTCCCACAGCACGCCGGGGAAGCCGTCGATGATCACCTGCCCGGCGTCGGCCAGGCGCTGCGCCAGCGCCTCAAAGCCGCCTTCGATGTGGCCGGCGCCAAGCGAGAAACTGGGATAGATATCGTACCGCCCCTCCATGACTTCAGTACGCCGGCTGGGCATCAGGTGCTGGGTTGTCTTGCGCCAGGGATTGGGCAGCCCCGATGGCGTTGCAGGTGCAGTCACACTATTCTCCTTGATCCGGCCGCGCGTAGTCGTCGGCATAGCGTTCGATATCGGCCTGCTGCCAGTTGCCAAAGGCAACTTCGAGCACGCGCACGGTGGGACCGGTGCTGGCGAGGCGGTGCTTGGTGTTGGCGGGGATCCACAGCTCGTCGCCCGCCTTGGGGTGGAGGATCTCCTCGCCGACCTGGATTTCGCAGCCGTCGTCAAGCACGACCCACAGTTCGGCGCGGCCGGTATGCGACTGGAGGCTGAGGCGCTGATCGGAGGTCACCGTCATGAGGCTGACCGTGCAGTCCTCGTTAAATGCATACTGCTTGAAGGATCCCCAGGGCCGCACGACCTGCTGCACCGGCGGCTTGGCGTCCGGAATGGGTTTTGTCACATAGTTGGTCATGGCGTGGCCCTTTATTTCTGTTCTTCTGCCAGGCGCTGCAGATAGCTCGCGCGCGTCCAGCACCTCGGGCTTGCCGTCCACCTCGACCACGACGAGGTTGAAATTGCGGTCGGCGACCGAGCCGTAGTCGTGGCCTGCAGCGCTGGAGAGCACGCCCCAGTAAACGAGCGGTGCGGAACCGGTGTTGATCGTGCGGTGGGCCGTGTGGCCGGGCACGTAGACGACACGTTCTGCCGCCAGCGGGAGCGCGATGCACTCGCCGGTCTCTTCGTCTTGGAGCAGCATCATGCCTTCGCCGGTGAGGCCGATGTAGACCTCGGCGGCCGGACGCCAGGCGTGCAGGTGACCCTTGGTCATGAAGTATTCGTCGCCGATCTTGCCGGGTTGGAGCGTGCCGATGACGTAGTGAAGCTGGCCGTCGCCGCTGATCGTCTCGACGCCGCTGGTGGCATAGAGCACGGGATCGCCGTCGGCGAGGGCCGCAGCGTAGGCGGATTGATCGGCAAAGCAGCCGCGCAGGCTGCTGAGCCGGCGCTGGTTCTCAGGCTGTCCTTCCAGTGCGGCCGTGTGGGAGTCAAACCGCAGCGAGGTGCCTAGTGCGAGCGTTGCACTGTTCATATCCACTTCTTTCATTACTTGATCGTTAGGATGTGATATCAGGGATGATAAAAATATCACGAGATAAGCATACAGAGATGCAGGAGTCGCTGTCAAGAGGTCTGGATATAACAATTTATAACATGTTCTGGTGCCAAGAATGACCAAGAATTGAGCAGTTTTCGGCCTGTTGTGTGAGCAGCCGCCCGCCGTACTGTATTCCTGCCAAAGCAATTCACACTAGAGGAGGAATCATGCGGCTCACAACGCTCAGGCTTCTATGCAGTTCCTAAACCCGCTGCTCGTGCTGCTGGCAGGGATGCTTGCCCTGATGCTCAGTCGTGGGAATGCCCGTCGTCGCTTCTGCGCATCCGCTGGGCAACTTCACCGTCAATCGCTACAGCAAGCTCACGGTGGGTGCGCAGCGGCTCCAGATCCTGTATGTCCTCGACATGGCGGAGATCCCCGCACATGCCGAGCGGGCGCAGATCGACGTAGATGGCGATGGCAAACTCAGCACGGCAGAAGTCGACCGCTACCGCACCGCCGCCGCTGCTGCTTTGCTGCAGGGCGTTGCGCTGACAGTAGACGGCACGGTCACGCCGTTGGAACTGCAGACGGCCAGGTTGAGCTTTCCCAGCCGGCCAGGCGGGCCTGCCGACGCTGCGCCTGGAACTGACCGCGCACACCGCAGCGCTGCAGTGCCGGCGAGCACGACGTCCGCTACGTCGACCGCAATTACGCCGACCGGCTCGGCTGGCAGGAAATCATCGCCAGTGCAGGGCCGGGCGCCACCCTGGCGCGCACTTCGGTGCCGGCAGCAGGATCGCAGCCAGGAACTCACGACGTATCCGCAGGATCTTCTCAACGATCCGCCGCGGGTGTCCGAAGCGGCATTTGCGTGGCAGGCAGGGACCGGCGGCGGCGTGGCTGAGGAGGGAGACGGCAGTCCAAGCTGCCTGCCGCAGCATCTGGGCCGCTGGCAGCCGGTGCCACGCCGGCCGCCAGCGGACGGCCCACGGATCCGTTTGCCGACCTGGTTGCCATCCCTGAACTCGGGCTCGGCGCTGTGCTGCTCGCATTGGCGGCAGCCGCTTGGCTGGGGGGCCATGCACGCCATGTCGCCAGGACATGGCAAGACGCTGGTGGCCGCCTACCTGGTCGGTGCGCATGGCACTGCGCGCCACGCCTTGTTCCTTGGGCTGACTACTACGATCACGCACACAGCCGGCGTCTTTGCGCTTGGCTTCGTCACCCTGGCGCTGTCACGCTATGTTCTGCCGGAACAGCTCTACCCGTGGCTGAGCGCGGCCTCCGGCGTCCTGGTGGTCGTGATCGGCCTGTCCCTGGCTCGCCGCCGCCTCTTTGGGGACGCGCACCATCATGCCGAGGAACACGCACCACGATCATGCGCACGACCATGAGCACACGCACGATCACGGCCATGAACACGACCATGAACACACGCACGATCACCACCATCACGGCCACTCACATCTGCCGCCGGGTGGCGATGGCCGGCCGGTGACCTGGCGCGGGCTGCTTGCCCTGGGCATTTCGGGCGGCCTGCTGCCCGTGCCCCTCGGCGCTCGTGCTCATGCTCGGCGCGATCAGCCTCAACCGTATCGGCTTTGGCCTGCTGCTGATCGTCGCCTTCAGCCTCGGACTGGCCGGCGTGCTGACGCTCTTTGGGATCGCCCTCGTCCACGCCGGCAAGTGGTTTGAACGCATCCCTGAAGGCGGCCGTCTCATCCGCTTCGTGCCGGCCGCCTCGGCGCTCTTTATTACTGCCGCCGGCCTGGTCATCACGCTGCAGGCGCTAGACCAGGTCTATCCCTTCGGCGGCCTGCTGCCCAGTTAGTGGAAAGGAGTATGCACAGACCAAGAGCGAAATTGAATACAGCGTTACTCAGCGGAGTTTCGCCATCACCGTCAACTTTCAAACCGTACAATCGCAAGAAGGAGAACATTCATGCAACCTAAGCGTAGTTGGAAAAACAGGCTCGGCGTGGCAGCAGGTGTCGCTGCGGCGGTCACCCTCTTGGTTAGGCGGCGTGCTGGTGGGATTTGCCCACCAGGCCGCGGCCTCGAGCCACCGCGAAGCGCCCCTTATCTCCAAGGACCCTTACGCCGACAATACGGATACGTACGCGTTTCTTTCGCCCGCCGATCAGAATCGACTCGTCCTGCTTGGCCAGCTGGATTCCGTTTGAGGGACCGGAGGGCGGCCCGAACTACTATGAGTGGGACGACAGCGCCCTCTATGACATCTATGTAGACAACAATGGCGACGCCACGGCGGACTACACCTATACGCTGTCGAGCCAGGTGCAGGTCGGCAATCCGAACACGTTCCTCTACAACACCGGCCCTATCGGCAGCGTCGGCGACGCCGACTGGAATCGCAAGCAGTTCTACACCGTGACCGAGACGGCGGCCGATGGTACCGTGACGGTGCTGGTCGCCAACCAGCCCACCGCCCCTGCCAACATCGGCGAAAAGTCGACCAAGGACTATGCGGCGCTGGAAGCTGAAACCTTCTACAACGCACCCGGCGGCATCAAGGTGTTTGCCGGACAGACCGACGATCCGTTCTTTGTGGACCTGCAGGTGTTCGACCTGCTGACGCTGCGCAGCCAGAAGCCGCCGATCGGCTACCAACTGAACAATATTCCCGTCGATTCACTGTCGGGCTTCAACGTCCACAGCCTGGTGGTCGAGGTTCCCGTCAGCCACCTCAAGCAGGGCAGCGAACCGGTGCTGGGCGTCTGGTCTGCCACCCGCCGGCCGACGCTGCCTGTGCTGAAGACAGCATGGCGCCTGGCGCTGCCGACGCGGCTGCAACCTACAAGCAGGTTTCGCGCCTGGGCATGCCGCTGGTGAACGAGGTCGTCATTCCGATGGGTCTCAAGGACGTCTTTAATACGCTCAGCCCGAACCAGGATCTGGGCGCCTACTCGCTGCTGCAGAAGAGCGTAGAAAACCCCGAGATCGGCACGCTGCTCTGTGCGCTGTACAATGTGCCGCTGCCGGGTGACGCCAACAAAGACTGCAGCACTGAGTTCACCCCGGGCACCCCGCGCACCGGGCGCGGCGACATCTTTGACGTCTTCCTGACCGGTATGAAGCTGGCCAAGCCGTTTACGATCTCGACCAAGAACGGCCCCGTGACCCTGCCGGCGGGCGCCAACGTCAACCAGCCGGCCAATGTCGTGCCCGCCGAGATGATCCGCATCAACACCGACATCAAGGGCGATCTGTGCTCACCTACACCCAGCCGGCTGGGCGTGCTCGGCGGCGACGCCTGCGGCTTCCCCAACGGGCGGCGGCTGACCGACGACGTGGTCGAAATCGAACTGCTAGCCGTCGCCGGCGCCGCCTACGGCGTCCTCGACGGCCGCGATACCAGCTTCAGTTTCAATCCTGCCTTGATCGGCGTACTGACAGATGGCGTGGACCACAACGACGTGTCGTTCCGCGGCACCTTCCCTTACGTCGCCCGGGCCCAGTCCGGCCAGGGACACTGGCACACAAACCCCTTTTACAACGTGCTGCTGCCCTGGATCTTCAACCAGGCCGAAGTGAAGACGCCGTGAGGATGGTGAGATAGGGCGTTACCCGCCCCTTGGCTCGCCCCTACCCATGTCCCCGGGACGTCTGCGGACGCTTGCGTTCGCCGGACGTCCCGGGGACAGTTTGCGACTATCAAAAGGAGTGCACAATGCGCGTAACTACATCACCCAGCCTCAGCCTGGGGCGCCGAACCGTTATTTTCCTGGCCGCATCCATGCTCATCTTTGCGGCGGCCGTTGCGCTGCAGCTGTCATGGGAAGGCGGCACAGCAGTCCCTGCCGCGGCCGCCGCGAAGGCGGCCGATCCGGTTGCCACGTGGCAGGCGCGCGTCGAGCGGCGGCCCGAAGATGCGGGCGCCTATGCCGGTCTCGGGCCTGGCACTGCTGCAAAAGGTGCGGGAAACCAACGATGCGACGCTGTACGCACGTGCGCAGCAGGCGTTCGAGCAGGCGCTGGCGCGCGATCCCCAGCAGCTTGATGCGCTGGTCGGCCGCGGTATGCTGGCGCTGGCGCTGCATGACTTCCGACGGGGCCCTTGCGCTGGGCGACCGCATCCAAGCGCTAAATCCCTACAAAGCTGCAGCCTAGGGCGTGCGGGTTGACGCGCTGGTCGAACTCGGCCGCTACGCCGAAGCCGTGGCAGCCCTGCAGCAGATGGTGGACCTGCGCCCGGACCTGGAATCCTACAGCCGTGTCTCCTACCTGCGTGAACTGCACGGAGACGTGCCGGGCGCGATCGAGGCCATGCGTATGGCGGCAGACACTGCCCTGCCGGGCAGCGAGCCCTGGCTGTGGACGACAACGTATCTTGGCCATCTTTACTGGGGGCAGGGCGATCTGGACGCAGCCGAGCGCATCTACCGCGCCGTGCTGCGGCAGAAGCCGGACTATCCCTTTGCGCAGTTCGGCATTGCGCGCATCGACGCGGCGCGCGGTGACAAGCAGGCGGCGCTTACGATCCTGCGCCCGCTGGCCGCACGTTTGCCGCTGCCCGAGTTCCTGGCCGCGCTGGGCGACCTGTATACAGGATTGGGCGACGCACGCCGGGCGCAAGAGCAGTATGACCTGGTGCACGTGATCCAGCAGCTGAATGCCGGCGCCGGCATGAACGTCGATCTGGAACTGGCTACATTCGACGTGCTCCATGGGGCCGATCCCCAAGCTGCGCTGGCAGCGGCGCAGGTGGCCTATCGAGAGCGGCCCACCATTTACGCGGCAGACACCCTGGCCTGGGCCCTCCACCGCACGGGTGACAACCTATCCGCCTGGCGTTACAGCCAAGAAGCGCTGCGCCTCGGCACACGTGATGCCATGCTGCACGCGCACGCCGCCGCCATCGCCGCCAGCCTGGGCGACACTGCTGCCGCAGAGCAGCACCGGGCAGCGGTTGCGACAGATCAATCCGCACTATTCGCCGTGGAAGTAGGGGCACAAGATCCGGCGCAGGCAGAAACCGAGTTTCTCGCAGAAACTGGTTTCTGTCTTCGCCGGACCTTGCGCCCCTACTTTATGCGCCCGGTTAGCGACTCTGGGGTGACTGTCTCGCCGGACCGGATGAGGGCCCTGGCGGCGTCGACCTGTCCCCAGACGTTCCATAGCAGGACCCCGCGCACGTGCTGATCTTTGAGATAATAGAAGGTGCCTTTCTGAAAGGGCTGCTGCCAGTCGATCACGACTTGCAGGCGTGAATCGATCTCGCCGACTGCCTCGTAGCCAAGGTCAAACAGGTCCGAGTAGAACATCGGCGACGTATCGTAATCCACGCTGGCACCCGCCATGGCCCGTCCGGCGGCCTTGCCCATGCGGTTGGCATTGTCCTCGTGTTCGACGCGGCGGCGGCTGGCCAGCACGTTGTCCTGGAAATTGGCCACGTCGCCCGCCGCGTAGATGTCGGGCTGGCTTGTCTGGAGCGAGCTGTTGACGACAATGCCGTTGTCGACCTGCAGCCCGGCGGCCGCGGCCAGGTCAACGTTGGGCTGGATGCCGATGCCCGCCACCACGCCGTTGGCTTCGATCCGGCGCCCGCTTTCGGTCAGGACGACCAGCTGCGTCCCGGAGCCTTCAAGGCCGTTGACGCGCTCGTTGGTCAGCACCTCGACCCCCTTCTCGGTGTAATATTGGTTGAGAAAGCTCACGACCTCGGGGGGAAAGACGCGCTGCGCGACGCCGGCGTCGGGGAAGACCATCGTGACGCTTTTCCCCTGCATTGCCAGTGCGGCCGCAACCTCGGAGCCGATAAAGCCGCCGCCGATGATGACGAATTTCTGGTGCTGCTCGGCCAGGCTGCGCAGGCGCAGGTAGTCGTCCAGGGTACGATAGTAGATGATATCGTCGCCGCCAAAGGGCAGGCGGCGCGGCGTGCCGCCGGTTGCGAGCAGCAGCTTCTCGTAGCGATAGGTTTCGCCGCCGCTGTCGGTCACCTGCTTTGCAGCCACGTCCAGCGTCTGGGCAGTGCAGCCAACGTGCAAGTCGACGCCGTCGGGGATCTTGCTCATGATCTTTTCGACCGTGGTCTGCCCCTTCCAGAGCGCCTTTGACAGGGGTGGGCGCGCATAAGGCGGGTGGGTATCGGCCGTGAGCAGGCCGATTGATCCCGTCGCATCGACTTCACGGATGCCCTTAAGCGCCGCAGCGGCCGTCATGCCGCCGCCAATGATGAGATAGCGATATTCCTTCATAATCTCCTCTCTCCTTGACCTTAAGCGTGTGGACCACAAGGATAAAGCCAAGGCCGCTTACTGGCAACAGGCGTGCAGAGGCCAGAGGAATGGGTACGGGAACTCTGGTGGCCTTATAGGAGTAATGTAGAGCAGAGTATCTTGTATGTTCAGGCGTGAGGTACACACTACCTGAGGTTGCTATGAAACGATCAAAGGATGCCTTGCCCGCAAGAGGCAAGGAAAAGTATCGACAGGACGGCCGATGCGATACAGCAGAGCGTCAAGGCACGCGCCAATGTAAAGCGTACCTTGTCTGAACGGCTGGCAGATGAAATGACCGCCGGATTCGGCAGCATGCTGTTCTTGATCGCCAACTGCGTATGGTTTGCGGCCTGGATTGCCGTCAATACTGGCTTGATTCATGGTCTGCCCGAATTTGATCCTTTTCCCTTTGGTTTGCTGACCATGATTGTCTCGCTCGAGGCTATCATTCTGGCCATCGTCGTGCTCATTTCGCAGAACCGCGCAGCGCGTATCGCCGACTTGCGCGAAGAGGTGGCGCTGCAGGTGGAGGAGATCAGCGAGCGAGAGGTTACCAAGCTGCTGGAACTGATGGTCCAACTCCTGCGCAAAGAAGGCGTGGACGTGGGAAAGGATGATGAACTGCGGGCGATGCTCCAGGCGACGGATACGGAGCAGCTGGCAAAGAGGCTAGAGCAGGAAGTGTGACGACAGTGCTGTGCTAAGCGACCTATGTGGATGAACTCGAGATGCTGTCCGAAATGGTGGATGGTGGGATTGCCCTCCGGCGTACCGCCGTCTAGATGTCGGGCGCGGCGTAGCCGTGCCGCCCAAGCGTCAGCGACACCTCTCCTCCGTGATGCAGGTCATGCTCGATCAGGTGCCAGAGGATCCACGCGCGCGTCATGACCGCTGGATCGCCCGGTTCCTCACCCGGATATTCCTGGGCCCACTGTTCCGGCGTCCAGCGTGCAATTGCCGCCTGCATGAGCCGCCAGGTCGATTCCAGTCCCTCCACCAGCTCATCAGCCTTGCGCAGGGGCATGCTGGGACTGTCCCAGCGGGCAAACGCGGCAATCTCCTCGGCGTCTTCGTCGACCTGGAACCAGCGCGCGCGGGCGCCGATCATGTGCGTGACGATCTCTTCGATGGAGCGAATGCCCGGCTCCACGCGCAGGCCCAACTGCACGTCGGTAAGCGGCGCCAGGGCTGTGATCAGCTTTGACTGGTACTCATGCCAGCCGGCATAGATGGTCGGGTTCAAAGATGGCTCTTCATTCATGCAAATCTCCTCTGTCGTCATCGTGCTGTACGCTGGAACGTAGGGCAGGTATTTCACGCTATTGTTGTGCCCCTTGTCAAGAGCACGATCTGTGCGTATGATTTTCGCGGGGAGGAATGTAGCGTGACCGCGGTTGACGACTTGCTGGCCAACATCTTTGACGGCCTGCAGCCTGGCTTTATGGGGGAGTTCAGATCAGAGTTCGCGAGCTGGGTGCGAGACTCGCGCCGTTTCCGGGAGTTTGCCGGCGGCAATCGGTCCAAAATCCGCGCCAAGCTCAAGAGCGCACGGGACGAGGGTGGGCTGCTCGACGTACGCGCCGAACTGCAGACGGCCCTGCTGCTGCTCGGCGAGGAGCGCTTTACACTGGAGTATGAGGCGTACGCTGCAGCCAAGCAGCGTGGACCTGACTACACCGTGACGTTCAAGACGCACACCCCTTTCAATGTCGAGGTGCGCAGAATCCGTGCAGCAGATCTGGGCGCTGCCGATCATGCGCAGCGAGGACAACACTGCGCCGGGCGATGCCCAGAGCGTCAAGCCAGGACACACGGGCAAGTTGATGGCTGTGCTGTGCGACAAGGTAGGGCAGATGCCGCCAAGCATCGTCAACCTGCTGTGGCTGGCAGCCGACGGGGAACTGGCCGACTCGGATATCACCAGTGCATCAGCAGCGCTGCGCCAGCTGGCCGAACGCAAGGCGACGATTTCTTCGTGCGCCGCGGCTTTACCAACACGGGCGATTTCCTCAAGCAGTACGGGCGGCTGAGCGGAATCGTGGTGCGCCAGGACAGCGAGACCGTGGTCTGGCTGAACGGGCTGGCGCGCCACAAGCCCCCACGCGAAGTCGTGACGGCCATCGAGCGCCTGGCCAGGCCGTGAGCCCGCCATCGCGTGTGGCCTGACGGCCACCCCGCACGGGGCGTGCACGGGCTACGCCGAAAAGGCGGGAGCTGTTAGCGTGGCGGGCCAAATGGCGCGTGTAGCGGTAGGCGCCGGCACCATAGACTGCTAAGGTAAAGAACCCTCTTGCAGGGTGAGTTCGGCCCACGTACCGGCAGGGATGCGCTCCCAGCCGGCATCTTCTGCCACGTTTTCGACCGCGGATTGGAGGGTGATATAGGGCAGCGCGCCGTGCTGGTCGACATGGTTCCAGTGCAGATGGCCGTTCACGACGGCGACGACATGATCGTGCTGCGCCAGCAGCGCACGCACCTCGCGGCGGTTTTCTACCAGGCATTCGTGCGGCAGGCCTGCAAACCAGACGTTGCCCGCAAGCTCCTGGTCGGCCAGCGAGTGATGGAGGAAGATGACCGTATGCTTGGTCGTGCCCGCCAGGTCGGCCGCGAGCCACGCCAGCTGCTCATCCGCAATGGTGGTCTGCTTCTCGCCGCTGGAAGGTTGGGCAGAGTGCAGCACAACAAAATGATATTCGGCCACGTCGAATGCGTAATAGAGTGCAGGAATCCCCAGGAGGTCGCACAGCTCGGGCGCCGTGATATGCGCCGTGTCGTGATTGCCGGCGACGTGGTATACCGGCACGCCGGCGCCCGCAAACAGCGCCAGGCCCTTGCCGATAGTGGGCAAGGTCGCCCGTCGTGGTCGCTGTCTTCGATGAGGTCGCCAAGCTGTACGGCAAAGGCATAGCCGCCGGCGGCGACCCGGCGCACAAACGCCTGTGCCAGCGGCGCCGCCTCTTCCGTCAGCTTGCGCTCTACACCTTTATGAAACCCCGAGCCGCGTGGACCAAAATGAAGGTCGGAAATCAACGCGATTTTCATTGTTTCCCTCACGCAAGAGTTAGAGCCTGCCCTGCACGTAGAAGATTGCCAGGCCGATGACGCCGCCCGCTGCCACCAGCCATGCCGAGTTGATCTTGAACCGAAACAGCAGGAATAGCAGCGGCGACGGCCATGATCGCAGTCGGTATGTCGACGATGGCGGCGCGGCCGATCTGCCACAGCACGCCCGCCATGAGCGCCAGGGCGGTGACGTTGATGCCGTCCAGAAAGGCGGCGGTCCAGGGCGACTTGCGCAGGTGCGGCATGATGCCGCGCCAGCAGGGCCACAAACAAGAACGAGGGCAGGAAGATGCCGATCGTGGCCACGGCTGCACCGGGCACCCCTGCTAGTAGGTAGCCGACAAAGGTGGCAGTGGTAAAGACCGGCCCCGGCGTGAACTGGCCCACGGCGACGGCGTCGAGCAGCTGCTGGTCGGTCAGCCAGCCGTAGTTGACGACGAGGTCGCTGCGCAGAAAGGCGAGCAGGACGTAGCCGCTGCCGTACAGCAGCGCGCCTACCTTGAGGAAGACCAGGAAGATGCGCCAAAGCGTAATCGGCGGCTGGCAGATGCCGGTCTGCCTGGAGCAGCCCTGAACAGTGCCAGCGTGCTCCACCCGGCAGCACCAAGGCTAACGTCCCGGAGAAGCCGCGCAGCGCCTGGACGGCCATAAAGAGGAACGCGCCGCCGAACAGGATGAGCAGTTCGTTGTAGCCCAAGAGATATAGCGCCAGCGCCGCGCCGCCGATCACCCACAGCAGGGGGCTCTTGAGCGCCTTGGGCGCCAGCCGCACCAGGGCCTGGAGCACGATGGCGATGATGACCGGCTTGATGCCGTACAGCAGCGCATCGCCCTGCGGGGTGCTGCCGTACTCGACGTACGCCCAGGCCAGCACCAGCACGATCAGGACGGCCGGCATGATAAAGCAGACCCCCGCCGCGATCAGCCCGCGCCAGCCTCCTCGCTCGTAGCCGATGTGGATGGCCATCTCGGTCGAATTGGGCCCGGAATCAGGTTGGTCGCGCCGACGAGGTCGAGAAAATGCTGGTCGGTCATCCACTGGCGGCGCGTCACAACCTCGTCGTGCATCATGGAGATATGGGCGGCCGGGCCGCCGAACGCGGTGAATCCCAAGCGCAGAAAGAGGCGGACAATCTCGGCGAGGGGCGTGCGTGTTGTCGTCATAACACCCAGGCAGTGGTTTGCGGCATGGGCCAACTATCTGATCGTGCGGCAGATTTGTCAAGCGTCCATGACCGGGCGACTCGAATCAGCCATTGACAGCCCCGGGGTGGGGTGTTATATTTTGTTATATCGTAGCCAATGTAGTGTTAATTGAAACCGCAGGCATAACATGGTCGCTGAAGAGTCTGCAGGACCGCGGCTGTTGACTGACCAACGGCGTGACCAGATTGTCACGCTCGTCGAAGAACAGGGCACGGTCACGAATGAAGATCTCGTGCGCCGCTTTGGCGTTTCGCTGATGACGGTCTGGCGCGACCTGACGGGCTTGGAGGAAGCCGGCCGGCTGCGCCGCGTGCGCGGTGGGGCCACGCGCCTGGAGCGGCGGCCGGAGCCGGGGCCTTTTGCCGAACCCTTCTACACCAGCAAGCAGGTGATCAACCAGGCCAAGAAGGATCGCATCGCCCGCTATGCCGCCGAGCACTTTATTGCCGACGGCGATATTGTCTTGATGGAGGCCGGCACGACGGTGGCGGCCATGGCGCGCTACCTGCCCGCCTACCGGCACCTCACCGTGATCGGCAACGGGCTCGGTACGATGAACGAGCTGGCCAAGCAGCTGCCCGCGTGACCGTCTTTTGCTGCGGCGGCCTCTTGCGCGACGTGGGCCTCACCTTCGTCGGTCCGCAGGCGGAAGCCTATTTCCGCCAGATCAACGCCCACACCTGTTTTCTCAGCGCCACGGGCATCACCACGTCCGAAGGCGTGACCGACCCCAACCTGTTGGAAATTCAGGTCAAGCGCGCCATGGCCGAGAGCGCCGCGCGCGTGGTGCTGTTGATGGACAGCACCAAGTTCGGCGTGCGCTCGCTGGCCAAGATTTTCGACATACGCGACTTCGACGTGCTGATCACCGACGCCGACGCCCCGGCGGGGATGCTGGAGGCGATCCGCACGTTGGAGGTGGACGTGCATTTGGTTGGCGTGAGGGGGCGCGAGGGTGAGGTCGCTGACACTTTCACCCCTCACCTTCATCTCCTCAGAAGAAGGCAACGACCGTCTCGATGCCCGCGGTAGAAATTCGGCAGGTGCATCTTCTCGTTCGGCGCGTGGAGGTTGTCGTCGGCGAGGCCGAAGCCCATGAAGACGACGGGGGCGCCTAGCTCCTGCTGGAAGATGATGCCGATCGGAATCGAGCCGCCCTCGCGCATGTAGACGGGTTCGACGCCGAAGCTGCGGGCATAGGCCCGGGCGGCGGCCTGGACGGCGGCGCCGTCAAACGGGGCCAGGAAGGCGGGGCCGCCGTGATAGACGTGCAGCGTAACGTCCACGGTGGCGGGTGCGAGTGTGTGTAGATACTGGTCGATCAGCCTGGTGATGACGGCCGGGTCCTGGTCGGGCACGAGACGGCAGCTGATCTTGGCATGCGCTTCGTAGGGGATCACGGTCTTGAAGCCGTCGCCGGTAAAGCCGCCCCACATGCCGTTGATTTCGAGCGTGGGCCGGGCGCCGACGCGCTCGGTGACGGTGTAGCCCTGCTTCGCCCCAGGCTGCCTTGGCCCCGGTCTCGGCCAGCAGCTCGGTTTCGCCGTAGGGCACGCGTGCCAGCGCTGCGCGCTCGTCGTCCGTCCAGCGCACGCACCTGGTCGTAGAAACCCGGGACGGCCACGCGGCCGCTGGCGTCATGGAGCGCCGCCACCAGTTCGGCCAGCGCCTGGTTGGCGTTGTGCACGGCGCCGCCAAAGGAGCCGCTGTGCAGGTCGCGCCGCGCAGTGGTGACGGTTAGCTCGGCGGCCCACATGCCGCGCAGCCCGTAGATGATGGAAGGCTGGCTTGGCGACAGGATATGTGTGTCGGAGATCAGCACGGCATCGCAGGCCAGTTCCTGCTGGTGTGTTTTGACATAATGTTCAATCGTCTCGCCGCCAAACTCCTCTTCGCCCTCGATCAGCAGCTTGACGTTGACGGGCAGGCGGCCGGTCGTCGCCAGCAGGGCCTCAATCGCCTTGACGTGGATAAAGGTCTGGCCCTTGTCGTCAGACGCGCCGCGGGCATAGAGGTCGTCGCCGCGCAGGGTGGGCTCAAAGGGGGGCGACGACCACTTGTCGAGCGGATCGACCGGCTGCACGTCGAAGTGGCCGTAGCAGAGGACGGTCGGGGCATCCGGGCCGGCGTCCAGCCAGTCGGCATAGACGAGCGGGTGAATGTCGCTCTCGATCAAGCGCACGTTGTGCAGCCCGATCTGGCGCAGGTGGTCGACCAGCCACTCGGCGGCGCGGCGCACATCCTGCTTGTGCGCGGGGAGCGCGCTGATGCTCGGGATCCGCAGCCACTCCTCCAGTTCTTCCAGCTGGCGCGGGCGGGCAGACTGCAGGTAGGCGGCGAGATCGCCCGTGTTTTCTTTTGACATAATCAGGGCTCTTTTCACTTTTGAGGCAGCTTGGCGTGGGGGCGGGAGTTGGCGATAATAACGTTCCAAGGACAATCCAGGCCCAGCCGCCGGGCTTTTTGACAGCCTTAGTATACCAGTCCGCAGCGCCCACGCGATAGTCTGCGGCTGCCCGTACGCAACGTGGCGTCCACAAACGATGCCCACGAATAGGTGCCCTAGAAAGGTGACGGCCATGCTCCCGTACTACACACTCAGCGCCAACGCCCACCGGCTCGCCCTTGGCGCGCGGCCTTTAGCGGATGGCCCCTTGATCGAGATTGACGCCGACACCTATGCCGAAGAAGTGGCGCTCAAAGAAGCGATCCTGGCCGGCGACTACGGATACTATTACCAGGCACTGCCGCAAAGCGCGGCGTCACAGTGGGAAGCCTTGGCACTGATCCTCCAGGATCTCTGCCGGCACTATCCCAGATGATTTCAGCCTGGTGTGCACCGACGATACATGGGAGTGGCACAATCATCGCCTCGGTGAATCCTGCCAGTTTCGCTACGGCGACAGCAGCACGCTGCCTTGGGCGCCGCTGGACTGGGTTGGGCGGCAGGTGCAGGAGGACCTGCTGCTGATGGATGGGAACAGTGCAGCCTGCCCCTTGGTAGCCGGACAGCTCTGCTTCGCCAACCGGTGGAGCCTCGAAGAAAAGATGGGCCGGTCGTTCCTGGACATTCACGCGCCGGTACCGGGGTTTGGCGAGCAGATCGGGCGGTCGTCGAACCTGCTGCTCGAGCGGCTGAAAGCGGACCGGCCGGTGTGGCGCTACAACTGGTCGCTGGTGGTCGGCGGCGAACTGGATCTTTCGACCAAGACGTACGCTGCCGTGCAGGCGCAGATGCCCCCCGTAACTGCCGCCAACTGTGGAGGAGTTGTGCTTCTTCCGCACGGAGCGGCAGACCCTGGCCCGCCTGCCGCTAACCGGTGCCGTGCTGTTTACCGTCCACACCTATCGCACGCCGCTGGGCAGCCTGGCGAGTGACCCTGCCTGGGCGCGGCGGTTCTTGGAAGTGCTGGACGGGGCATCCCCTGCGCTGCTGGCATATAAAGGTGTTGCATCTGTAGAAGCGGCGCTGCGCGAGTATCTGGCCGGCGCGGCGACTGGGTAATACGAAGGCTGGCAGCGTCGGGTATAGTGGAAGAACGTCCCGTCGAGGCGGTGCAGATTCGTGCGAGGCTCGCCCCACCAGGTTTATGGTTGGTGAGGTGAAGGGGGGCGAGCCAGGCACGGTCTAGCAGCTTACTGGCGCGCGCCGGCGGTGTCCTCAGGGCCTTGCGGCTTGGGGCCTACGCTGGGGGCGATGTCCTGCCCGGCGTCGAGGGCTGCGGCCTCTACCTGCGGGGCATCGGCGGCGGCGACGCAGGTGCTGCCGCTGACCAGGTTGGCGTCGTCGACAAAGAAGCTGCTGATCTGCGTCGAGTCGGCGGTGGCGCGGAAGACAAGCGTGACGGTCTGGCCGGCATAGCTGCTGAGGTCGACGGTAGTCTTGACCCAACCGCTGGTCTGGGTGGAAGTGCAGAGGTTGAAGGTCTTGACGTTGGTCGTCGCGCCGTTGGCCACCACGCGGACGTAGCCGTAGTCGTAGCCGCAGGTGTCGGTGGAAGTAATCCGGTTCCAGAAGGAGAGCGTCGTCTTCTGGCCTGCCGGCAGGGTCACGGCCTGGCTGATCTGCGAGGCCTCGCTGTTGGCGCCGGCCAGCCATGAGAAGTAGGTGCCGCTGTGCGCCGCCGTCGGCGAAGCACCGCAGCTGGTGCTGGTGCAGATCAGGGCATAGCCCTTGGTAGACGACTGCGTCCAGTTCACCGCGCCGCTTTCAAAACCCGGATTCTTGAGCAGGTTGGGGCAGGTGGCGGGCGGCGGTGTTGCCGTGGGGGTTGCGGTCGGCGTCGCCGTTGCACCTGGCGTCGAGATCGGCGTCGAGGTGGCGGTCGGCGTCGGGGGGACCGGCGTTGCCGTGGCGGTTGGAGGCACCGTGGTCGGCGTTGCCGTCGGCGACGCGCCGCCGCCGATAAAGCCCACATAGAGCAGGCGATTCGGCGACCCGGTGCCCGGATTTGTCACCTTGCCGGCCGTGGCGCCGGCGGTCAGCGCCTGCGCTACCTGTGCGGGCGAGGCGGAGGGATTGGCGGCCAGGTAGAGCGCAGCTGCGCCTGCCACGTGCGGTGTGGCCATCGAGGTGCCGCTGAGCACGGCGGTGGCCGAACTGCCGGTGTACCAGGCCGAGGTAATCGACGAGCCCGGGGCAAAGATGTCGAGACACGTGCCGTAGTTCGAATACGACGCACGGGCATCGGTGTTGGTGGTTGCCCCCACGGTCAGCGCGGCGGCCGTGCGTGCCGGCGAATAGTTGCAGGCATTCTGGTTGTCGTTGCCGGCCGCGATGGCGTAGGTGACGCCGGCGGCGATCGAGTTGGCGACTGCCGTGTCCAAGGCCGAGGAGGCGCTCCCGCCCAGGCTCATGTTGGCGACGGCCGGCAGCTGGCGGTTGGCCGTGACCCAGTTGACGCCGGCGATCACGCCCGAGTTGGAGCCCGAGCCGTTGCAGTCCAGCACGCGCACGGGATGGATGGTGACCTGCTTGGCCACGCCGTAGGTTGTGCCGCCAACGGTGCCGGAAACGTGGGTGCCGTGCCCGTTGCAGTCGACATAATTCGAGCTGGTGCCGATCGCCGAGAAGCCCGTGCCGATGCGGCCGGTGAACTGGGTGTGCGTGATGAGGACACCCGTATCGATGATGTAGGCGTGGACGCCTGCGCCGGTGTTGGGATAGTTATAGGTCGAATTGAGCGGCAGGCTGGCCTGGTCGATGCGGTCGAGACCCCAGGTGGCGCCTGTCTGGGTCCCGTCGGTTTCGAGCACGCGGGCCACGCGGTCGGGTTCAACATAGTCGACTTTTGGGTCACTCTCGAGCGTGGCCGCCGCCGAGATCTCCTCCCCTGGCGGCACGCGCACGGCAAACCCGCTCAAGGCAGCGTCATAAACATAGAGGATTTCACCGTCGACGCTGGCGGCCAGGCGTGAAGCTGTGACTGCCTCCGTTTCGACGGGCGCGGTGGCTTCACGGGCCGTCACGTCATGCAGCACGACGATAAACTGGCCGGGAATCACGGCGCCGGCTTCGGGCGCGATACCGCCGGAGAGCGCAGGCAGGTACAGCAGGTCGGCCGGCGCGTCCGGTGGTTGGGGATCATCTTGGGCCTGCAGGGTAGGGCCTGTCCAGAGTAAAGCGGCGGCGACGAGGAGTGCGATGAGGGAAAAGCCGATCCTGGGGCCGCGGCGGCGAGCTGTCCGAATGAACCGCCTGCCGGCATAGAGCGTGGGCAAACTGCGCATGCTGTTCTCCTCTTGCAAACAAAATGACACGGATGACCCTGCGCCGATGCGCTATATGCATCATGCGTCAGAACGCGATCAAATGCATCGGTCTTTTGTCTGCAAGGTAGTGGAGCGGTGCGCCGAGGCATATAGCGGGGAAGGGCGCCTATAGTATACAACAAAGGCCGCCCTACACAGGCGGCCTTTATCGTACACTTTGTTTACGTTTGCCTTACGCAAAGGCGCCGATTGCCAGCTGTCAGCTCGGGGCGCCCGCCGGCTTCTGGCTTGGCGCCAGTTGCCGTGTCGTCGGCGCCGTCAGGGCGGCTGGCTTCCTCGCTCCGCTGCGATCTGGCGCAGCAGCTCGTCGATGCGAGCGGCGCGTTCAGGGGAATCGTCGTAGATAAACAGCAGCTCGGGCACGACGCGCAGCCCGCAGCGCACGGCCAACTGGCCGCGCAGCCAGGGCGTGGCGCTTTCGAGGCCCTTGAGAAAGTCGCGGCGGCTGACCTCTTCGTCGGCGTGGTGTACAAAGACCTTGGCGTTGCGCAGATCCTTGCTGATATCCACCTTGAGCACCTCTGCCAGGCTGATCCGCGGGTCACTCAACTCGCCCGCCACCATGATGCTCAGCTCTTCAAACAACAGCTCCGCCACACGCTGTTGGCGAATCTCGCTAGACATAGCGGCACCTCCGTTCCAATCGCACCAGGAGGGCGCAAGGTCCTCGGGTGCATCAGATGGGGCAGCGAGTAGGCTATGAGGCACAAGGTCCGGCGGAGAAACTCGGTTTCGGCGAGCTGTTCCGCCGGACCTTGTGCCCCTACCATGTGCGCCCTACAGTAACCGCGGCGGTTGTCTACCGCACGCGCTGCTTTTCGCTGAACTCGATGACGTCGCCTTCTTTGAGCAAGGCGTCGGCGGCGCCCACGTTGATGCCACACTCGTAGCCGGTGCGCACTTCGGCCACATCTTCGGTGAAGCGGCGCAGCGTCTCCACACGTGAGCCAGCGGCGATCTCTTCGCCGCCGCGCAGCACGCGGGCCAGCGCACCGCGCTTGACATAGCCGTCGTTCACCATGCAGCCGGCGACGACGCCCTTGCGCAGCTTGAACAGCTGCAGCACGGTGGCGTGGCCGACCACGACGTCCTTGTAGATCGGCTCGAGCATGCCCTTGAGGGCATCTTCGATGTCCTCGATCATCTTGTAGATGATGTCGTAGTGGCGAATCTCGACGCCCGACTGCTCGGCACGCACCTGCGCCGACTTGTCCACACCGACGCTGAAGCCGATGATGACGGCGTTGCTTGCTTCGGCCAGCATCACGTCCGACTCCGAGATGTCGCCGATGCTCGCCTGCAGGATCTTGAGTTCGACCTCTTCGTTGCCCAGCTCGTTGAGGCTGTTGACGATCGGCTCGAGCGTACCCTGCATGTCGGCACGCACGATCAGGTTGAGCGTCTTGGTCTCGCCACCCTCCATGCGGGCAAAGAAGTCTTCGAGCGACATGGTCGGGCGCGGCGGCTGCTGGCTTGCCACATTGGCCGCCAGCTTGCGCTCCTCGGCGATGCGGCGCGCTTCCTTGTCGTTCATGCACACGTTCGAAGACGTCGCCGGCATTGGGCACCTCCTGCAGGCCCAGGACCACGGTCGGGCGTGCTCGGGCTGGCTTCCTGCACCGCCTTGCCTTCGTAGTCAAACATGGCCTTGATGCGGCCCCAGGTCTTGCCGACCACGAGTGTATCGCCGCGGCGCAGGGTGCCGTTCTGCACGAGCAGCGTGGCAGTGACGCCGCGATACTTGTCCAGCTCGGCCTCGACCACGGTGCCGATGCACTGCGCCCTTCGGATTGGCCTTGAAGGACTCAACTTCGGCCAGCACGAGGATATTGTCCAGCAGGTCCTCAATGCCCAGGTTCGTGAGCGCGCTCATCTCCACCATGATGGTGTCGCCGCCCCACTGCTCGGGCTGCAGCCCTTCCTGGGCCAGTTCGTCCATGACGCGCTGCGGATTGGCGTTGGCCTTGTCGATCTTGTTGATGGCGACGATGATGGGCACGCCGGCCGCGCGGGCGTGGCTGATCGCCTCTTTCGTCTGGGGCATCACGCCGTCGTCGGCTGCCACGACCAGGACGACGATGTCTGTCACCTGGGCGCCGCGTGCGCGCATGGCGGTAAACGCCTCGTGGCCCGGCGTGTCCAGGAAGGTGATCTTCTTGCCGTTGATCGTCACCTGGTAGGCGCCGGTGCGCTGCGTAATGCCGCCCGCTTCGCCGGCGGCGACGTCGGTGTGGCGGATGCGGTCGAGCAGCGTCGTCTTGCCGTGGTCGACATGCCCAAGCACGGCGACCACGGGCGGCCGCTCGACCATGTTCTTGGCATCCTGGCCCTGGACGACCTGCTGCACCTTGGAGCGTGCGCGGCGGCCGCTCTACGGCGCCCTCGACCGCTTCTTCGGGCTCGGCTTCCTCGGTCTGCGTCGGGCGCCGGCCATTTCACGGCAACGCCCAGCTCTTCGCCCAGGATCACGGCGGTATCGTGGTCGATCGTGTGGGTGATCGGCGCCATGATGCCGTACTGCATCAGGATCTTGATCAGGTCGATCGGGCTGCGCTGCATCAGCGTCGCCAGGTCGCGCACCGTGATGGCCGCTTCGACGGTGACTTCCTTGGGCAGCGGCGCCTTGACGGGCGGCTGCGCACTGCTGCGGGGATCCTCTTGCTTAGCAGGCCCGCGATCTGGCTGGCGATTCGGCTGGCCGATTCTGCTGGCGGTTATCAGGTGGGCGACTGCCGCCCTTGCTGCCCCACCACCGCTGCCGCCCTTGCTGCGCCGCCACCATCTGCTAGCCGCCCTTACTCAGAGCCGCCGCCCTTACTCAGAGCCGCCGCTAGCTAGCCGCCGCCCTTACCCGAACTGCCCCCGCTGCGTGGTGGGGCCTGGGTGCCGCCACGTGAGTCTTTGGGCGACGATTTGAAATTTGCGGTCATGTATAGACCTCCTCTAAACGTAAAAATACCAGAAGCCGATCCGTCATCCGTACCAACGGCCACGCGCGGGCAAGGCGCCGGACCAGGATAATCGCCAAAACGGCGATGCTGTGCGCCTTCAGGCAGCAGAAAGATGAACAAGCTTGCAAAATAACGGTTCGGTTTTGGTCGCAGCGGGGAGGAGAGGTGAGACAGGCGAGGAGTTAGATGAGGAACGAAGTCGGCGTACACCGCCAGCGTCAGTTTCTCATGCTCTTGCTCCAACCTGCCGGGTGTACTCCCGACCGCTGCGGCGACATACTGGCACCGGGGGACTTTGGGTTCCCCCTGGGAGCTCGCACTCCCATTGGCGACAGCAGTCTACCGGCCGTCATGGTCTTCCACCTGGTAGTCCAGGGTATTACCAAGCATCATACGCTTCATGCGTATTCCTGTGTCATTCTGTTCCTGCGGCTTGTGCCGCACCTGCCTGCGGCGCAGCGCCGGCTGCATTTTCCCCTGCGGGATCGGCTTCCGGCAACGATTGCGCATACTCTTGAAGGGCTTCCTCGGTTCGCTGGCGTGAGCTTTGTGCGCAACGCCTGCTCGATCCGGCTGCCCTTCAAACCAACTTCCCAACATGACCGCACGGGGTGCAAGATAGGCGCCCCGTCCTGCCAGTTTGCCGCTGGGGTCAACTTCGACGTTCCCCTCGGCGGTACGCACCAGGCGCACGAGGCCCCGCTTGCCGCCCACCTTGCGACAGGCAATGCACGTTCGCTGGGGAACGTGCTTAGGGCGTGGCCCACGTGCTTGCTTCGTCATTGTACTACAGTTCCAACCTTCATCTCTATTTTCCAGCAGCCGGCAAGTATAATCTGCCGGCTGCTGGAAAATCTCTAAGTAAGATTGCCCCTCGGGGGCAATCTTAGCCTACCAGCTGAAATCGTCCTCGTCGCCCCAACCACGCTTCTTGGGCGCCTTCTTCTTATCCTGCTTGCGCGGGCTTGGCCGCGGGGCCTTTGGCCTTCTTGCGCTTGCCGCCGCGAGCGCCCATGGACTTCGTCGATCCACTCCTCGTCATCCTTGAGGCTGTCTTCGTCGATACCGGCCAGCAGTTCGGCCGGGACCTCGATATCTGCCTCGGTGAAGCTGGCCTCCTTGCGCTTGGCCATGCGGGCACGCAGCATGTCGGCCGTGATCACCTCGGGCAGTGCCTCATCGGCAGGTGCCGAGGGGATCTCCTCGGCCGAGAAGGCGGATTCGGAGATCGGCGCAACTGGCTCCACGGGGGCGACCGGCGGCCAGGCCGCGTCGACCTGGACATCGGACGGCAGGGCTTCGATTCCCTTCCTGATCCTCAAAAGCGGCCTCGCCAAAGACCTTGGGCGCCGGCAGCTCCTCGATGTTCTGCACCAGCTCTTCGAACGACTTGAAGTCGACCGGCAGCACGTCGGGGCGCTCGCCGCCGATGGTGTCCATGTCGCGCAGCGCCTGGGCGGCCTGCCACAGCTTGTCGTCGCCACCTTCGTCCTCGCGGCGCAGGATGCGTTCTGCCTTGGCGAGCAGGTCGTCCGTCGCCTTCATGGCGGCCTGCTGGGCGCGCTCGACGATCACGCGGTCGATGCCCTCTTCGCGGGCTTCGCTCTCGCTCTTGATGTCGATGCGCCAGCCGGTCAGCTTGGCGGCGAGGCGGGCGTTCTGGCCCTCCTTGCCGATGGCGAGGCTCAACTGGCGGTCGGGCACGATGACGGTGGCCGTCTTGATGGGGCTGCCATCGTCGAGCAGGACCGTCTGCACCTTGGCCGGGCTCAGGGCGTTCTGGATATAGGTCGCGGAGTCGCTGCTCCACTCGATCACGTCGATCTTCTCGCCGGCCAGCTCGTTGACGATATTCTGGATGCGCAGGCCGCGCATGCCGACGCAGCTGCCGACGGGGTCGACACCGGGCACGGTGGCCACGACGGCCGCCTTGCTGCGGGCGCCGGGCTCGCGGGCGATCGACTTGATTTCGACGATGCCGTCGCGCACTTCGGGGATTTCCATCTCCATCAGGCGGCGCAGCAGGTTGCGATGGGTGCGGCTGATCTTGATCACCGGGCCGCGCGTGCTCTTGTGCACGTCCACGACGTAGACCTTGACGTACTCGCCGCGGCGCAGCTTTTCGGCGGCGATCTGGTCCTCGCGCATCATCAAGCATTCGTGCTTGTCGTCGAGCATGAGCGAGACGGCGCCCGACTGGGTATCGATGCTGCGCACCTGGGCGGTGATCACCTCGCCCACCTTGTGGGCAAAATTCTCGTAGACCGTATCGCGTTCCGCCTCGCGGATGCGCTGGAGGATCACCTGCTTGGCCGTCTGGGCGGCAATGCGGCCAAAGTTTTCCGGCGTATCGGGCACGCGGATGACGTCGCCCACACGGGCGGTCGGCACGAGGCGGCGGGCGTCGGCCTCCAAGATCTCCGTGCGCGGGTTCATGACGTCGTCGACCACCTCGTGTTCGGTGAGGACACGCATTTCGCCGCTGACGCGATCGACTTCGGCGCCGACGTTGGCGACGGACCCATAGTTTCGCTTGTAGGCAGATACCAACGCTGCTTCGATCGCTTCGAAGATAATCTCGCGATCGAGTCCTTTATCGGTTGCCACCTGGTTGATACCTGCAATTAACGCTTTTGACATATTCTGTTGTACTCTCCCAGCCCTCCATGGCGAGAACGAGCCGAACTCGATAAACAATACCCCTAACAACAACAAAAGTGGGACAAGCCCACTTTCGCACGAACACTAGACCTCCGCTGCGTCATCGCCAGACAGGCAAGCCCGTCGACAACTCGCTAGCTAAAGGATACTACCACAGGTTGGCGGCAAATGCAAGCCGGGCGCAGAGCGTGCGGTGCACGATTTTGGAAGCTGGGGAGTAGAACGCCCCTGGCTGGGTGCAGCGATATTGGGAGGCAGCGAGTTGAGTTTGCGCCGTGCCAGAGAGGCTTCCGGGAACGGGGGAGCAAATGCGAAGTCAGCCCGGGGGAATCTATGGTACAGACGTGGCAGCCGGAGGTAATTTCCGTTCAGAGCGCAGGCGCGAGCGGCAGATGCCTCGCAGGGACAGCAGCGGACGCTGGCAAACGGCTGCGCCGGATGCCATGCGCTGGATGCCCGGCATATGTCGGTGGGGCCGACCTGGCAGGGGCTGGCGGTAACCGCCGCCGGCCGTGTGCCCGGGCAAGCGGCAGATGATCATGGTGTCCTTTCATTGAATCGGTGAAGTGTTGTTGAGACTCGTGCGAGGCGCTGCCTGCCGGGTTCGAGGTGCAGTTGGGTCAAGGAAGCAGTGTCAGGCACGGTAATACCTGCGTAGGCTCGCTCACTAGACGACGCCTGCGCCGGTGTGGCACAATGGTGATAGAATAGACGTTCGCTATTCCCGATGCACCGCACCGCCGGAAAGAGCAGGAAGCTGAACCCCATGGCCGAGAAGTTTATTGCCCTGCGCCGTTCCCCCCATAAGGAAGCTGCTACCGAACAAACGCACAGCGTGGCCGAGACCCGCACCGTGCTGGTGGAGGCTGCCCAGCAGCCCAATACGACGGAACAGCTCGAACGCATCGGCCTGCAGGTGCTGGATCCCTGCGAGCACAACGCCGACGGCGACAACAGCCTCTGGCCGCTCTGCTACCTGGATGCGTATGTCGTCGAGGCGGATGACCCGCAGGTGGCGAACAAGGCGCGGCGGATGCTGCAGCCGGAGTATATGATCGTGCCCAACGCCGAACTGGCGCTGGCGGCGCCCGAGCGGGGGCGGCTTGTACCAGCGCCTGCCGCAGCAGAGATCGCCGCTGGCCGGAGGCCAGCGGCGTCGAACTGGCGCACGCCCAGGCTAACCGCGGCCAGGGTACCCTGGTGTGCGTGCTCGATACCGGCGTCGATGCCGACCATGTTGAACTGCGGCGCAAGGTGATCGACTTCCGCTACATACCGCTCGACCCCCGCAGCGGCGTGATGCGTACGGTGCGCGGGTTTGACGTCGACGGCCACGGCACGCACGTCAGCGGCATCATCGCCGGGCGGAATGTGGGGATTGCACCGGAGGCGGACCTGATGGTGGCGGCAGTCTTGGAGAGCGAGACGCTGCGTACAAGTCTCGAGCGTGTGGTGGTCGCGCTCAACTGGGTGCTGGCCCAGTTTGAGGATCCTGCCAACCGCGACAAGCCCGTGATCGTCAACATGTCGCTTGGCTTCCTGCATGCGTCGCTCGACCGTACAGACCTGGAAAGTCCCGTGCAGGGGCTGCAGAAGGTGCTCTCGACGCTGCTCGACGAGTTTCACGTGCTGCCGATCTGCGCCGTCGGCAACGAGGGTGTGAACTCGGTGCGGGCGCCTGCCTACTTTTGCTGACACGCTTTCGGTGGGGGCAGTCGACTGGGACCTCCAGGTGGCGGGCTTTAGCGGCGGCGGCAAGTCACCGCTGACCGGCGAGATCGAGCCGAACCTGGTTGGTTACGGGGTGGACGTACTTTCCAGTTTCGAGCGCACCATTTACAATCGGAGCCTGTATCGCAAGATGAGCGGGACAAGCATGGCTGCCCCCTACGTCACCGGCATTGCCGCCCTGCATGCGGCGCAGGATCCCGGGCTGCAGGGGCGGGCGCTTTGGGATCACCTGGTGAAGACCGCGCTGCCGTTGGATGTGCCCCCTGACCGTGGGGGAGCAGGGCTGGCGCGTTTCGTATAGGAGGATGAGCTATGAGCGCGGCGCCATCGGCTTCAAGTGCGGGTGCGGCGGACGGGTCACTCCACGCAGTGGATGAACGTCATGGTCGAGTTCTCACGCACCAACAGCCAAGAACAGGACAGGCCCGATCAAGACAGGCCTGATCAAGAAAAAATGAGCCGCAGCGAGCGGTACCGCCGGCTGCGCGACAATGCGCAGCGCCATCGCGATGAGCTGACGGCATGGATTGCCAGCGAAGGCCTCGAAGGGGAAGTCAAGGATATGGGGGATGCCCTCGCTTTTGACCTGCTGTTTGTCACTGCCACACCGCAGGGGGCAGCGGCCCTCAACCGTGCGCCCGGCGTGGTGGCAGTGCGGCCGGCCGCGGACTTGACCGGTCCGGGCGAGTAGGCAGCAGCCTGGGCGGGGTGGCACTGGTCTATGGCTGAGTCGCATTACGCCATGCTGCCGGTGCCCGAGGCGCTGGAGATCGTGCTTGCGCAGGCGCAGGTTTTGGAGACGGTCCACGTTCCCCTGGCGGCTGCGCTTGGCCGTGTGCTGGCCGAGCCGGTGCTGGCGCAGGACCCGCTGCCGCCCTTTGCCGCCTCGATTAAGGACGGGTACGCGGTGTGGGCGGCCGACGGCCCGGGAGAATATGCCATCGTGGGCGAGGCGACAGCCGGTCGCATCCCGCCATTTACCGTGACGCCGGGGAGTGTGGCCTACATTACGACCGGCGCGCCGGTGCCGCCGGGCGCCGATGCGGTCGTCATGGTGGAGGAGACCGAACTGCTCCCCAGCCGCAACGGGCTGGCATACGTGCGGATCGGCAAGCAGGTCAAGCCGGGGGCGGACGTGCGCCCGATCGGCTATGACGTGGCGACGGGAGAAGAAGTGCTGCCTGCCGGGGTGCGGCTGGGCGCTGCAGAACTGGGACTGCTGGCGACGGTGGGCCGGCAAGTGGTGCCCGTGGTGCGGCAGCCGCGGGTCGCCGTGCTGTCGACGGGCGACGAACTCACGGACCCCGGCGCCAGCTTGGTACCGGGCAAGATCCGTGACAGCAACCGCTTCACGCTGCTGGCCGCAGTGATGGCGGCGGGCGGCGAGCCGCTTGACCTGGGGATTGCGCCTGACGACCGGGCGCAGCTGGAGGCCAAGGTGCACCAGGGGCTGGATCAGGCCGACATCGTCGTGACTTCGGGCGGCGTCTCCATGGGGAACCTGGACTTTATCAAGCCGCTGCTCGAGCGCGCGGGGACCGTGCACTTTGGGCGGCTGCGCATGAAGCCGGGCAAGCCGCTCACCTTTGCCACGGTAGATGTGCGTGAGGGGGCCAGCCCGGGCCGCAGGTTGATGTTTGGGCTGCCGGGCAACCCTGTCAGCAGCCTGGTGACCTTCTACCTGCTGGCGGTGCCGGCGATCCGCAAACTGGGCGGCTGGGCGAATCCGCACCTGCGCCGCGTGCGGGCCAGCCTGGCGCAGCCGCTTCCGCTGGATTCTGAACGGCCCGAGTATCACCGGGCCGTGGTACACTGGGATGCCGCCGCGCAGGCGGGGCAAGGCGGTTTTGTGGCTGTGAGCACGGGCAACCAGGCGAGCAGCCGGCTGCTCAGCTTGCGCTACGGCGAATGCCTTGTTGGAACTGCCCGCCGGCAGCGGCGTACTGGCGCAGGGGAGCCTCGTCGACGTGCTGTTGATCGGCGACCTTTAGAAAGAGTGCGTATGAGCGAACTGACCCATCTTGACGCGCGTGGCCGGGCGGCCATGGTCGACGTCGGCGAGAAAGCGGTAACCGTGCGCACGGCGGTGGCGCAGGCCGAGGTGCACATGCTGCCCACGACGCTGGCTGCGATCCGTGACGGCGACGTCCCCAAGGGCGATGTGCTGGCGGCGGCGCGCATTGCCGGCATCATGGCGGCCAAGCGCACGCCGGAGTTGATCCCGCTGTGCCACACACTGCTGCTGTCGAAGGTAGCGGTGGACTTTGAACTGGACGACGCCCGCAGCTGCGTGGTCATCACCACGACCGTGCGCTGCACCGGGCAGACCGGCGTCGAGATGGAAGCGCTCACGGCTGCCAGCGTGGCGGCGCTGACGATCTACGACATGGCCAAGGCGCTTGAGAAGACGATGACCATCGACAACCTGCGCCTGCTCGAGAAGCAGGGCGGCAAGTCGGGCGACTGGAAGCGCTAGCGATAGCAGGGAAGCGGGAGAGACATGCAGATTCGTGTTCGACTTTTTGCCACCCTGCGCCAGCTGGCCGGGTGGGCGCAGCAGACGCTTGACCTGCCGGAAGGCGCCACGGTCGCCGACGCGCTGGCGGAGCTGGACCGGCGCTATCCGCAGCTCACCGTCACCACGCGCACCATTTACGTGGCCGTCAACCAGGAATATGCCAAGACCACGCAGCTCCTGCACGCCGGCGACGAGTTGGCCCTTTTCCCACCCGTTTCGGGGGGATGTTAGAAAGGTACGACCGATGGCAGAAACGACAACTGAGCCTAAAAAGCTTTATGAGATTACCGACCAGCCGCTGTCGCTGGACGACGTGGCGGCGCGTGTAAGCTCGCCCCAACTGCGGCGCAATCACCACCTTTGGGGGCATCGTGCGCGGGGAGACCGTCACGCAGGAAGGGCTGCGGAGCACCGACTTTCTGGCCTACGAGGCGTACACTGAGATGGCGGAGCAGATGCTCGCCCGCATCGGCGACGAGATCAAGCAGCAGTGGCCAAAGGTAGAGGCTGTCAGCATCGTGCACCGCACAGGACGGCTGGAGATCGGCGAGCCCAGCGTGGTGATTGCGGTGGCGACGCCGCACCGCGGGGACGGGTGCTTTGAGGCGTGCCGCTATGCGATCGAGCGGCTCAAGGCGATCGTGCCGATCTGGAAGCAGGAGAACTGGTCAGACGGCGCGGTGTGGATCGAGGGACCACAGCAGCCGGAGCTGACGGCGGGGTTTGGCGGAGGAATGCCGCAGGAGTAGGGGAAGGGGAACGTCCCCGGCACGGCGCAAACCGATCGTCGTAGGGGAAGTACGTGGCGCCGTGCCGGGGTCGAGACGGTGCGTCCGTCGCGCACAGTTCGCAGTCAGCACTTCTACAAGCCGGATTTTGCCCTTCACGGGCGCGCCGGTTTCGCCGGGGGGCGGCAGCGGGCCTGGGGCGTGCCGGATGCGCTTGGCGCGGAGGTAGGCGAGGGCCAGGTGCAGGACTTCGGCGCCGGTTAGCTGCGCCGTGTTGAGACGCAGGTCGGCCTCGGCACGGGCGTTTTGCAGCAGCTGGCGCTCGGCGGCCAGGTTGCCGGCGTTCCAGGAAACGTCGGGACGGCGCTGCTGCTGCACTTCCAACGTGGAATCCAGGTAGATTAGGATGCGGGGTACGTCGAACTGCTTCCACAGCGTAGGTGAGTGGCTGTGCTCCTGGCTGACGGCGCGGGCGTCGTAGCCGTGCTCGCGCAGCGCACGCACCAGGGTCGATTTGCCGCTGGCACTGACGCCGACTACCTTGATGACGGGCAGCTTTTGTTGCATCTTGCGTCGAGTAAAGCTTATTTTACAGCTGCGTGCAGTGAGCGACCTCACCAAGAGTGGAGCGCACGTGGGGGCAGTTCCTGCGAGGCTCGCCCCACAAGGCACGGGGCTGGCGACGTGATGGAGGGCGAGCCAGGCACGGTGTGTGGTCTGTCGCCGAAGCCGGGAGAGTCGCACGTGGGCGTGCGAACTAAACGGGGGATTGTTAGATGGGAACCTGGCTGTGAGGCGGCGGATGCCGGTTTCGTCGCGCTGGGGCATGATTTTGACTACCAGCACCGTGACGTCGTCGCGGGGGCGGCCGTGGTCGAGCGCCAGGGCGGCGTCGAGGATGGCGTCGGCGATCGGCTTGGGCGGGGCAGGCGGCGTCGGGGTCGACCGCAAGCACGATGTCGGGCAGGTTGATCACGCTGCCGGTGGCGGCACCGGCGCTCCAGACGCCGTCGGTGAAAACGATTAAGCTCAACGGCGCGGCCAGCGGCAGTTCGGTGATCGCCGGCTTGTTGCTGCGGTGGACGCCGATCGCCTCGGTGGGTGTGTCGAGCCAGAGAAACTCTTCCCCGCGGCGCAGCAGGCTGGGGCAGCGGGCGTTGCGGCTGATCACAAGTGTGCGCGTCACCAGGTCGACGCTGACAATGTTGAGCTCGGCGCTGACCTTGCCCTCGCGTTCGGTATAGAGATAGTCGTGGGTGGCACGCGCGACGGCGCCATCGCGTACGCCTTCGGCCAGCAGGCTGATCGCCTTGCGCACGACCAGGTTGCTGATCGCCTTCGCGCTGCGGCCGGAGCGCTGGCCATCGGCTACTACGGCACTGAGCCCGCCCTTAGGGCGCTCGACGATCTCTACCGTGTCACCGCTCTCGGCTGAGGCGTACTTGCTGATCTTGGCTGCCGCTACCTCTACTTCGTACTGTGCACTCATTGCCCGCTCGTTCTGCGCCTAAAGCTCGATGTCGATGCCCAGGATGTCGTTGATGCTGACCTCGTAACACGTGGCGAGCGCGGTCAGTTCGGGAAGGGTGAGGCGGCGGTCCTTGTATTCGACGTCGTAAAGCAGCTGCTGCGACAGGCCGGTGCGTTCGCGCACCTGTTCGTAGGAAAGACTGCGCGTGGCGCGCAGCTGGCGCAGAATTTCGCTTACGCGGCTGCGCGAGAGCTGGCGAATGGCGTCGCGCACGTTGACTTCATGCTGCACGACGGGCGTGGTCGTGCGCTGCGGCGTATTGCGCATCTGGATGACCGATGCACGCAAGCGTTGAAGTAACGTTTCCTCGGAGTCACTCATTGTTTGCTGCTGCCTTGGCTACAAAAACATTCCGCGTCGGAAGCGCACGTGGGCTGCGCACTGAACGATGACTAGGGTACGGTAACCGATACGTTGACGACGCCGGACGTGATGCCGCCGCCGGACCCATCGCTGCGCGCCTGGAAGCTGGCCGTGCCGCGCGCCTGTGATGCGGCGTCCGCTGGGACAGCTGAAACGGGCGTTGACATACGCCGTGTTGCTGGCGCCGATGTTGTTGATCGGGATGCCGCCGCTGCCACACACGCCATCAGGTCGACATAACTGTACGGGGAACCCATCGCTAGAGAGCACCATGACCGTTACGTTGTCGGTGCCGCTGCCCCCGTTGGTGATGAGCAGGCCCACATCGCAGGTCTGACCGGCCGCACACTGGATGTCTGCGCTGCCATTGACAGACAGGTTTGTTGCGTAGAACATGTTGGGCGGCGGCGTCGGCGTGGCCGGCTCGGGCGTCCAGGTAGGCGTGAAGACCGGCTCAGGCGTGAAGCTGGGGGTCACCGTGACCGTCGGCGTGGGCGGGAGGTAGGCTACAGTCGTCGTATAGGTGTGCGGCGAGCCGTCACCCCAGCACGACCAGGAGCGTAGTAGACCTGGTCCTCTGCCTTGCGCATACACTCTTCGCGTTCGCCCTGGCCGTTCTCCGGCAGGTTCTCGTAGTACACCTCGCGCACGTTCTGGACGTTCCACTGCACCATCGTGCAGTCGCCCTTCATCAGCTCCTTGTCCTTGGGGGCAAAGAGAACAATCGGGGTGCCCAGCGGCGCCGGCGTGGGCACAGGCGTGTTGGTCGGCAGCAGGCGCGGCGGCGTCGCCGGGTGTGCTGCCCGTCCGGCAGCGGCGTGGAAGTCGGCACATCAAAAACGGGTGTCGGCCGGCGCGTGGGCACCAGCAGCTCTACGTCCACTAAGGGCGTACCTTCTGAGGGGTCGCCGATGGCGGGGCCCGCCGCTGGGGTGCCGGTGCCCGTCGCTTCTGAGCCCGCGCGGAACCAGTGCCGACGGCACCGGGGTCAATGCGGATCGGGGTGGGCGTAACGGCTTGTGGCAGCACAGGGATGATGCCGCTTGCGTCTGTGCCAGTACTGGCTGCGGGCGTCTGCTGCGGCGCAGCGATCACCACCTGCTGCGGTGTGGCCGTCATCACGACGTATACTGCGGGCGTGGGCTCGGGATCAAGCGCAGTGTTCCCTGTTACGTCCACACGGCCGGCGGCGGTTTGGGGGCGCAGGTCGCGCGTGACCCACTGCCAGCCGCTGTAGGCAGCGGTCAAGCTGCCGCACAAGAGCACGGTCACAAAGATGAGGGCTGCCCCCAGCTTGCCCCAGCGGGCGCGGCCGCCGTCGCCCTCATCGTCGTCGAGTGCGGCTGCTGCCGAGCAGCGCACAGTCCGGGGCTGATGCGGCGTTCGCCGTCCAGGTGTCTTCGGCCATATTGACAAACGGCACGAAGGCCGCCCCCAGCGCCTGGTCTTGTGCGTGGCTCGGTGCGGTAGCGCGGGCAGCTCGTACAGGCCGCGGCCAGGCAGTAGGTCGCCTGGTCGCCGAGCAGGATCAGTTCGGGCGTGCCTCCGGCCAGGCAGTGGTTCTCAAAGCTTGGGAACTCGACGTGTGGACCGCGGCGGTTGTTGCTGTCCAGCGTGCCGAGAAACGGGCAGACTTGTTGCGTCATGCGAGCTAGTTATTCTTCTCCAGCACCCAGGTGGCGGCCAGGGCGAGTGCCTCGTCGGGAGACGCGATCTCGCCGGCAGCCTGTGCTTCCTGCAGCCGTTCCAGCAGGCTGCCCACTTCGGGCCCAGGCTGGAGGTTGAAGTAGCGCATCAGGGTATGCCCGTCCACGAGGGGGCGGCGTACCTGCTGCAGCCCCTCCGTGTGAAAGGCGAACTCGAGCAATTGGACCATGTGGCGCAGATAGCCCTCCCAGTCGGGCGGCGGATCGGCCATAGTAGGTCGCCTGGTAATCGGCCAGGGCCAGCATCACGACGTCGACGCCGGGCAGGACGTCAAAGCCGCGGCCCCCAGCATCCCGAAAGAAACGAAAACAGGCACGCCTGCTCAATGGATTTGCCCCAAAACTGGCGTGCAGATGATGGGGGCGCATATGGGCGGCGACAACCTCGCTCGCCGAGCTGGGCCTCCTGGCGGCTGAAGCGCAGCGCCTCAAGGCGTCCGCGCGTCATGTCAGCGCCCAACTCGTCGTGGCCAAAGAAACGGTAGCGTTGGCTGCGAATCTCGCTATGCCCGTTTCGTCTGCCTCTACTGATCTTCTTCGACCGTACGCGTCTGCGGCTTGCCGATATCATGCAACAAGGCATGCCAAATGAGCCAATCGATACGTAGGTGGTCGGCCGTGATCGCCTGCATGAAATGGTCGCGCAGCCGGAAACGCCAGGGCGTCAGCGCCGCCTGCCAGGCACCGACGGCGGCCGTGGAGGCCGGGAATCTCCTCGCCGGAGAGCCAGTCGCGCAGCTGCTTGGCAAAGGTGACCGCCGCCAGCGTATGCTGATAGACATCAAGTACGTGCGGCGCGCTCTGCTCGACACCGACTATGCCCGCCACCTCGGGGAGCACATAGGGCAGCAGGCCGTAGCGGCGCAGCATCTCTACGGCTGCTGCCGGCTGCTCGGATTGCAGCGTCTTCCACAGTTCGTCGCGCACGCGCTCTGTGCTGGCAAGCCGGATCGTATCCGCCATGCGCAGCATCTGCAGCTCGGTCTGTTCTTCGACGGCAAAGCCCAGCTGAACGGCAAAGCGCACGGCGCGCAGCAGGCGCACGGGGTCTTCCGCCAGGCTGGAGGGCGAAACGCGGCGCAGGATTCCCTGCTCGAGGTCACTCTGCCCGCCGGTGACGTCGACAAGCTGCACGGCTTTGCGGCCCTGCCATTGGACGGCGAGCGCATTGATGGTAAAGTCACGCGCCCGCAGGTCGCGCTCGATTGTCCCGCCGCGCATGGCGGCAATATCGCATACCAATGGCGGCGTCGTGGCCGTAAATACGAGCCGGGCTACGTCGCGCTCGGGATCCATCGGGATAAAACGCCCAGCCCAGCTTGTCTGCCACCTGGCGTGCCACCAACAGCGCCGAGTGCTCGACGACCACGTCCATGTCGTTGGTGGACTTGCGCAGGCCCAGAAGATGGTCGCGCACGACACCGCCCACGACGTAGACCGGCGCAGTGGCGGCGGACAGTGCATTCAGCAGGCTTTGCAGTGCGGAGTGTCTCGGCGACCAGACAGTGGAATTGGGCATGCGACAAACTTCGGTCCGTTGCGGCTGGGAAATATGACGATTATAGCATGTAAGCTGATGATCTAGAATGTAGTAGAATGCGAACGTGCCGGGGACCTGCGAACGCTTGCGTTCGCAGGTCCGCCGGCACGTTCGATGTCCTCCGCACGGTACTGCTACTTACGCCGGCTGCGCGGCCAGCGTGCCTGAACCGTTGGCCCGCTGGGCGGTGGCCTGGACGACCTGCTCCTGCCGCTTGAACTGGCTCATGTAGAGGTTGTAGTAGAAGCCCTCCTTGGCCAGCAGCTCCTCGTGCGTGCCGCGCTCGACGATCTCGCCCTTGACCAGCACCAGCACCTGGTCTGGCGTTGCGGATCGTGCTCAGGCGGTGGGCAATGACAAAGCTGGTGCGCCCCGCCAGCAGCTGGTCCAGCGCCGCCTGGATCTGGCGCTCGGTGCGTGTGTCGACGCTGCTGGTGGCCTCGTCGAGGATCAGCAGGTTCGGGTTGGCGAGGGCGGCACGCGCGATGGAGAGCAGCTGGCGCTGGCCCTGGCTGAGGCCGGCGCCGCGTTCGCCCAGCACCGTCTCGTAGCCGTCTGGCGAGCTTGCTCGATGAACTCGTCGGCCCGCGCCAGCTTGGCCGCGGCGATCACCTCTTCGTCGCTCGCCTCCGGCCGGCCGTAGCGGATGTTGTTCATCACCGTGTCGCTGAACAGGAAGGTATCCTGCAGCACGACGCCGATCTGGCGGCGCAGGCTGGCGAGCGTCACGTCGCGCACGTCGACGCCGTCGATCGTCACGCTGCCGCCGGTCACGTCGTAGAAGCGCGGCAGCAGGTTGACCAGCGTCGTCTTGCCGGCGCCGGTGGGCCCGACGATGGCGATCGTCTGTCCCGGCTCGGCCACCAGGTTGATGTCCTTGAGCACCGGCTCGCCCTTCTTGTATTCGGCCGTCACGTTGTTGAAGACGACATGGCCCTGGATCGCGGGCATGGGCTGGGCGTCGAAGCTTCTCCTGACGATGTCGGGCATCTCGTCGAGGATTTCGAAGATGCGCTCGGCGCCGGCGATGGCGCTCTGGATGTTGGCCCACATGATGGCGATCTGGGCGATCGGCTGGTTGAAGCGCTGGACAAAGCCGATGAAGGTGATGATCAGGCCCAGGGAAACGGCGGTGCCGCCGAGCGTCTGGCCGCGCAGCATGAGGATGCCGCCGACGCCGGCCACGATGGCGATCGCGACGTAGCCCAGCGCCTTCGAGCGTCGGCGCCAGCGCCGAGGTGTAGGCCACGGCGCGCACGTTGGCATCGCGATTGGCCGCATTGCTCTGGCGGAAGTTCTCGATGTTGGCGTCTTCGCGGCTGAAGGCCTGCACCTCGCGCACGCCGGAGATGCTCTCCTCCAGCTCGGCGTTGACGTTGCCGATCTCCTTGCGCGTGCGGCGGAAGGCCTTGCGCGCCTGGCCGCTGAACCAGACGGTGGCAATCGCCATGAACGGCACGACGACCAGGCTGAGCAGGCGCGTAGACCCAGTTGATCGCCAGCATCGTCCAGGCGATCCAGACGATCAATCAGGCTGCCGCTGAGCACCTGGACCAGCGCAAAGCCGAGCGCCTGCTGAATCGTGCTGGTGTCGTTGGTGATGCGGCTCATCAGGTCGCCGCTCTCATGTCTTGCTGTAGTAGCCCAGCGACAGCTCGTGCAGGTGGTCGAAGACTTCGATCTGCAGCCTGCGCAGCACGTGCTGGCCGGTCCAGCCCATCGAAAAGAACATCAGCCCGCCGGTGAGCGCGCCGAGGACATAGACGCCGACCAGCCCCAGCACCAGGCGTGCTGAGGCCTGCCACGTAGGCGCCGATCGGCGCGCCGGCCGGCACATTGCCAAACCAGCAGTTGGTGGCAGCCGCTGTGGTGTTGGGCTCGACCGGCGCAGCCGGCGAGCCGTCGGCGGCGTCGCCGGCGTTGGCGGCCGCGGCCGCCTGCGAGGTGACCGCCGGCGTCAGGTAGCAGTCCACGGCCTGGCCCAGTCAGTTCGGGTGTCACCACCTGCGTCCAGGCGTTGGCGATCATCAGCACCAGCACGCCGATCAGAACCAGCCAGTAGGGCCTGAAGTAGCCGGCCAGCCGGCGCAGCGTCGTGCCCGCACTGCGTGGTTTGCGGGCTTCTTGTTCCAGCATCCCGCGAGGTCCCATCATATCGCTATCCCCCTTACCTGACTGCTTTCGTCAGCGAATCAGCTGTGGTCGCATCCGTCCATGCGACGGCCCCGTCCTGACGGCCCACGTCCTGGACGCTGGCGGATCGGTCTCGTCGTCATCTGCCGCGGCGACCGGGTCTTCCACCAACTGGCTGCGGTAGATTTCGGCGTAGATCTCGCTGCTCTCCATCAGGTCCTGCGTGTTTGCCCTGCGCCGCCACGCGGCCCTTGTCGAGCACGACGATGTTGTCGGCGTTGAGCACGGTGCTGATGCGCTGGGCGATGACAAAGCTCGTGCGCCCCTTCATCAGGCGGTCGAGCGCATGCTGAATCAGCACCTCGGTCTGCACGTCCACGCGCTGGTCGAGTCGTCCAGGATCAGGATGCGCGGGTTGAGCAGCAGCGCACGCGCAATGGCGATACGCTGCTTCTGGCCGCCGCTCAGCGTCGCGCCGCGCTCGCCGACCGGCGTGTCGTAGCCGTCGGGGAAGCTCATGAATGAAGTCATGGGCCGCGGCGGCCTTGGCGGCTGCAATCACTTCCTCGTCACTGGCATCGGGCCGGCCAAAGGCAATGTTGTCGCGGATCGAGCCGGTGAAGAGATTGGTCTCTTGCAGCACGATGCCGATCTGGCGGCGCAGCGACTCGATCGTCACATCGCGCACGTCGTGGCCGTCGACCAGCACCTTGCCGCCGGTCACATCATAGAAGCGCGGGATCAGGTTGATGACGCTGCTCTTGCCGCTGCCGGTGGCGCCGAGGATGGCCACCGTCTGGCCCGGCTCGGCCTTGAAGCTGACGCCCTTGAGCACAGGCTCGCTGCTGCCAAAGTAGCGGAAGCTGACGTCGGTCAAACTCCACTGCGCCCTTGTACCGGCGGCAGCGGGACGGCGCCGGGCTTGTCGGTCACCTCGTTCTGGGCGTCGAGGATCTCATAGACGCGATTGGCGCTGGCCGCGGCCTGGCTCATCTGCGTGATGATGAAGCCGAGCTGGCCGAGGGGGAAGAAGACCAGGATCAGGTAGAGGCTGAACTTCTGCCATTCGCCGATCGTCAGCGTGCCGTTGATGATCTGCTGGCCGCCAAAGTAGAGCACGGCCGCCTGTCCCAGGTTGGCGATCAGGAAGATCACCGGGAAGAGGAAGCTGAAGATGCGCTGCACCTCGATCTGCTGGCGCATCAGGTCGTCGGCGGAGCGGTCGAAGCGGTCGTGTTCGCGCGGCTCGGTGGCAAAGGCCTTGACGACCTTGATGCCCGCCAGGTTCTCCTGCAGGATCGTGTTGAGCGCCGACAGCTTGGCCTGCACCTTGATAAAGAGCGGCTGCGTGACCATGCCGAAGACCATGAACATGCCCAGCGCAATCGGCAGGATCGGCAGGATGACCAGCGTCAGCTGCACGTTGGTGAGCAGCAGCATGATCAGGGCGCCGGTCAGCAGCACGACGGCCTGCACGGCCATCAAGCAGGCCCTGGCCGATAAAGAGGCGCACCTTCTCGACGTCGTCGGTGGCGCGAATCATCAACTGGCCGGTGCGGTTGCGGTCGTGGTAGGAGAACGAGAGGCGCTGGATCTTGGCGAACAGGTCGTTGCGAAAGTCAAAGGCGACGCTCTGGCCCGCCTTTTCCGACATGTAGGACTGGGCAAAGGAGAACAGACCGCGCATGACGGCAAAGACGAGAATCAGCGCCAGCGACCAGTAGAGGGCCGTGTAGGGATTGGCCGCCAGCTGCTCGAGCTTGTCCTGCGTCATGCCCATCGAGGCCATAGCGGCCTGCTGGGCGTTTGCCGGCATCGCCGCCAACTGCTGGGCAGCCATGCCCTGCGTGATGGAGTCGAGAATGTTCTGCACCATCTGCGGCACCATCAGCTGCGCCGCGGTGCTGAGGAACAGGGCCAGATAGGCCAGAATCGTGATATTGCGATAGTGGCCTAGGAAGCGAATCGCACGGCCAAGATTCTTAAAGCTTGGCCGTGCGCGTTTTCCGGCGGGCGGTCCGCCGCGTACATTCTGCGCACGCTACATTTTGGGTCATAATTCCTGCTTTCCTTGCCTCGAAAAACCGCGCCAGGATTCCAGCACCAAAAGAAGTATTATACCCGCGATCAGCCGCGGGCGAATGATTATCATAGGCCCGGAATCGCAAAAAAGTCACCTAGCCATTGGTTTGGCTGTTAGAATGTCCCCGGGACTGGTCACTTCAGTGCACGCGTACAACGCCGCCCCAATCACGCCTGCGTCATTGCCTGCCGCGCTGCGCTGTATGGTCGGGGCAGCACCCTCATCGCCGAACTGCGCCGTTACGTACTCAGACACGATCTCCATGTACGGGCCATAGAGCAGCGGCACGGCGCCGCCGACTGTGACCAGCTGTGCACCTGTCATCCGGCACACGTTTACGATGCCGGCGGCCGTGATCTTGGCTGCCGCGCTCCAGGCAGGCTGCAGCCGCGCCATCGCCGCTGGCTGCCGCTGCGGCGATCTCGTCGAACCGTGCGCTGCTGCCCCGTGCGCGCTGCATAGTCCGCCTCGATGCCAAAGCTGCCGGCAATCTCGCCATAGTAGACTTCGCCCGGCCGGTCGAGCGGCAGCGGCGCGCACACAATCATGCGACTCAGAAAGTCAGGCGCAACGCCGGCATCTGCGTGTCTGTCCATCGCTCAGCACGGCACATTCCAGGCCGTCGCCGCGCCGGGCGACGTACAACAGGGAGCCGGACCCATCTCGTTCGCGCCGTCTCCAGAGCGACGCCGATGGGTCTTGAACACGTAGCGGTCGAGGTGGGCCTGCACAGCGGCCACAAAGCTCAGGCGCAAAACCGCGCAGCACGATGCGATTGGGATTGATGACATGAATAACGCCCGGTCAGTGCCGCGCCGAAGGCCGTGGGATCGTCGAGCAGGCCGTCGATCAACCTGGCCCCGGCACGGTAGCGGTCGGCGCCAGGGCCGATCAACTGCTGGTAGCTGAACTCGCCGGCGCAGCCGTCGGCACCTTCCAGCAGCCGGCCGTTTTCGACGATGGCACAGCCAACCCGGGTGCCGACGGTGACGTGGAGGAACGCACCGTCGCTGCCGCCGATGCGGGCATATTCTGCCCAGGCTGCAGCGCGCGCGTCGTTCAACACCCGCACCGGGCCTCTGAACCCCGCTTCTGCCGCCACGGCCGCCCAGTCCGTGCCGCGGTACCCTGTGAACGCATAGCCCTCGCGCACAATGCCGTCGGGGCCGATCAGGCCGGTTGCACCGATGCCCGACCGCCGCCACAGGCATGGCGAAACCTCCGGCAACCCGGCTGCAGCACCTTCTTGAGTGCCGCCTGCGCCACGGCAGCCGGGACCACCCATTTGCCGTCGACCAGGCCATTCGCGTCGGGCTGTCGCCCGTCAGCGACGTCGTAGGTGACCAGCTCTTCTTCACCGGTCGTCTGCCATGCAAGCAGGGCGACACCAGGCGTCGCCACGCGGTAGCCTACGCGTGCCGCCGCACCGCCGTGCCCTGGCCGGCCAGGCGGCCAGACGATGCTGCCCGCCTGGTCGACCACGGCAAACTTGATTGCACTGCCACCAATGTCGACGCCGATGGTGAAGTGCCATGCGCCGTCGCTAGCGGTCTTCCCACGCGCGGCAGATGTCGATGACATAGTCGATCTCGGCCTGCTCCAGCTCCGGGTAGAGCGGCAGCGAGAGCACGCTCGCCGCCGACTTTTCCGTGTTCGGGAGGCTGGGGTGGAGGTCGGCGGGCAGACCCCAGGGATAGCCTTCCTGCTGGTGAATGGCGATCGGGTAGTGCAGCTTGGCGTCGACGCCGGCATCGTTCAGGTACTTGAGCATCTCATCGCGCTGCGGCGTTTCGATTACGTACAAGTGGTAGACATGGCGGTAGCCCGGCTTCTCGTAGGGCAGCTTGAAGCTTGTCTCCTTGAGCCCGGCCGTATACATGGCGGCGATCTCGCGGCGGCGGTCACTCCACTCGGTGATCTTCTTGAGCTTAACGCTCACGATGCCGGCGTGCAGATCGTCCAGGCGGCTGTTGTAGCCCATGCTGTGATGCGAGCGGCGGATTGAACCATGGTTGCGCAGCGCGCGTATGCGTGGCACGATGTCGTCGCGATTGGTGATGACGGCCCCGCCGTCGCCGTAGGTGCCCAGATTTTTGTTCGAAATGAAGCTGGCGCAGACGGCGTCGCTGTACTCGCCGATCGCAAAACCGTCGCCGTGGGCGTCGATGGCCTGGGCACAGTCTTCGACCACGAACAGGTTGTGGCGCCGGGCGATGGCAGCCAGGGCGGGCATATCGACCATCTGACCGTAGAGGTGGACGGGAATGATGGCCTTGGTTCTGGGGGTGATCGCCGCTTCGATCTTCGTGACGTCGATGTTGCATGTGTCGGGTTCAATATCGACAAACACCGCCTTGGCGCCCATAAACCAGATGGCCTCAGCCGTGGCAAAAAAAGTGTTGGAGACCGTGATCACCTCGTCGCCGGCGCCCACGCCGAGGGCAAGCAGTGCCAGCCACAGCGCGTCGGTGCACGAGTTGACGCCGATCGCCGTTTTCATCTTGAAATAGGTGGCGAGTTCCGTTTCAAAGCGCGCCAGCGTTGGGCCGAGCACGTATTCGCCGCTTTCCAGGACGTCCTGGATGGCAGCGTCGATCTCCGCCTTGAGAGCATGGTATTGGCGGACGTGGCCATAGAATCCAACATTCATATGCGGTTTCCTTTACTGCTTTTGCCGAGCTTAGGCGTGTAATCAGGTGCCGCACATCAGCAGCACCTATAAATATTGTACCTGAATCTGGGGTTGCATGTTGCCGGGAAAGTGGATAACATGGAACTTGTTCCCAGCAAAGCTTTCCCATGCGTTCCCTCTATCTGAAAAGGAGGCTTTCCGTGAGTGAGGCGAATCGTTACGAGATGAACCGCCGCGCGTTTCTACAGGCAGTCGGCCTGCTCGGCGGCGCATCATTGTTGGCTGCCTGTGCAGCACCAACAGGAGGCGCGCAGGCGCCCGGCAGCGCCGCGACCACCAGCAGCGCCGCAGCTTCAACCGGCACCGGCGGTGGGCAAGTCGTCAACTTCCTGTGGACCGATACGAGCAATCTACGCCAGCCCCTCATCCAGGACTTTGAGAAGGCCAGCGGCATCAAGGTCAACCAGACGCAGGTCCAGTACAACCAGCTGTTCGACAAGATCGTCACCTCCGTCCAGGGCGGCGCCGATGTCGACGTCATCGAGATGGACACGATTTGGACGCCGCAGTTTGCATCGGCAGGCTGGGTGCAGGACATCAGCGACCGCGCCACGGATGCGATCATCAGCGACGTGCCGGAGTCTGCGTTGAGCGCCGTGCGTTACAACGGCAAGCTCTACGGCATGCCGTGGTTCAACAGCGCCAAGCACCTGTTTTACAACCAGAAGCTCTTGAAGGAAGCCGGCTTTGATGCGCCGCCGACTACGCTCGACGAGTTTGTGGTGCAAGCCAAGGCTACCACCAAGGAGGGCCAGTGGGGTTCGGTCTGGTCGTGGAAGCAAGCCGAAAGCCTGATCTGCGACTGGGTTGCGCTCATGTTTACGCAGAAGGGCGCCCAGATCCTCGACGCCGACGGCAAGGCGGTCTTTAACGAGATGGGCGGCACCGATGCCTTGCAGTGGATGGTGGACCTGCTCTACACGCACAAGGCTGCGGATCCGGCATCGCTGGAATACACCGAGGACGATGTGCGTAAGGCGCTGGAGACCGGCACCTATGCCCTCACCTACAACTGGGAAGGCACCCTGCCGGAAGCCAATGACCCCAGCAAGTCACAGGCGGCGCCGAACATCGTGATCGCGCTGCTGCCGGGCAGCAAGGATGTGAAGAGCTCCAGCGTCAACGGCTCTGAAGGCTGGGCAATGCTGGCCGGCTCCAAGAACCAGGATGCTGCGTGGAAGCTGCTGGAGTACATGGTAAGCCCGGCGTGGCAGAAGCAGGCGGCGCTGATCGCTGGCGACTACCCTGTCCTGTCGTCGCTCTATAACGATCCGGACCTGCAGAAGAACGTCCAGGACTTCCCGGTCTATGGCGAGCAGTTCAAGTACCTGGCCGTGCGCCCGCAGGTCCCGGGCTACACGCAGAAGTCCGACATCATCCAGCGCTATCTGCACGAGGCCCTGCTGCAGAACATGACGCCCAAGGCGGCGATGGATGCTGCGGTGGACGAAGTCAACAAGGCCGGCAGCGCGCCGTAATGCCGCCTTGTGCCAGGAGGCACCCCTTCCAGGAGGATGCCCTCCTGGAAGGGTGTTCGCAACTTTATCCGTCGCAACCTCTTGACGGTACTTTCCTATGACCAATCGCACAATTCGTCGCGGTGAGCTATCCGAACGCACCTTGGGCCTGTTCATGCTGGCGCCAATGGCGTTGGTGCTGCTCATCGTCGTGGCCTACCCGCTCGTCGACTCGTTCATCTTGAGCCTGCACCGCGTCAACCTCGGCAACCCGGAGCAGGGGCAGCCCTTTGTCGGGTTCTCCAATTACCTGTACGCGTTCCAGCAGCAGTCGTTCTGGTACTCGGTGCAGCGCACGTTCTACTTTACGTTGATCTCGGTGGCGCTGGAACTGGTGCTGGGGCTGCTGTTTGCGCTGCTGCTCAACGAGTCCTTCCGCGGCCGGCTGGGGGCGCGCCTGGCCATGATCGCACCTTGGGCGCTGCTGACGGTCACCAACGGCGTGCTCTGGGCGTGGATTCTCAACCCGACCTACGGCGTCGCCAACCTGATCCTGATGAAGCTCGGTGATCATCGACGCGCCCAAGGCCTGGCTCAGCGATACGTTCTGGACCATGAACGTCATCATCCTGGCCGACGTCTGGAAGACCGTGCCCAACATGACGCTGCTGCTGCTGGCCGGCCTGCAGCCGATCTCGTACGACCTCTACGAGGCGGCGGAAGTCGACGGCGCATCGCGCTGGCAGAAGATTGCGCACATCACGCTGCCGCTGCTGCGCCCCGTGATCCTGGTGGCCGTGGCGCTGCGCACGATCGGCGCCTTCCGCGTCTTTGACATCATCTACGTGCTGACGGGCAACGGCGGCCCTGCCGACAGCACCAAGGTCATCTCGTTCTACGCCTATGACCAGGCCTTCCGCTACCTCTACTTTGGCTATGGGGCGGCGGTTGCGTGGCTGATCACGGCCTTTATGCTCGTGCTCATCATCCTGTATATGTGGCTGCTGCGGACGGAGGATGTAGGATGACATCTTCGGCGCGCGGCAACCTGCTCAGCCCGGCCTTGCGCTGGGTGCTGCTTGTTGTCTACCTCCTCTTTACCCTGTCGCCCATCGTCTGGCTGTTTCTCAGCACGATCCAGACACAGGCCAGCCTGCTGCGCGTGCCGCCGCACCTGCTGCCGCAGGAGATCACCTTTGCCAACTACGTCAACATCTTCAAGCCGGCGGCGTTTGGCGAAAACAGCGGGCAGTCGACCTTCTTTCTGGCCCTGCGCAACAGCGTGCTGGTGGCATTGGGCACGACGGCGATCGCCATGACCCTGGGCACGTTGGGGGCCTACGCTATCGCGCGCTTCAACATCCCCGGGCGCCGCTGGCTGCTGCTGCTCGTGCTGGGCACGCAGCTGCTGCCGGCCATCTCGATCATCATTCCGCTGTTTCGCATGTTCAGGACGGCGTCGCTGCTCGACACGATCTTTGCCCTCATCCTGGCCTATTCGACCTTTAGCATTCCCTTCGTCGTGTGGATCATGGCCGGCTACTTCCAGAGCGTGCCGGCCGAGCTGGAAGAGGCGGCGCGCATCGACGGCGCCAGCCGTTTCCAGTCCTTTATCCGGATTGCGCTGCCGCTGGCGGCACCCGGGCTGGCCGCTACGGCTATCTTTACGCTGCTCAACTCGTGGGACGAGTTCTTCTTTGCCCTCGTCTTCACGTCCACCTACGCCGCCAAGACAGTCCCCGTGGCGATTGCCGAATTCATCGGCCGGCACAGCGTGGACTGGGGCATGCTGGTGACCGGCGGCTTTATCGCCAGCCTGCCCCCGCTGATCATCTCGCTTGTCTTTTACCGCTACATTGTGTCCGGCCTGGCGGCCGGCGGAATTAAGGGCTAGGCGCCTGGACGAGGCGTGGGAATCGTCAGGTCGCGCGTTTTTGACCCGCCAATTGTTCTGCGGTACAACGGTGGGAATCAATTCACCCAACAGTTTGCCGGCCGGGAGGGTTTGCTTCCGGCGCAAATTCGCCAACGCACCGGAGCGCCAGCATGGTTGCCGCCTATGTGCAGGCACTGCGCGGGTCGCACCGCAACGTGCGCTTGTTGTTAACCAACTCCGCCCTGCTCGGGTTTGCGATCGACGGCGGCATCTACTCCGTTCTCCTCAACCTCTACATTCTGCGGCTCAATTTCGGTCCCGAATTCGTCGGCCAGGCCAATTCGGTCGCGAACCTGGTCTTTGCGTTTGGCAGCCTGGCAGCAGGATGGCTGGGAACGCGGTTCGGCGGCCGCCGCATCATGATCATAGGTCTGCTTGTAACGGGGATTGGCGCGCTGGCCGTCCCCATGACCAATATGATGCCCCTGACATGGCGCGCGCCCTGGGTTCTAACCAGTTTTACGATCGCTTACTCCGGTCTCTCCCTTTATTACGTGAACTCCGGCCCATACTTGCTCAAGGCTACACGGGAAGAGGCGCGCGGCAACGTCTTTGCCTTTCAGTCAGCGCTCAACTCGATCGCATCCTTTGCCGGCGGTTTGATCGGCGGCCTGATGCCGGCCATATTTGCCGGCATCCTTGGGGTGGCGATGACACAGCCCGGCCCCTATGGTATTCCCCTATTCCTGGTGGGGCTGATCGTCCTGGTGGCCTTGGTCGTCGTTCTCCAGACGCGTGACGCCGAGGAAGACCAGCCGCTGGAGATCAGGGCACAGGCAGCCGGCGCGCCCAGCATCGTCTCTGCCTACGGCTTAATTGCGTTTATGGCCGGCGTGCGTTTCCTACAGGTGGCGGGCATTGGCGTCGCCATGACCTTTTTCAATGTGTATATGGACAGTGCCATGGGGCTGCCCACCGCTCAGATCGGTTTTATCTCCGCCACTGCGCGCTTGGTGGCGGTGCCTCTGGCCCTGCTCGGCCCCTCGCTCAGCCGCCGCATGGGCTTTGGCGCCACGGCGGTCTTTGCATCGGCCTGTGCCGGTCTCGCCATGCTGCCGATCGCGTTTGGCAGCACGGCCGCGGTGGCGGGACTCGGGTTTGTCGGGGTGATGTCGTTTACCTCGATGCGCTATCCTGCCTTCTACGTCTATATGATGGAGCGCACGCCCGAGCGCCTGCGCGCAATCATGAACGGCGCCAACGAGATGGCTGCAGGGTTGAGCTTCGCTGCCATTTCCCTGGTCGCCGGCTATGTAATCGTCCAGGTAGGCTATCCCGCTGCGTTTACATTGGGTGCAGCAATCACGCTGCTAGGTACGCTGGTCTTTGCGGTATATGTGCGGTTCGGTGCGCGGATCGGTAAACGGTTGGGGGCGCGCAAGAGCCCTATCGTGGCCGAACGGGCGTAGCGCCGAAGGCAGTTCGTGCGAGGCTCGCCTCACCGGTCAGGGGGTGGGTGAGGTGATAGGGGGCGAGCCAGGCACGGTCCAGAACGCTCAAGTTTAGGGGAAGCGGCGCCGCGCCTGCTCGATCTCAACGGCCTCGGAGCTGAAGCGGTAGAGCTTGGCGGGGCGATGATCGCCTGCCCGCATGTTACCGGTCTCCTCGAGTACCCCGGCCGATAGGATCTTGCGGCGGAAATTTCGTTTGTCGAGCGGCTCGCTCAACACCGTCTCGTAGACCTTCTGCAACTCGGACAGGGTAAATTCCTTGGGCAGGAGCAGAAAGCCAAGGGCCGTCCACTCTAGCTTCCAACGCAGCCGCTGCAGGGCATACTCGAGAATGCGATCGTGGTCAAAGGCCAGGGCGGGAAGCGAGTAGATGCTCCACCAGCGGGCTTCGCCGGCATCGCTGCCGCTGTGAATCATCTGCTGGGCCACCTCGTCGGCGCTCAGCAGGGCAAAGTAGGCAACTGTGATGACACGCGCCCGCGGGTCACGGTCCGGCTGGCCAAAGGTGTAGAGCTGCTCCAGGTAGACGTTGGAGACGTTGGTTTCCTCCTTGAGCTCGCGCAAGGCCGCATCATAGAGATCCTCCTGCTCGCCCACAAAGCCGCCGGGCAGCGCCCATTTGCCTGGCGTAGGGGTCGTGCGTGCGGCGGATCAGCAGCACCGTCAACTCATCGTTCTGAAAAGCGAACAGGATCATATCCACCGTGACGGAGGGGCGGGGATGTTCGTAGGTGTAAAGGGCGGGAGTGCTAACTGGCATGAACTCGCTCAAGGCTTACCTCGCACTTCATTGTGCCTAGTGTCAAGTGTACACTATTATACCCTTGCCCAATAGAAATGTCAAAGTGAAGGGATTTCGTATTTTTGCCGGGCGCATGGTACGCTGGAGTGATGCTGCGCATCATTCACCGTATGCAGCCACTCTTTCTTGTGCTGGCCGTGCTCTTCATCGTGCTGCTGCTGCGCAGCCAGTGGGCAGAACTGAGCCAGCATACGTGGCGCTTAAATCCCCTCTGGCTGGCGGTATCCGCTCTGTTCATGCTTGCCTCTTGGGCGCTCGAAATCCAGGTCTGGCGGCAGCTGTTGGCCGTCGTCGGGGCGCACCTGCCGTACTGGCCTGCGGTGCGCATCTGGTTTCTTAGTGCCATCTTGCGCTATGTGCCGGGCAACATCTGGCAGCCGCTTTCGATGACACTCCAGTGCCAGCGGCGCGGGATTGCGCCCGAAGCAACCCTGACGAGCGTAGCTTTCTACCAGATCCTGATCCTGCTGGCGGCCTCGCCGATTGCCGCCGTCTACTTTGGCTTGACAGGCAACTGGGGGCTGCTCACCGGCCTGCTCCAGGCGTGGACGCCCTGGCTGGTGGCGGTGGGCCTGGCACCCGTCGTCATGTTCGTCGTGCGGCCCTCCTGGCTGATCGAACTGGTCAACTGGGTGCTCGCCAAGTTCAACCGGCCGCCGCTGGTCGCCGGCCTGACGCGCGGCAACGCTGCCCTGCTGCTGGTGCTGGCTATCGGCGACTGGCTGTTGTGGGGCGCCAGCTTTGCTGCGCTGACCTTTGCCCTGCAGGACTTCACGCCGGCGGAAATGGTGCAGCTGGCGCCCGATCTGGTAGCGGCGTACGCAATTGCCTACACGATCGGCTTTGTCAGCCTGATCACGCCCAGCGGCATCGGCGTGCGCGAAGGCGCGCTGTATGTGCTGCTCGCACCACTCCTGGGTGGCGGCCTGGTAACCATTGCCGCCATTGCGATGCGCGTCTGGATCACGCTTGGCGAACTGCTCGCTGCCGGCGCCAGCGTCATCTTCCTGCGCGAGAAGCACCCCACTCAGCCGCCGGCGCTCGTCGACTCACCCCGCGGTGCAATGCAATGAGTGCTCGCGCACGTGCGCTGCTCCTCGTGTTTATCCTGATGGGCTTTGGCCTGCGGGTCTTTCTCCTGGACAGCCAGAGTCTCTGGTATGACGAGGGGGTGACCGCGACCATCGCGCAGCGGGACCTCGTCGAGTTGACACGCTGGACGGCCAACGATATCCAGCCGCCGCTGTATTACTACACCGTGGCGGGCTGGGGCCGTATCGCAGGTTGGAGCGAGTGGGCGCTGCGCTACCCATCGGCCGTCTTTGGCGTGTTGGCGATCCCGCTCCTGGCGGTCCTGGCGCTGCGGCTGGCGCGGCTGCGGGCGGCGGCGCTGCTGGCGGCGCTGCTGGCGGCGGCACATCCCCTGCTGGTGTACTATGGGCAAGAGGCGCGCATGTATACGCTGCTTGTGCTGCTCGGCATCTTGGCGGCGTATCTGCTGGCCCGCACGGCAGATCGCGACCCGCCGGGCTGGCCGCTGTGGGCGGAATACGTGGTCATCGCCACGGCGGCGATCTATACCCACTACTTTGCTATCTTTCTCTTGCTCGGGTTGGGTTGCGCGTGGTTGTTGGACGTGGCTGTGCGTCGCAGGCCTACGGGCCCGAGTCTTCGGGCGACACTCGTGCCGTTTGTCGTGGCCAACGCCGTGGTCGTCGTTCTGTATCTGCCCTGGCTTGCCAACCTCTTCACGCGCCTGCGGGTCGATCGCAGCTATTGGACGGGGACGCTGAAGCTCCACGAGGCGCTGCTTGATATCGCGCTGCGCTTTACGAGCGGCGAGACGATGTCCGAGCGCTTCGGGATATGGCTGCTGCTTGGTTATGCCGTGATCACCCTGGCCGCCATCTACGGGTTGTGGCGCATGTGGCCGCAGACGCGCCGTCTTGTGATTTACACGGCGCTTTGGTTGGCGGCGCCCATCCTGGCGGTGCTCCTGCTGGCTTTCAACGTGCCGAAGTTCAACGCCCGCTACGTGATGCTGGCGGCGCCGGCGCTGCTGCTGGTGTGGGCGGTGGGCCTGGCGGGGTTGGGTGCACGCAGGCCTGCGCAGCACGGGCACGACGGCGTGCCCAGGCGACGCCTGCGCACACGAGGGCGTGCGGACGAAACGTGCAGCGAATGCCGGGCAGTCGTTGGGCGGCGGGGCTGTGCGTTGTGCTGCTCGTCGCCGGCGGGCTCTGGTCAAACTGGAACTGGTTCTTCAATCATGCCTACGACAAGGATCACTGGCGGCAGATCACTGCTTTCTTCCGCGACCGCCTGGCGCCGGACGAGCAGATCGTGCTGGTGAGCGGGCATGCCTGGCCCGTGTGGCAGTACTATGCGCCTGATCTGCCCGTGGTACGCCTGCCTGACCTTGAGATCCTGGACGTCGACGCCGTGCTTGATTTCGACACGAGCGGCCCGCCGCTGATCGCTGCCTTTGACGAAGCAGACGGCAAGCGCGGCGCCTGGCTTGTCAACTGGCAGGACGAAGTGGTCGATCCGAACGATGTGGCGCCTGTGCAGTTGGAGCTGGGCGGACGCGAGAAGGGCCAGAACGCAACGTTTAACGGCCTGACGCTGCGCCGCTACGGCGGCATCCGCCCCACGCGCTTTGTCACGGCGCCGCCGGTCGAACACGTGCTGGACGCCCCTTTTGGCGACCAGGTCATCCTGCGCGGCTACAAAGTGCTGAACAACGGCGACCTGCTGCTCTTCTGGCAGCGGCCGCCGGATACGGGCGTCGCAGCCAGAGACCTGCATATGTCTTTGACGACAAGTACGTTGGACGGGCAGCCCATCGCTCAGCCCGCCGACCGCCGCCTGGCCGGCTACACCTACCCGTCTTTCCGTTGGCCTGACGACAAGATTGTGATGGGCCATATACCGCGCAAAGGACTGGCTGGGCGACGACCCGCAGCCGGGCACGGTGCAGCTCACCCTGCGCGTGTACGACGGCGAAGATGCGTCCGCCACTCCGCTCCCAACCGTAGATGGCGCCGCCGAGCTGCAGGTGGAGCCAGTTGAAGTCATGATCGACTGATGGATTTGACACCCCTGCGCGAAGATGACAAGATGCGATGTGATGAGACAGACGATACCCAGTCCAATTTTACGCCCAGTTCTGCTGTTGTGTACTTTGGCCTTTACTGCACTGCTCCTTGGCGCGTGCGGGCAGCTTGAATTTTCGAACGGCCCGCTCCTCTACGATGTCTCCTTCTCCAAGGACGTGATCACGCCCAATGCCGACGGCGACAACGACGCCACCGAGATCAAGTACAGCCTGCGCCGGCCGGCCAACGTCACCATTTCGTTTGAAGATGCACAGGGCAAGCGGTACTATTTCCGTGAAGACCGCCGCCGCGCCGAGGGTGACTACAACGTGCTGTGGGGCGGCGTCGTCGACGAGCCGCAGACGATCGAGACCAGCTATGGCCCCGTCGAGGTGCTGAGCCGCGTGCTGCCCGACGGCGCCTACAAGTGGACAATCGAGGCTACTGACGACGCAGGCCAAAGCGCCAGCGTCAGCGGCCAGATAACCCTCAACGGACGGCGACACCGAGCTGCCTGAACTGCACAACTTTGTCGTCGTACCAGACACGTTTCGGCCCAACCAGGATGGCCTGCGCGATGACTGGGTGAGCGTCAGCTATTACCTCAACAAGGACGTCGACAGCGCTACCTTGTTTCTTGAGGATCCCGAGAATGCGGCATCGCGCACCTTTATTGCCGAGACGCCGGGCGTAGCGAAGCCTGACGAGCGCGGCTACCATGAATTTCGCTATGAAGGCGGAGTCGATCTCAATGCGGAACCGCCGCCGGACGGCACCTACAATATCGTGGGCGAGGCGCGCGATAAAGCCGGGAATGCCGTACGTGTGGTGCGCAAGCTGACCATCGTAGAAGGCGGCAAACCGCGCGCCGACGTGGCGCAGGGCGAGATCGACTGGGACGGCGAGATGAACCGTGTCGTTAGCGTAGCGATCGGCGAGCGGCTCTGCTTCACAACCGTCGTCACCAACGAAGGGACCGTGCCGATCCGCACGTCGGGACCGTGGCCCGGCCAGGAGTACAAGTTTAGCGAGAACTACAACACGCTGGCCCAGAATGCGAATGACGCCTCCTGGCTGCAGCAGGCCGGTGTGTGGCGCTTTGGCATCAACTTTGACACCACCGGCATCGATTTCCCCTTCCGCTGGGCCGTGGGCCGCCAGGAAGACCTGGAGAAGCGTGTCATCGACGGCAAGGACCAATGGTACCTGATGCCGGGTAAGTCGGGGCAGGTCAGCGGCTGTATCGTGATGGACGAGAAACCGCCTATCGGCACCACCTTCTGGTGGGGCGGTCTTATCCACCAGAACGTAGAAGTTGCCAATAACAACATCGACCGCATCACCGTCCAGGTAGGCGTGCCCTAGGAATCAATTTCCATGACTACGAGTCAAGCTGCCGGCACAGCGGCCGATCCTGCTAACATCGCCGTCGTCATCGTCAACTACAACACTTCTGTGCTGCTGCGGAGCTGCCTGCAGAGTGTCGCCGCGGCCGCACGCTATGCCGGCACCCCGGTTGTGGTCTGGGTGGTGGACAACGCCAGCAGCGACGGCAGCGCCGCCATGCTCTCGGCAGAGTTTCCGCATGTACAGCTCCTTGCCCTGCCGCGCAACATTGGTTTTACCGGCGGCAACAATATGGCCCTGGCGGCGCTCGGCTTTGCCGCACCGGTTCCTCCTGACCTCACAGCCTATTTACGCTCACAGCGGCCGCCCGCCAGCTTGCCCGACTATGTGCTGCTGCTCAACCCCGACGCTGAATTGACCTTGGGGGCCCTACGCCAGTTTGAACGCATGATGGCGCGCCATCCGCGTGCGGGCGTCTGCGGGGCCTATTTGCAGTACGGCGACGGCCGCTTCCAGCACGGCGCCTTTCGTTTCCCCAATCTGGCCCAGGTGGCGCTGGACGTCTTTCCACCGGCCGGGCTTCCGGGCGCCAACCGGCTCTACGACAGCGACATTAACGGCCGCTACCCGGTGGCCCAGTGGGAGCAGTTTGATCCGTTTCCGGTGGACTTTGTGCTGGGCGCCGCCATGTTTGTGCGCAGCGCCGCCATCGCCGAAGTGGGGGCACTAGATCCAGATTATTGGATGTACTGCGAGGAAATGGACTGGTGCATGCGCATGCACGCGAGCGGGTGGGATGTCTATGCCGCGCCGGAGGTCCGAGTAATCCATCACGAGGCACAGAGCAGCCGGCAGGTGCGCTGGTGGGCTTACGCTCGGCTTTGGAAGAGCCGGTTCCGTTTCTATGCGCGCCACAGCAGCCACTATCCACCAGGCCACCTGGCGGCTGTGCGCACGTTGGTGCGCGTCGGCGTTGCCCGGCAGCGCCGTACGATTGAAAACCAATTTGCCCGCGGCGAGATCACGGGCGAGGCTGCGGCCGAGGCACTGCAGGCGCTGCAGGTGGTGGCGAAGCTGTAATGTCTTAGGGCGCGCGGTGGGCCCGTCCTGTAGCTGAACCGAGTCCAAGATGAGATTTGCAGGGCAGGAGCGCACGTGGGCGTGCGCACTAAACGTCTAGTGAGAATCTGGAGTCTGCTATGGTGCGGTTAGTGGCCGTTATCCTGACCTATAACGAGGCGCACAATGTCGATTGGTGTGTGCTGAGCCTGCGCGATTATGTGGATGCCGTCGTGGTGTGGGACTCAGGCAGCAGTGACGACACGGTGGTGCGTGCGCAGCGGGCTGGTGCCCTGGTCGTACAGCGCCCGTTTGACAACTACGCCGCGCAGCGCCAGGCAGTGTTGGATACGATCGAGGCCGAGTGGATCCTGTTTGTCGACGCCGACGAACGTGCTACACCCGGCGCTGCTGGAAGAGGTGCATCGTGTGATTGGCACCGATGCTGCCGCCGGCTACTGGATCCCGCGCCGCAACTGGATTGTCGGCCACGAAATGCTCGGCGGCGGTTTCACCCCGGATCACCAACTGCGCCTGCTCAAGCGCTCAGCCGCTGCCTATGATCCCGAACGCCAGGTGCACGAGATCGTGCAGCTGGACGGCAAGGAAGGAATTCTGCGCGAGCCGCTGATCCACTACAACTATCTCACCTGGGAGCAGTTCGACAGCAAGCAGCGGCGCTATGCTGCCTACGAGGCGAGAATCCTGGCCGGCCGTGGCATACAGCCGCGGCCGCACAATTTCGTGCTCCAGCCCTGGCGCGAGTTCCGGCGACGCTTTTTTGCGCTGCAGGGTTGGCGCGACGGCACGTTTGGTTTTCAGATGGCCCTGCGCCTGGCCTGGTGGTATGGGTTTGTACCCTACAGGCTGTTGGCAGATTCCACGACCGGCAGTGTGAAATAGAATCTGCTGCCTTCGCCCGGCGTGCTCTCGACGCCCACGGTGCCCTCCAGGCGCTCCACGATGCGCTTGACGATCGAGAGGCCGAGCCCGTGGCCGCTGCGCCCGCCGACATTGGTCCCGCGCACCATAGGCTTGAATAGATGGTCGGGCTCAACGGTTAGCCCCGAGCCGTTATCGAGAACCCAGAAGCGCACAACACCGGCGCGGTCCAGCAAGTCGTATCCCAACTCAAGCTTGGGCGGCGATCCCCCATACTTTACACCGTTGAGGATGTAGTTGTACCACACTTCTTCGACCCAGGGACCGTAGCCCATTGCTTCGGGCCATTCCATCGGCAGGGTTACGACGGCATTTGCCTGCTTCAGCGTGAAGTCGAGCCGGTTCAGCACTTCCTGCACGATTTCGCCCATGTCTACGGCGTCGACCGTAACTGCCTGCATCCCACGCACCCCGGCCAGCAGCAGCAGTGCTTCGATGATGTGGTTCATGCGCGTGCTGTTGTCGATGATGTGGCTGAGGTACATCTCGATCTCCTGCGGCTGCAGAAGATCGTAGGAGTCGCGCAGCATTTCGCCGAACCCCATGACCAGCGCCAGCGGCGTCTTCAGGTCGTGGGCCACGGTGTGGGCAAAGGCGTCTAATTCTTCGTTGCGCACCTGCAGTTCTTCGGTGCGCTCGCGCAGGTTGTTAAAGAGGCGGGCGTTTTCGATGGCGATAGCTGCGGACGAGGCCAGTGTCTCGGCCAGCACCTGGTCGTTGGGCGAGTAGCGGCCGTGGCGATTGTTGACGAGCTCGAGCACGCCGATGACCTTGTCGCGCGCCGCAGGGGGACGGCCATGAGCGAGCGGATCGGGTACTGCAGCTTGCGATCGCCGAGGCGTGAGTGGCGCGGGTCGGCATTCGCATCGTCGAGCAGGACGCTTTCGCCGTGCTGTGCTACCCAGCCGGCGATACCTTCGCCGGGGGAGAGTGCCATCTCGGCCAGCTCGGTGCGCTCGCGCTGCGGGTAAATGGCGACGCAGTGGAGAAAGTCCAGGTGGGTTGGATCCCAAAGCCACACGGAGCTGCCCTGCGTATCGGTGAACTCCGAAATAGACTTGACGAGCGTCAGTGCGATCTCGTCCACGTCGAGTGTCGACGTAAGGCTTTGGGCGACCCGGTTGAGCAGGGCGAGGTTGCGATTCTGCGTGTGCAGCGCTTCGATCGTGCGCTGCTGTTCTAACTCGAGGCGGCGCTTTTCCAGCGCACGTTCGATAACGCCGGGCAGGAGCAGCAGGTAAGCGGCGTTTGTGCCCTTGACGAGATAGTCGTAGGCACCAAGCCGCATGGCTTCTACGGCCGTAGCGGTGTCGTTTTGCGCGGTGATGATGACGACGGGCGGCATCTCTTCGCGCTGGTTAAGCTCGCGCAGTACGCTGATACCGTCGAGCTTCGGCATATTGTAGTCGAGCGCAATCAGGTCGTAATCGACCTCGGTACACATCGCCAGGCCCATTTCGCCGTCAACCGCGATATCGACGGCGTAGCCTTCATGCTCGAGGCGGCGGCGAAACAATAGCGCCGCCATGCTGTCATCCTCCATGTAGAGGATGCGCGCCCGGTACTGGGGGGATGTTGGGACGCTTTCCATAACCTTCTCAGGATTCATTTGGTGCGACGATGCTGCTGCTGCCATGACGTTTCACACGGACCAGATTCTGCGTTACCTGCTCAAAGGTATCATCGTGGCTGATCACGAAGAGCTGGCGGAACCCTCGGATATTCATCACCTGGCGGGCCAGCGCTTCACGGCGGACATCGTCAAGATTGGCGGTAGGTTCATCAAAAAAGGCGATGTCGATGTTGCTGATCTCACGCACCAGGGCGAGCCGCACGGCCAATGCGGCACTCATCTGCTCGCCACCGGATAGCTGCATGAACTGGCGAGAGACTCCTTCAACCTCCAGCGTTATGCCATAGTCTTCACTCCAGCACAGCTCCCGGCTGAAATCCTGCATCAGCTCACCGAAGATCTGGTTTGCCGCCGCACTGATCTGGCGTATTAACGCCTGCGTGATGTAGGGACCGCTCTGGCGGAGCAGCAGGCGGACCGTTTCCAGTACATCGCTCTGCCGCCCCAGCTTGCTCTGCGCCGCCGAGATCTGTACAAGGGTGGCTTGCAGTGCCTGCAAACCTTCAATTTCAGCCTGCGCTTTGGCCTGTTCCTGTTCGAGGAGCGATTGTCGCGCTTGCAGTCCTGCCGATTCACCGCGCAGTGCCTGATCATCAGCTAGTATACCGGCATACTCGACTGGGTCAAACTGGCCGCGCATGGACCTGAGACCGTTTTCGGTTTCCTCCAGAGCGGCTACTGCCAGTATCGCTGCTTCTTGCAGCCGCTGCAGCGCTGCCGTACGCTCTGGCAGAGCCTGTGCCTGCTGGCCGAAGGCCAAAACTGCTTGGTACGCGGGCCGGTGCTCCTGCAGCGCAGCGTCGACTGCGGCGAGGTCTGCGTCCAATCCCGCCATGGTTCCCAGCTCGGCATCGAGCTTTGCCACCAACTCCATGCCTGTGTGCCGCTGCTCGCCGAGACGATTGCGCCTGGCCTCGAGCGCCGGGCGCTCCGAAGCCTGTTTGGCTGCTACTGCCAGCTGCTGGCGCGGGTTCTGGAGTCCGGCCAGGTCGGCCGTGATCTGCTGCGTGCGGATGCGGGCCTCACCGGCGCTCGCCTGCGCCGTTTCGCCTTCCCGGATTACCTGTTCGGCCTGGAGGATACGCTGGCGCACGTCCTGCAATTCGGCGGCCCGCGGCAGGTTGCGCAGCATCTCGCTCAACGCTTTCTGCTGTTCGGTTCGCTGTTTGAACGCTGCTTCCGCTTCGGTCATCTTTTGCTTGGCGGTGGACCACGTCTGGCGCAAATCTTGCAGGCGCTGCGCGTTGCGGTGGAGCATGCGCTGGCGGTGCTCGTCGCTGAGCGGCTGCTCGCAGACCGGGCAAAGGGCAGTGGATGCATCTGCTGCACCTTCCAGCGCAGGAACGGATTCGAGTACTTCATTCTGTCGCTTTAGCTCGTCGGCTGCGGCATGCAGCGTAGCCTGCTCGCCGCTGTACTGCGTGATACTCTCGCGCAGCCCACTCAGCTGATCTTCGATGGTCTGCAGCTCGGCGTGCTTTGCCTCAGCTTGTGCCAGTTGGGCATCCAACTGCCGCTCACGTTCGCGCAGCTGTCCAAGCCGCTTTTGTTCGGCAGCCAGATTCTTGGCCGTTTCGCCCATGCGCGCTTCTTCGGCCTGTGCCGCCATCAGCGCCTGCTCGAGTGCGAGCTGCCGTTCGACTGCAGGCGCAAGGGCCGCAATCTGGCTTTCGGCGGCCTCGACTCCCCCAAGTTGTTCTTCGCTGCGCTGGAGTTCGGACTCGGCCAGCGCGAGCTGCTTGTCGGCGGCGGCACGCTCTTCGCGCAGGGATTGGCGCTTGCGCAACTGCTGATCCAGCGTACTGCGCCTCAACTGTGCGGCAGCATACAGGTCATGTCCCGCCTGGTTCGCAGCCACGGTGGCACGCGCCTGCTCGGCCGCAGCCAGCTGGCGCTGCACCTCAATCGTCTGCACTTCGATGGTCTTTGCCTGCTGCTCACGGCGAGCACGCGTCTGTTTCGAGCTGCTCGATCTGCAAGCGCAAGCTGTCGAGCTGCTGTTTTCGTTCCTCTACCCCCTTTAGTTTCGCACGCAGCTCCGCGAGCCTCTGTTTGCTGGCGTGCAGCTCTGCTGTGCGCTCGGCCACAGCTCGCTCCAGTTCCGGCAGGCGTTCTAGCCGGGCAGACAGGACGGCCACTTCCTGGGCCAAGGCGCCCTGTCGTTCGGCCAGCAGCGCACGCGGCTCACGGAGTTTCTCCACGGCGGCGCGATACTCGTCCACCTGGAGGAGGGAATCAAAGATCACTTTGCGCTGGGCCGGCTGCTGAAGAAAGGCCGCCGTCAACGTGCCCTGCGGTACGCCGATTGCGTCGGCAAAAAGCCGGCTGAGATCGATAGTTGGTTCCGTACCGATCTGCTTGCGTACAAAGGCCAGCACGTCATTCTTGCCTTCGCACAGCTTAGCCTGCAGCTCTACGTCAAACGCGACGTAGAGGTGCGATCCCCCCAGGCGGCGCTCGACACGGTAGGGGCGCTCGTCAAGGCTGCCGACAAAAGTCACTGCCACACTGCCGGTGCGTGCGCCCTCACGCAGAAAGTCGCTAGCTTTATAGGGAATGCTGTCAAAGAGCGCAAAGCCTATCGCTTCGAGGATCGTGCTTTTGCCGGCGCCGTTGTGGCCCACAATTGCGTTGACGCCCGGCGCAAATTCGATCGTTGCGCGCTCGTAGCTCTTGATATTTTCCAGTTCAACTTGCAGAATCTGCATGATCGATCGACTCCACCTGGGCAGCCAGTTCGTCGAGCACGGCGGACGCCGAGGCGCCGGCCAGCACCAACTGCTTGAGGTTGACGGTCATAGCGGCCCATTCACTGCTGTGGGCAGCATAGCGGGCATCGCGCCCAAAAAGGTCGGTGAGCACCTGCTGCTCAAGCGCTGTGCGGCTCAACGTGACATCCGGGCTGATGGCAAAGTCGGCCGGCTGTGTCAGATTCTTGACCATGGCCACCAGCGGTGCAGGCTGGAAGCACTCTGCCAGCAGCGCCTCGATGGCCGCTACGTCCAGGGCACTGCGCTCGAAAGGCAGCACGCCGGTCAAGTACAGCTCTATCACCGGCGGCAGCACGTCAACGATGCGCCCCGCACCTCCCTCGTCCCCGAACTCGGCCGAGGCGGGGGACGCCATCTCATCTGCCAGTTCTGTGGCCTTGCGCTTCAGAAACGCGCGCAGCCGCTCGTGCAGGTCGTCGGGCGACTGCACGTGATCGGTCTTGTAGGGATAGAGGCGAAAGCAGCGGCGGCGATTACGGCCTTGGCGCACGGAGTGGCGGATGCCCTCTTGGCCCTCCGCTGCCAGGTCCAGGTCGACTAGTATGTATCCGCGCTTTGGCCAGTCGTTTTCGGCAATCGAGCAGTTTTCGGGGCTGCCGGGATTGTAGATCCAGTTATCCACCTCAAACGGCTTGTGAAAATGGCCAAGGGCGACGTAGTCGACGTGGGGACGGAGGGGAGACCATTGGCGCGGTGACAAGCCGCCGGCCTTTTCGTCCATCTGGCCTTCCACCCCGGCGTGAGCGACGAAGATGTTGTACCTTGCCTGCCCCGGCGGCAGCTGCGCCAGCGCCTCGGCGTAGGCGGCGACGGCCAGAACCGTGCCCGAACCGTAGTAGCGCAGACCGTGCAGGCGCACTCCGCCCGGCAGATCAATATAGGAACCCTGTCGTTTTCCCGGATCCCAGGCACGGAGCTGCGGCTTGGAGTCGACAAACTCGGCGTCGAGCAGAATCATGAGATCCTGCAGCGCCAGGAACTTCATCCAGCCGATGGTCTCATCGTAATAGGCGCGCTCATGGTTGCCTTCGACGGCGATGCAAGGGATTTTGGCGATGCGCAGCTTCTCGAGCCCACGGATCGCCTGGTTGAGCGTCAGTGCGTCGATCGATCGCTTGTGAAATAGGTCGCCGGCCAGGATCACAAAGTCAACCTTGTGCTTGATCGCCTCGTCGATCACAGCGTAAAAGGCGCGGCCAAAGTCGTTAAAACGTTCCTTGTGGTTATATTGTTGATAGCCGAGATGAATGTCGGCGCAGTGCAAAAAACGCATGTTTGTCCGCCGATCTCTAGGGCGAGGGTTCAGGCTGGAAATACTGTGCGTGGCGTGGGCACGCGGGTCGCAGTGTGCAGGGGATGCGGTCTGGCTGCGATCCGCCGGACCGCACGGCCTACACGTCTGGCAGCGGGCCGGGGGTTTCGTGGCCGTCAACCCGCCGGCGCATCGTAAGCAGCGTGCGCAGCGGGCGAAAACCGTAGAACTCCACCAATTCCAATGCAGGTGCGTGGTCTGTGCTCAGGCTGATGCTAATCGGCCAACGTGGGTAATCCTGCAGCGTCGCGAGTGACCAGCGCAGCAGCGCCGAGTCGTAATTACCGTAGTGCTCTGGGCGAGTCCAGAGTTGAATTCGATGTTCTCCGTGCCAGCGCTGGGCATTAAGGACCAGTGCAGCCTCAAAGCGCGGCGAAACCTGGACTGCGCGTCGGTAGACCCTCTCTTGTCCAATGATACGGCGCAGCCACTCGCCTGCCTGGTCCTCGAAGGATGGCTGGAAATCGCCGCGGCGGATGGCGCGCCACCACTGCATCTGGGCGCCAAGCTGGTGATTTGCCAGCTCGTACAGCGGCTGCCAATCGCCGGCGCCAAAGGTCTTCAGGCGCGGCACGGTTCCGCTGGTGTCAAGGTGCGGCGTACGCGGCGCACGCAGGTCGACCGTGCCGCCGACCAGTTCGAAGCCAAGCGAGTCATAGAGCCCCCGCGCTACATCGTTGCGGGCATAGACCTGTAGGACTGCCCACTGTCCGCGGCAGGCTGCAACGTGGTCGAGCGCTGCCTGCATCAGGAGCTTGGAGATACCGCGGCCGCGGTGGCTGGGCGCTACGGCTACATTCGCGATCTGCCACCGGCTGCCGGCCCGGTCGGCGCGCTGGACTGTGACGTTACCCACCACGCGGCCGGCATCTACCCAGACGAAGCCGCTGAGCATATCGTTGAATTCGCTGCCATTGCGATTCATCAGCCCTAGGAAGCCGCCAAAGTGGCTCATGATGCGCATTTCGCGGCAGCGCGGCAGTGCCCCGATCGTCCAGTTCGGTGGCAAAGGCCACCGAGATGAGTTCCGCTACGGCACGCAGATCTCGGCTGATATCAAAGGGGCGCAGCCCCGTTTCTAGAACCCGGTCATATTCACGACCGGGGGCCTGAAGTACAGCCATACGACCTCATGTCGTAACCGACTTTCTCGCCGTCTCTACATCGCTACCCGCACCAGTGCCGGCCGCAGCACCTTGCCCTTGTAGGTATAGCCTGCCCGCAGCGTGGCGATCACGTGGCCGCTGGGGACGCTGTCATTGGGTTCGCTGCTGACTGCCTCGTGCAACGAGGGGTCGAACTCGCCCTCGCCGCGTATGGCGGTGACGCCTTCCTCCGCGAGGATATTGTGCAGCTTTTTCTGGATCTGGCGAAATCCTTCCACCCATCCCGCGCCTTCCTGCAGCTCGGCAGGAACATGGGCAAAGGCCAGGTCAAAGTCGTCGATGGCCGGCAGGAGGCGCTTGATCACGTGTGCTGAGGCGCGCTCGATTTCCTCGCTCAACTGGGCTTCCTGGCGCCGGCGGCTGTTCTGGAACTCTGCAGCCATGCGCTGGGTCTGGTCGAGCAGCTTGTCCGCCCGGGCGCGCTCGTCGGCCAGTGCCGTTTCAAACTCGGCGATCATTGCCGCGTAATCGATCTCGGCCTGGCTGGCGCCCTGGTCGGCCGCTCCGCCTGCTGCAGATGCACCGTCCGGTGCAGTATCCGGTGCATTGTTGGGGTCTTTGTTTACTTCCGTGTTTGCTTCAACCTTGCTGTCATCCATCATAGCGCTCAATCATTCAAGAACCGTATATATCTTCCACCATCTCACTCATCAGGTCGGACACAAAGCGGACGGCGCCGATACTGCGATCATACCACATGCGCACGGGTCCTATCACACCAAGCAGCCCGCTGATCCGATCGCCGGAGCCATAGCGGGCGAGCACGATACTCACATCGCGCAGCTGGTCGTAGCGGCCGTCGCCCGAGATCACGACGTGTACGGCGTTGTGCTGTACGTACTGGTCGGCGATCTGCTCGAGCAGGTTGGGCTGCTCCAGGACCTGCACGATCTTGCGCACGTTTTCGCCCTCGGCGAACTCCGGCAGGCGCAGCACGTCGGCGAGGCCGTCGCGAAAGATTGGCCCGCTGCCTTGGTCGTCCATGCGCTGCATGGCGTCCATCACAAGCATCGCTACCTGGCGTGAAAAGGGCGAGAGCCCGGCAGAGTGCGCCGTGATCGTGGACGCGTCGCAGCCCTGCAGGTTGGTCGTTGAGCTCGTTGCTGATGCGGCTCAACTCGCCCTGGTCAATCTCCTCGTTAATATCCAGCAGCTGCTGCTTGACGGCACCTTCTTGCAGGACGAGTACCAGGAGCACTTTGGTGCTGTGGATGTGCACCAACTCCATGTGCTTGAAGCGGCAGCGCGCCGAGCGCGGCGCCGTGGCCAGCGCTGCCCCATGCGAGGCGCGGGCCAGCACTGAGGTGCTGATGCGCAGCCACTGGTCTACCTCCTGCCGGGCCTCTCGAAACTGGCCGCGGATTACCTCCTGTTCGACGGGCAGCAGGGCGGGTTCCGCCAACAGGTGGCGCACGAAGAAGCGAAAGCCCAGCTCGGTCGGGACGCGGCCGGCACTTGTGTGCGGATGCGTGAGCAAACCCAGCTTCTCGAGCGCAGCCAGCTCGTTGCGAATCGTGGCGGGGCTCACGCCCAGATCGTACTCGCTGACGATAGCGGCGCTGCCCACGGGCTGGGCCGTTTCGACGTATTCCTGGATCACGATGCGCAGCACCTGCCGTTGGCGGTCGGTCAGGGCGTCAAAAGGCAATAGATCGTCTGCCATAGAACGCTTATTCTAATATGCGTTTTGATTGGTGCCAAATAATGTCTGCAAGATCGTGCGGATGATGATCTTGAGATCGAGGCCGATCGACCAGTTCTCGATGTACCAGAGATCGTACTTGGTGCGCTCGCCGATGGAGGTATCGCCGCGCAGCCCGTTGACCTGGGCCCAGCCGGTGAGGCCTGCTTTTTCGCGGTGGCGGTCCATGTAGCGCGGGATGATCTGGCGGAACTGCTCGACATAAACAGGGCGCTCTGGCCGCGGGCCCACCAGGCTCATATCGCCCACCAACACGTTGATCAGCTGCGGCAGCTCGTCGATGTTAAAGCGGCGCAGAAAGACTCCTAGCTTTGTCTTGCGCGGGTCATCGGGAACAGTCCAACCAGGACCTTCCTCTTCGGCATCGATACGCATCGTGCGGAACTTGATGATTTTGAACGGGATGGCGTCAAGGCCCATGCGTTCCTGCGTGTAGAAGACAGGTCCAGGGCTGTCGAGCTTGATCAGCAGCGCGGCCAGCAGCATGAATGGGCTGAGGAATACCAGGCCTACGGCGCTGAGTATGATATCCATGATGCGCTTGACAGTCAGCTTCCAACCCTGGAGTGCCACGTCGCGGATCGTCAGCAGCGGCAGGCCGCCGAGGTCGCCGATGGTGACCTCGCTCGCCATAAACTGGAAGACGTCAGGGAAGACGCGGATCCCGACCTTTTCGCGCTCGCAGAGGCTGATGATATTGACCAGCTCCTGGTTGCTGCTTTCGGGCAGCCCGATGATGACCTCGTCTACGCCGTAGCGGTCGATGATCCAGGGTACGTCGGCGAGCGCGCCGAGCACGGGTACGTCCGCCGGCATCGCACTGCGCGACTGTTTGCCGGCGTCGATGACACCCACGATCTGGTAGCCAAGCTTGGGCTGGAGCAGAATCTTGTGCAGCAGCATCTGGCCGATTTCGCCAGCGCCGATCAACAGCACGCGATCGTCGCCGACACCCTTGGACTGCGCCTGCCACTGGAGCTGGGCATGGATCACACGCGCCACGGTATCGAACACGATGGTAAGGGCAGCGCCGATAAGAATAAACGCGCGGTGGTACTGGAACTCGCGCAGGAATAGTGTCAGCAGGGCCACCGTAAACAGCGTAGCGAGCAAGTTGTAGACGACGATGCGGAAGAACTCGTCGAGATGGGTCACCGGCCGCCGGCGCTGGTACATGCGCTGCGAGAAATAGATCGTCACCAGGACGAGGCCGTAGGTCGTGGGCAGCTGCCAGAACTCCTGGAAGGGGCCGATCACGATGTCAGGCATGCGCACGAGGATTTCGTGGGCAGCCCAAAAAGCCAGGCCCACGCAGACGATGTCCAGCACGAACAGCACCAGCATGAAGACAAACTGGGCGCGTTTCATCAGGCCGGGGCGCTGCCCGCGGCGAGCTGCATATTCGCCTGGTTGCGGAAGGTCAGAGAGGCTCTGCTGCATCGAAACCGACTCTACCTTCGTCGTTTTTGTCTTCAGTTGCACCGGCCGGTCTGGCCTCTCCAGTCGGCTTGACTGCTGGCGGCTTGACGGTTGGCCCCTTGCCGCGGCAGTACCGCCATAAATGACGGCTGACGTCTAGCCCGCCCTTGCCCACAATGCCGAGCAGAATAGCCTTGTCCAGCAGCCAGTTGGTTTCATCGCGATAGTGCTTACGATAAAACAACCACATGGCTTCATAAAAATCGACACGTGACTTGGCACTCTGGCTGCTCGCTGCTTCCTTGACGTGCAGGATCGCTACCTGCCCATTATACCAAACCTCCCAGCCTGCATCTTTGATACGCTTGGCCCAATCGAGATCTTCGCCATACATGAAGAAGCTTTCGTCAAGCAGGCCGGCCTGGGCGATGGCGGCTCCCCGCACTTGCATGTAGGCTCCCACCACCGAGTCGACCTGGTGGACGGCATCTTCGGGCAGGTATTCGAGATTGTACGCGTTGAAACGGCGGCTGTGAGGAAAGATCCGGCTGAGGCCAACCATGCGGTAGAAGCTGACCTGTGGTGTCGGGAAGCTGCGGCGGCAGGCGCGGTCAAGGCTGCCGTCGGGCCGCCGCACGCGTGGTCCGGCAACCCCGATCGTTGGCCGCTCGTCCATGAAGCGCACCATGGCTTCAAGGGCACCCGGCGGCACGACCGTATCAGGGTTCAAGAGCAGCGCATACCTGGGAAGCTGTGCCGGCGGCGTAGGGGGGCGGCGGTCAAAGCCAAGCGCACGCAGGGCGACGTTGTTGCCGGCGCTGTAGCCCATGTTTGTGGTATTGGCGATCAGATGGACGTTGGGAAACTCGTGGCGCACCATGTCGGCGCTGCTGTCAGTGGATGCGTTGTCCACCACCACGACGCACATGCGCAGGTTATGCCGTTGCGGCTGCACCGAAGTGAGACAGTCGCGCAGCAGGCCGCAGGTATTGTAGTTCAAGATGACGACAGCTAAATCACACGGCAGATCACATGGGAGATTAGAACTTCGATCGCCGGCCACACTATCGTGTTGTTGGCTGGTTTGTTCCGGCATGAGTGTTTCCAGGCACCTGCGTCAGCGGCAGTGCACTGGGGTCACATTCTAGCACTGAGTGTGTAAGATCGCCAACGGGCAGCCTTCCTGGAAGGGTGTCGGCCATTCTTCCCTGGGCCGCAGCAGGGGGAGGGAACAGCGTTGTCCCACAGGACGGCGTGATGAAAGCTCGACCTATGGCTCGACCCAAACGACGAACACCAATTCGCTGCCGGCCGCACGCGCTGTGACTTCCCAGCACCCCTCCGTAGGAAAAAACAATCCCGAGGCTTGAAAGCGCGTCGGGTAGCAGCAAGGGACCTCGGCCCGCAGCGGCGGCGCCTTGCCGTCGAGGCGGCGGCCGGTCACCTCCAACTGTGCGCCGGCCGGGCGAAACCAGCCCACCTTGATGCCGTTCGGATCAGCCCTCAGATAATCCGAGTCACCGCTTGACCAGCGCGTCGTGACCCAGATGGAGCGATCCTTATTGACATAATAATAGCTGTAAGCCGGCGGCCCCTGCACGGCGGCGTCCTCCGGCGGCTTGAGCCAATGGGATTGAGAAACGGGGCAAGCAGCGCCAGCTTTTGTAAGGGCCTCCGCCGGCATGAGCGGAGATGAAGAATCTGATGCGCGAATCGGCATGCAGGCGGTTAGTACGGCCTGCAATACTAGGCAGGTGAAACAAATCAGGGCAGTTCTCAAAGCACTCCTCCTTTGCGAACAGCGGTATTCTGGATCATATACTCCGCTCGCACCCAAAGGGTTCCGGGCGGCCGTTTTCGGCCCGCCCGCATGCTGTTTAATTCCGCCCTGAGTTGCCTATGGATGCCGCCCTAGACGTTGATAAAGCCTTCCAGGTACGGGGCAGCTGCGCCGCGCATCTTGACGGTGGCTCCCAGGTCCGTGCAGTACAGCGTGCCGCCGCGTGCGGAGACCTGGTGCGCCAGGAGGTCGGTCTTGCCCAACTGCTCACGCCAGTAGGGGATCATGGTGCTGTGGGCCGAACCGGTAACCGGGTCTTCAGGTACACCGGCATTCGGAGCGAAGAAGCGCGACACAAAATCGACACTGTTGCCCCGGGCTGTGGCAATCACGCCCAAGGCGTCCAACTTTTTCAACTCATCCATGTCGGGCAGCAGGTCCAGAACGTCCTGCTCGCTCGCATAGACTGCCATGTAGTCACGTGATTTGTAGACGGCCAGCGGCGGCTTGCCCAAGCCTTTGACCAGCGCAGCAGGAGCGTCGCACCTGGCGCCAGGCCGTGCAGGGAAGATCATGGCCAGCAGCGCACCCTCACGCGTCACCTCCAGCACTCCGCTCAAGGTGTGAAATTGGATGGCGGCAAGGTCCGGCTCCAGGTAGGTGAAGATGACATACGCAGTCGCCAGGGTAGCGTGGCCGCACAGGTCCACCTCGTTTTTGGGCGTAAACCAGCGCAGACCATAACCGCCGGGCTGTTTAACGAAGAAGGCCGTCTCGGAGAGGTTGTTCTCGGCGGCAATCTTCTGCATCAGATCGCCGTCGATCCATGCTTCTAGGGGGCAGACGGCGGCAGGATTGCCCTGGAACTGCGTGTCGGTGAAAGCATCAATTTGATAAATCGGAATTCTCATAGTGGCTCACATTTGTGGAATAAGGACTCGCATTTAACAACGCCTTCAACTATAGTTCTGCCAGAATTGCCTGGCGTCGCTGCTGGTGCTCGTCGGCGGTAATGATTCCTGTTGCCAACAGCTCGTCGAGCCGCTGAAGGCGATCGGCCACGGCCGCTGCCGTCTCTTCTTTGGGCTGGGCAGGCGACGGCTCCTGCTCGGGTAAAGATTTTGCTGCTGCGACCGCTGCCTCCAACTCGGCGATCAGCTTTGCCTGTGCTGCCTGGGAGATGGGGCATTCCAGGATGCCCATGCCTTCGCTATGGACTGCGACTATATGCCCATAGTGTGGGTCAAATTTCGGCTCGACGGCGACGACGTCGACCAGGTCCAGCGAGCTCACGCTGCCGATGCTGTGGTAGATCTTCGAACGGCGAGCGGAGATGATCTTGTGCAGCGTGATCACGTGGGCATAATCGTAGGGTTCGGGGTTGCCCCACACGTAGCCTAGCCAATGATTTGGCGCAGCCGAGACATCGCAGCAGTAGAGAACCGGATCGTCTTCGATCCGGTGACGTTCGATCATGCGGACCAGGTGCGGTCGCAGGTCATCGTAGGTACATTCCTTGGTTTTTATTGCCATGGCGGGCGATTTAACCTCACTTAACTGCGATGTCGGGCACGATTACAAACTTGAGTTTAGCGCTGCCGCACGCAGTTCGTCCAAAAACGCTCAAATCCGCGCTTGAAATTGGCAGAGGGATCCCGTACGCTTTACCGGCGCCCTTCCGGCGCAGCTTGTGTTGTGGAGTTGAAACGGATCTCAGATGAAGCGCATAGAAATAACTGTTTTCCTTTTTGTCTGTCTCTTGTCCTTAGCCGGTCCAGGCAGTATCGGCACGGCCGCGGCTCAATCTGGGGGCGCAGACCCAACTGCTGCGAGCACCGGTAATACCCAGGCTGCTGGCGCCTTGTCTGCACTTGCCTTCCATGCGCGTGAAGGCGTGGAAGCCGCCAAGGCTAACGACCCTGCTGCCATGCAGCGCGAGTCTATCGAGCTGAAAGCAACGTGGGGCGCCGTCGAAGACATTGTGCGCGCGGCAGATCCTGGCCTGTATGGCGAGATCGAAGCTGCGCTCCACCGCGTCGAAACGGCGCTGGCCGCTGCGCCGTTGGTCCCCACGGAAACCAACGCCGCGTTCGATCACCTGCTCGACGAGATCAACGAAGGCGTTGAACATCTAAATGCCGGCCTAACTACGGCTGCTCCAGACGCAAGCGGAGCAACCCTTGCCGATTTCCAGGCCAAATTAACCGCCGCGCGCGCAGGCGTGGCTGCCCGCAGCGAAGGGGAGAGCGAGAATGCTGTACTGGCTGCGCTAAGCCTGTGGCCTGGCATCGAAGGCACCGTCGCCGCCAAATCCTCGTCTGCCTACGAAACCGTTGAAGCGCAGTTGGGCGCTGCTGCTGCCGCTCTGCAGACCGAGCCAGCCGATTGGGCCGCCGCCGACAAGGCCTTGGAGACCATGCAAGCAGCCCTGGCTCCCATCGGTGCCGAACAGAGCTACACCGTCTTCGACTCTGCTGCCATCATGCTGCGCGAGGGGCTGGAAGCGCTACTGGTGATCGCAGCCCTGCTGGCCGTCCTCCGCCGCTCCAACAACCAGGACAAGCAGGTGTGGATCTGGGGCGGGGCTGTGCTCGGTATTGTGCTCAGCATCGCCGTCGCGTTTGTCCTCCAGGCAGTCTTCAGCCAGGTCGCCGGCGGCCAAAACCGTGAGTTGATCGAAGGCATTACCAGCCTGATTGCTGCCGGGCTGCTGATCTATGTCTCCTATTGGCTGCACAGCAAGGCGAGCCTGCGCGGCTGGCAGCGCTATATTGATGCCGGCACGGCCAAGGCATTGGCCAAGGGCAACCTGATCGGGCTCGGCCTGCTGGCCCTGCTGGCCGTCTTCCGCGAGGGGGCCGAAACTACGATCTTCTACCTGGGCATGGCGCCTGCCATCAGCCAAGGCGACCTGCTGCTGGGCATAGGGATCGGCATGCTGCTGCTCGTCGTCGCCGCCTGGCTGATGCTGGTGGGGGGCGTGCGCCTGCCCGTGCGGCTTTTCTTCCGTATCGCCGGCTTTCTCGTCTTCTACCTGGGTTTCAAGTTCGTTGGGACCGGCATCCACAACTTGCAGGTTGCTGGGGTCGTCGGGACCACTCCGATTCCGTTCCTGCCGGCCATTTCCCTGTTGGGCATCTACCCGACCTGGCAGACCTCTGATCCCGCAGCTGCTGATGCTCGCGTTCGCCGTCGTCATGGCCTTGCGGCTGCACGCCCAGGACCGTCAGCTCGCCGCCGCTGCCGCCTGACACTACCAGCTGAAATAGCAGACTACCCCTTTCGTGAAGCACCGACCGTAGGACAGGTAGGGCTTCGCGGTAGGGGTAGTCTGCGTGCTCACCGTGCTGCTAAGGCAACGTGCGCGGGCCCGGGTCTTAGCACTACCGCACGGAGAACACGATCAGACTTTAGCACGAAACGTATCGGGCAATGCTTGCAGATTGCTTGCAGACTTGCAGGACTTCTTTCCGCTCATTCGCGGGTTTGCACCTCGCACCTGGTAGATGCTCCGGCTGGGTGGGATGGCGCTCGCAAAATTCCTACGGCACGCGGGGGATCCATGCGCCGGTCATCCTTACGAGCGGTCACCCCTTGGACGAAGACCAGGTGAATTGGCCGCGATTTGGGGTGACAGCATGGATCGAGAAGCCGCTGCACACCTTGCGGCTGGCAGGCTATGGCCCAGGCGCTCCACCCGCGTAGACAGCCTTCAAAAGCGTATGTAAAGCTTGGTTGACATTTTGTAAAATACCCTTTACAATAAGTGCTATGAACACGCACCGGTATCGCCAAGTTCGCATTGCTGCGCTCATCTTCATGGCAGCAGTCGTGGTGGTTTCCATCTGGCTTGATATGCTGCTCCTGGCTGGGGCCGGCGTGCTGACAGGCCTGCTGTTTCTTGTCCTTGTGCAATCGCCGACGGGGATTTCGGTCGACGAGCGCGAACAGACGATTCGAGACAAGGCCGCATCGGCTACGTACGGCATCTTTGCGGCGACCATCGGCATCAGTGCGGTGCTCCTACTGCTCTTCTCGCGCCGGGGTTATCTGTACCTGGAGGCCGTCGGCCTGGTTTTTGCCTACCTGACCCTATTTCTGATCGCCTTATATGCCGTCTCGCACCAGTATTTCAATCGGAAATATGGAGGCGGCAGGAGTGAGGAATAAGGTGCGCGTGTACCGCGCAACGTTTGGCATGACCCAGGAACAGCTGGGGGCGCAGCTGGGCGTGTCGCGCCAGACGGTTATTGCTATCGAAAGCAACAAGTATTCTCCGTCACTGAGCCTGGCCCTGCGCATGGCGGCCCTGTTTCGCGTGAAGGTTGAAGACCTGTTCTCGCTTGACGACGAGGAGGACGGCAAATCATGAAGCTCCAGCACCAACTGCTTCGCACTACCGGTTATGCCGTGGCGGTTGCCATGTGTATCGTTTTGCTGTTTTTTGTCATTGGGGTCACCTGGATTGGCTTTGACGTCAAGAGCCAGTGCCAACAGGCACGCCGCGAATATGGTGGCGACTGTACGGAGGCACTGATTCATCTGGTGCAGGACGATACCCGGGGGTTCCGTGTCAGGAACGAGGCTATTTGGGCGCTTGGCCAACTTGGCGACAGTCGTGCACAGCCGGTACTGCAGAGCCTCTACACGGGCAAGATCCCGCCCCGAGAGCCGCTAGACGCCGGCATCAGCCAATATGAGCTGCGCAAAGCGGTTGCATTAACCAGCGGTGGCCAGAATCCCCTGGCTATCTTCTGGCGCCACGGCATCGACTAAACTTAGGCGGTGGTGTCTTTGAGAAACGCCAAGGTGCGATCCCACGCCAGTTCTGCGGCCGCTGCGTCAAAGGCATCAGTGCGATCCGGCTCAAAGAACCAGTGACCGGTGCCGGGGTATTGATAGAAGGTCACTAGGCGGCCTGCCTGCCGCAGCGCATCCTCGAGTGCCTCCACCTCAGTTTGTGGTTCGAATTCGTCGCTTTCGGCAAAATGGCCGAGGTAGACCGCGCGCGACCGGTTATAGTCACCCGGCCGGGTACCATAGAAGATAACGACTGCCCCCACTTGCCTGGGATTCATGTCTGACAGCAGCAAGGCGAAAGACGCCCCCATGGAGAAACCAAGCAGGGCGATGTTCTTGTCCTCCCCGCCTGCGGGGTTGGCCTGGCTCTCATGCTCGGCGAGGAACGCCAATGCTTCGGCGAGATCGGCCCGGGCAGATTGCGGGTCCAACGCACTGCTGAGCGCCTCGGCACCCTCTATGGTGTCGGCTACCTTGCCATGATACAGGTCAGGAGCAAAGGCGACGAAGCCCGCTTCGGCCAGGCGATTGCAGACAGCCCGAATGGTGTCATTCAGTCCCCACCAGGCATGGAGGACCAGTACGGGGCTCCCGTGTCCGGCAGGCGGAAGAGCGAGGTAGCCATCAGGTTGGGTATTTGGCATGGAGTTCTCCTCTTAGCTGCTGTAAGAAGCGTGCCGACGGCACGAGATATTATTATGCACCGTGGGGGCGCGATCTGCTGAATCGTTGGTTAACGCGAGCAGATTTGTTCGCTTACCGGCAGGATTCGTGAGAGGGAATTGATCTTCTGGGAGCGCATTCGGGGGGAGGGGATTGCGGTAGACGGCCCCGATTTATTTCTGTATGCCTTGTTGCGGCAAGTGTGGTACCATTGATGAGCAGGGAGGAGTTGCTGATGCCGGCCGCCACTGGCGATCAGCATCAGCGGGGATTGCTGTCTGGGCTCTGCCTGCCGCATGTTTGCTGCCGCCACAGTGTGCACACACAGCAGGGATTACCGCGTGGCCGCCAGTCACGTCCGACCATCCCGTGTGTTCACTGACGCTCGGCATTCCCGACATCTTGGACGCTCGAACTGCTGTACGCAGCCCTCGCAGGCAGCGCCTCCCCTGTCTCAATGAATATCACTATTACCGTCTCACATAGACGCGCCTCTGTCTACCGGGAAAACGGGAAATCCACCCGGGGAAATCCTGGCAGATGCTCCTGCCTGAACAGGGCATGTCGTAGAAGTGACCTATGGTGAGGTGCGCCGCTGAATGGCCCCCTCGACGGTGCGATCTGCCGTGAAGTCCGGGAGACGTAGGTAGTGGGCGGCTGCCTGCAACATGACCGACTGCGGCATCAGGCCGATCAGCTCGGAGCGATCGACGGCGATACCGTGTTCGCCTGCCTGGCGCGTAATCTCGTCGTAGACGAGATGCAGCGGTGTCCTCATAGTGTCGAGTAGATTCATGCTGACCTGGGCCTGGCCTTCGACCAGGAAACCTTTTGCCTGCACCGCTGGAAAGCCGCCGCTGCTCTCGCGGATGCGCTTGGCAATCTCCTTGGCAATCTCGACGTTTCCCGTCTGCAGATAGACGTTGTAGGCGACGAGGAAGGGGCGGGCGCCCACGACCACTGCGCCTGCCGGGCCCACCCGCGCCGGCCCGAAATCGGGCGAGCGCTCGGGCTGCTCGATAGACTGTACCAGCCCTTCAAACTCGCCCTGGCGGATGTCGGGCAGGCGACGCCGCTCCGGGCGGCGGGCAGCTGCGGCATAGAGATAGACCGGCAAATCGAGCTCCTCGCCAATCTGCCGGCCCAACTCTTCGGCCAGGGCGACGCACTCTTCCAATGTAATACCCTGAATCGGCACCAGCGGCACCACGTCGGTGGCGCCGATGCGCGGGTGCTCCCCGCGATGCTCGAATAGGTTGATCTGCTGCGCCGCCACACGCACAGCCTGCATGACGCCGGCCAGCACCGCTTGCGGCGGCCCAACGACCGTCAGCACTGACCGATTATGGTCGGCGTCACTGCTATAGTCCAACAGCAGCACGCCGGGGGCCTGGATGGCTTGCACAAGCGCCTCTATGACCTCTGGACGCCGGCCTTCAGAGAAGTTAGGGACCGATTCAATAAGCTGCAGCATATGAGTTCCAGTCGGGATGGTAATTCACGAATCAATGCGAGAATGGTATCATACGCGCCCATGCAATCAGGATTGACGGCTTCCGGATCGGCCGCGTACGCGGCGGCTTCTCTCACCTTTCACACCACAATTGAAGACGGCACCTGGGATCAGTGGCTTGCCGCGCAGCCCAACGCGCACGTCTTGCAGTTGAGCGGCTGGCGGAAACTCAAGCAGCGCTTTGGCTGGGGCGGGGTGTCACTGGCGGGAGCGCGCGCTGACTCTGCAGGTTCACTTGTGGGACACGAGGCCGCAGCAGGGGGCCTTGTAAACGGCTGCCAACTCCTATTCAAACGCGCCGCCGGCCTGACGCTCGCTTACGCCCCGCGCGGCCCCGTCACCGACTGGAGCAACCGTTTCCAGACTGAACTGCTGCTGCACGCAGTCCATCTCGAAGCGCGCCGGCAGGGTGCCGCGGTCCTTAAGATCGAACCGGACCTGCCCGACACTGCCGAGAACCGCGCCCTGCTGCGGTCGTACGGCTTTTCACCCAGCAGCCAAACCGTCCAGCCGCCAAGCACAATATTGCTTGACATAAGCGGGGCGGAGGACGCCATCCTCAGCCGCATGAAGAGCAAATGGCGCTACAATGTGCGCCTCGCCGAACGCAAAGGCGTGCAGGTGCGGGCATTGGCACGTGACGAGCTCCCGCTTTTTCACACGCTGATGCAGGTGACGGGCGAGCGCGACGGCTTTGGCATTCACAGTGCCGAGTACTTTGCTGCCGCCTACGAACTCTTGGTTCCGCAGCACGCCGTCTTTCTGTTGGCCGAGTATGCGGGGGAGCCGCTGGCCGCCATCGTGGTGGCCGCGATTGGCTGTACCGCCTGCTATTTATGGGGAGCAAGCAGCGACCGTGAACGCAGCCGCATGCCCAACCATGCCCTGCAGTGGGAAGGCATGCGTTGGGCGCGCAGCCGGGGCGCAACGTGCTACGACTTCTGGGGGATTCCAGACGACATCGGCAAGCTGGCAGCGGCGCTGCACGGCGGAGATGGCAGCGGGACTCCCACCGAGGACCTGCCGATCGACATCGAGGCGCTGCCGCAGGGCGAACTGTGGGGCGTCTATCGCTTTAAGCAAGGGTTTGGTGGCAGCGTCGTCCGCACCGTCGGGGCCTGGGACATGGCGCTCGACACCATTGGCTATCGTGTCTATCAGCTTGGCCTCGGCGCGCGCGAAGTTGTCGGAGCGGCCCAATCGCTTTACCGCACGTTCCCCCGCAATGCGCACGAGGACGTGCGCAACGGAGAGCAGGTCCAGGAGCCCACGTTTACTGCCCCTCAAGCCTCCGTGCGCCTCGTCGACACCGCCGAGGAGTGGCGCACCATCCTGGCGCAACTCCCCGATCCTCATGTTCTCCAATCATGGGAATGGGGCGAGGTCAAGGGCCAGACCGGTTGGCATGCGCGCCACTACCTGCTCACCGGCGATGCGGGCACGGCGGCCTTTCAGCTCCTTTGGCGCCAGCCAGTCGCCGGCGTACCTCTGCGTATGGCCTATGTCCCCAAGGGTCCCCTGCTCGACTGGGAGAATCTTGACCTATTGGACAGCACGCTGGAGGCGATCGAGCATGAGGCGCGCCTGCTAAAGTGCATCTATGTCAAGATCGATCCTGACGTGCGTGACGACACCACGACAGGGCACCTCCTGCTGCATGCTTTGGCAGCGCCGCGGGTGGCGCTACAGCGCCGACCAGATCCAGTTCAAGAACACTGCCTACAGCGACCTTGCCGCGGGCGAAGAGGCGCTGCTGGCGCAGATGAAGCAGAAGTGGCGCTACAACGTCCGGCTGGCCGAAAAGCGCGGTGTGACCGTGCGGCAGGGAAACGAGGGCGACTTCGCTGCGTTCTACTCACTTTACGGCGAAACTGGCGCACGCGACGGCTTCCTGATCCGCCCCTACGACTATTACGCCGCTGCCTGGCGCACCTTTCTGCGCGCACAGGACCAACCTGGCAACCCCGCCGGCGGCGTGCTGCTGCTCGCCGAACACCCGGACGACAAGGCACCTGTTGCCGGCATTTTCCTCTTTCGCTATGGCGGACGGGCCTGGTACTTCTACGGTGCCAGCAGCGAGCGCCACCGCCGCGATATGCCCAACTACCTGCTGCAGTGGGAGGCGCTGCGCTGGTCGCTCGCCCAAGGCTGCGCCGTCTACGACTGGTGGGGCGCACCGACAAATCCTGATGATGCCGGCGACGCCATGCAGGGCGTCTGGCAGTTCAAGCAGGGCTTCGGCGCCGAGTTCCAATCGCACGTCGGTGCGTGGGACTTCGCCGTCTCGCCAGCGCTCTATACCGCTGTACCAGGAAACTATGCCGGCAGTCCTCGACTGGATGCGAAGTCATCGCTAGTAGTCGTGTCACGCGTCGTCGTATAGCGGCACGTGTGCGGGTGCACGCCGGCGACGTGCAGAGAGTCGCACGTGGGCGTGCGAACTAAACGATCCGCCTTTACTGCAGCGTAGTCCCGTCCGGGATGCGCAGCTGCTCTTCACCTTCGTGGCTTATCTCTACCCTGCCGACCACGCTGACGTCCTTGCCAAAGAGGACATCCCCCTTTACCTTCAATTCGTGGCACTGCCGTAGGGAAGGCGCGCCCCACGGGAACCGCTGGATCATGGCATCATAGAGCTGGTAGTACCGGTCGTCGAGCGCCACCACCGGCGGATCATCCCCCGCTCGGGCGCCAATGCGAGCCGGTAATCTTCGCCCAGTTGGTAAGCGTCCGACATGATGACGAGCAGATCGCTGTTCTTCTTGACCGGCGCAAACCGGCTGCGCGGCACGCGCATGGCCTGCGCCCCTTCAAAGACGGCAATCGCCGCGCCCATCGCGGTCTCGAGTTGGTAAACGCGCGGCGTGTCGGGGTTAGCTGGGTCTACCGGCTTCTCATTGCGGATCAGCGGCAGCGGCATTACGCCCTGGTGCTCATCCAGCCGGTGAGCGAGGCTGCGCAGATTGATCCAGAGATTGTTGGTGTTGAAGTAGCGGTAGCGTTTGATGTCCTGGAACTCATCCTCTTCGTCGGGCGGGCACTGCGCCGACTCGCGCAGGATCAACTGTCCGTCAGGCCGCTGCGCCAGGTGACCGCCCTTGCGGTCGGCCGGCGTGCGGTCGGCCACTTCCATCAGGAATGGCACTTGGTTGGCGGCAAAATAGCCCAGGATCTGCAGGTCCAGCTCGGCGCCGAGGTTGTCCGAGTTGCTGACGAAGGCATACTCGTAGCCCTCACTGAGCAGAAGCTCAAGCATGCCGCTGGTGACGAGCGCCGTGTAGATGTCGCCGTGGCCGGGCGGGCACCACTCCTTTTCGCGGTCGGCAGGGCAGATCGCGGGCGAGAGGCTGTCTTTCCAGATCTTCGGCTGCTTGTGCTGCACGAAGTCGAGCGGGATCTGCTGGTGAAAGTCCTGGAACTGGGCCAGGGCCGCCAGTGTTTCGTCACGCGTGCTGAAGCTGTTCATCAACACCAGGGGCAGCCGGGCGCCGGTAGTCTCGCCGCAGGTAGAGGACCTGGTGGACGATAATGTCGAGAAAGGTCAGCCCATTCTTGACCGGCAGCAGGGACTTTGGGCCATTCATGCCCATGCTCGTGCCCAGCCCACCGTTGAGCTTGAGCACGATCGCACGGCCTAGCGCCTCCTCGCCGGCCTCCAACTCGGCCGCGCCGAGCTGCTCGTAGCCGGGGGATGTTCGCCGACGGGGCCGGCATCGTCGCGTGTAATGTACCCCGTGGCGCCGTGCACCAGTTGGTCATAGTAGAAATGGAAGGTATCGATGAAGACCTGTGGCAGGCCTTCGCGCTGCATCTTTTGCGCGAAGGGGCGAAAGTCTGACGAAACCGTCACGGCAGCCACGATATGCTCTCCTTTGAGTATGTGTTGCTCCCACCTGTCACCAGCCTACGGCACAGCCATCCTTGCGCGGGTCGCTGCCGCCCGTGAGCACCCCGTCGCGCGGGTTACGCACGATGATCTGCCCGCCGCCGAAGATGCCGCGCTCGAAGCCCGTCACCGGCGCGAGGCGGTGGCCGCGCCGTGCCAGGTCGGCCAGGACCCCGATAGTCCCAGCCGTCTTCGACAAACAGTACGCCGCCTTCTTCGGCGGCACCCAGCCCATCATGCGGGCCGGCCAGCGCCCAGCGCGGGACGTCCAGCGCCTGCTGCGGCGCCATGCCGAGGTCGACCAGGTTGACCAGCATCTGGAAATGCCCCTGCGGCTGCATGTAGCCGCCCATGACGCCAAAGCAGGCATGCAGTTCGCCGGCGAACTCGCCGTCGGTGTGCACGGTCATGGCCGGGATGATCGTCTGGTAGGGGCGCTTGTTCGGCGCCAGCGTGTTGGGATGCTCTGGGTCCAGCACAAACAGGTTGGCCCGGTTCTGCAGGCTGACGCCCGTGCCCGGCACCACAAGCCCTGAGCCGGTGCCCATGTACAGGCTGTTGATAAAGCTGCATGCGTTGCCCTCGCCGTCCACGACGGTCAGGTAGACCGTGTCCGACCCCATCAGGGGATTGCCGTAGGGGACGTGGCGGGCGGCCGCAGCGGGTCGATACGCTGCGCGGCGTCGGGCGGCATGGTCTGGATGCGCCAGCAGCTGCCAGCGGGATATCCGCTACGCGCGGGTCACAGACCCACTGCTGCGCGTCGGCAAAGGCCAGGCGCATGCATCTCGACCATCATGTGCAGGCGGTCGGCGGCCGGCAGTGCGGCCAGGTCGTAGCCGGCGGCCAGGTTGGCGGCGATGATGGCGGCCAGCCCCTGGCCGTTGGGCGGGCACTCGTAGAGCCGCACGCCGCGATAGTCGGCCGTGATCGGCTCGTCCCAGGTGCTCTTGTGCGCAGCCATGTCGGCCGGCGTGATCCAGCCGCCGTAGCGCTGCACGTGCTCGCTCAGCTTGTGCGCAAAGTCGCCCTTGTAGACATAATCTTTGCCGTGAGCGGCGATCCCGCGCAGCGTTGCGCGCCAGCGTGGGGATGCGCATGATCTCGCCGCCTGCGGGGCGCGGCCGTCGATCAGCAGCTCACGGCCGCTGGGCTGTTCGGGCCCATTGTCGCGGTCGCCGCTGACCCAGTCGGGTGCGCGCAGCAGCTTCTTTACCTGGGTGCGCCAGCCGTTGGCGATCAACTCGCTGACGGGGTAGCCATGTTCGGCCGTCCAGATCGCCGGCTGGAGTACGTCGGCCAAGCGTCATGCGGCCGTGGCGCTCAAGCAGGTCGCTCCAGCCCGCCACTGTGCCAGGAATGGAGACCGTGTGCCCGGTGTAGGTCGGCATTGCCGTGTAGCCATGCGCTTGCAGGTCGGCGGCCGAGGCCGCCGCCGGGGCGCGCCCCGACCCGTTGAGCGCCGTGACCTGCCTGCGTCTTGGCGTCGTAGTAGAGCGCGAAGCAGTCGCCGCCGATGCCGGTGGAGATCGGCTCGACCACATTGAGCATGGCGGCGGTGGCGATCGCTGCGTCGGCCGCATTGCCGCCGGCCTTGAGCATGTCCAGCCCGGCCTGCGCCGCCAGCGGCTGGCTGGTGGCGACCATGCCGCGGGTGGCCAATACATTGCTGCGCCGTGAGCGAAAAATCGGATCGATCTGCATGGTCTTAGATTCTACTGGAGATGGGCGCACGCTGCCCTGTCTATTTGCTGACAGAGCCGGACGGACGCTTTGTCTCTGGCTTATCGCCGCTGCTGGGAGCGGGAGCAGCTTAGTACAGTACCCCGACCCGCTCGCCGTCACCGGCTGCCTGCGCCTTGCGCTGAGCAGCCAGGTCGGCCAATTCACGATTGCGATCCTGCACCACCATCACCAAAAAGTAAATATAGACAGGTAGAGCCAAGGCGGCTACCCACAGGCCGATATTGAAGCCCTGCCCCGGCCAGGAAGCAGCCTGCCGCCAGGAGTACCCACACCAACGAGTGAAAGTAGCGCAGCACGATGTGCTGCCACTGCGTGCGTCCCTGCGAGCGTTTGGGGCTGGGCTGCGGCCAGATACGGTAGTAGGCGACCGCAACTGCCAGGCAGCCGATGCCCCAGAAAACCAGTGGAATGCCCAGCAGCGTGTTGCCCAGATTCATTACGCCCAGCCCGCCCGCCAGATTAAGAAGATCGACCACGACCTGGACGGCGACAATGATCCAGAAGCGGACCTGGAAGGAGGTCTTCTGCGTCTTGTGGTGAAACACTCGCTGTGCAATGAAGGCTGCCGGTGTACCGCCTAGCAGTTCACAGCCGTGGAGAACGATTTCCGGTACACGGCGGCCTTCACGTCGGGCGCGCGACTTGTCAAAGCCATAAAGCACAAAGGTTGCTACGTTGATGGCGATCAGGTAGCACCACAGCCACGACCAGTTCAAGAGGAACACCAGCGGAATTGTGATCACCAACACGATGGCAACAGCCACCAGCGAAAATAGCCAATATGGCGAGCGGTATGATTTGGATGTTGCGGTTCGCTGCACGAAGATATGTCCCCTACTTTAGTGGGTTGATTTTGCGAAGGATCTGGCGGCACCGTCCCGGCCATCAGGCCGTCAATGGGACGGAGTGTAACATGACACCCCCGCGGGCACAAGGTATTCACCCCGCCGGGGCAAGAGCTGCAGCCGCGTAAGCAACACGCCATAACGCAAAGGAGCGTTAACGATGGACTTTGAACTGAGCAAGGAACAGCGTGACTTTCAACGGGTGGTCCATGACTTTGTGGCGCAGGAGGTCCGGCCGCTGGCAAAGCACGTGGACGAAACCGGCGAGTTTAACTGGCAGGCCGTCAAGAAGATGGGCCCGCTGGGCATGCTTGGGCTGCAGGTGCCGGAGGAGTATGGCGGCGCGGAGCTTGACACCGTCTGTGCCACCATTGCCGTCGAAGAGTTGGGGTGGGCGTGCGGCTCGACGGCGCTGGCCGTCTCGGCGCACAACTGCCTGGGCCAGGGGCCGCTGGTCGACTTTGCCGCAGCTGAGCTGAAGCAGGCGTGGCTGCCGCGGCTGGCCACCGGCAAGGGACGCCTTGGCTGCCTGGCGCTGACCGAGCCCGGCGCCGGCTCCGATCTGCAAGGCGGAGTGCGCACCGCCGCCCGGCGCGACGGCGACAGCTGGGTGATCAATGGCACCAAGATGTGGGCCACCAATGCCAGCATCGCCGACACCATCATTGTTCTCTGCCGCACCGACCCGGAGGGCGGCAGCCGCAGCTTGAGCCAGATCCTGGTGCCGACGGACACCCCCGGGGTGATCATCGGCAAGCCGGAAAAGAAGATGGGGCTGAACGGCTCGCCGACCCATGCCGTGACCTTCGAAAACGTGCGTGTGCCGCTGGCGAACCTGATCGGCGAGGAAGGGCGCGGCCTGCAGCAGACGCTGGCCACGCTGAGCAAGGGCCGCATCAGCATCGGCGCCCTGGCGCTGGGCCTGGCGCAGGCGGCCTACGAGGCCTCGGTCGAGTATGCCAAGCAGCGGCGCACCTTTGGCGTACCGCTGGCCAACCACCAGGCGATCCAGTTTATGGTGGCCGATGCCGCCACCGAGATCCATGCCGCGCGCTGGATGCTCTATTGGGCGGCCTGGCTCAAGGACAGCGGCCGCCACTTTGCCACGGCCGCCGGCATGGCCAAGCTCTTCGCCACCGAGGTGAGCGAGCGCGTCTGCCGCAACGCCATCCAGATCCACGGCGGCTACGGCTACAGCCAGGAGTATGAGGTCGAGCGCATGTACCGCGACACGCGCCTGATGTCCATTGGCGAAGGCACCAGCGAGATCCAGCGCATGATCATTGCGCGGACGATTTTTGGGCACTACGGATGTCGACTATAGTCTGCGCATGCGACTTGCGATATTAGCTGACATCCACGGCAACCTGCCGGCGCTGGAAGCGGTGGTCAAGGAGCTGGAGCGGCTGCAGCCGGACCATGTCGTGGTTGACGGCGACCTGATCAATGCCGTGCCCTACAGCACCGAGGTGATCGACTTTGTCCGCGCCCAACCGTGGCTCGTCGTGCGCGGGAATCATGAGTTCTATTACCTGGATTTTGGCACCGAGCGCGCCATCCCCGGCTGCGAGGACCCCGACCGTTGGGGCCAGCTGCACTGGCTGGTGGAGAACATAACGCCGGCCCAGGGCGAGTACCTGGCCATGCTGCCCGACGACTGCACCCTTTATCTGCCCGGCACGGCACCGCTGCGCATCGCCCACGGCGTGCCGGGGCGCAACCGGACGGGCTTCTACCGTTCACAGGCCGATGCCGCCATTGCCGCCGAGATTCTGGGCGTGCGCGAGCACACGCTGGTTTCCGCCCATACGCATGTGCAGATCGATCGCCACGTGACCGTGGAAGATGACAGCTACAGCGGCCTGGCTGCCGACCCGCACGCAGGGGCCGACCTTTACCTGCATGGTCCCGCGCCCCCATCGTCACTGGCATGTCGTCAATCCGGGCAGCGTCGGGCTGCCGCTGGACGAGCGGCCGCTGGCCCAGTTTGCCGTCCTTGAGAGTGTACCGGAAGCAACCGTACGCGGCGGCTGGCAGGTGACACATCACGCGGTCGACTACGACCGGCGGCCGGCGCTGGCTGCCTATGCCAGTACGGGTATGTTGGAGGCAGGCGGCGTCATCTCCCAGCTCTTCTACTGGGAACTGGTGACGGCCGAGCCTGAGATTATTCGTTTTTATCGTTGGGCTGGCGGCAAGGGGCTCGATCCCGACCGCGGGGCAATCCGCCGTATTTTTGAACAGTACGTGGCTGCAACCGGGCGGGATCAGTACGTGGGCGAACGAGATCCGCTGCAGTAACGGTGCGAAACTGAGTCAGAGTGAGACCGCAGAGCAGGAGCGCACGTGGGCGTGCGCACCAAACGGGATGTGGCGTGGCGTGGGCGCGCGATCCGCTGCAATAGAGGCATGAGGTCCGGCGGAAAACAGCTCTCCGCCCATGGTCATGGCTTGCCGCCGGACCTCGTGCCCCCATAACTCATGTGGGTTACGACAGCTTGCCGGCGACGACGCCCGAGCGCACCAGCTCGTCACGCAGCGCAGAGCGAGCGTGGCTCAGGCGCGACTTGACGGTGCCCAGGGGCAGGTTCAGCATTTCGGCAGCTTCGTTATAGTCATACCCTTGCACGTCTACCAGGAGCACGACGTTGCGGTGCCAGGCAGGCAGGTCGTCGATTGCCGCCAGCAGCACGCGCATGCTTTCATTCTGCAGCACGAGCTTCTCCGGATCATCGCTGGTGATCTCGGCCCCTGTCACGTAGTCGATGCCTGCCTGTTCGGTCAGCTCGTCCAGACTGACGGCTTGCCGCCGCTTCTGCCGCCGGAGGTGGTCGTAGCAGGTGTTGGTAACGATGCGTAAGAACCAGGATCGGAAGTTGCCATCTTGAAAACGCCCCATCGCCCGGTGCGCTTTGATCAGTGCTTCCTGCACCGCGTCGGCGGCTGCCTCTTCGGTGTGCAGTATCTGTTGGGCCAGCCGCTCGGCGGCGCTGCGATAGACTTCGACAAGGTTCCCGAAGGCGCGGTCATCACCGAGGCGGGCGGCGTCCACCATGTGGTCAACTGCCGGGCCAAGCGCGACGTTCTCGTTCTGCCAGTACCATTCGGTTCGATAAGGCATAGTGGAGGACGAACGGGAGGGCGTGCGGATGCGACGTGCGAACGAGCGCAACTTGCAGTGGCCGGCCGGCCGAGGTGTCGATGTAGTGCAGCGAACCGTTTGTATAAAGCGCCCCCGCCGCATCGTCCATGCGTGCATGTGCTGACTATGTGCTCACTGTTAGGTGCTGTAGCTTACCGGTGGTTTTTCGGCGATACGTGTGTGAATTCATCTTTGCTGACGTGTGTGTGTATCCAAGAGGAAAGTCATAGCAGGTCAATGCCTGATGCTAGTGGGTGGATTGCTTACTGTGTTGATAGAATTGGTGTGTGGGTACCACAGGAACGGAGCCGGAGGCCGGTGCAGTGGAGTTCCAGCGAGGGTGCGTGACATAGTGAGGGATTAATGGAAAACGGGGAGAGGGACTTGTATTTTCAGACCCACCCAGAGCCATGTGTGTGTGGTGGCAGGCGTGTGGTGGTACTCATGGAACACGCGTCTCACTTTCAGGTGATGTACCTGCGAGGGCCCCGGCATCTCTGTCCAATACGGAGCTCGCGTGATGTGGGAGGGAACTGGCTCTTCTCACCTGACCTCGCCTGCCCGGATGAGTGCCCTCACCAATCATCAGTCTCCGGCGGCTTGCACCCTCTGCCCGTGCGAGGGCCTTCACCAAACCAGTGACCAGCCTCACCCGCCGAGATCCTTTCAGTTTTCCCTGCGCATGGATCCATGCTGAGACTTTGCTTTGAACTAGCAGCACTTTACGCAGTGGGAAAGTGCATGGGTTCGTGGTGTGTCTGTTTGAATGCTTTTCAGCTAATTGTGGGTGAGATATCTGATATGGGAAAATGCTGAAACTATGAGCCAGTGGGAAGCCTTGGCAGAGAGAAGTCCCCCCAGGCGGACGCTGGCCTGCCAGCCGCCTTATCCATCTCGGTCTGGCAGGATAAAGGACATGGTGGAACCTTGGCGGCCAGAGGAGGGCCGACTTGTTGGTTGAGTGTGTGGGTGGCTGGCCATGGAGCAGGGTTACTGGGCCACAGACTAGTGCATGGGAGGGGTGCCGCCATCAAGGTGTGTGCTGGACGGGGCCACAATGTCAGACCCAGGGTTTGTGGAGGCGAAACCAAGGATCCAGGACCTGCAGAATTGTCCCAAACCCTCTAACTAGGCCAACCCCCGGCAGGGACGTTTCAGAGGTAGATCGCCATGGAGCTTGCTCATGGGCCCAGGGTGAGGCCAAGGAATGGAGGAAACAGTCCCAGCCAGGTGGTGATGCTGGCAGGAGGCTGGAGGGGCATGATGCGTGCCTGCATTTATGTGGGCGTGTGAGGGTGGAATCCATCGTGAGGATTAAGTGGAGCATGTGTGTGCCTGCTTGAGCCACGAAGACATGCCTACGCCCACGCATTGCTGTCTGGATATGTGCTTTGCTTGCTTCAGATTTGTATTGCCTGAGGTTGGATGTGCCCTGAACTGACCATGTGGCTGGACCATTGGCATGCCATATTCAACATGTCCCTTAACAGTGCCATGACGAATCCATGGGTGTTTGATTTACTGGCTGGTGCCTGTGTTCCATTGCTGTGCTGGCTGGCCCTGCATTGGTGGCATACTCATCAGAATTTCACATGCCACTGTCCACCATTCCTTTACAAATCCCTGATCAATGCTGAGCCAGGGGCCATGCTGTGTCACATTTGTGTGGATGCTGTGAGGACCCAAATGCTTAACTGGAGGGGCAGTGAGTTGGAGTGTGAGGGGACTGCTGGCTGCAGACGGGGCCCGCCCCTTCCCGCGAACGGATGGTGAAGGGACTTGGTGAGGGTGAGGAACAAATGGGGTGAGGTGTGCCTGCCCAACGGTAGGGTTTAGTGGGGTTATGGGGGCGGAGGGGCAGGGATCACGCTGAGGCTGCCAGACTGTGTACGCCCTGCAGTGATGTGGGTGGCAGGCTTTCCGGCTTCAGCAGGATGATGCCTTACGCGGGTTACCATGTGTGTGTGTGTGTGCCTGCCTGCCTGGACGGTGAGCGGGGGGCAGGGTGGTATTGGGGGTCCACCTTTGCAGGTGGGTGGGGGTCAAGGTGCTGTGAATGACTTCTCACTGGCAGTGGCTGCTGCCTGGCCACAGGGGGGTTGTGCAGACGGGCGGGGATGGATGGAGGGGGCTGGCCGGCCTAGACGCCGCCCTGGCAGGGTAGGGCTGGAGGGGCCGGCCGACCGGCCCTGCCTGCCTGGCCCCGCAGAGGGCACTGGTGGCTGAGGGAATGAAGGGGCAGGGCAGGTGATGAATGTGGCTTTGACAGGTGGACAAGGAGGTTTGGGCAGGCAGGGCCACGTGGAAGACCAGGCCTGACCCAGACCTGCCACCTTGCTCTGGATTGGGCGAGGAGCCCTGGCGCCAACAGCGGCGCGGACACCGCCGGCTTTCATGACGCTGGCGAGGATTCATTCGTGCGGCCGAGGGGGACTGGCCTGGCGACGTATGCCTTTCGATAGCGATGCCGGGGTGCAGCGGGATGCATCAACTCAAGGAAACCTTGAGGATGGACACTGGGGATGTGGGTGTCACGTCGAGATGGACGGCGTGTGAAAGACCATCCAGCAGGTGGAGGGTGTGGTCGGTGCAGGAGGTATCCGGATGGGACGTGGACGGGCCGACGATGGCGTCAGGATCCGGACGCGAGGATTTTTCTCGATGCGAGAACCTATGTGCGGCGGCCGAGCAGCTGCAGGCGGCAGTTACCTTGGCTCCGGTCGAAAGCTCGGCGAAGCTGCTGGCCGAAACCCAGGCCGCCTGTGAGAAGGCGCGGCGCGATGCCGAAGTGCGCCGCCAACTCGCCGGAATGACCGGGCGCATACTGTATTCCACGCAAGAGGGTGATGCCTATCGCATCTACCGTGCACCGGCGACTTTGGAGGCGAAATCTGCACTTCTCATCGACGATGGCTCACAGCCGGTGTGCCGAGTGGCACAGCAACGTGGTGGCTTTTCACAGCACGCAGCCGAGCAGCCCAGGAATTGCGCTGTTTGATCCTGCGGCCGGGCAGTCGCCGTCATGCGAAGCGTGCAGCTGACGACGTCAGCCGGTGACGCCCACGATGCGCCGCCAAGCTGGTCGGAAAACGATCGGAGCTCGGTCTACGCCAATACCGCACCAGATGGCCGCACGCGGGTCTTTCGCACCGAAGTGACATCATCAGCCAATCCCGTAGATCTTGGCCAAGGGCGTGACCCCGCTTGGAGTCCCAAGCAGGATCGGATCGTGTTCAACGGCACCAATGATCAAGGGGGCGAACCCGGGCTATGGTTGATGAACGGTGACGGCAGCAATCGGCAGCGTCTGTCCGACAACGGCAATGATATTCGCCCCGTATGGACGCCGGACGGTTTGTCGGTAGTGTTTATGAGCTCGCGCTACGGCAATTGGGATGTGTATCGCCTGAACCTGCTGACGTCCGAGCTATCTCGGCTGACCAGCAACTCGGCGCAGGACGGCCTCCCAACCGTCAGCCCAGATGGCAAATGGGTGGCCTTTGCCAGCGACCGTGGCGGATACTGGCGGATTTGGGTGACTCCATTGGAAGGTGGGGGAAGCCCAGCCGTTGATCACAATTGACGGCGTCTTAACGAACTGGTTGGAGCATGCAATTCAGTGGATTCCTTAACTCTTGATCCTCACCGGCTCCGGCGACGACCCTTCGTCCCCCGGCGCCGGACTCACCAATCTAGCCGCAAAGCAGATTGGCCGCTATCTTGTTGGCGAGCGTCTTGGCAGCGGCGGCGCGGCTACGGTCTATCGCGTCTATGACCAGGTGCAGGGGATCACCGTAGCGCTCAAGAGCTGCTGCTGCCGGGCGCGGACGAGAAGACCTACGACCGTTTCCGCCGCGAGGGCAACGCTCGCCGGTGCCCTGCGTCATCCGCACATTGTCCGCATTTTGCAGATCGGCGTCGCCCCCAAGGGCGAGGTCGCCTACATCGCCATGGAACTCGTCGAGGGCGAGAGCCTGTCTGACCTATTGGTAGCGTGGGCGGCTCCGGCCGGAGGAGTCGGCGAACGTGCTGGAGCCGATCGCAGGTGCGGCGTATGCGCACGGCAGGGGGTGGTTCATCGCGACGTGAAGCCGGGCAATATCTTGCTGCGCCCGGCAAGCCCAGGCGCGCCGGGCAGCGTGCAGTTGGAGTCGCTCGACTACCCGGTCGTGCCGCTGCTGTCTGATTTTGGCATTGCCGGGCGCTGGACGCTCCGGAACTGACCAGCGCCGGCCGTACAGTGGGCACGCCGGCGTACATGGCGCCCGAGCAGTGTGCAGGCAGCCGCGACGTGGACGGGCGGGCCGATATTTACTCGCTGGGCGCGGTGCTCTACCGTGCACCATCGGGACGCATGCCGTTCAATGGTTCGACTACGCAGATTCTGCCACGCCCATGTTTACGACCCGTTGATGATTGATGACTCCGTTTTGCGGCTGCTGTCGCCGCTGATGGTTGAGTGTCTGCAGCGCTGCATGGCCAAACGCCGGAGGCCCGTTATCCTACCGCCGATGCGCTGGCCGACGCACTGGCGCTTGCGGCCGGACGGCTGCCGCCGGCGGGCGCTGCGGGTGCAGAAGGCAGCACCGCTACGCTGACGCTGTCGTCGCTGCCGGCTATGCCGCCGCCAGCGGCCATCACGCCCAGCGCTACTGTACTTGTGCCTGGGCTCAGCGATGCGATTACGCCGCCGGCTGGGCAGCCGCAGGTATATCGACCGCCGCAGTATGCCGACAGCGGTTATGGTGCGCCTCTCCAGCAGGCGCCGCGGACCAATCCCCCTCTTGCGGCCCGCGCGGATGCGCCCCACGGCAGGATCCGGCAGTGACCATGGTGTCGCCGACGCAAGAATACGACGCGGATGAAGATAGAGAGGGCGGCTGGAGCGGCTCAACTGGCCTGGTTTGGCCATGGCCGCCGTGATCTGGCTGTTGGCGATCGGATCGGCGGTGTCGTTCGGCATTATGGGCCCGGGCCTGCTCGATCGGCTCGTCGGTGGCCCGAATCCGCCCGCTACGCCGGGGGAAGTCAGCCAGGTCACCAGCACGCCGAGCGGTCTGCCTGCCGTCGTGCTGACGCAAACCGTTACGGCGACGGGCTCATCCCGCTGGCGACGCTCACATTTACACCGGCGCCGCCTACAGCTACCGGGACGCTGGCGCCGACGCTGACCTTTACACCTGTGCCACCTACAGCAACGCCGCTGCCGCCCCCGCCAACCGAGACCCCGACACCGCTGCCGACCGAAACGCCGACGGCACTGCCGACACCGACCGCCACGCTGACGCCGACGGTCGCACCGACAATAGGGCCGAACCCGACGATCGTAGCTTGTATTTCCCAGGTCGACCAGGATATCCAAGCATATTTGCTCCAGCAGGATCCCGCCACGCTGGAGGCATTCGGCTGTCCGGATGGACCGGGGCTGGTAGGCACGGCGCAGTCCTGGCCTTTTGAGCATGGATATATCGTCGGCGTTGACATGTCGCAGGAGATGCTGGTTGTCTACACGGACAGCCAGAAGTGGGAGCGGCAGTTAGTGCTCGACGGCCAGGCGCCGCCGCCAGCGGAGGGTGCGCCGCCTGAATCAGCCCGCGCCGCCCGAGGGTAAGTACATTCCCGACGGCCGGTTTGGGCAGTTGTGGCAGCAAGGAGATTCGACGCAACGAACTCGGGTTTGCGATCGCGCCGGTGGGCTGTTTCCAGCTGTGTACCAGACTTTCCCTGGTGCGTTGATTATCCTCAACCAGGGCAGCGGCCAGGTGGTCGTGCTGCCGACGGCCAACCAGCGGTGACGGAGGACGTTTGCCCAACGACAAGGCCAGCAAGACGAACTCCTGGATCGATTTGGCGCCCAATCACAAGCTGGGGTTAGTGGTCGCCAATCCTATTTTGTTAGGGGGCAGCGCGATCGGGTACGGCGAGGCCGTGCCGCGCGGGTCGGACTTGACGCAGCTAGGGGCGGCCGTGGTCGGGCCGGTGCTGAGCGCAAGCCGTGGCGGTACGCAGCCGCCCCGCCTCGCACATGCTAACGGCGGCATCGTGCTGGATACTGGGCTGAGAACCGGGGGTCAACAACGCCATCCAGCAGTATGGCAGACTGTGGGAGAAGCTGGGCTGCCCGGCGATCGTGCAGGTGGTTGAGAGCCACCCGGCCACCTTGGCCAGATCACGGGCAAGCTGTCACAGCTGCGCGGCGTACAGGGCGTAGAACTACTGCCGGTAGATGCGACCGGCGAAATTGACGGTGCCAAGCTGGCGACGCTGGTGCGCACCGTCGGCCGCGCCTGCGAACTGCCGGTCTGGGTCAAGCTGCCGTTGGCCGAGGCGAAGCGCTGGCACCCGCTGCTTGCGAGGCAGGCGCTGTGGGGCTGGTGGTAGGCCAGCCGCCCTCTGGAACTGTGCTGCGCACGGCTAACGCCGCGACATATCCTGTCACGGGCGCTATGTACGGGCCGTTTGTCTTCCCGCAGATGCTCCAGGTGCTGCTGCAGCCATAGCTGCCCAGCACCTGCCGGCCGCTCTAATAGCGTGCGGCGGCATTCACACGCTTGACCAGGTACAGCAAGCCCTCGCTGCCGGCGCCCAAGCCGTCCAAATCGACACTGCCGTCTGGGTCGAGCGGCCTCCCCGGCCGCCTGGCTGCCGCTATCTCACATTCTCTCAGTTAACCTCCACGCAATGTTGTGGGCGAGGCGGCAGCCGCGTTCGTGCCAGGCGCTGCCCAAGATGTCTTGCATGCCCCTCATCTGGCGGGCAGCGCCTGGCACGTTCTTACCATCTCTCAAGCGCGGTCATAGCTGCGCACGAGGATCTCGTAGATCTCGTCGCGAGTCGCAACACGAGGATTATTTTGGTAGTCCGGCAGCACGCGGCTGTGGTCGGCGACTTCCACCACGTCGTCCTCGGTGACGCCGAGTTGCTTGAGGTTGAGCCACATATCGATCCGCTTAAGAAACTTGTCGATCTCGATGCAGCAGCCTTCCGCCGCTTGCTCGTCACTGGCTGCAACCAGGTCGGGGTTGAAGATGCGGCCGACGGTGGCAAAGCGGCGCGATCGCGGATGCATAGGTGTAGCGTGAGAACTCTGGGTAGGTGACTGCCAGCGCCTCGCCGTGCATGACTTGCGGGCACTGCCCGCCGATCGTCATGCCGATCCCATGCGGCAGGGTGACGCCGGCGTTGGCGATGCACAGCCCTGCCAGTGTGTCGGCCCATGCCATATGGGCACGCGCATCTGCATCCTTGCCGTCGTCATACGCAGCCGGCAGGTGGTTCACGACGAGGCGAATTGCTTCCAGTGCGAGTACGTCGACATAAGGTGAGCCGCCGACGTGGAGGTAGCTTTCGAAAGCATGGGTAAAGGCATCGAAGCCGGTCGAGGCAGTCACGTGCGGCGGCACGCTCACCATCAGCTCGGGGTCGACGATCGCTACGCGCGGGTACAGCAGCGAATTGTAGAGGGCAGACTTTGTCTTGGTGGCCGTTTCGGTAACGACCGCCACCTGTGTGACCTGTGATCCGGTGCCAGAGGTAGTCGACACTGCGATTACGGGCAGGGTGGCGAGCGTAGGTGGAGTCTTGAAGAATAAGTCAGTCCCAGCAGGTACCCGGGTGGGTTGTCGACGGCAATGGCCTTGGCTGTGTCCATAGCAGAGCCGCCGCCGATGCCTACCACTACGTCGGCCTCCTGATTCGCGCGCCTATGGCCGCACTCACGCAGTCCGTGGTTGGGTTTGGTACCACGCCGTCGAAATGAGCCGTGGTGATGCCCCCAGCCGCCAAAATGTCCCTTGCACGCGACCGATCAGCGGCTGCATGTATTCGGCCATAGGCATCGTTACTAACAAGCAGCGCCGGCCGTAGCGCGCGACGACCTCCCCCAACTCATCAAGCCGGCCTGGGCCAAAGCGAATCTCGGTGGGCTGAAAATAGACAAACGATCGCATACGTCCCTCCTTTGCAGGGATGCAATGACCTACTTTCTGGATTCGAAACAGCAGTTGTATGTTATGCAGTCGAGGCTTCTGCCGCCGCATCCGGATGCGCCGGCAGAAGTCAATATTGGGTTACCGGGCAATGCGCCGGCGCTTCAGGACCTCGCCGAGGAAGACGGCGATCAAGAGCATGACGCCGATTGCCACATCCTGCAAATAGGTGTTGATACCCGACATGTTGAACGCGTTGTAGACCATTGCCAAGAAGATTACGCCCAGCACGGTTCCGCCGATGGTGCCGGCGCCACCGCTAAAGCTGGCGCCACCAATCGCAGTAGCGGCGATCACACGCAATTCGGCGTTCTGACCATAGCTGACGCTGGCGGCGCCGTATTGCGAGCAGACGACCAGCCCGGCAATGCCAGCCAGGACGGCATTAAGCACAAAGGCGAATAAGAGGAAGCGTTCGACCCGCACGCCCGACATGCGGGCGGCGCGGCGGTGGCCGCCAATAAAGTATGCCTGCTGGAGGTAGCGGTTATTGCGCAGCGCGTAGCCGATAATAAGCGCTAGCACGACGAATACGATCAGCGAGACACGAATGCCCGCGATCTTCACCCTGGCCGAAAAACGTAAACGACTTGGGCAGATCGCTTATCGACGTGCCGCCCGTGATGACCAGGTCTACACCCCGCAGCGTGAGCAGCGTGGCGAGCGTCACGATAAACGGGTGCACCTTGAAGAGATTGGTCAGTCCACCGTTGATCAGGCCCACGCCGGCAGCGGCCACCAGCGTCAGGACAATTGCCAGCGGCACCGACACGCTGGCGCGCATCAACATTGCTGCGACGATGGCGCTGAACTGGAGCACTGCGCCCACCGAGATATCGATGCCGCCGGTGATCATGATGATTGTCATGCCAAGTGCCATGATCGCTTCCGGCACGAAGTTGATCAGCATCACCTCGACGTTCGGACCGCTCAGATAGCGTGGATAGCGGATCTGCATTACGACCGCAAGCACCACGCAGACAATGGCCAGCCCGAGCAGTTGCAGGCTCCCAGGATCCATGTTCCGCAGCAGACCACGGCTGCGGACAGTGGCCTCCGGGGTACGGGTCGCCGGAGGGGAATTGTGAGACGCTACCTTGTTGCATAGTGCATTACCTCTTCCTGGGTGGCCTGGTCACCCGCCAGCACGGTAGTCAGCTGCCCCTCACGGAATACGGCGACCCGATCGCTGAGGCCGAGCACCTCGGCAGCTCAGACGATATGACGATTACGCCGATGCCCTCGTCGGCCATTTTGCGCAGGTCTGCGTGGATCTTGGCCTTGGCGCCCACATCCACGCCGCGGGTTGGTTCGTCCACGATCAACACCTTGGGCTTGGCGCACAGCCACTTGGCGAGCAAAGTCTTCTGCTGGTTCCCGCCGCTGAGGTTGATCGCATTGATCTCGTCGTTGAGGGGCCGGATTTCCATCTCCTCCATGTAGTAGCGGGCATCGCGGTTGAGCTTGCCCTCCTGCAGGAAGCCCAGCCGTGATACAAAGCGCCAAAGGGCCGAAGATGCTATGTTCGCACGCACGGGCATTTTGAGGAAGAGCCCCAGCGTCTTGCGATCCCTTGTGAGGTAACAGACGCCTTGTTCGATAGCATGCCGCGGCGAGCGCAGCCTGATCGAGCGGCCCTCGAGTTCGATCGCTCCGCTGTCAGCCTTATCTGCTCCGAAGATCGCCCGTGCCACTTCGGTGCGCCCGGAGCCGACGAGTCCCGCAAAGCCAAGGATCTCGCCCTTGTTGAGCGTGAAGCTGATGTCGCGAAAAATAGGGTGCGCGGCTGAGTCCTGACACGGCGAAGAGGGCGCCATCGGTCTGCTCGGACTTCGGGGGGTACATGTTGGAGATCGACCACCATCCATCATGCGTATCACTTCCTCCCGTGTTGCCTTGCCGGCGTCAACCGTGCCAACCATGTGCCCGTCGCGGAGTACAGAGATCTTGTCGGTGACGTGGAAGACCTCGTCCAATTTATGCGAGATGAAGACGATGGCAATGCCACGGCCGGTGAGGTCCTCGACGATTGCGTACAGGCGATCGATCTCCTTCTCCGACAAGGCCGACGTGGGTTCATCCATGATGATGACCTTGGCGTCGAAGGAGAGCGCCTTGCCTATCTCCACCACCTGCTGCATGCTCACACTTAACTTGCTGGCAAGGGCGGATCGAGATCGATGCCCAGGCGCGGAAAGATGGCGCGGGTATTAGCATATAGCTGCTTCCAACGGATTCAGCCGAGTGCGTTGACCGGCTCACGACGTAGATAAATGTTCTGGGCCAGGTTCATGTTGGGCGCAAGGCTCAGTTCCTGGTGTACGATGCTGATCCCGCCCTTCATCGCTTCAAGTGGGCTGTGAAAGCTGACCTGCGTTCCGTCGAGCCATATTTCGCCACCGTCGGCAGGCACCAGGCCGCCGATAATGTTCATTAAGGTGGATTTACCGGCGCCATTCTCGCCGACCAGCGTGTGCACCTGGCCTGCTTCGACAGCAAAGCTCACGTCGGTAAGCACACTGTTGCCCGAGAAACTCTTATTAACCTTTTTCACTTCTAGAATAGGCGCCATGACTACTCCCTTGTCTCGTTGCGACGCCGGTAGGCGTCGATGGCGATCGCAAGAAAGACGATTGCTCCACTAACGATGCCCTGCCAGCTTGGCGATCCGTTGAGCAGCACAAAGCCGTTGCGGATTAACGCCAGCAGCAGCACGCCCAAGAAGGTACCGAGCAGTGTGCCCGAGCCCCCGGCAAAGCTGGCGCCGCCGATGACTGCGCCGGCAATCGCATTTAATTCTGAGCCCAAGCCAAATTGGAACAATCCGATAGCCAGGCGCGAGGTCATGAAGCAACGGCAACCCCGGCGAGCATGCTGGAGATTACATAGGCAGAAAACGTGATCAGAGTCACCAGTATGCCCGAAAGTGCAGCCGCGTTGGGATTCTGGCCGATAAAGTAGGCCTGGTTGAGCGGTTTCCAGCGGCTGAGCAGCACGCCAAAGACGACGAGTATGCTGAGCGTGACGATCACCGGGAAAGGAATACCGAGAAAGGCACCTTGGCCGATCACGATATAGGAGTCCGGCAGCCCCGAGACGTACCAACCTGAGGTCAGCACAGTGGCGAGGCCGTGGCGGTATGGCGAACATGCTCAGGGTAACGATAAAGGTGTAATCTCAGCTTGGCGACGCCAAACCCGTTGAAGGCGCCGCACAGGCCTGCCACGACCATACCGGCCAGGATGGCAAGCGGGACGGGGACAGCCACGGGCATGATGTGGTTACTGAGCAGCATCGTGACGACGACGCCTGTCAAGCCGAGCACCGAGCCGACCGAAAGGTCGATCCCGCCCAAGATAAGGATCAAGGTCATGCCCATGGCCATCAACAGGTCGTAAGTCATGCCCATGACCAAGCCAGACGGCTCCGGGATCCAGGAAACGCGGCCGTGCGATTGCCAGGAGCACGGCGACGGCCAAGTCTATTAAAAGCAATGTAGTCGTGCGCGAGCGCAGAACGCGGCCCGCGCCGTCGCGCATCTCGGATGGTCCTTTGGATGCGACAGAGGTGGTTGCCATACTGGATCCTTTGGTTCGTCCTGCGCTTGCCATTGCCTGTAACGGCAGGGACGCCAGCCCCTGCCGTTACACAAAGGAGATCCGCAAAGCCCAGGATCTGGGGCCCCTAGAATTTGGGCGCCGACTTGTACATCTGCACGTCTTCCTTGAGCAGGATGTTGACGCTGGTGCTCACGGGGGCGGCAACACACGGGCCAAGGCCATAGGGGAAGGGCACGCTGGTCGGATATTTGGCGCCGTAGCAGAGCACCATGGCGGTGAAGCCCATCAGGTACGGATTCTGGCCAACGGCGGCCTTGATCTCGCCCTTGTCGATAAGCTCGATGACCGGCATGCCAAAATCGAAGGCCATGATTTGGACCTTGCCCTGGCGTCCGGTCGTGCGCACGGCTGCCGCTGCTCCAGGCCCCGGGTTGCCGTGGGCGCCGAAGATACCGGTGATGTCCGGATTGGCCTGCAGCGCGGCCGTCAGCTGAGTTTCGGCCACATCGACTTTGCCCTCGTCATTGATTTCTACCGTGACGATATCGGGTCCCTTGGCGGCCAGGGCATCCTTAAAGCCCTGGAGGCGCTTAGCCAGGTGGTCAGGGCCGGGGAACGTCGAGATGGCAATCTTGCCCTTGCCGCCAAGCCACTCGGCCATGGCCTCGCCGGCCTTGTAGCCGGCCTGGTAGTTCTGCGTGCCGACAAAGGTCAGACGTTTGCTGTCGGGCGCGTCGGAGTCAAAGGTAAGTACCGGGATTCTGGCGTCGATAGCGGCGTCGATAGAGGGGACCATGGGGGCGGCATCGCCGGCTGTAGTCAGGATACCGGTCGCACCCTTGGCCGTAAGCTCCTCGATCGTGTGGGCTTCCAGCGCGGCATCCCACTCTGCCGGCCCTTGCAACTCGGTCTTAACATGCGGGCCGATACGGG
>CAWBRX010000019.1:0-90489 GCA_963791135.1 uncultured Chloroflexia bacterium
GGGGCTAAAGTGGATTGACGTGGGCCTGCACAGCCCGCTGCTGGAGGTAGTTGCGGTCATCAGCCTGGCGCTGGTGCTCTTCATGGATGCGGTCAACGTCGATATCGACGAACTGAAGGCCGACTGGTTTGTGCCGCTGCTCACCTTGGGGCCGGGCACACTGCTGACCATCGCGGGGGTGGCGGTGGCGGGATACTGGCTGCTGGGGACGGCGCCGCTCGTGGCGGTGCTGTTGGGGGCAATCCTGGCCTCGACGGACCCGGTCGTGCTGCGTGACGTCGTGCGCGATCCTCGCATTCCGCGCTCCGTGCGGCGTGCACTGAGCGTGGAAGCCGGCATGAACGACCTGATCGTGCTGCCGATCGTGCTCGTGCTGATCGCTGTGCTGACGCGGCCGGCTTCCAGCGCCCTGGACTGGACGATCTACCTGGGGCGTGTGTTGGTGCTGAGCCCGCTGATGGGCTTGCTGGTAGGCGGGGTGGGTGGCTGGTTGATGGGCAAAGCCGATGCACGTTATGGCATACGCACAGAGTACCAGGCGCTGTACGGGATAGGGCTTGTGTTGGCGGCGTTCGCTACGGGACAGACATTTGGCGGCGACGGCTTTTTGGCTTCGTTCTTTGCGGGGCTGGCCATTACGCTCTTCAATATGTCGTTGTGCGACTGTTTCATCGAATATGGCGAGGTGACGGCCGAGATGCTGATGTTCCTGGCCTTTGTCCTCTTCGGCGCAGTCCTATCCACTTTGTTTGGCACGTTTTTTGGCACGGGCGCGCTGCTGCCGACGTTGGCCCTGGCGGTGGTAGCGATCTTCCTTGTGCGCCCCCTAAGCATGGGGTTGGTGCTGCTGCGGGCGCGCATGAGCAACACGGCCCGCCTGTTTATTGGCTGGTTTGGGCCGCGCGGTCTCAATTCGCTGCTGCTGGCACTTTTGGCCGTGCAGGCACATGTTGCCGGGGCCGAGTGGCTGATGGCGGTGACCGGCGTGGTCGTGGTCTTCTCGGTCATCGTACACGGTGCCACGGCCACCCCGTTGGCAGGCTGGTATGGGCGGCGCGTGGCTAAGGCCGAGGAAACTCCGGCGGAGGAGCGAGAGGCTACCTTTGCCGGGCTGTTTGAGGAAGACGGGCGCGCACCGCTGCGGATCACGCCTGACGAAGTCGTGGCGCTCCAGGCTGCGGCTGCCGCCGCGAGAGAGCCCGGCCCGGTCCTGCTGGACGTGCGCGCCCGCAGATCATACGAGGAAGCTGGCGGCCAGATTCCAGGCAGCATTCGGGTGCAGCCGGACCAGGTAACGGAGTGGGCTACGGCATGGGAGGCGGTGCACGATCATGACCGGTTGATTGTCGCCTACTGCACCTGAACGAACGAAGGAACAAGCGCCCGTGTGGCGCAGCACCTGCAAGAACTTGGCTTTGACGCCCGCGCGCTGTTGGGCGGGTATGACGCGTGGAAAGCGGAATATCCGATCGAGGAGAAGGTTCCGGTATAATCGGGGCCTCGCATGGTCTGAACCTTGATTCGTGGGGTTTGGCTATCGCTTAGGATTAGCTTGATTTGGAGGCGAACATGGAACTTTTGCTGATTGGAGGGCCGCGGTTTCTTGGGCGAGCCATCATCGACGCAGCGCTGGCGGCTGGACACAAGGTGACCATGTTTAACCGAGGGAGGACGAATCCGGATACGTACCCGGAGGTCGAACGGCTGCTGGGGGATCGCAATGGGGGGCTTGGAGACGCTGCAAGGGCGGCGGTGGGATGCGGTGGTGGATACGAGCGGGTACTTCCCGCGCGTGGTCCGCCAGTCGGCGGAAATGCTAAAGCAGGCGGTGGGGCGATATGCCTTTATTTCCACGATTTCTGTGTATGCCGAGCCCCTAGTGCCAAACGCGGACGAATCGGCGCCGGTAGCGACGCTGGTGGACGAGAGCGCCGAGGAGATCACGGGCGAGACGTACGGGGGATTGAAGGTGCTGTGTGAGCGCGCCGTACAGGAGGTGTATGGCGACAAGGCACTGATCGTCCGGCCGGGGCTCATCGTCGGCCCGCACGACCCGTCGAATCGCTTTACCTACTGGGTGACGCGCACGGCCGCCGGCGGCAGGGTGCTGGCGCCGGACGATCGCAGCGCACCCGTGCAGGTGATCGACGTGCGCGACCTGGCGGAGTGGACCGTGCGCATGCTTGAAGGCGGGGCGAGCGGAGTCTACAATGCGACAGGGCCGGCCACACTGCTGACGTTTGCGGAAACGCTGGAGGCCTGCCGGGAAGCCACGAGGTCTGACGCCGAGTTTATTTGGGTGGCACCACAGTTTCTGCTGGATCAAGGCGTGACGCCGTGGACGGAGATCCCGCTGTGGGTAGCGGGCGACGATGCGCTCAACCAGGTCAGCATCGAGCGGGCAGCGGCAATGGGATTGACCTTCCGGCCGCTGGGAGCTACGATCGCCGACACTCTGGCGTGGGCAAAGACGCAAGAGGAGACCGATCCACCGCGGGCTGGGTTGACGCGGGCACGGGAGGCAGAGCTGCTGAGGTTGGTTGAACCTTGATTCGTAGGATTTGGCTGACGCTTGGGATTTTCTTGATTCGTGTAGGACGAGATGTTGTCCTTGGTGGGAGTCTTGGCTATCTAGGATTGTGATTAGGACAGAGGGATTATGTCAACAATAGCGCATCTTACGACGGCGGAATTGGAAGCGGGGCTTGAGGTTGTGCGGCAGGCGCCCAAGGATGGGGGCAGGCTGGAGATGATCGTGCGGCGGCCGCGTACTGACGGGCGCGAGGTGTTGGAGGAAGCCGAGTTGGACCTGGAAGTGGGGCTTGTGGGCGACAACTGGTTGGAGCGCGGCAGCTCGCGCACGGCGGATGGGTCGGCCCATCCCGAGATGCAGTTGAACGTGATCAACGCCCGGCTGCTGGACCTGGTAGCGCAAGATAAGGCGCGTTGGCAGCTGGCGGGCGACCAGCTGATCGTGGATTTTGACCTGAGTGAGGAGAATATTCCGGCAGGCACGCAGCTGGCAATCGGGTCGGCGGTCATCGAGGTGACGGCGCAGCCGCATACCGGATGCCAGAAGTTCGTGGCGCGCTTTGGCCGCGAGGCGATGCTGTTCGTTAACTCGCCGGTGGGGAAGCAGCTGCATCTGCGCGGGATAAACGCGCGCGTAGTGCAGCCGGGGACGATCCGGCGGGGTGACGAGGTGCGCAAAGTGTAAGCGCGCGTCTCGTGCGAGGCCCGCATACAGCATCCTGCTCCGTTTCGGGGTATGACAAGCCTACTTGAGAAGCGTAAATTCTCGAGTGGAATTACGTTGCCTGGCGAACCCCACGGGAGCGGTAATGGCGAGCAAAGCAGATATTAGAGTTCTTGCCCCTTGGATCGCTGTGCTTGGTGCGATTGGCGTCTCTGTGCTGGATCTGCTCACGCCGCCGCCGGTTGCGGTCGCGAGCCTGTACGTCCTGCCGATGCTGGCACTGGTATGGTGGGGCAAGAAGCGAGGGCTTTACCTGGGGGCAGTTGTGTGCTCCGGCCTGATCCTGCTCGGCTTTGCGCTGGTGCCTGCGCACCAGGAACTACCCTATGCGTTGATCAACCGGCTCCTGGCTATTGCCGTGCTGCTTGTCTTTGCCGTGGTGATGGGGCGCCGGGTAGATGCACGCCGTGAACTGCTGCGGCAGTACAGCCGGATGAAAAGGCTCTTGGACGAACGCAATTCCGCGTTGGAGAGCCTCATGGCACAGCAGCGCCAGACAGAGCTTGAGAAGTCGCAGCTCCTAGAACAGCTTGCACAGGTAGAGGCGATTAAGAGCGCTGTTAATTAAGCTGGCGCTCGATGCGCAGGTCGGGCAGGAACCAAAGCGCGGCGACCCCCACATAGATGGCGAAGGAAATCCAGGGATTGACGAAGGCGGCCGGCACAGCCAGCGCATAGCCGCCAAGGGAGAGCCACTCCTTGGTGCGGCTATCGAATGCACGTGCCAGCACGCCGTCCTGGCCCGGCACGCCGATCAATGCTTTTTCGAGGAGGTAGTAGGCGAAGCCGGTCACGAACAGGATGGCGCCATAAATTGCGACGGGCCACGTGGCGAAGAACGTCTCACCCGTCCAGGCGGTGGCAAAGGGAATCAACGAGAGCCAGAACAGCAGGTGCAGGTTGGCCCACAGCACGCGACCGTCAACCCGCCTTGCCGCCTGGAACATATGGTGATGGTTGTTCCAGTAGATGCCGACGTATATGAAGCTCAAAATGTAGCTGAGGAATACGGGCACGAGAGGCAGTAGGGCTTCCCAGGACACCTCGTGTGGTGGCCTGAGTTCCAACACCATAATTGTGATGATGATCGCCAGCACTCCATCGCTGAACGCTTCCAGGCGGCCTTTGCTCACTGCGCTGAGTCCTTTCTTAAGTTAGGGTTGCACGGTCAAACGACAGCCTCGGCAGCGGCCCGGCCAGCTGCGCGCCCTGAGAAGATGCAGCCACCGAGGAAGGTGCCTTCCAAGGCGCGGTAGCCATGCATGCCGCCACCGCCGAACCCGGCGACCTCGCCTGCGGCATAGAGGCCGGGTATGGGCTGCTCCCCCGCGTCGAGGACACGGGCAGAAAGGTCGGTTTGCAGGCCGCCCAGCGTCTTGCGCGTGAGAATATGCAGGCGCACGGCGATCAGCGGTCCCGGCAGCAGGATCGAGCAGGCGATGCAGTGCGGCGGTGCGGATCAGGCGGTCGCCGCGGTAGCGGCGGGCACTGCGAATGAAGGCGAGCTGCGGGTCCTTGCCAAAAGGATTGTCCAGGCTGCGGTCGCGGGCGGCGATCTCGTGTTCCAGGGCAGCCAGGTCGATCAGGGGCTCGCCGGTGAGGGCGTTCATCCCCGCCACGAGTTCGCGCAGGTTGTCCTTGACGACGAAGTCGACGCCGTGGCGCTTGAATGCCTCCACCGGAGCCGGGGCGGCACGACCCGTAGCGCGGCCCAGGACCTGGCGCCAGCTCTTGTTGGTCAGGTCGGGGTTTTGCTCGGAGCCCGGAGAGGGCGAATTCCTTCTTGATGATCTTCTGCGTGAGCACAAACCAGCTGTAGTCGTAGCCGGTCTGGCGCAGGTGGGCCAGCGTGCCCAGCGTGTCGAAGCCGGGATAGAGAGGGGAAGGCAGGCGCCGGCCGCAGGCGTCGAGCCACAGCGACGAGGGGCCGGGCAGGATGCGGATGCCGTGACGGCTCCAGATCGGGTTCCAGTTCTCGATGCCTTCGGTGTAGTGCCACATGCGGTCCGGGTTGATGATGTGGCCGCCGGCGGCAGAGGTAATCGCCAGCATGCGTCCGTCGACGTGGTCGGGGACGCCGGACAGCATATGCTGCGGGCGGTTCGCCGAGCCGCGCCGGCCAGTTGCGGCGCACCAGGTCGTGGTTGGCGCCGATCCCGCCCGAGGTGACGATCACGGCCTGGGCGCGGAACTCGAAGTCGCCGATGGGCTGCCGCGAGCTCGGCTGCCCGCGTGCGACGGCGGTGGGCTCGAGGACTTGGCCGCGCACGCCGGTGACGGCGCCGCCGGTGGTGATCAACTCGTCGACGCGGTGGCGGAACTTGAAGGTGAGGCGGCCGGCCTGTTCCGCCTCCCGGGCACGGCGCACGAAGGGTTCCAGGACGCCTGGCCCGGTGCCCCAGGTGACGTGGAAGCGGGGTACGGAGTTGCCGTGCCCGATGGCGCCGTAACCACCGCGTTCGGCCCAGCCGACCACCGGGAACCAGCGCAGGCCCTGGGCCGCCAGCCAGGCGCGTTTCTCGCCGGCGGCGAAGGCGAGATAGGCAAGCGCCCACTGGCGCGGCCAGTGGTCTTCGGGCCGGTCGAAGCCGGCGGTACCCAGCCAGTCTTCGAGGGCCAGGTCGTAGGAGTCGTGGATGCCCATGCGGCGCTGTTCGGGCGAGTCGACGAGAAAGAGGCCGCCGAAAGACCAGAAGGCCTGGCCCGCCGAGGTTCTGTTCGCCTTCCTGGTCGAGCACGAGGACGCGTTTACCGGCGTCGGCCAGCTCGGCGGCGGCGACGAGGCCGGCCAGGCCGGCGCCGACGATGATGACGTCTGTGGTAGGTGTGGCCATAGTGGGGAGGTATTGTAGGCGGATGCGGGGATGGATGGCAAGAGGGGAGAAATGTCCCCGGGACGGTGGAGGTGGCGAAAATCTGGCGCGAATTGGGTATTGACGAATGGCGGGGGCGCGTGTTATAAAAGGGGTAACGTTTCCGGTAACCTTTCCGGTAACGTTACCTAAGCTCTCTAAGCTCCTTTCAGAGTCATATCTTTTGCGCACAAAGTCGGCGATCACGATCCATGACGTGGCCGCGGCCGCAGGCGTCTCTGTCACAACCGTGTCGCGCGTGTTGAATGACAAGGACGACGTCGCGCCCGAGACCTCAGAACGCGTCCGCGAAGTCATTCGCGAGCTTGGCTACGCGTCGAGCCTGGCGGCGCGCAGCATGCGCAGCCGGCGCACGAATGTGATCGGGCTGATCGTGCCGGATTTGACGCAGCCGTACTCGCTGCTGGTGACCAAGGGCGTGCAGCGGGCGGCGGTGACGGCCGGCTATGACCTGCTCGTCTATGCCAGCGCGCTGCGCAACGGCGCCAGCCTGGGCAACCGGGAGCAGCAGCAGGTGGGCCTGCTCAACGGCAGCGTCACCGACGGGCTGATCATCGTCACGCCCCACGCCAGCAGCTACCGCACGGCCTATCCTCTCGTCGCAGTCGACCCGCACAGCGAAAACGCAGATTTTGCGTCGGTGCTCTCCACCAATTTTCGGGGGGTCGTGGCGGCGATGCAGTACCTGTTGGGGCTGGGCCACCGCCGCATCGGCTTTGTCGGCGGGCGGCCGGACCTGCAGAGCGCAATACGGCGGCTCGAAGGGTACTGTCACAGCCTGAAAGGCGCCGGGATCGCATATGACGAAGAGATCATCAAGGTCGGCAATTACGAGCGCGCCACGGCCCATGCCTGCGCCCACGAGCTGCTGCAGGTAAGCCCGCCGGTGACGGCCGTGCTGGCTGCCAGCGACGAGATGGCGTTTGGCGTCTACGATGCCGCCAAGGAGCTGCGTATCCGCATCCCCGACGACGTGTCCGTCGTCGGTTTCGACAATATTCCTGATGCCGGCCTGGTCGATCCGCCGCTGACGACGGTCGATCAGGCGATCGAAGGCATGGGCAGTATTGCCGCCGAGGTTGTCATCAAGCTGATTGCCGGGCAAGAGCCCGACCAGCTTGTGTACAAAGTGCCGACACAGCTGGTCGTACGCCAGTCGTGCCGGCCGCTAGCACCAACGTCTTAGCGCAGTTCAGACATCCGCCAGTACAGGTAAGACCAGAAAGGGTAAAAAGGAGAAGAGAATGAAGCGCAAACTGATGGTGATTCTGGGGCTGCTTGTCATAGCCAGCATGCTCCTCTCGGCGTGTGCGACCGCACCGGCCGCGGCGCCGGCTGCCGAGCAGCCCGCTGCGGAAGCGACGGCGGCAGAAGAGCAGCCGACGTCGGGTCTGGGCGACCTGCCCCGCAACGAGACGCTGATCGCCGACATCCTGACCGGCCGCGTGGGCACGCCCAGCAACTTCAACGAGTGGGTCGGCTGGAAGTGGCGCGACCGCGGCATGCAGAACCTGGCGAACGAGCCGCTGTGGTCGGTCGACTTTGCCACCGGCAAGATCATCAACGGCCTGGCCGACGGCGATCCCGACTACAACGAGGACTTCACGGCCTTGACGATCCCGCTGCGCCAGGGTGTGACCTGGTCCGACGGCGAGCCGTTCACCGCGGCCGACGTGGTCTTCACGGTCGAAACGCTGATGAAGTACGACGGCTTTAACGCCAACAGCTTCTTTGTCGACAACGTCAAGTCCGTCTCGGCGCCCGACGACTACACGGTCGCCTTCGAGCTGAACAAGCCCAACTCCCGCTTCCACACCACGTTCCTCGACCGCTGGGGCGCCACCTGGATCATGCCCAAGCACATCTGGGAAAAGGTGGAAGATCCGATCACCTTCGAGTTCAACCCGTTTGTCGGCACCGGCCCCTACAAGCTGCACAGCTTTGACCCGGCCGGCTTCTGGACGATCTGGGAAAAGCGCGAGGACTGGGACAAGAGCCCGACCGGCATCATGTTTGGCGAGCCCAAGCCCAAGTACATCGTCTTCCAGTACTTCGCCAACGAAGGCGCCAAGATCCTGGCGCAGTTGACGCACCAGGCGGACTTCATCAGCACCTCTTCGGACGGCCTGAAAGCCACGCTGCAGCAGTGCCAGACCTGCCGTGCCTACCAGCCGGCGTGGCCGTATGTCGTGAACAACGACCCGGCCCAGACCGGCATCACCTTCAACACCGCCAAGGCGCCGTACGACAACAAGGACGTGCGCTGGGCGCTGCTGCTGGCGATCGACATTGCCGACTACATGGGCCAGGCCGTGGACGGCACGGGCGCGCTCAGCCCGGTGCATATCCCGTCGCTGTCGAACTACCCCAAGGACTTCATCCAGCCGATGCTGCCCTGGTTGGAAGAGTTCACGCTCGACATCGGCAACGGCGAAACCTTCAAGCCGTTTGACCCGAACGCGTCGCAGCGCATCGTCGAGTATGCCAAGTCGCGCGGCTACGAAGTGCCCGATGACCCGGCCGAGCAGGCCAAGCTGTTTGGCTACGGCTGGTACAAGTACGCGCCCGATGTCGCCGAGAAGCTGCTGGTCAAGAACGGCTTTAGCAAGAACGCCGACGGCAAGTGGCTGCTGCCCGACGGCACGCCCTGGACGATCAAGTGCCTGTCGAACACGAGTGTTGCCACACGACATGGACGGCCGCAACTGCACGGCCGCGGTCCAGCAGTGGAAGAAGTTTGGCATCGACGCCGAGATGTATCCGTCGGAGAGCGTCGCCAGCCTCAACTCCACCGGCGACTTCGACGTGTCCGGTAACTGGCCGGCCCAGGAGCCCTGGGGCGCCGGTCCCGACCTGTACCGCGTGCTCGACTACTACAACTCGGCGTACGTGAAGCCGCTCGGCGACACCACCAACGGCCACCCGTCGCGCTGGTCCAGCCCCGAGATGGACGCCGTGATCGAGAAGCTGCGCCAGACCGATCCGGCCGACTACCAGGCCGTGGTCGACGTGGGTATCGAAGGCCTCAAGGTTGCCGTGGAAGAGATGCCCGGCATCCCGACCTTCGGCTATCTCGGCTTCATCACCTGGGACCAGGAGTACTGGAAGAACTGGCCGGGTTCGGAGAATGCCTACTCGCAGCCGTACCCGCACTGGGGCCCGTTCAAGTACCAGACTCCGTTCCTGGAGCCGACCGGGGCGCAGTAGTGGAGCAGAGTGTTGACGTGAAGGTGTGATGTAGAGTCCGAGCCCCGACGATTGGCGACAACGCTATGTCAGCGGCGAACCTGGTTGTCGTCCCCGGGACGCTGCATGCCCCTGACTGTGGGGCATTGCTGGTTCACGAAGGAGGGATTCGCCGCATGTTCTATCGACGTTATCTGATCCCGCGGTTGATTCAGTATGTGTTGGTGATCGTGCTCGGGATCACGGTGGTGTTTTTCATTCCACGCTTGATGCCAAACGATCCTGTTCTGCGCACGATCGCCGAGCTGAGATCGCGCGGCTCGTACCTGGAGCCCGCCACCCTGGACAAGAGTGATTGCCGAACTCACCGAAATGTACGGCTTAGGAGGTTCGCCGCTGGAGCAGTACGGCGCCTTCTGGATGCGCCTGGCACGCGGCGACCTGGGTGTATCATTCTTTCAGTTTCCCACGCCGGTCAACCAGCTGATCGCGACGGCCCTGCCCTGGACGGCCGGGCTGCTGTTGACGACTACGCTGCTCGCCTGGGTCGTGGGCAACATCCTGGGCGGGTTTGCCGGCTACTATTCCAACCACGGTTGGTCACGCACGGTCGACGCGTTCGCCATGGTGATCCGGCCGATGCCCTACTATATCTTCGCGTTTGCGCTGCTCTTGCTGTTTGCGTACTTCGTGCGTTGGTTCCCCGTGTCCGGCGGCGCGTCCTTTGGGAAGCAGCCCAGCTTCAGCTGGCCGTATATCCAGGACGTGCTGTGGCACTCGTTTCTGCCGGCGCTCTCGATCTTTATCCTCGGCACGGCGGTCTGGTTCCAGACCATGAAACTTGTGGTCCAGAATGTGAACGGCGAGAACTTCGTCCAGTATGCCAAGCTGGCAGGCGTCGAAGAGAGCCGGATCGTTTCGCGCTATGTCATCCGCAATGCCCTGCTGCCCGCAGATCACGGGACTGGCGCTGTCGCTGGGCTTGATTTTTAGCGGCGCGTTGATCACCGAGATCGTCTTCTCCTACCCAGGTCTCGGCTCGCTGCTTTACAACGCGATCATCAACGGCGACTACAACTTGATCATGGGCATCACGATCTTCTCGATCTTCGCCATTACGACGGCGGTCCTGATCGTCGACCTGCTCTACCCATTCTTCGATCCCCGCATCAGGTACATGTAGGCCGCCGGCAGGCGGCCGACTGCGACAAACTGCGACAAGGAGTGCTGACAACGTGAAACTATTCCGCGATCTGCTTAGAGACTACCGCTTCCGGTGGGGATTCATCATCTTCGTCGTGCTGGTCTTCTATGGCTGTCTCTCGTTCTTCTCCCCCTACGACCCTCAATCTACGGCGAAGTCCCGCGCGATATGAAGCCTTCGGCCGGAGTACTGGCTGGGCACCGATTCCAACGGCCAGGACATCTTCTGGATGGGCTCGTTTGCAGTGCGCAACTCGCTGATCATTGCGACCATCGCCGCGGTGGTGTCGCGCATCATCGCCGTGACGGTCGGCATGGTGGCAGGCTACAAGGGCGGCACCTGGGACCGCGTCCTGATGTTCTTCAGCGACAGCCTGCTGGTCATCCCATTGTTCCTGATGATCGTCATGCTGGCCATGCTCGTGAAGGACAGCTTGAACCTGGTCACCATGGGCTTGCTGCTGGCGTTTTTTGGCTGGGCCTGGGATGCCGCGGCTGATCCGGTCGCAGATCCTCAGCCTGCGCGAACGCGACTTCACCCAGACTTCGGTGCTCTCCGGCGCCAACACGCTGCGGCTCGTGACCAACGAGTACATGCCGCACACGACGCCCTTGATCTTCTCGACGTTTATCAACAACATGGCCTGGGCGATCGGCCTCGAGATCACGCTTGCAATTCTCGGCCTTATCGACCTGACCGTGCCGACGCTGGGCACGATGCTGTACTGGGCCATCAACTACCAGGCCGTGCTTGCTGCGGCGCTGGTGGTGGGTAATGACGCCGATCGTGCTCTCGGTCCTGCTCTTTATCGCCCTCTATTGGCTGTCGGTCAGCGTCAGCGAATACCTGGATCCGCGCCGGCGTATGCAGCGTGTGGGGGCGGCGTGATGGCCATGAACAATTCGATTCTCCAGACCCAGTCGCTCAAAGCGTTTTACGTGCTCGACGTCTACGGCAAGCAGAAGATCGTGCAAGGCGGTCAACGACGTCGATCTGGACATCCAGGAAGACGAAATCTACGGCATCGCCGGCGAGAGCGGCTGCGGCAAGTCCACGCTTGCTCAAGGCACTGGCGGCAGCCGTGGAGCCGCCGCTGCGTGTCGATCGCGGGCCGCGTCTGCTACCGCATTGGCGGCACCGACGTGGACGTAGCGACGCTGGGCGCGGAGGAGAAGCGCCGGCTGCGGCTGGAGTATATCTCCTATGTGCCGCAGGGTTCGATGAGCGTGCTCAACCCCGTGACCCGGATCAAGGACACCTATCGCGACTTTATCGAGAGCCACGTGACAGGCAAGTCAAAGACGGATGCCTATGAGCTCGCTCGCGGCCATCTCGTCGAGCTGGGTCTGCCGGTCAAGGTGTTGGATGCATACCCGCACCAGCTCTCGGGCGGCATGCGCCAGCGCGTGACGATCGCCCTGGCCACACTGCTCAAGCCGCGCATCATCATCGGCGACGAACCTACCACGGCGCTGGACGTAGTCGTCCAGCGCGGTGTCGTACAGCTGCTCAAGGACGTGCAGCAGGAGCTGCAGAACACCATCATCCTGGTGACCCACGACATGGGCGTGCACGCCAACATTGCCGACCGCATCGGCATCATGTATGCCGGCAAGATCGTGGAAGAAGCGCCGACCGACAAGATCTTCGGCGATCCGGAGCACCCGTACACGCAGTACCTGATCAACTCGCTGCCCAAGTTTGGCGACAAGAGCCAGCGCGATAGCGTCCCCGGCAGCCCTCCCTCGCTGGCCAACCTGCCCAGCGGCTGCCCGTTCCACCCGCGCTGCCCGCATGTCATGGATGTCTGCAAACAGCAGATGCCGGGCTTTACGAAAATCGAACCAGGCCACCGTGTCGCCTGCTGGCTGCACGGAGAAGGAGAGAGGAAAACCAATGGAGACCTCGGACAAACTGCTTGAAGTCGATGAACTGGTCAAGGTCTTCTCGTTCGGCAGCCTGCTGTCGCGCACCCAGTTTACAGCCGTAGACAAGATCTCGTTCCATATCGCTCCGGCCGAGATCTTTGCGCTTGGCCGGCGAAAGCGGCTGTGGTAAGACCACGACGGCGCGCATCATCTTGGGGTTTGAGCACCCTACGTCCGGCACCATCGTGCACAGCGGCAAGAAGGAAGCCAAGAATGAAAGGGTCTGGAGGACTGAAGGCATCCAGGCCATCTTTCAGGACCCGTTCGGCACATTCAACCCACTGCGCACCGTCGACAGCTATTTCTTTGAGACGGTACAGAACTACAAGCTGGCCAAGTCGCGGCAGGAAGCCATCGACCTGATCGACCGCAAGCTGCATGCCGTCGGCCTTTCTTACGAGGAGTTTGCACGGCAAGTATCCGAGCGAGTTCTCGGGTGGGCAGCTGCAGCGCATGTCGATTGCCCGCGCGCTGTTGACCGACCCTAAGCTGCTGATCGCCGACGAGCCGGTCTCGATGGTGGACGCCTCGCTGCGCATGTCGATCGTCAACCTGTTCAAAAAGCTGCGTGACGAGTTCGGCGTCAGCGTGCTCTATATCACGCACGACCTGGCCACTGCCTATTACGTCAGCGACCGCATCGCCATCATGTTCCGGGGCGACATCGTCGAGATGGGCACGGTGGAGCAGGTGCTGATGAACCCGCGGCATCCATACAGCCAAGCTGCTGCGCGAATCGATTCCCGAGGCCGACCCCAGCCGGCGCTGGCAGGGCGAAATCCGGCTCTCGGATGCCGAGCAGGACGAGTACATGCAGCACGGGTGCCGCTTTGCCGGCCGCTGCCCGTTCGTGATGGATATCTGCCGCCAGGAGTCGCCACCCGACCTCATTGTCGAGGACGTCCTGGTCAAATGTTACTTATACACGGAAGAAGGTAAGGCCCAATCATGACCACCGCCACCAGCCCTGTCACGACCGACAGGCCCGCCTATCTCAACCCGGAGCTTCCCACTGCCGAACGTGTGGCCGACCTGGTCGGGCGCATGACCTTGGAGGAGAAGCTGGGCCAGCTCGTGTTTAACGCACCGGGGATCCCGCGCCTGGGAATTCCGGCCTACAACTGGTGGGGCGAGGCGCTGCACGGCATTGCCCGCAACGGCCGCGCCACCGTCTTCCCGCAGGCGATCGGCATGGCTGCAACGTGGGACCCGGCGTTGATCCAGCGGGTCGCGTCGGCGATTGCCGACGAGGGGCGTGCCAAGTACCATGCCACGCTGCGCCGCTACGGCGAGACGGGCCACTACCAGGGGCTGACCTTCTGGTCGCCCAACGTCAACATCTTCCGCGACCCACGCTGGGGCCGCGGCCAGGAGACGTGGGGCGAGGATCCGTACCTGACCGGGGAGATGGGCTCGGCCTTTGTGCGCGGGCTGCAGGGCAACCACCCGCGCTATATGAAGGCGGCGGCCTGCGCCAAGCACTATGCGGTGCACAGCGGGCCGGAGAGCAAGCGCCACGAGTTCAACGCCGTGGTGTCGCGGCGCGACCTGTACACGACCTACCTGCCGGCCTTCAAGAAGCTGGTGACCGAGGCCAAGGTCGAGGCGGTCATGGGGGCGTACAACCGCACCAACGGCGAGGCGTGCTGCGCCAGCCAGCTGCTGCTGGTCGACATCCTGCGCGGCGAGTGGGGGTTCAGCGGCCACGTCGTGTCCGACTGCTGGGCGCTCAACGACCTGCACACCACGCACGGCGTCACGTCCGACCCGGCCGAGAGCGCGGCCCTGGCCGTAAAGCACGGCTGCGACCTGGAGTGCGGGCAGACGTTTGATTTCCTGAGCGTGGCGCTGAGCCGCGGGCTGCTCACGGAAAGCGACATCGACCTGGCGGTCACGCGCATCTACACGACACGCTTCAAGCTGGGCATGTTCGACCCGCAGGAGGATGTGCCGTTTGCGTCCACGCCCGAGAGCGTGATCAACTGCGACGCCCACCGCCAGCTGGCCTATGAGGCGGCGGTCAAGTCGATCGTCCTGCTCAAGAACGAGAACAACGCCCTGCCGCTGCGTGATATCCGCAGCATGTACGTCATCGGGCCCACGGCGGCGAACGCCGAGGTGCTGATGGGCAACTACTACGGCATATCGGAGTCGCTGACCACCTTGATCGAAGGTGTGGCGGCACGCCTGCCGGAGGGGATACGGCTCGAGTATCGCCCGGGGACGCTGCTGCTGCATGTGCCGGCTGCGTTGAGCCCCTGGACGACGATGGACGCATCGCGCGCCGACATCGTGATCGCGTGCATGGGCTTGTCGCCGCAGATGGAAGGCGAAGAGGGCGATGCCATCGAGTCGACCGTCAACGGCGACCGCACGGAGATCGGGCTGCCGGCGGTGCAGGCCGACTACCTGCGCCTGTTGAAGGAGAACGGGTCCAGGCTCGTGCTGGTGCTGACGGGCGGCAGCGCGATCGCGCTTGGCGACGTGGCCGACCTGGCGGATGCCATCCTGTACATCTGGTATCCCGGCCAGGAAGGCGGCCGTGCGCTGGCCGACGTGCTCTTTGGCCACGTGGCGCCGTCGGGCAAGCTGCCGCTCACGTTCCCCCGGTCGATCGACCAGCTGCCGCCGTTTGAAGAATACGACATGGCGGGACGCACCTACCGCTACATGGCGGAGGATCCGCAGTTCCCGTTTGGGTTTGGCTTGAGCTATACGAGCTTTGCGTACGAGGGCATCCAGGCGCCGGCCAAGATCAAGGCTGGGGAACCGCTGCCGGTGCAGGTGACGGTGCGCAACAGCGGCAGCGTGGATGCGGACGAGGTGGTGCAGCTGTATCTCAGCGCAGCCGCGCCGGCAGCAGGCGATCCGCTGTACACGCTGGTGGGTTTCAGCCGGGTGCAGTTGGCGCAGGCGAGACGCAGACGGTGGCGTTCACGCTGACGGGCGAGGAACTGGGCACGGTCGATGCCGATGGCCGGCTGGCCGTGCGGCCCGGGGGCGTACCGGTTGACGGCGGGCGGCAGTTCGCCGGGGGCGGTGAGCGCGGCATTGGGGGCTGCGGCGCCGCAGGTGTGGGATTTTGCGATTGGCTAGAAGCAGTTAAAAATACCGTGCGAGGCTCGCCCCACCAGGTTGTCGGTTGGCTGAGGTGATGGGGGGCGAGCCAGGCACGGGGGTAAGTATGCGAATATTGGTGGTGGGAGCGACGGGCGTGCTGGGGCGGCAGGTGGTGCCCCGGCTGGTCGAGCGCGGGCACGCTGTGCGTGCGGTGGTCAGGCGGGCCGAGCAGGGCCCTGCGCTGGAGGCGGCGGGCGCCGAGGTGGTACAGGGCGACATTTTGGACCGCGACAGCTTGACGGCGGCAGCGAGCGGGGTGCGAGGCAGCAATGCATCTCGCTACTGCCATTCCACGCGGGCCGGGCGGCGACTGGAGCCGCAACGACCGGATCCGGCGCGAGGGGACGGCCAACCTGCTGGCGGCGGCGGCCGCACAGGGGGTGCGGCGCTATATCCAGCAGAGCATCGTCATGCTGTACGGTGACACGGGATCGACCATGGTGGACGAAAGTGCGCCACTGCAGCCGCGGCCGGGGATTCAGTCGGCAGCGGATATGGAAGAGTTGGTGCGCCAGTCGGGGATGGAGTGGTGCATCTTGCGCGGCGCCTTGTTTTATGAGGCCGGAGCCGGATTAGAGGATGAGTGGCGGCAGGCGGCACGGCGAGGTGAGTTGATCCTGCCGGGTGACGGCAGCGACCGCATCTCGCTCATTCACACGGTGGATATGGCGCGGGCCGTGGTTAGCTGCCGTCGAGTCGGCGCCGGCGGGCAGCATCTACAATGTCGTGGACGACGAGCCGCCGACGTACGCGGCGTTGTACGCGTATGTTGCTGCCCAGGAGGGCGTGGCGCCGCCGGCAGCGGGCGGTGCAGCGGGTGCGCCAGTCGTTTGCGTGCAGCAATGCCAAAATCAAGCGCGAGTTGGGGCTGGCAGCCGGCGTATCCGACGTACCGGTCGGGGCTGGCGGGGTAGAGAAACGTCCCTGGCTCGGCGCAAGGATTAGCGGCAGGCGGACTGAGCTTGCGCCGTGGTGCGCCGCAGCGGCGCTTAGGGTCGAGACGGGTAGTCGTCGTCAACGTGCCGGACGGCACGTTCGTCGCGACGGCAGCCTGGGACCCGACCCCGGCACGCCAGCACGATCAGTGCCTGCACATAGGAACCGCCGGGCGAGCCGGGGACGTTGTAGTAGATAGGGAGCATGCGACGTACAGCGCGCAAGCCTGGTCGTAAAGATACGCTTTTTCACTACAGAGGCTAGCAGTCTGGAAAACGACGTGATCTTGGAGGTAAACCGTCTAGGTGAAATTTTCGGCAGTCATGTTAAGCTAACCCTAAGCTAGCCTAAGCTATCGCTGCTTTTCGTAGGCTACCTGCGTTGAGGGTAGAATAGCGGACAATTTCGGGCCGCTGTGTACTCGCAGCCACCAGAGCAGACGACAGAAGAAAGTAGATCTAGACTGCCTATGGATCGCAGTGACAGCGAACTGGTTGCCGCCTGCCGGCGCGGAGATGAGGATGCCTGGCAGGTACTGGTGACTGCGCTATCAGCGCCTGATCTACACCATTCCGATTCGTGCCGGACTGGATGCAGAGACGGCGGCCGAGGTGTTCCAGCATGTGTTTACGAAGCTGTACCAATCGCTGCCGGCTATCGACCGCACCGATCGGATCCGCGCCTGGCTGGTGACGACGGCAAAGCGCGAGACGATACGGCTGGTGCGGCAGGAAGCAAAAGTCCCGTACAGGTGAGCACCGACGACGAGGAGGCGCAAGAAACGCCAGCCGACCTGCCGCTGCCGGCCGAGATCCTGCAAAGGCTCGAAGAAGAGCACATGGTGCGGGTTGCGCTGGAGCAGCTTGGCGATCGCTGCCGGACACTGCTTGACCTGCTCTATTTCCAGGAGACTCCGCCTTCTTATGCGGAGATTGCCGCGGCACTCGGGATTCCGACGGGCAGTGTTGGCCCGTATCGAGCGCGGTGCCTGCAGCAGCTGCGCAAGCTGCTGCTTGAGATCGGGTTCTGAATGGAGCATGCAGGCGGCGGGGACGCTTGCGCTCGAATCGGCGGCGATGGCTGTTGTAGTTCATTTGGTGTATTTTTGCGGCCACGGCAAGCACTCTGTCTAGATGTAAGCAAATGAACCCACGGCCTGGAGGCAACTATGCAGCCGTTTTCCAAACACCTGTCCTTCGAATTATTAGTTGATCTTGCCGAGGGCCGCCTGGCAAGTGCAGACAGTGGTAATGCCCGCTCCCACCTGGCGGGCTGCGAAAAGTGCCGCACTGCGCTTAGCGAAGTTGAGAATATCATTGTGGCCATGCAGAGCGACGATCTGCTGACGCCGCCGCAATATGTCACGCAGCGAGCGCTGCAGATCTTCCGTCCCCAGGAAAAACCCGTCTCCGCCTTACAGGCAGGGCTGCAGTCGCTTGTGGCACTGCTGAGCTTTGACAGCGGCCTCACGCCTGCCTATGGGATGCGCAGCGGACCCGGGGAAGCTCGCCAACTGTTTTATACAGTCAACGAGTTTGATATTGACCTCCGGGTTGCGCCACGTGCGAATGAGTGGCGTATCGAAGGCCAGCTGCTCGGCGGCAGCACCGTGGGCACGGCCGAACTCGTGAGTGCAGGACGCCGCTATACCGGCGAATTGAATGAGTTGGGAGAGTTTGCGTTCGCCGGTGTGCATGCCGACAGCTACCGGCTCCGCATAACCTTGCCGGGCCTCGAGATTTCCGTTCCGGAGTTGGTGATAGCAAAGTGAGATGGATGTAACAGCATCTGCGCGTTCCCCCACGGCTCCCGACCTGGCACAGCAAGCAGCTTGTGCAGAAATCGATCACGATGCGACGTTCACGCGCGACCACGGTGCGCACTTGGACGCCAGCACCGCTTGCGAGCGTGCTTGGGAGCTGAAGGCAAGCTTTGATGCCTATGAGAGCAGCGAACCGGAACGCGCGATTGAAGTTGCGGCGGCGCTGCAGGAGTTGGCGGAAACCTCCGGGGACCCGACCTGCCAGGCAGTAGCCACGTGGACCCGTGGCATGGCCGACCAACTCAAAGGGGACCTACCGGCTTCGCTCGATCACTTGGAACGCGCCGAGGCAGCATTCACGGCCTTGGGGCTGCCGCTCCTAGCAGCCGAAACGCTGATCAGCAAGCTCTTCTCGCTGGCGATGCTTGGCCGGTACGAAGAAGCACTGCAGGTGGGCATGCGCGCACGCGCCATTTTCCTGGGCCAGGGCGATATCCTGGCAGCGGGGAAGGTCGAACAGAATCTCGGCAACATCTACTTCCGCCGTGACGAGTATCGCAAGGCGGAACAGCTTTACCGCACGGCGCGCAAACGCTTTGTGGAAGTTGGCGATCCCAAGCAGCTTGCCCAGATCGACAACTGTCTTGCTTCGGCGCTGACGTGGGAGCAGAAGTTCCAGGCAGCGCTGGCACATTACGACCAGGCACTGGCAAGGGCGGAGGAAGCGGGGCTGCAGGTAACACAAGCCGAGATCGAGAGCAACCTCGGCGGGCTCATGCTGTTCCAGGCGCGCTACGATCGTGCCCTTGACTACCTGGAGCGCGCCCGCCGCCGCTATACGGCCATGGGCCTTGCGCACGAGGCCGCCATCAGCGAAAAAGAGCTGGCCGAGGCCTACCTGGAACTGAACCTCATCCCCGAGGCGCTGGCGCTGCTGGAGCGCCTGCTGCCAACGTTTGAAGAGCTTGGGATGCAGGCGGACCTGGCAGGCGCCTTTACCAGCTTTGCCCGTGCCTGTATCGGCAGCCAGCGGCCAGCTGAAGCGCAGGCAGCGTTAGCAACTGCACATTCGCTCTATGAGCAAGAACAGAACGCGCTCGGCATCGCCTATACCGAACTGGTGGAAGTCCAACGCCGCCTGGCCGTGGGGGAATACTCCGCAGCCGTCGAGCTCGCCTACACGGCCGAGCGGGCACTGCTCGAAGGCAAGGCAACGGAATGGCTGCTGCGGCTGCGCACGCTGCGGGCGGCAGCCCACCGCCAGCTTGGCGAAGACCAGGCAGGCGACACGCTGCTTGCCGCAACCCTGGCCGAGGCGCAGGAGCACGGCTATCCCCAAATCGAGTTACGCTGCCTTGTAGCACTGGGAACACACGCCCTCGCCGGCGGTCGCGAGGATGAGGCCAGGCAGCTGCTCGGTGCCGCACTAGCGAAATTCGAAATGCTGCGGGCGACCCTCCCCAGCGAAGAATTCCGCCTTTCCTTTCGCAGCGACCAGACCAGCTTGTTTGATGGGCTCATCACATTGGCACTTGCCGCCGGCCAGACAGAAGAGGCACTCCAGCTGGTCGAGCGCGCACGTTCCTATACCCTGCTGGAACTTGCCAACGGGGAAATCCCGGTAGCGCTGCAGCCGCGCGACGACTTTGAGGCTGCCCTGCTGGAGAAGCTTAGCGGACTGCGCAGCGAGTTGAACTGGTTCTATCACCAGCTCAACCGGCTGCCCATGGGTGACGAACCGCTCAGCGCAGCGGCCGTGGCCCAGCTGCGCCACGGGGCTCACCGGCGCGAACTGGAAATCGCCACGCTTGTGCGCCAACTGCGGCAGCGCAGCGGCGAGGAAGATCGCCCAGGTCACGACCCCGACACAGCCACCAGTAACGGACTGGCGTTGGATGAACTGCAGCGGCAGTTGGCCGGCGACACGGTACTGGTAGAGTACTTCACGCTCGGGGATCGGCTGTTGGCGTTTATCCTCACGGATAATGCCCTCGAGATCGTCGAGATCGAACAGCCGTTGAGCCAGGTGGAGCAAACTGTCCACCAGCTGCGTTTTCAAATCGATACACTGCGCCATGGCGGCGCGCACCTGCAGCGGCATCTGCCGCGACTGACCGAACGGTGCAACTACTATTTGCGACAGCTGCATACGGCGTTAATCGAACCACTCCTTCCGCACGTGCACGGCCGGCGGCTGGCCATCGTGCCGGTCGGTGCGCTGCACTATGTTCCGTTTCAGGCATTGCACTCAGGCCGCAGCCACCTGATCGAGGAGGTCGAGGTTTGCATCGCGCCCAGTGCCGGCGTGCTGCTGTTCTGCCTGGAGCAGGCACGCAGCAAGCCGCAGCGGGTCGTCCTGATCGGCGCACCGGACGAACGGACCCCCCTGTTCAGAACGCGAAATCGCGGCGCTGCACGAGCTTATCCCCACGGCGGAGGTCCGGATGGGTGAGGATGCAACCACGGCCGCGGTACGCAGCCTGGCACCCGAAGCTGACGTGCTGCACCTGGCGTGCCACGGCCAGTTTCGACCCGACAACCCCATGTTTTCGGCCCTGCACCTGGCCGACGGCTGGCTGACCGCACGCGATGCGTACGATCTGCGCCTGCGCTGCTCATTGGTGACACTGAGTGCCTGCGAAACGGGGATTAATGCGGTTACGCCAGGCGACGAACTGCTGGGGCTGGTGCGCGGGTTCCTGGCTGCGGGCGCGCCGGCACTGTTGGTCAGTCTCTGGCCCGTGGATGATGCCACCACGGTGCAGTTCATGAAGCATTTCTATACGGCCTGGCTCAGCGGCGCCACGCTGGCCGCTGCACACCGGGCGGCGCAGTGCGCGCTGCTAGCGCAGGCGCCGCACCCGTTTTACTGGTCGCCGTTTGTGCTGTTCGGCCGGTGGTATTAGGGGAAAGTCGAGTCCGAGAAGGGATTTGCAGACAGGAGCGCACGTGGGCGTGCGCACTGAACGATAGGATGAGGATTCAAGTAGTCAGGCCGGCACATTGCAGCAGAACAAGGAGCGTTGAGCATGAATACCTATATGAATACCAAGCGCATAACGATGTCCTTGTGCCTATGCGCGCTGATGCTCGCCGGCGGCATGCTGGCTACGCTGCGCCCTGTGCGTGCAGATGGTGGGCGCGGCTATATACCCGGCGAAATCGTCGTCAAGCTCTTCAACGCGACCGACATTGCGGGATGTGACGGCCGATTTCGGGTTGAACCCAACACCGCTGAAACAGTTTGGCAGCCGGCCAATCTACGTGCTGCGCATCGTGGACGGTGAGGAAGCGCCGAATAAGGCAGAACGAATGGCCAAGGACAACCGCATCCAGTATGTCGAGCCGAACCATCGTTACAGTGCGCCCGAGGGCCAGAAGCGATCCTCATGGGCACGCGTCGAGAACGTCACCGACTATGCCGAGCAGTGGGCCGCCGCTAAGATCCACCTGCCCGAGGCCCACACAGCCGGCAGCGGTGCAGGCGTGATCGTCGCCGTCCTGGATACCGGCGTCGACGCCACCCATTCTGCGCTCGCAGGCCACCTGATGAGCGGCTACGACTTTGTGGATATGGACGCCGATCCGAGTGAAGTAGGCGTACCAGAGGTAGATTCCGTGTACGGGCACGGCACGCATGTAGCCGGCATCGTGGCACTCACGGCGCCGGAAGCGAAGATCATGCCCGTGCGCGTGCTGGACCAAAACGGCGAAGGCAATATCTGGGTGCTGGCGGAAGCACTCCGCTATGCGGTCAATCCGGACGGCGACCTCTCAACCGACGACGGTGCCACGGTGATCAACATGAGCCTGGGCACAGACCAGCGGACGGCATTTCTGGACGACATCATCAACCTTGTGACCTGCTCGAATAACGGCAATGGAGAGAGCGGCCATGATGTGCGGGCAGCGCAACGGTGTAACGATGGGGGCCAACGGCAAGCCGGAGGAGTGCCTGAGCGGCAAAGGCGCGGTGATTGTCGCCGCAGCGGGCAACGACGGCGACACGACTGAAAGAGTACCCGGCAGCCGAAGACAGCAAGGGCGTTCTGGCGGTTGCTGCAACGACACAGGACGATGTGCGGGCAAGCTATTCCAATTATGGGTCTTGGGTGCAGATCGGGGCACCCGGCGATGCAATTCTCAGCACAGTGCCGGGGAACCAGTGGGGTGCGTGGAGCGGCACGTCGATGGCGACGCCGTTTGTGGCGGGGGTAGCCGCGCTGGTGCAGTCCAGCAATGCAGGGCTCACACCGGACGAGGTGACCCGCCACATCGTCAATTCAGCCGATACGATCTCCGGCGAGGTACGGCTGCGCGTGGATGCAGCCGCGGCGCTTGGCGTTACGGTGGTGCAGCCAGTCACCACGCCCGTGCTCTACCTGCCGATGCTAAGTGCACGCACGCGCTAGCATCGCCCGCGAGTCATTGACCGAACCAAACATCCACGGCGTGGCCGACCGCCACGCCCACATCCCGGCGAAGCGGCGATGCGGCGGTTTTGCGGCCTGTGCACGGCAACTTTATTTCGCTACAATACACGTTCCTTTCTGCCAACAAACAATAGAAAGCAGGTACTGCGCACGCGACACTGATCAACCCAGGAGGGTATGATGGATCAGCACCTCGCCGATGGCAGCCGGGTTTGTATCGTCGGTGGCGGGCCGGCGGGCAGCTTCGCCGCCCTGCACTTGCTTGACCAGGCAGCCAAACATGGCCTGCGCCTGGAGGTGTTGATCTTTGAGCCACGCGATTTCACCCGGCCAGGACCAACCGGCTGCAACCGTTGCGCCGGCATTCTCTCCTCGCGCTTGATCGACGGGATGGAACGCGTTGGGCATCAGCCTGCCCAGCTGAACTCATCCAGGCCGACGTGCAGAGCTACGCCGTTCACCTGCAAGGCCAGACGGTGCGCATCGAACGCCCGAGCCCGCAGCACCGCATCCTCAGCGTCTATCGCGGCGGCGGGCCGCGCGTGCAGCAAGGATCGCCGCAAGCAAGCTTTGATGCCTTCCTGCTAAACCAAGCATGCGGCCGCGGTGCCCAGTTGATTGCGGCACGCGTCAAACAGGTCACGTGGGAGGAGCGCCCGGTCGTCTACACAGCCGATCAGCGTTTCGAGGCGGATTTTCTCGTGCTGGCCACCGGCGTCAACAGCCATCCCCCCTTGGCGCCCGAGTTTGGCTACATAGCCGCCGGTAGACCGAGATGATGGCCCAGAACGAGGTGCTGCGCCCCCCCACGTGGCCGGACAACCAGGTAAACGTATTCTTCACGCAGCAGCCCGGTGTGATGTTTGGCGCGTTAATCCCAAAGGGCGAATACTTGAATGTATCGCTCCTGGGGCAGAAACTGCAGATGGAAAGTGTACAGGAGTTTATCGATGCCCAGCGGCTTGCGGCGCCCCCGAGCGATCGGGCAGGCAAGCACGGAGGCCTGTGCGGCTGCACGCCGCGGATTGCAGTGCGGCCCGCAGGCCAGTTCTATGGACAGCGTTGGACGGCGGTGGGCGACGCATCGGTGGTGCGCCTTTACAAGGATGGCATCGGTTCGGCGTTCTACACGGCACAGCGGGCTATGACGACAGCGGTCGAACAGGGCATCTCGCGAGCGCGCCTTTGCGGCGGCCTATGCGCCCTTCTGCCGCAGCATTGCGCACGACAACCATGTACGGCCAGATGCTTTTCCGCATCTGGGCACATACGCTGCGCACGCCAGCGCTGTTGCACGCCTGGATCTATGCGATTCGGCAGCGAGTCAGCGCTGCCGCCCGAACGCCGGATCCATCAGCGCATCCTGTGGGGGATGTTTACCGGCGAAGAGAGCCTATCGTACGCTTTTCTGGCTGGCCGTCAGCCCCAGGGCAGCCGGCGAAGTGCTGAGCAGTTGGGGCAAGTTGAAATGAGGCGCAGCGCGTGCAATCCAGCGTAGGCAAGCTGCCCGACAACGGGCGAGTCATCATCATCGGCGGCGGCCCTGCTGCTACCGCCTGCGGACTTGCGCTCAAACGACTTGCCGCGGCAAGCCGCCAGAAGTGTCGACGTGGTGCTGGTAGAAGGCAAGCAGTTTGCCGGCGAACGCCACTACAACCAATGCGCCGGCGTGCTGTCGCCGCCGCTGCCCGAGATCATGGAGCGAGAGCTGGGCGTCCCCTTTCCTCACCATCTCACGCGCAGCAAGATTGCCGGGTATGTCCTGCACGCATCCGGCCAGTCCGTCACGCTCGACGACGCGTATGAGCCTTCGACGGCACTGCGACGTGTGCAGTTTGACGCTTACATGCTGGATGCGGCCGTCCAGCACGGCATTACGGTGGTGCCCGCGCGGGCGGTGGACGTCGAGTTTCACGCCGGCAGCGTCTTGGTCTACACGGAAAATGCGCCTCTGCAGGGCGACGTCGTGGTGGGCGCATTTGGGCTGGATGCCGGCAGTGCGGCCATGTTCAGCCGGGTGACCGACTACCGGCCACCGCAGGCGTTGAGCTCGGTAGTGACGAAGTACCATCCGGGTCCGGACGGAATGCAGGCGTTTGGCACCTATATCCACGCGTTTCTGCCTGCGGACCCGCGCCTCGAGTTCGGCGCCATCACGCCGAAGGCGAATCATCTCACGATCAATATTGCGGGTCCTGACGCCGACGCGGAGCTGATGGAGGTTTTCCTTGCGCTGCCCGCAGTGCGGGCGGTGCTCCCCAACCTGGAGTGCGCCCGCCAGTATGACGGCAACGACCTGCGCTTTTTCAAGGGCTATTTTCCGTGTTCGCTGGCGCACACGTACTATGGCGACCGCTTTGTCATGGTCGGCGACGCGGCAGGGCTCGTCCGCGCATTTAAGGGTAAAGGCGTGACCTCAGCCGTGCAGACGGGCATCCGTGCGGCGCACACGATCCTGGAGGCAGGCATCTCGCGCCAGGCGTTTGACCGTCACTTCCGCCCAGCCAATGACGATATCCTGCGCGACCTGCCCTATGGGCGCAGGCATGCGGAGCCTGTCCATGCTGATGTCGCGTGTGGGGCTGTTCGCGCCGGTGCTGCGGGCGGCGCAGCAAGACTGCACACTTGCGGGCTGCTCTGTTTGACGCCGTATCGGCGCATGCGCCGTATTCCAAGGTGCTGGCAGAAACGCTGCATCCCGCCGCCGTCACAGCCGTCGTCCGAGCGATGATCCCAATGAAAGGTGAATAGTTCGTGCCTATCGGGGCGCCCACGACTGCAGCTCGATGATGTTGCCTTCGGGGTCGGTCACGTAGCACCACGTCACGCGAGCGCCGGTGGCGATCTGTACTGTGACAACTTCGCCCACTGCGCGGCCGCCGGCCTCCAGCACGGCGGCGCGGGCGGCGTGCACGTCATCGACGGAAAAGGCGATATGCCCGAAGCCGGGCCGATTGACGGCGGCCGGCTCACGTGGCACGGTGATATTGTAGGTAAAGATCTCCAGCGTGGGCCCGTCGTCGCCCCAGCCGGGCAGCCGCAGGTGGGCGCCGCGCAGGTGGGCGCCGGGTATGCCGGTGCCGGCGTCCATGTGGGCGCCCTGGAGATCGCGCTCCGGCGGGACCAGGGTGCAGCCAAAGAGCTCTATGTAGAAGCCGGCGAGGGCGCGCCAGTCTTCGGCGATGAGGTTGGTGTGGACGTACTTAGCGGCGATAGTCATGTTGGATCCCTCCTATGCACTACTTATTCGTTTTCTTAGCGATTGCAGCGGCAATTCGGCGTGCTTCCAGCCCGATTTCTCGCAGCATACCAGTCGGCGACACATAGAACCCACAGAAATATAGACCCGTGACCGGGTTTCACGGCCACTACACAGCGGAGTACCCTGGTCATCGTAAGCCGCAGCGGCGCCCTCTAGGAAGGTATTGACCCGCGGACGATAGCCGGTTGCGAGCACTACTGCATCGAATGCCTGCTGCCGGCCATCAGTAAAGATGACCCCGTCAGGAGTAAAACGCTCGATCCCAGGGAAGACCTTGAATCTTGCCTTGCTTTATCAGCTTAATCGTGCCGACGTCAATCAACGGAATGCGCCGCGCGCTCTCGATCTGCGCCAGCGGGCCATGAGGTGGCCGGCGCAGCCCGTAGGGAGTGAGGTCACCGAAGCGGAGACGCAAGATCGGAGCATTGAAGGCATCGGCAAATGTGGCGGCAGCTTGTTTTGGGCAAGGCTGATCGCCACATTCGGGTACCCAGTACTTCACGGGGGACGACATTGACCGGGCTGCGGACGGCCATGCTTGTCTGCGCGCCATGCTCCCACAGGTCGAGAGCAATTTCGCCGCCGGAATTGCCAAAACCGACCACCAGCACCCGCCGCTGCCTGAACGGTTCGCCGTTGCGATAAGCGGAGCTGTGGAGGCAGCTGCCTTGGAAGTCCGCCTGCCCGGGCCATTGGGGGAGATACGGGGCGCAGGCAAGGCCAGTGGCGACCACCAGGTTCGCTGCCTCCAAGCGAGCATCCTGCGTCTGCACTTCCCAGCCACCTGCAGACGGGCGCGCAGCGACGACACGCTGGCCAAACTTGGGCGCCAGGGCAAAGTGACCGGCGTATTCCTCCAGGTAGTCGATCACCTGCAACCGTGACGGGTAGCGCGGGTAGTCTTTGGGGAAAGAGAGATAGGGGAGAGCAGACAATGACTTTGGCGTATGCAGATGCAGTCGGTCGTAATGGCCATGCCAGGTCGCGCCAACAGTTGCAGCCTGTTCCAAGATAAGAAACGGAATACCGGCCCGCTGCAGACAGGCGCCCACTGCAAGCCCGGCCGGCCCTGCGCCGACTATATGGTTTCCATTGCGTTCCTCCCAGTCGCCATGCAAGATGAGTTTGCCGGCATCACCGAGGCACAGCGCGACAACGATACAGCGCGGAGAGGGGCTGTCAACAAGGCGATATGCGAGCTGCGAGTTGGCACACGGCGGCACTGTCGAGGGCAGGCGAGGGCGCGCCTGCGGTCCAACAGGGGGCGTGGTTTCTGCCAGGGGCGGCTGGTGCTATAATGGGCTGGTCCCAGCTGCTTAACAAACGAAGCCTGCTTACCTGTTCGCCTGCGAGGCTCTGACCATGCCGTATCGACTTGCCTGCGCCGACTTTACCTTTCCTCTGCTGCCGCATGCCCGTGTGCTGAAGCTGATTGCGATGCTTGAGTTTGAGGGTGTCGACATTGGGTTGTTTGAGGGGCGTTCGCACCTGCGGCCTTCGCAGGAGTTTGTGGCGCCCGAGCGTGCGGGCGCCGCGCTCAAGCGGCAGCTGGAGGGCGAAGGGCTGGTGGTCACCGATGTGTTTCTGCAGATGGACCCCGACTTTGCACCGTATGCGATCAACCAGCCCGACGACACGCGCAGAGCGCTTGCGCGTGACTGGTTTACGCGCCTGCTCGACTATGCGGCGGCGGCCGGCGCCAGGCATGTGACGACGCTGCCGGGCGTGCTGTTTGCGGAGGAGCCACCCGGCAGCGTCGCGCGGGCGTGCGGTCGACGAACTGGCCTGGCGCGTGGAGACGGCGCAGCGCCACGGGCTCGTCTTCGGCGTGGAGCCGCATGTGGGCTCGCTGGCACCGGAGCCCACGCTGGCGGCCGAGCTCGTGGCCAGCGTGCCGGGGCTGACGCTGTCGCTCGACTACACGCATTTTACGCGCATGGGGATGCCGGACGCGGCGGTGGAGCCGCTGACGGCGCTGGCCAGCCACTTCCACGTGCGCGGCGCGCGCGAGGGACGGCTGCAGGCGTCGTTCAAGGAGAACACGATCGACTACGGCCGGGTCCTCCAGGCGCTGGCGGCCAACGGGTACCAGGGCTGGCTGGGCCTCGAATATGTCTGGATCGACTGGGAACACGCCAACGAATGTGACAACCTGTCGGAAACCATCTTATTCCGCGACGAGCTGCGCCGGCTCATGCGCGACTAACCTGCACTCTGTGAGCTTTCACGGGTGAACTTTCACGGGCACCATTTGGGAGAAGACCATGCAACTGCTCAAAGACCAAGACGCCTCGCTTGAACCGCTGGCCGGCAAGACCGTCGCCGTGCTCGGCTATGGCAACCAGGGCCAGGCCCAGGCGCTCAACCTGCGCGACAGCGGCGTCCATGTCATCGTCGGCAACCGCGACGACAAGTACCGGCAGCGGGCGATCGCCGACGGCTTTGCACCGATGTCGATCGCCGAAGCGGCGGAGGCGGGCGACATCCTGCTGGTCTTGACCACGGACGAGTCGCAGCCCGTGATCTGGCCGGACCAGATCGCGCCCGGCGTCAAGCCCGGCAAGACGCTCGTATGGTCGAGCGGCTACAACGTCGGCTATGGGCTGATCGAGCCGCCGGCCGACGTGGACGTGATCATGGTGGCCCCGCGCATGACGGGGCCGCACGTGCGGGCGCTGTTTGTGCAGGGCAGCGGCGCGCTGGCGCAGTTTGCCGTGCACCAGGATGCCTCGGGCAACGCCCGTGCCACGACCCTGGCGCTCTGCAAGGGCATCGGCCTGACGCGCAACGGCGTGTTCGAGTCGTCGTTCCGCGAGGAGGCGGAGCTGGACCTGTTTGCCGAGCAGGTCGTGTGGGCGGGGCTCACGGCCTGGTTCCTCGAGTGCTTCGAGATGGGCGTCGAGGCGGGCTTTTCGCCCGAGCTGATGGTGATGGAACTCTATGCCTCGGGCGAGGCGGCCGAGATCCTGGGGGCGATGGCGCACAACGGCTTCTTCAAGCAGATGACCAACCACTCGACCACCAGCCAGTACGGCACGCTGTCGCGCGGGCCGGCGCTGATCAACGACGCGATGCGGGCGCAGGCACGCAAGAACCTGTACGACGACGTAAAGGGCGGCGCGTTTGTCCAGGAATGGAGCCGCGAGCAGGCGACCGGCGGCGCCAGGCTCCAGGAGCTGACGCAGCGTGCGCTGCAGCACCCGATGAGCCTGGCCGAGGACAATGTGATCGCCGCCATGCAGGCAGTGCACGAGACGCCGGAGGGCGGCAAGCAGTGACACGGCTGGCGGGTAAGGCAGCGATCGTGACGGGGGCGGCACAGGGCATCGGGCTGGGCATCGCCCAGGCCCTGGCGGCGGCCGGCGCGTCCGTGACGCTGGCGGACATCGCCGACGAGGAGGGAGCGCGGGCGGCAGCCGAACTCCAGGCAGCGGGGGCGGCGGTGGAGTATCAGCATGCCGACGTGACCGTCGAGGAGGATGTGCGCAGCCTGGTGGAAGCGGCGGCGGCGCGCTGGGGACGGCTGGATATCGTCGTGAACAATGCCGGGATCGTGGCGGTGCAGACGGTGGAGCAGAGTTCGCTGGCGGATTGGGACCGGGTGATGGCGGTCAACGTGCGCTCGATCTTTCTCACGACCAAGTACGCGCTGCCGCACCTGCGCAAGGCCGGCGGGGGCAGCATCCTCAACATTGCCTCGGTTTCCAGCTTTGTGGCGCAGCAGGGCACGCCCGCGTACTGTGCCAGCAAGGGGGCGGTGTTGATGCTGACCAAGAGCCTGGCGCTCGACTACGGCCCCGAGCACATCCGCGTCAACTGCCTGTGCCCGGGGATCACCGACACGCCGATGCTGCGCTACCATGCCGCGACACGAAGCGGATCCCGAGGCCCATCTGCGGCAGCGGCTGCAGCGGGTGCCGACAGGCGAGATGCTTTACCCGGAGGATATGGGCCGCGCCGCCGTGTTCCTGTGCAGCGACGATGCCGGCGGCATCACGGGCACGTCGCTGGTGGTGGACGGCGGGTATATTGCGGCAGCAGAGTTCTACGCGCCAGGGTGAATGTGCAGCGAGAAATGTCCCGGGGACGTGCGAACGCAAGCGTTCGCATGACGTCCCCGGGACATTGGTGGCGGACTAGGCTGCGGCTTCGACGGCGCAGGCGCCATGGATGCAGCAGTGGGTGCCGGCGCGGACTTTACCGATATAGTCCACCGTGACGGGCATGGTCAGAAACCGCTCCAGAAGATTTGCCCGGTAGGCCCAGCGCTGGACAATGATCCACACCCCGGTCGTGGCCCAGATCACGCCGTGAAACAGCGGCGGGATGGGTACCAGTTCGAAGAAGGCGCGTACCCCTGAGAGCATCAGCACGATGTAGTACCCCCCGATGAGGGCCGCGGCAGCCACAACCACAAGCCAGCTGCCGCGGTAGGGGGAGCCGCCGGCGAACCAATGCAGCGGCGGCTCTGCAAACAGCATCAACAGGATCCCCGTCAGCACGAAGAAGGTCACCAGCGACGACTGGGCGGTGTAGTAGATGGCGGTCTGCTCGATCTGGTCCTTTGTCATGGATCCGATGGGCACGCGCGCGGTGCGCTCGATCATGTCCGTCATTTCAGTGGTGATCTCAATGTGCGCAAGCTGGCGTTGGGTGACAAAGAAAGCGCCGGTATACAGCAGCATGCCAAGCAGGGCAATGAGCAGCGCAGCCGGCAGGGTGAAGTGAATAATGTTGGTCGACAGGCGCGGCCGGCGCAGCATCGCCACGGCGGTAAGCGACAGGATGGCGGGCGGCGCGCCGCGGGCAAAGAAAGACATCATCGTGTTCTGGGCGGCCATAAACGGGAATCCTAACTGCAGGATGCCCAGCGCCACGACCAGGAGCAGCATCGCGAACACGGTCACCATGTAGGTCTTGAGGATGTTCTGGATGCTGGCGGCGATGCGCTGCCCTTCGGTCACGGCCTTGGGCATGACCGCAAAGGAGTCGCCGAGCAGGACCATGCCGGCCACCGAACGCGTGGCTGCGCTGCCGCTCTCCATGGCGATGCCGATGTCGGCCTTCTTCAAGCGAGAGCACATCGTTGACGCCGTCGCCGGTCATGGCTACATACTCGCCCTTGCTCTTGAGGGCGTCGACCAGCTGCTCCTTCTGCTGCGGCGTGATGCGGCCGAAGACCGTTGCCTCTTCGGCGGTCTGGGCAAACTGGCCCGGGCCCATTGCCGCCAGTTCCGGGCCCGAGACCGCCTTGAGATCGCCGGGAAAGCCCGCCTGCCGGGCCAGGGCCGCCACCGTCTGCGGGTTGTCGCCGGAGATGACCTTGAGCTTGACGCCGTTCCGCATAAAGGCCTGGATCGTCTCTTGCAGATGCGGCCGCAGCTCATCGCTGAAGCTGATTAGCCCGAGCAGCGTCAGGGCCGGCAGCACAGGCTTGCCGTCGGGGCCGTGGAGCGTCGTAGCAGCAGGGTTGGAGGCAAATACCAGCACGCGGAGGCCCTGCGTTGGACCAGGTTTCCAGCTGCTGCAGCGCGGCTGGGCTGATCGTGAAATACTGCTGGAGCATCTCGAGCGCGCCAGGACGTAGACGCCGCGCATGGATGGTGCAGCAGCGGAAGCACCGCCGTCGGTTGCCAGCGCCGACCACTTGCGCGCAGAGGAGAACGGGACTTCGTCTACCACCTTGCGCTTGGCGCCCTGCTTCCACCCCACGATGGCTTCGGTGGTCTTGTTGGTGCTGGAGGCGCTGGCGGCAAAATCGGCAAGCTGCTGCTCGAGCGCCTCCTTGTCGATGCCGGTGGCGTAGACGTCGTGGTACTTGATCTTGTTGGTTGTCAGCGTACCGGTCTTGTCCGTGCACAGCACCGTCACGTTGCTCAGCGATTCGACGGCATTGATCTGCTGCACCAGCCCACCCTGCTGGCCGATACGTACGGCGCCCCACGAGTAGTTGAGCGTAATGAATACCAGGAGGCCGGCCGAGATCGAGCCGGTGAGCACGGCCAGCAGCTGCAGCCAGGAGTCAAACGGGAGCCGCAGCACCCATAAGGCCACGACTAGCACCACGGTAAAGAAGATGACGATCAGCAGCAGGATGCGCAGCAGTTGGTTGACGTCGCGCTGGAGCGGTGTCTGCTCCAGCTTGAACTGGCGAGCGTTTTTGGTCAGCTGGTTGGCAAAGCTCTGCTCGCCCACCTTGGTGGCCTCGACCACTGCCGTCCCGGTGATACAGAGGCTGCCGGACAGCACCTGGTCGCCCTTGTGCTTTTCGATCAGGTCGGACTCGCCGGTCAAGGCGCTCTCGTCGACCTCCAGCTTGCCATCGTCCACCAGCGTACCGTCGACCGGCACCTGGTCGCCGGCCTTGACGACCAACAAGTCGCCCAGCACGAGTTCTGACGGGATCGACCTGCTGGTCCTGGCCGTCGCGGCGGACGGTCACCTTGGCGCGCGCAGGAGGGCAATGTTGTCGAGCTTGCGCTTGGCGAGCACCTCTTGGACGACACCCGACGATGGCGTTGAAAACCACGAGCATGACGGTGGCGATGGCGCTGCGGAAGTCGCCGACCAGGATCATGCCGATGCCGATGGCATAGAGCACGAGGTTGATCGGGCTGAACACATTGGTCTTGACGATATCGCCGTAGGAGCGACTGGTGGCGAGCTTGACGTCATTGCCCTGCCCGCTTTGACGCCGCGCCTGGACTTCGGCGCCGGTCAAGCCGGTCACGTTGGAACCAGACATTTCGGATGGTGCCTTTCGAAGCGCTTTTATGCGCTGAGACTGCGACCGGGCAGGACGCGGTATTCGTGACCGGTGATTAGGAAGTTGTGTGCCGTAATATAACACAGATCGGTAGAAGACGCGGTGAAGGTATGACTTAGATGCTGGCGTTGTGTATATCCAGGTATATTGAAAGTGCGCGGGTTGTTGTGTATCGTCGGGAGTGAGAGCGTTGCCGCGGCGCTGTGCATTAACCAGAGGCGGCATGCAGCGGTGAAATGGCAAGCAGTGAGCAGTAGCAGACGAGCGATCCGTGCATGCCGCCCCAGCTTGTTACGGACGAAATGAATGATCGAATCGACCAACTCTACGCAGGTGAACCTCAGACAAGACGGTGGAGATTGCCGCCCTCGGGCACTGGTTTCACAACCTGCACCTGCCGGATGGAACGCAGACAGCCCCCGACCACTCGCTGGGCGATTTCCCCGCCTATAAATGGAAACACCTCGCGCAGCATATTCCTGCCGACCTGAGCGGCTGGACGGCACTGGATATCGGCTGCAACGCCGGTTTCTACACGTTTGAGCTGGCGAAACGCGGGGCGACCGTCACGGGTATCGACAGCAACCCGCATTACCTCAACCAGGCACAGTGGGCGGCACACCAATACAAGCTTGAGGATCGCGTCACGTTTCGGCGGATGCAGGTCTACGATCTTGCGTACGGCGACGAGGCATACGATCTCGTGCTCTTTATGGGTGTCTTTTATCACCTGCGCTACCCAACGCTTGCGCTTGACATTGTAGCGCAGAAGGTAAAGCGCATGATGGTCTTTCAGACGCTCACGATGCCGGGCAAGGAGGTCTATACGGATACCGACGGTCTCGACATCGAGAGCCGTGCGCCCATGCTTGAACCCGGTTGGCCCAAGATGGCCTTTATCGAGCACCGCTTTGCCGGCGATCCGACCAACTGGTGGGCGCCCAACCATGCCTGCGTCGAAGCCATGCTGCGGGCCAGCGGGCTCAAGGTGGCCAAGGCGCTGCCGCACGAACTTTATCTTGCCGAGCCGGATCCGGAGCATCCATCCTCGGTAACCACCTGGAATCGCGAGGAAATTCTTTCGGCAACGGGCGCCAACGGGCACAGGAACCACTAATGATCACGGCCCTCAAGTTCTGGAACGAGCCGAACAACGTGTCGCACTGGGATTCCACGTTGGACCCCGAGTGGAAGGACTTCAGCCAGATGGTGAGGCTGGCCACGCAGCGCGTGCGCGAACTGGCCCCTGAACTCACCTTGGTGCTGGGGGGCATCTCGCCGATCGACCCCACGTTTATCGCGCTGTTGGGGCGGCACGGCGCGCTCGACTGCCTGGACGCAGTAGCCGTACACGGGTTCCCGCTCGATTGGAACCACTGGCAGATCAACGAGTGGCCGCGGAAGATCGAGGAGATCCGCGCCGTCACACAGCTGCCGGTGTGGGTGACGGAGGTCGGCGCGTCGACCTTTGGGGCGGACGAGGTGCAGGTCTTTGGCCTGCAGCGCACGGCCGAGCTCCTGCTGCCGATCGTGGAGAATGTCTTCTGGTACAGCCTGCTCGACCTGCCGCCGGCCTGGGAGGCGACCACGCGGCACAAGGAGAGCGAGGGCAGCAGCTACTATCGCCACTTCTACATGGGGCTGATCCGTGCCGACGGCACACCCAAGCCGGCCGTCGAACACTTCAACCCGCAGATGGGAATCTGCCAGTGGTTCCACTTTGACGATCACCGGCTGGACTTTGCCGTGGAGTGGCTGCGCCGGCTCGGCGTGAAGAAGCTGCGCACCGGCATCAGCTGGGCAGACTGGCACCGGCCCAACGCGGTCGCGTGGTTTGACCGCCAGATGGCGGCCCTCGAGGAGTTCGATACGACGGTGACCTTCTGCTTTACGCCGCCGTCGCGCGGCAAGTGGGAGCATCACACCAGCCCGCCGCTCGACAACGCCGAGTTCGCCTATTTTGCCGAGCAGGTGGTGCGCCGCTATGTGCGCAATGAGCGCTAGTCGTGAGTGTCACACGACGAGGGTTAAACGTCATGACAACATTTCTGCTGATTCGCCACGCCGCACCGGAACTGGCTCCCGACACACTGGCCGGCCGCCTGCCCGGAATTCACCTCAGCACGACAGGGGCAGGGCCAGGCGCAGCGCCTGGCCGAGCGCCTGGCAGGACTGCCGATCGACGCCGTCTACAGCAGCCCGCTCGAACGTGCACTGCAGACGGCCGAGCCCTGGCCGAGCATGTGCGCAGGAGACGTGCAGTGCTGCGACGCATTTGCCGATATCGAATACGGCGAGTGGAGCGGCAAGCACTTTGACGAGTTGAACGGCGACCCGCGCTGGCGTCATTGGAACGATTTTCGCAGCGGCGCCCCCCTACCCAACGGCGGAATGATGCTGGAGGTGCAGGTACGGGCCGTGCTGGCACTCGAGGAACTGCGGCGCCGGCACGCCGATAAGGTCGTGGCCGTGGTCAGCCACGCGACGTGATCAAGGCGCTGATCGCGCACTACCTCGGCGTATCGCTCGACCTCATGCAACGGGTCGAGATCAGCCCGGCCTCGTTCAGCGTGCTGGCAATCTATGACTGGGGCGCCCGGGTGATCCGGCTTAACGACACGGGCGAACTGCCGGCGCTGGCATGAGCAGGAACGATCGATTGCTTGTCTACGGCGACCCAAAGTTCGAAGCGCCCCTTGACATCTTGCACCGGCAGCTGTGCACGCCATGTGCGCAGGGCACTCGAGCACCCGGACGATCTTGACCAACTGCGGGCACTGCTGATCGCCTGCGGGCAGGTGGAACAAGGCGGCGCATGATGCATTGGAGCGTGCGGGACAGCAAGACGAAGCGAGGCCGCTTAAGCGAGGCTTTCATGCAGGCGACAGCACATGCCGCCGAAGCGTTCTACAGCCTGGCCCACAGAGAACTGCGCTCGCAGCTGAACTCTTTGCCGCCGTCCCTGGATGGCTGCGGCAGGCGCTCCGGCAGCTGCATGCAGTGCCTGGCCAGCATAGACCAGTCTCCCCAGCCTCGTGGCAGCGGTGAAGCTGCCCGAGGGCTTCAGCCTGCACGCCATGTACCCCGAGCAGTATGCAGTGGCCGCCGGACGATGGCTGGCAGACCACGACGGCGAGCAGCACACAGGGCGCGGTGGTGGTGGGCATCCGCAGCATCGGCACGACGCTGGCCGCCGTCGTCGCCACGGTGCTGCGTGCGGGCGGGTGGCAGGTGCAGTCGCTTACCGTGCGCCCGCAGGGCCATCCGTACGCACGCACAGTGGATCTGGCGACAGGTATGGCAGTTTGGCCCTGCCAGCCTTGGACTGGTCGTAGACGAAGGGCCGGGGATTTCAGGTTCCTCGATGGCGGCGACCGCGGCGGCCTGGTCAAGGCGGGGATGGCTCCAGAGCGGCATTGCTTTTTTGCCGGGCCATGGCAACGAGCCGGGCGGCGCCGGCGCGCCGGAGGTGCAGCGCTGGTGGCAGATGGCACCGCGCTATGTGGCCGAGCAGCGAAGCGCTCACGTTTGGTGGGCTGGCGCTGCCGCAAGCGCTTGCCGCAGCAGTCGGCATACAGCCGGCGCGAATCGACAACGTGAGCGGCGGCGTGTGGCGGCAGCATGTCTATCCAGACCGCGGAGACTGGCCGGCCATCTGCAACCACTTCGAACGTGTCAAGTATCTGTGCACGGCAGAGGACGGCAGCAGGGTGCTGTTCAAGTTTCTCGGCCTGGCGGCCGGTTCACCCAGCCTGACCAGCACGGCGGAAGCACAGCGCCGCCCTGCTGCAAGGCGGGCAGCGCACGGACCTTGCCCCGCCGAGTACGTGGGGATGGCCCTATGGATTTGTCGCGACTGAGTGGTTGGAGGGTACACCGCTGAGGAGGCGAGGCACCGCCGCCCGACATGGCCGCAAACGCTGGGCGCCTATATCGCGCGGTGTCGCCGGGCCCGAGCTCACCGCAGCCGAAGAGGCGGAGGCAACGAACGCCTCGCCGAGAATGATTTATGTCAATACGAGCGAGGCCTGTGGCGAACAGGTCGCCGACAAGGCGCGCCAGTACGGCCCGTCTGCCGACTCTGCGCCTGCGGCTTATGGCGACGGCCACCTGCAGCCCTATGAGTGGCTCCGGCTGCCCCAACGGTGAGCTGCGCAAGGTCGACGGTGTGGGCCATGACTGTGACCACACCTTGATCGGCAGGCAGCCGGTAGCCTGGGATATCGCCGGGGCCATCGTCGAGTGGCAGTTAGAGTCCGAGCTGCGAGCCGAGCGCCTCCTGCAGGCCTATCTGCCTGGCGGGCGGAGCGGCGATCGACGCCGGCACGCTCGCGTTCTACAGGCTGCATACCTGGCATTTCGTGCCGGGCAGTGTGCGCTGGCGGCACAGGTGCACGACCCCTACGAGCGCGACCGGCTGCTGGCAGCCTATGCAGCGTATCGGCAGCGCCTGCTTGAGCAGGTGAGCTAGTCAGTTCTGACCGGTCCGGCAGGTATTCGACGGAGAGCAGCTGCATCCCTAAGCCGTGGGTCAGGTTGAGAATACCGAGCAAGGCGGCCTGGTCGGTCACTCGGCCCGCAGGGTGGTTATATCACGGTCGGCATCCAACTCCTGGGTGACGATGCCCATCTCCCCAAGCGTGGCAGCCCAACGATCGTCAAGCATGCCAAGCAGGCGAATCAAGTAAGCGGCCGGGTCGGCCACGTGCAGTCTTGCCGGGGTTTCGCACAGTCCTCACCACTCTGTCGTCCATGAGGTCACGTACAGACTCATAGTACCGTACCACAGCCTAATCTCAGCAGCCACGCAGAAGTACTACCAAATGGCTATTATAAATAGGCCGCATATGGGGCGAGGGTGGAGCAGGACGTACAATGCTGTAGATGCTCGACGTCTTGTCCAGGTTGTTCGGTTCGACACAAGACGTGGTAAGCTGAAGAATGAGCTAACTAGTTCCACTGACTTCCATGCCATACGGGGACGAGGAGAAAGTGCAGTATGGGATATGGGGCTGCCGCCAGGTCCCTCATTCATACCAAGCTGAATCGTCCACGTGTTGCAGCGCAGTTGGTCGACCGGCCGCGACTGGATGCCCTGCTAGACGCGGGACGCACCCTTACGATTGTCACTGCTCCTGCAGGCTACGGCAAGAGCACGTTGATCAGCGACTGGGTACGAGCGCTGCGGCATGCGCGTATGCGTGGCTTTCGCTTGACGCAGGCGACAACGATCCGGCTGTGTTCTTGAGCTACCTCAGCCGCCGCACTTGCCCCGCTGTTTCCCGCTCTGCAGCAGGAGTTTGCGGCAGGGCCGCGCATGGCCACCGCGGCCGCTTCTTCTGCCCTGGCGCACAAGTTGGCGGATATCCTGGACAAGATCGAAGAGAGCTTTGTGCTCGTGCTCGACGATTATCACGTCATCAGCGAGCCGGCCATTCACCTGTTCCTGTCCGAACTGCTGCACTATCCCCCGGCCAACTTGCGCTTGGTCGTTGCATCGCGTGTCGATCCGCCGCTGCCGCTGGCCTCCATGCGCGCGCACAACCAACTAACCGAAATCCGCACGCGCGAACTGCGCTTCACGAGCGAAGAGGCTGCTGCCTACCTGGCGCAAGAACTGGAACAGCCGCTCGACACGGCAGCTCGTGGAGAACCTGCTGGATTCCACGGAAGGCTGGATCACCGGTTTGCACCTGGCGAGCATCTTGCTGCGCAATCGAGATACGACCCAGAGTGCGCCGCTTTTCCAAGGTCACAATCGCCTGGCGATCGACTACCTGGCGGCGGAAGTGCTGGCCCAGCGCACGCCAGAAGTGCGGTCGTTTTTGCTCAAGACGTCGATCTTGCAGCGCATGTGCCCGGAGCTGTGCGATGCAGTTCTGGGCGGCCCAGCGGACGGGCATGCCGCCGAGCCGGCAGGTCTTCGACCAGTTGGAGCAGGAAGACCTGTTCTTGACGTCACTCGACGACTCACGACAGTGGTACAGGTACCACCACCTGTTTCGGCAGCTGCTGCTGCAGTGGCTGCGCAGCGCGGCCTCCAGCGCGGAAATCCATGCATTGTATGCTGCTGCCAGCCGCTGGTGCAGCGACCACAATCTCGTGGATGAGGCCATCAGCTATGCGCTGGCGGCAGGGGACACGGCGCAGGCAGGAGTGCTTATCGAACAGAGCCGCGCCGCAGTGATGAACCAGGAGGACTGGCAGCAGTTGGAAGAGTGGCTGCACCTGGTGCCGCGCAGTGCGATCGACGCCAGCCCGCACCTCCTCATCGCCGAAGCATGGCTGCTGCACAAGTACGATGCGCTGACGCAGGTGCCGGAGCGGCTCGACCTCGCCGAAGAAATGCTCGACCTGAGCGACCTGCCCGAGAAGGCCAGAAGCGAACTGTGCGGCGAGATCGATGCACTGCGCAGCCAGCAGTATTACGCCATGGGCGATATGGTGCGCACCTACCAGGCGGCGCGCCGTGCACTGGAGCGGCTGCCGATGGCAAAGGCAAGCGCACGCGGCGTTGCGTGGCTGTATATCGGGGGCAGCTTGTATGCATCGGCGGGGCTGCAAACGGCATGGAGTGCGCTTGCCGCCGCACGCGCCGAAGATCGTGCACGCCGCACGGCGGTTGCCAGCCGAGGACTGGTTGCCGAATGCTTTATTGTACTGGATGGCGGCAGATCCGCTGAACTTGAAGGAGGCAGCCGAGGAACTCTTGCTGCTGGCACGGCAGAATCACTGGCGTGAAAGCATGGCGTGGGCGCTCTACTTTCACGGCAATGCGCTGTACGCCCTGAACGAACTCGCCGCGGCTGCCGACGATTTCACCGAAGTACTCAATCAAAGGCACAGCGCGCCGGGGTTTGCCTTTGTCCACTGCGCCTTCGGGCTGGCGTCGGTGCTGCAGGCGCAAGGAAATGAGCAGGCTGCCATGGACGTGGTGCAGATGGTGCACGACTATGGGCGGCAGATCGGCAACGAGACCGATCCAGCACACAGTCGCTGCTTTTCAGGCATCGCTGGCAGCACGACAGGGCACGGCTCGACGAGGCCTACACCTGGGCAGTGGGCGCCAGCCGCGGTGTCCAGTCCTTGCCCATGCCGCACTTCTTTGCGCCAGGTGTAGCCATAGCAGCCATTCTTGTCCAGGTCGGCACCCCGGCTTGTCTCGCCGAGGCGGAACAGATGCTGGACCACCTGGAGCAGCTATCTGACGGCCACCCACAACCAACGGTGTCCTGGTGGACGTCTTGATCCTCAAGGCGCTCGTGTGGCATGCACGCCGGCGGCAGCCCGAGGCGCTAGGCGGCACTGGCCGAGGCCATCGCTTGCGCACAGCCCGGCAGAATGGTCAGACCGTTTCTGGATGCGAGTGGCGACCTCGACGCGCTGCTGCCGCACCTCAGACCCAGCGCAGAGACAAGCTGATTTCGTCGAACAGATTCGCAGCGAGCGTCGCCGCAGCAAGCGTGTGGCGCCGGTGCGATGCAAGACAGGTTGCAGCAGCGCGCCGGCAGCTGCAGCTGACGTCCGCTTGAGGCGGTCGTACAGCCGCAGCACCCTGACCTCATTGAGCTGCTGACGCTGCGCGAACTGCAGGTGCTGCGCCTGCTGGCAGTCCGGCTGACCAACAAGGAGATCGCGCACGCGCTGGGCATTTCGGTCGGAACCGTCAAGCAGCACACACGCAGCGTTTTCAGCAAACTGCACGCGGACAACCGGCGCGATGCAATTGTGCAGGCGCGCAACATGGGATTCCAGTTTGACAGCGCACATCTCTCTGATACTGACTGGAACTGGGTTGCGACCTACCACAAAGGTGCTAAGCTCACCTGAATGTACGGTGCATTCCGTAGCGCATCTTGAGCCGGCATTATCGGTTATCCTTGCAAAATAATGACAGCAGCAGAGTCACCCTCCCCTCGTCGCGTCAAGCTGCGACCACCACGCCTGCCTGAAGACGTGGTCGCGCGCACGCGCCTGCTGGCGCGCTTGAACCGCATGGCGGCGCTGTCCTTGGTCGTGGCGCCGGCGGGGTACGGCAAGACCACGCTGGTGGGCAGCTGGCTGGCACAGGCGGACTTGCCCTATGCCTGGCTGTCGCTTGACGAAAGCGACAACGATCCGGCCATATTTCTTGACGGCGCTGACGACGGCACTGGCTACGATCTTTCCGGGGTTTGGCGCCGACATTCTCGACGGGCTCAATTCGCCGCAAGCCGAGCCCTTTGCCGACCTGGCCGTGCTGTTCATCAACCAACTAAACGAACTCGACCGTGACTTCATCCTGGTGCTGGACGACTACCATGTGATCCATGCGCCGCATCATCCACCAGTTCTTGGTCGACCTGGTCACCTACCCGCCGCGTGCCATGCACCTTCGTGCTCACAACGCGCCATGATCCGCCGCTGCCGTGGCGCGTGCGCACCCGCAGCAGCCTGTGCGAGCTGCGCGGCAGCCGATCTCAGCTTTACGGAAGAGGAGGCCGCCCAGTTTCTTGCCAAGTGTCCGACCGCGTCTACTTAGCGACGCCGAAACCAGCGCTCTGGTTGCGCAGTCACAAGGCTGGATCACGAGCCTGCGCCTGACGGCCCTGGCGATGCGCATCCATGCCGAGGATGCACGCTGGATCGACATGGCAAACGCAGGTTTCCGCGATTTTAGCGACTACTTCAGCACGGAGCTGCTTGCCGGCCTAGCGCCCGCGCACCCTGTCTTCTTGCTGTGTACGTCCATTCTAGACCCACTCTGCGGTCCCTTGTGTGATTTCGTGCTTGCAGGTGCACCCGGCGGAACCGCGCCTGAAGAAGGCAGTGCGCACGATGCTGCGCGATACTCGAACGCATGGGCGCCTTTACCGTAGCACTGGACGACGAAGGCACCTGGTACCGCTATCATCCGCTGCTTAGGGAAGTGCTGCGGCGCAAGCTGGAAGAGGAGGCGCAGAGCCAGAAATCGCGGCCCTTTATCGGACGCGCTGCTGGCGTGGCATGAGGAGCAGGGTCTCCTCGACGAGGCGCTGGCGTATGCCCTTAGGCAGCGGCAGGTACAGCTTGCGGTCGCTTTCCTGCAGCGGCACCGCCATCAGCTCCTGGACAACTTCGAGTGGCGCCGTCTCGATCGCTGGTTGCAGCAGTTCCCGCAGGCGGCGATCGAACAGCCACGTCGAACTCCTGCTGACACGGGCCTGGATCAATCAGTGGCGCTACAACCTACCTGATGTTCAAGCAGACGTGGAACGCATCGAGGACATGCTCGCCAGGTTAGCGCAGGAAGAACCTCAACTTGGACGAGTTGCGCGGCGAAATTGCAGCCTTGCGCAGCCAGCAGTTTGTCGCCATGGGGGATGCCGGCAGCGCCATGACGGCCGGGAAGGCTAGCCCTCGCCACCCTGCCGCCGGGCCAATTTTACACGCGCACCGTAGCCATGGTGCAGCTCGTGTTTGGCTGCCAGATGGCGGGCCAGTGGGAGCGTGCGCTTGCCTGATAGACGTCTCTGTTGCGCAGGCGGAGCTCCACGCGACCTGGCGATTGGCCCGCGTCACTGACGCTGCGCGCCTATGTCGACCTGCCGGCAACCAATCTGACGGCAGATACGCGGCGACTGGCGACTAGCTTGCTGCAGATCGTCGTCCGCACGCGGCCACAAGACAAGTGTGGCCTGGACGCACTACTTCTGGGCGTCCGCGTGTTACCTACAGAATGACCTGCACAGCGCGGCAGAGCATTTCGGCGCCGTGTTGGAATTAGTGGATCATGCCCACGCCCTGGCGTATACGCACAGCGCCATCGGTCTGGCACTGACCTACCAGGCCCAGGGCCTGCCGCAGGAGGCACGTGGCGTAGTCGAAGGCGCCATGCGAACCCTGGCATTACGGCAGCAGACATATGCCTTGGCACCCCTCAGCGCTTTCGCCGCCGACCTTGCGGCACGCCAGGGCAGAGTCGACGAAGCACTGCGGTGGGTGGTACGCGAGGGGCGCCAGCTTGAGCACGATGCCATACCCGTGTTCTATCTACCAGGCCTTGCCTTTGTGAGGGTGCTGTTGGCAGGCGGCTCGGCTGAAAACTTGGACGCCGCCCAAAGCGTGGCTGGAGCAGCAGATGGAACAGTGCCGTGCGCTGCACAACACCTATGCGCAGATCCAGTGCCATGCGTTGGCGGCTGTCTTGCACGAGGCCCAAGGTGAACGTCCAGCAGCACTCACGGCGCTAGGCCGCGGCCCTGGCCCTGGCCGAACAAGGCCAGGTTGTGCGCGTGTTTGTCGACCTGGCCCGGGAGCTTGCGCCGCTGTTTGATGCCATAGCTGGCAAGCCAATCCGTCTCTGGGTTTGCTGCCCGTGTGCACAGTGCGCTGCAGCTCGAAAGCAGCCCCATCACGCACAGGCCTACTGTCGAGCCGAATGCAGCGGCAGAGCAAGACCGTGCGTGGCCAGCTGCCGGCGCAGACGGCGAGTGCAGGGCAAGTGCGCGGCGAAGGGGACAGCACAGACAGGCGTGACCTGCGCGAGCTGTTGACCTACCGCGAGATGGACGTCCTCAGGCTGCTTGAACAGCGGCTGACGAATAAAGAGATCGCACACTCGCTGGGCATCTCGACGGAGACGGTCCGCCAGCACACGGTAAACCTGTTCCGCAAGCTGAACGTCGACAATCGCCGCCAGGCGATCGTCGTGGCCCGCAGCCGGGGCTACTTTGGAGGAGCAGCTGTGAGCAGTAGCAGGCTACACCCTCCCCCATTTCTCCCCTAAAGCCCGTCTCTCCGGGTACTGTTGTCATCGCGTATTTTCCTGCGATACTGGGACTATCATCTCAGCGCGCTCGCCAAATCCATCCTGACAACTTAAGGAGCATATTATGTCCAATTTAGTTGTATTGACGTTTGAAAGCGCGGAAGAAGCCGAAACGGTGCATGAGGCATTGAAGGAAGGCAAGAAGAACGGGATTCTCGACATTGACGATGCGGCAGTGATCGAGAAAGACGCCGACGGCAAGGTTCACGTCAAGAATCAGATCTCGCACGGCACCTGGACGGCGACGGGGGTCGGCGGTTTGCTCGGCCTGCTGGTCGGCATGATCTTCTTCCCCATTGGCGGGCTGGTACTCGGCCTGGCCGGCGGCGCCCTGGTCGGGCGGCTGATGCACCTGGGCATTGACGGCAAGTTTGTGAAGGATGTGGAAGCGGAAATGAAGCCCGGCACGTCGGCGCTCTTTATTCTGACCAGCAAGGAGAACCCCACGGCCGAGCTGGCGATCCTGCGCAACTACAAGGGCAAGGTGCTGCAGACTACGCTCGACACCGAGATGGAAGAGAGCTTGAAGAAGTCGCTGGGCGACGATACGCCGATCAACTAATGGTCCGACATCGTCATTACAACTACACGTGTGATCAGATAAGGAGCAACAAGATGGCGACTAAGAAGAAGGAAACGAACGGGAAACAGGCCGAAGCAGCGAGCATCACCGTCGAGAAGAAGAATCTCGCCAAGGTCGGTGCCGAGCTTGAAGAGGCCGCGGTGGAGACGGCGGTACAGGGTCTCAGCGAAGTTGCCGACGGCGTCGAGGACTTCAAGGTGGCGCAGGCAGCGGTAAAGGTCGGCACGGCGGCCTTGGCGGCAGGGGCCAGCGACATCACACGCGGGCAGGACGCCAGCCATCGTCTCTGAGCGCCTGGCCCAGTTGAGCGAGGTCGTCGGTGCGGCCGGCGTGCTCGACGTGGCAGAAGGGGCCGACATGCTGGCAGCCTCGGAAGACATCGAGACGATGGCCGCCGTGGTGGGCCTGCTGGGTCTCGACGACCTGGAGCGTGGGTTGGCTGTTGCGCGCGTGTCGGGCGAACTGGCCACCGCCAGCGCGATCGTCGACCGGATGGGGAAGCCGATCCTGGCCGCCTTCCTGGCGGACCGCAGCGAGCAGCTGCAGGACCTGGCCGTCGACGTCATCATGCGGCTGGGCGCGATGCGTGCCCTGGCCCAGAGCCTGGCCGACAGCAGCGCCAAGATCGGCGAGATGGGGGCCAATGAAGCCGCCGAGGGCTTCGTGCGCATCGCCGCCGCCGGCAGGGCTGCCGAAGCCAGCGAGGCGCTGGGTATCATGGGCGCCGAGCTGACGGTGCAGGGCGTCGAAGAAGTCGTGATCGCCGAGGCGGCACGCCAGACTGCCAAGGAAGCCCTGATCGAGGGTGTGGGCAATGTGGCGGGCGGCGCGTATGACCTGGGCGAGGCGGCGGCAGTCGATACCGCGGGCGAAGCGCTGAAGGCAAAGGCCAAGTCGAAGAAGTAACGTAGAAGCAGCGCGGCAGACGGCCTTGGCGCCCGATACGAGAGAGCTGTGTCCGGGCGCCGAGGCCGTCTGTACGCGCAATTTGATCACCGCCGTGGCCCATGCGGCCGGCGTCCTCTTTACCGCCAGACAGAAGGACCTGATCTCATGCGGAAATTGACCGTACTCTCCCTGATTGTTCTCGCCGGCCTGGTGCTCGCCGGCTGCGGCGGGCAGCCCGTCCCGAGCGCGGCCAACGCACCGGCGGTCACCGGCAATGTCACCTACACCGAAAACGTGACGCTGCCGGACAAGGCGATGGTCACCGTGCAGCTGCGCGACACCGGCCTGTGGCCGGACGCCACCGGGCTGATCAGCCAGCAGCAGATCGGCACCAGCGGCAACCAGGTGCCGATCCCGTTCAACGTGACCTATAATTCCGCGTTGATCCAGAAGGATCACAACTATGCCCTGGCCGGCCTTTATCCAGGATGGCAGCGGGCATCTCCTCTTTGTACCCGGCGCGCCGGTGCCGGTGATCACCAACGGCAACCCCATTCAGGATGTGCAGGTAACCGTGGTGCCGGCGCAAAACGACGCGACGGCGATCACGACGACCGTGCCCACCGAGCCGACGTGGAACGCCATCATGTTTAACAACGGCAGTTCCGGCATTGCGAGCGTGATGGGTGTGGCGATCACGGCGCAGTTTGGTCCCGACGGTAAGCTGTCGGGTTTCAGCGGCTGCAACGATTACTCCGGCACCTACACGATCGGGCAAGACGGCACCGTGAAGATGGGGCCGATCTCGGCGACGAAGAAGACGTGCACCGAGCCGACCAACGTGATGGAGCAGGAAAGCCAGTACCTGGCGGCGCTGCAGTCGGCGGCGACGTTCCAGGTGCAGGGCAGTTCGCTGACGGCGCAGAATGCCAACGGCCAACTGGCCGTCCAGTTCGAGCGCTCCGGCCCGTGACGCAGATGCCCGATCGGGCCAGACGGATGACCGGCAGGCAGCCATTGTGGACACAAGAAACTGCGTCACAATGGCTGCGCGGCAACGACTGACGTGGGTTCAGGAACGACTTAGGACAGGCGGCACATGGCCAGCGAGTTTGGCGACGTCTTCATTGCGGCGATTGCGGCGGCGATCAGTCCTGTACCGATCATCGCCGCGATCCTGATCCTGTTTAGCGACCATTCCCGGCGCAATGGGATCCTGTACTTGCTGGGCTGGGTCATCGGCATGCTGATCTGTATCGGGGCGGTGCTGCTGCTGCCCGAGGATCTTGATTTCAAGCGCGGCGCTGTGCTTGCGAGCGGCGGGTGCCGGTTTCAGGATCTTTATCGGGCTGCTCTTCGTCGTCGCGGCGCTTGCCGTGTGGCTCCGGCGCCCCAAGACGAGGGAAGGCGCACCCGCTGCCGGCGTGGACAAACCGGATCGAGGGGCTCTCGGGCATCCAGGCGCTGCTGCTGGCCATCGGGCTGGCGGTCATCAACCCCAAGAACCTGGCGCTGGCGTTTTCGACCATCCTTTCGCATTGCCGAAGCGGGAGCGCTGCCCCGACAGGCGCGGCTGGCGCTGGCGCTGTTTGTGTTTATCGGCAGCGTCACCATCGCAGTGCCGGTGTTCTATCGCCTGGTCGCGGGCAAACAGGCGGACAAGCAGCTGCAGGTGTGGAAGGAATGGCTCATGTACAACAACGCCACGGTGGTATGCGTGGTGCTGCTGATGATGGGCGTGATGATCATCGGCAAAGGCGTGGGCGGGTTCCTGTAACAGACGGCGACCAAGTGGGAAACATGGCGGACGACAGAAAGGCCCGGCGGGCACGGGTCGAACGCGAAATCAAGACGTACCGGCCGATCCAGACCATGTTCTTATGGGACGTGATCAAGGATCGGGACTCACGGCCAGTCCTTTTTTGGGCGGCAGGCACGCTGCTGTTTGGCACCTTTGTCTATCACTGGCTGGAGGGATGGAGCTATCTCGACGCGCTGTACTTTTGCGTCATCAGTTCGGCGACGATCGGCTACGGCGACCTGACGCCAACCACCGACGTCGCCAAGATGTTTACGATCGTCTACGTGTTGAACTCGATTGTCATCTTGCTGGCTTTGTTTGACCGGATTCGCATCGTACGCGTGCAGCGCATCGAGCAGGTCGAAGAGGACCGAAGCGAGCTATAGTCGGATCGGAGACGGAAAATGGACGAGCGCAGCTACGGGGTTACGGGGCACGCCGCCACGACTGGCCGAGCAGGCACTCAGGACGCCCCGGGCAGCGGCCATTGCCGGCATCGTCTTTGCGGTGCTGTTTGCGGTCAGCATTGGGCTGATGCGCCTCGCGATACCTGAAGGGCTTGAAGGCTCCAGGGGCCACAGCCTGGCTGCAGAATGGTGGAGGGGCGGTGCGGCTGGCGCTTACGCTGGTGCCGTTTGCCGGCATTGCGTTTCTATGGTTTATGGGGGTGATCCGCAACCGGCTTGGGCCACCTGGAGGACCAATTCTTCTCGACCGTCTTCTATGGCAGCGGGCTGCTCTTTCTGGCCATGATGTTCTGCTCGGCGGCCATTGCCGGGCGGGCTGCTCAGCGGCTATACGCTCGATCCGGAAGCCATGACCCAAGGCGGCGTGGTCACGTTTGCGCGCACGGTCATCTATACGGTCACCAACGTCTATGCCATTCGTATGGCCGGCGTGTTTATGCTCTCGCTGGGAACAATCTGGGTGCGCACGCGCGTCATGCCGCGCGTCTTGGTCGTCATCACGTATCTGCTCGCCGTCGTCCTGCTGGTAGCCATCAATCTCTCGCTGTGGGTGATCATGGTTTTCCCGGCCTGGGTGTTTGCCATCAGCGTCTACATTTTAGTCGAGAGCATGCGGGGCAAGGATCTAGAAGCGGACGCAGCGCTTGGCGCAGGCGAGTAAATACGTTTTTCCCCCGAATGTATGCCCAAAGGGCGCTTGCGTATGGGCTGCCGAGGGGGATGATGGCATTGAAATCTAAACTTCAATCTGGAGAACGACATATGGCAAAAACGTATCCAGGGAAAGCGCCCGCGCATGCCGAGGATGGAGCGGCTGCGGCTGAAACAGGGGCACCGGCAAGGGCCGGGATCGTTCTTGCGACACTAATCATCATTGCGGCGGTGGCAAGCATGCGCACATTGGTCCTGGGGCTGGCTGCTGTCACCATCGTAACGCTGATTCTCTTCGTCTTCCGCCAGCGTCGGGCCAAGAATCCGCTGTACGACCTCAAGATTGCGGCACGCCGCATCTTCTGGGTAGCGGCCGTAGCCGGCATCATTGTCTTTGGCTCGCTAATGGGTGCCATGTTTATCGGCCAGCAGTTCTTGCAGGATGTACTGGGCTATTCGACCGTAAACGCCGGTTTTGCAATCCTGCCCGCTGCGATCTTCATGATCCTGGTGGCACCGCGTTCGGCCAAGCTCGTCGAGGTCCGCGGCGCGCGCTTTACCCTGCTGCTTGGCTATGTCTTCGTTATGCTGGGCTTTGTAACCATGCTCTTGTTGTGGAATGAAGGGATTCCTTACTGGATGGTGGGGCTTGGCTACGCGTTTGTGGGCATCGGCGTCGGACTGGCCGGTACGCCGGCCTCGCGGTCGTTGACATCCTCGGTGCCGGTTACGTGCGCCGGGATGGCCTCGGGCACGGCGGACCTGCAGCGGGATCTCGGGGGCGCCATAATGCAGTCGATCTTCGGGGCGCTTCTGGCGGCGGGCTATGCCGCGGCCATGACGGCATCCATCTCTGGCACAGGCGACAGCAGCCAGATTCCCGCCACCGTCACCAACGAACTAACCATGTCCTATGCCGGCGCCCAGTCCATGGCCGCCGCCTACCCGCAGTATGCGGAGCAGATCACCGCCGCCGCCAAGACGGCGTTCCTGGCCGGGGATCAGTATGCTTACGTAGCCGGCATCATTGCCGTACTGATCGGCGCGGCCCTCGTTTTCTTCGTATTCCCCAAGCGAGATCAAGAGCGCGAACTTCTGCTCGCATATCATCAGCAAGACACAGCAGCCAAGGAGATACCTGCCTCAGCCAGACCGGCCGCAGCAGCACAAAATTAATCATCCATTCTTTCGAAGGTGCTATTTTATGGACCTGCAAGCATATGTGGCACAGTTTTTCGCTTACTTATCGAGTGGGGTCGGTAACTTCTTGATCATCGACCTGATTGCGGCGACGGCGAATGCGCTCAACGGCGCGCTGCTGGCACAGCGGCCCGACTACTACCGCGCCAAGCAGTGGACGCTCGTCGGCATCATGATCCTGGCAATCTTCGGCGGGATCGGCGGCGGCACCGCCCGTGACATCATCGCCGGCAAGCCCGCCAAGCAGTTCATTCCCGGCGAATGGTTCGTCGGCACTGCCGCCCTCACCTCAGCGATGTATCTCGTCTGCGCCCAGTACTTTGGCATGAGCATCTGGCCGGCGACGCTCATCTCGTTCGCCGTCGGCTTCCTCTTCCGCGTCGCGGCGCTCTGGTTTGCCTGGGAAGAACCGATGCCGCGCCACATTCCGCAGCATGTCGTGGGCGAGATCGTGCCGCGCGAGCGCGCTCAAGGCCAAGATGCAGCCGGGCTGGGAAGAACCGGGCATCTAGAAAGCTTAAGCACCGAAGTGTGGGCCTCTGAGTTGCAGCGCAGCACCACATGTTTGAAAGGACAATAATTATGTCACCACGACTCGATCGCCAGCACGCACGATTTTGCCCGTTCCCGACCAGGTACAGCACGGCCTGACGACCTACGATGCCAAGGACCCGGATACCCGCTTCCCGCCCATCCGCCAGATCGAACCGCCGGACGGGGCGCCCAACGTCCTCATCGTCCTGCTCGACGATGCCGGCTTTGGCTCCTCGAGCGCGTTCGGCGGCCCATGCGACACGCCTAACTTTGAACGGCTGGCCGTCGGCGGCCTGCGCTACAACCGCTTCCACACGACGGCGCTGTGCGCGCCAACGCGTGCGGCGCTGTTGACCGGGCGCAACCACCACTCGGTCAACATGGGCTGCATCACCGAATTGGCCACCTCGGCGCCGGGCCAGACCTCCGTGCGGCCCAACAACAAGCAGCCGCTGGCCGAGACGCTCAAGCTGAACGGCTACAGCACGGCGCAGTTCGGCAAGTGCCACGAGGTGCCGGTCTTCCACAACAGCCCGATCGGCCCCTTCGATACCTGGCCGACCGGCTCAGGCTTTGAATACTTCTACGGCTTTATCGGCGGCGAGGACAACCAGTGGTATCCCTCGCTCTACGAGGGCACGACCCCGGTCGAGCCGCCCAAGACACCAGAGCAGGGCTATCACCTGACCGAGGACCTGGCGGACCATGCCATCACGTGGATGCAGACGCAGAAGTCGCTCGCGCCCGACAAGCCGTTCTTTGTCTACTTTGCGCCCGGCGCCACGCACGCGCCGCATCATGTGGCGCCCGAATGGATCGAGAAGTACAAGGGCAAGTTCGCGCACGGCTGGGACCAGCAGCGCGAGATCACCTTTGCGCGGCAGCTCGAGATCGGCGTCATCCCTCAGGATGCGGAACTGACCCCGCGTCCGGCCGAGATCCCGGCCTGGGACGACATGCCCGCCGTGCTCAAGCCCGTGCTCGAGCGGCAGATGGAAACCTATGCGGCCTTTATGGAGCACACCGACTATCACGTGGGGCGTGATGGTCGATGCCATCGAACAGCTTGGCATCATGGACAACACGCTGATCTACGTCATCGTCGGCGACAACGGCGCCTCGGCCGAAGGCACGCCCAACGGCACCTTTAACGAGTTTATCACGCTCAACGGCATGGCCGGCGCGATCGAGACGCCCGAGTTCCTGGCCGCCCATCTGGACAAGTGGGGCAGCCCCCAGGCCTACAACCACTATGCCGTGGGCTGGGCGTGGGCGATGGACACACCTTACCAGTGGACCAAGCAGGTGGCGTCGCATTGGGGCGGCACGCGCAACGGCACGATCGTGCACTGGCCGAAGGGCATCGAGGAGAAAGGCGGGCTGCGCACACAGTTCAGCCATGTGATCGACGTGGCGCCGACCGTGCTCGAAGCGGCCGGCATTCCCGAGCCGATCCAGATGCACGGCGTAACGCAGAGCCCATACGAGGGCACGAGCATGCTCTACTCGTTCAACGCCAAGGACGAGCCGGAGCGCCACGACGTGCAGTACTTCGAGATGTTCTGCAACCGCGGCATCTACTACAAGGGCTGGAGCGCCGTGACGCGGCACAGCACCCCATGGACGATGAGCGCCCAGATGCCGGCGTTTGACGACGACACGTGGGAGCTGTACGACGGCAGCACCGATTGGACCCAGGCGCACGATCTCGCCAAGGAAAACCCGGAGATGCTGGCGCAAGCTGCAGCGTGCATTCCTGATCGAGGCCACCAAGTACAATGTCATCCCGCTGGACGATCGCCGTGTCGAGCGTTTCATCCCCGCAATCTCCGGGCGACCGACGCTGGTCAAGGGCAACAAGCAGATCTACTTCCCCGGCATGAAACGCATCTCGGAAGCCACGGTCCTCGACGTGAAGAACAAGTCGTTCCAGGTGACGGCCCAGATCGTCGTGCCTGAGGGTGAGGCGCAGGGCACGCTCGTCGCGCATCGGCGGCTCGTACGGCGGCTGGGGCCTCATGATCGAGAAGTGCGCCGCCCGCTTTGTCTACAACCTTTTCGGGGTCCAGACATTCGTAATCGACGCCAAGAAGACTCTCTCAGCCGGCGAACACCAGGTCCGCGCCGAGTTTGCCTATGCCGGGGGCGGCCCGGCCAAGGGCGGCGATATCACGCTTCTACTATGACGGCGAGGAGGCAGGCGGCGGCAAGATCCCGGTGACGCAGCCGGTGATCTTCTCGGCCACGGAAGGGCTGGACATCGGCCGCGAACTGGGCACGCCGGTGCTGCCCAGTGCCAAGGCGGAAGACACTGTCTTCAACGGCCAGATCAAGTGGGTGGAGTTGAGCGCCGGCAACGACGACCACAGCCATATGATCGAGCCGGATGACTACATGCGCATGTTGATGGCCAAGCAGTAGCGCTGGCCCTTGCAAGCTTTTGAAAGGAAGACACTCACATGCCGAATCAACCAGATCGACATTTGCGGGCACACCTGCCCATCCCAGAAGTGCCCGGCTGGGGGCTAACGACGTATGACGCCAAGGACCCCGACACCAAGTATCCGCCAATCGAGCCGCTGCGCCCGCCGGCCAGTGCGCCCAATGTGCTGGTGGTCCTGATCGACGACGTCGGCTTTGGCGCCTCGAGCGCCTTTGGCGGGCCGTGCCAGACGCCGACGTTTGAGCGGCTGGCGGCAGGCGGGCTGCGCTACAACCGCTTTCACACGTGTGCTCTGTGTGCACCGACGCGCCAGGCGCTGATGACGGGCCGCAACCATCACTCGGTGGGCATGGGCAACATTACCGAGACGGCCACGGCTGCTCCCGGCCAGAACTCGCTGCGGCCGAACACCAAGGCGCCGGTGGCGCTGACGCTCAAGTACAATGGCTACTCGACCGCCATGTTCGGCAAGTGCCACGAAGTGCCGGTGTGGGAAGCCAGCCCGATGGGCCCGTTTGAGCACTGGCCGTCTGGCGGCGGTGGCTTCGAGTACTTCTACGGCTTTATCGGCGGCGAGAACAACCAGTGGGATCCGGCGCTGTATGAGGGCACCACTGCGATCGAGCCGCCGGCTACGCCGGAAGAAGGGCTACCATCTCACCGAGGACCTGGCCGACCATGCGGTGAACTGGATCCGCCAGCAAAAGGCACTGATGGGCGACAAGCCCTTCTTTGTCTACTTCTCGCCCGGCGCCACCCATGCCCCGCACCATGTGCCCAAGGAATGGGCCGACAAGTACAAGGGCAAGTTCAGCCAGGGCTGGGACAAGCTGCGCGAGGAGACGTTTGCGCGCCAGAAGGCGCTGGGCGTCATCCCGCAGGACGCAGATTTGACAGCACGCCATGCCGAGATCCCGGCGTGGGACGACATGCCTGCTGACATCAAGCCGGTGCTCGAACGCGAGATGGAGGTGTATGCCGGGTTCATGGAGCACACCGACTACCAGGTGGGCCGGGTGATCGCCGCGATCGAGGAGTTGGGGATCCTAGACGACACGCTCATCTATGTCATCATTGGCGACAACGGCGCCTCGGCCGAGGGCACGCTGCATGGGGCATTTAATGAGATGGCCAACTTCAACGGTATGGCGGCGCTGGAAACCACGGAGTTCATGCTGTCAAAGATGGACGAGTTTGGTTCACCTGCTTCATACAACCACTATGCCGTGGGCTGGGCACACGCCATGGATACGCCGTACCAGTGGACCAAGCAGGTGGCGTCGCACTGGGGCGGCACGCGCAACGGCACGATCGTACACTGGCCCAAGGGCGTCCAGGAGAAGGGGGGGCTGCGCACGCAGTTCAGCCACGTGATCGACGTGGCGCCGACCATCCTGGAGGCGGCGGGGCTGCCCGAGCCCGTAGCGGTCAACGGCGTACAGCAGTCGCCGATGGAGGGCACAAGCATGCTGTACAGCTTTAACGACGGCAGTGCTCCCGAGCGGCACGACCTGCAGTACTTCGAGATGTTTGGCAACCGCGGCATCTACTACAAGGGCTGGAGCGCCGTCACCAAGCACCGGACGCCATGGATGATGGTGGGGCAGAAGATGGTGGCCTTTGACGACGACGTGTGGGAGCTGTACGACGGCAGCAAGGATTGGACCCAGGCACACGACATTGCCAAGGACAATCCGGAGATGCTGAAGAAGCTGCAGCGGCTGTGGCTGATCGAAGCAACCAAGTACAACGCCATCCCGCTCGACGACCGGCAGGTCGAGCGCATCCTGCCTGAGCTGGCCGGCCGGCCCACGCTCATTCACGGCAACTCGCAGATCCTGTTCCCCGGTATGGGCCGGCTCTCCGAAATGACCGTAATCAGCATGAAAAACAAGTCGTACTCAGTCACGGCCGAGATCGAAACAGGCGCCAAGCCGGCCAACGGCGTGATTATTGCTCAAGGCGGGCGGTTTGGCGGCTGGAGCCTCTATGCCAAGGGCGGCTGTCTCAAGTTCGTGTACAATGTGTTGGGGATCCACGAGTTTCCGACCGAGGCAACGGAGCCTATTCCACAAGGGAAGCACCAGGTGCGGATGGAATTCGCCTACGACGGCGGTGGGCTGGGCAAGGGCGGCGACGTCACGCTGTACTGCGACGGCAAGGTCATAGGCAAGGGCCGCGTGCAGGCCACGCAGGCGATGATCTTCTCGGCAGACGAGACGACCGACATCGGCTACGAGTCAGGCACACCGGTTTCGGCAGATTACACGACGCACACCAGCAAGTTTAGCGGCAAGGTCAACTGGGTGCAGATCGACGTGGGCAAGGACGACCACGACCACTTTATCGACCCCGAAGAGCGTCTGCGCGTCGCCATGGCGCGGCAGTAGTGCAGGCGTACTGCAACGTGTTTTGCATTGGTAAAGAGTATTGACCAAGGAGATATTGCAATGTTAGGAAGAGGCAGACGTGAAGAGCGCCGGGAAGACCGGGGACCAGGGCCAGGCGGCCCGGGGCCGGTGGGCGGCGGCGGCGCCAACCGGTACCAGATGCGGCAGAACCTGGTTTCGATCGGCGACGACTTCTGGATCGAGAACGAGCGCCGCGAGCGGATCTACAAGGTCGACGGCAAGGCGCTGCGTGTGCGCCAGACGCTGCTCTTTGAAGATCGCGCCGGCCGCGAGCTGTGCAAGATCCAGGAGCGCATGCTGCGGGTGAAGGACTCGATGGAGATCGAGGATGCGGGCGGCCAGCGGGTGGCCATGGTCAAGAAGGCGCTGATCACGCCGCTGCGCGAGCGATGGACGGTCAACGTGCGTGGGGGCCCAGACATGGAAATCCAGGGCAACCTCCTCGACCACGAGTACCGGATCGAACTAGGCCGGCAGCGCGTGGCGGAAGTCTCAAAGAAGTGGTTCCGCATCGCCGACAGCTACGGCGTCGAGATCGACCCCGGCCAGGATGACATCCTGATTCTTGCGGCCACCGTCGCCGTGGACATGATGGCGCATCCGGGGCGGTAGGGTTAGCAGGTTTGTCAGCACGCACCATGTCCCGGGGACGGGCGAACGCTAGCGTTCGCCGCGTCCCCGGGACATTTCGTGTCCAGCCTTACCCCACATTTCTAGTCCTAAAGTAACCCTTCGCGGGGCGTTACAGGATGGGGCTTCCCAGGTACCATAAGTCACAGCGGTGCCGCCTCACCGCCAAGATCCAGCGCCACAATCAATTTTGCCACCATTCACAAGGAGGATCAATGCCCTGTCTATTTGCCCTGTTTGCCGGCTTTTTCCCGCGCGTTGCGGATCTGCTGCTGTGGATCGCGCGCCCGACCCAGTTTATGGCGCCGTTTAACGGCAACTACCTGTGGCCCATTCTGGGCGTCGTCTTTCTGCCGTTTACGACCCTGTTTTACGTGATTCTCTGGCGACCCGGTGTGGGCGTCACCGGCTGGGACTGGCTGTGGATTGGCATGGCCGTCTTCTTTGATCTCACCAGCCTCGCCGGGCATTTCCAGAAGTATCGCGAACAGCAGGCAGGCAAGGTCACCAGCCAACCTGCGGCGTAAGCCCAGCCCTACAAGTCTGTCTCACCGTCGACCTTTTCAGGAGAATAACTATGCCTTGTCTATTTGCGCTTTTTGCCGGCTTCTTCCCCCGCCTGGCGGACGTGATTTTGTGGATTGCCCGCCCAACTTGGTTTATGGCCCCCTTTAACGGGATGTGGTTCTGGCCCATGCTGGGCATTATCTTCCTGCCCTTTACGACGCTCTTCTACGTGTTCCTGTGGTCGCCGGGCGTCGGGCTCCAGGGCTGGGATTGGATTTGGATCGGCTTTGCGGTTGTGATGGACATTAGCAGCCTGGCGGGGCACGCGCGCACTTACCAGAATCAGATCCCCGGCATGAGCAAGAGCAGCACGCCGGCCGCGTCTTAATGCTCTTTGCCCAGACAAGGAACTAGCAGTATGCGTGCCGAGCACAAAGACGTCACCGTGATCGTCGAGGCCGATGAGATCGAAGCCTTGTTCGTACAAACGGCCCACGGCATGCGGTATGGCGACGGCAAAGTTACGCTGGAGGGGCTGGCGCCGACGACGCTGTTCTTCTCGGATCGGCCGGACCGGGTCACGGGCCACATTCCGTCACGCGAGTTTGTGGAGAGCTGGGACGAGGGGCCGGACAGTTTTGCGTCCAACCCGCCGAATGCGGTGCTCTCTATCTTCGATGCGCGATGATGTGAGCGATATCGTCGTCGAGCTCAAGGATCCGGTGCTGGTGGGCAGCGAGCTCACCTATACGGTTGACATTCTGGACGGCGAGATGCCGGCAAGCGGCGGCCCGATTGCGTTGTTTATCGACGTGATCGGCCGGCCGCTGTCGCCGGTGTCAGTGGCGGGCATGCACCGGCGGGATCGACGCCGATAAAGGGTTCGGCGTCTATCAGGCTGGGAATACCTTGATGCCCGTAGCAGAATGGACGCAACACATCCGCATGTGTGCGGAGCAAACAGGGAGGTATCGTATGGCAAAGAAAGAGTACACGAAGCTGGTTATCGCCATTTTCGACAATGAGTCGGCCGCACAGACGGCAGCGGAAAACCTGAAGGCGTGGGATAAGGCGAATGATGACGTCAAGGCGGGTGCGGTCGGCGTGCTGATTGCCGACGGCAAGGGCGGCATCAAGCAGGACCTCGTCGGCCCGCATGCGACCGGCAAGGGGGCCACGATCGGCGCCATTCTGGGGTTGATCGCCGCGATCCCGACGGGTGGGTTGAGCCTGCTCGGCGGGGTGCTGGGCGGCGGCGTGGGCGGCGGGATTGTGGGGGCGTTCTTCCACAAGCACCTCGGCCTTTCGGAAGAGGAACGCAACCGGCTGGCCAAGGAGATCGCCGACGGCCGCGCCGCGGTCGGGGTCCTGGCGGGCGGCGACGAAGCGGACGCCTTTGCCGCCAAGCTGGCCGAGCTGGGCGGCAAGCCGGAATCCTACGAGGTTACGCAGGAAGGGGTAGAAACGGCCAGCGGCAGCGGCAGCTGCGCACAGGCAGACAGCCGCTGAAGGCATGAGACGCAGCGCCGAATGAATCACACAGCCAGAGCAACCAGCCGGCTGCATAATTCATTAGTTACAGGAGAAGCATATGGCAAAGCACAACAAACAATTGATTATTGCCTTGTACGACAACGAGGCCGCGGCGCAGCAGGCAGCCGAGGATCTGAAGGCAGTGGGACAAGGCGAACGACGACGTGAAGGCGGGTGCCGTCGGCGTGCTCGTGTCGGACGGCAAGGGCGGCATCAAGCAGGACCTCACCGGCCCGCGTGCAGGCGGCAAGGGTGCGGCGATCGGCGCCATCCTCGGGTTGATCGCTGCAGTGCCGACGGGCGGGCTGAGCCTGCTGGGCGGCATCCTGGGCGGCGGCGTGGGCGGCGGGATCATCGGCTCGTTCTTCCACAAGCACCTCGGCATGTCGGAGCAGGAGCGTGACGGGCTGGCCAAGGAGATCGCCGGCGGCTGTGCGGCGGTAGGCGTGCTGGCGGAAGCCGACGAGGCGGGCGCGTTCACCGCCAAGCTGATTGCGTTGGGCGGGAAACCCAAGTCGTACGACGTCTCAGACGAAGCGGCCGAGCAGGCCACGGCGGCAGGCGCCGCAGCGGCCGACCGGCAGCGCGACTGCCGCAGCAGCCACGCGCGGCGAAGCAGCTGCAGGCAGCGGCGACAGCGGCAGTGGCGGCCGTGGCAGCGACGGCCGCAGTTGTGGCGCCGGAGAAGCAGCAGCTGGTGGCCGGGCGTGTTTGCCAGCAAGGCCGGCTATGATGCTGTAGCCGGCAAGCTCAAGACCATGGGGCCACAGCTGCAGATGGTGAACGCCAGCAACCTGCTGGTGATCGCCAAGGACGACGCCGGTAAGGTCGACGTGGACGTGCTGGATGTCGGCTCGAGTGCGGGCGTGGACCTGGTGGCGATGGCCGAGCGCGTGGCGGCCGACGTCGAAACGCTCAGCGGCAATGCGCCGAGCAGCGCAACCGACCTGGCCGCCCATGCCAGCCACCTGGGCCTGGCGCTCAACCCGGGTGCAGTGGCGCTCGGCGTATTTGTCGACAAGCAGTATGCCGCCAAGATTGAGGATGCGCTCGGCAAGATGGGCGCCCAGGTCCTCACGGCCGACGACCTCAAGCGCATCGGCGCGGGCCTGGGTGCGGCGGCCGGCATGAACGACCTGGCGGCCAAGGCCAGCATGGCGGCGCAGGCACCGCGCCCCCGGCACCGGCCGTCTTTGACTGGCACGCGGAGTACGCCTACTCGCTGGCGCTCCAGGCCTTCGTCTACGGCTTCCCGTACGTCTACAACGCCTTCACACGCTACAAGTGGACCAACATGCCGCAGGACCCCAAGCACGTGCCTTATTCGGCCGTCAACCAGTTCTGGCATGCGCAGGAGGTCATCGATGCCACCTACCGCGACGGCGGCTGCCCCAACAACGACACCGCCTACTCGGTGGCGTGGATCGACGTGAGCAGTGAGCCAATCATCCTGACGATCCCCGAGATCTCGGACGACCGCTACTGGACGATGGAGATGTTCGGCTTCACGTCCGACAACTTCGCCTATGTCGGCAAACGCTACGGCACCAAGGCCGGCGACTACGCCATCGCCGGCCCCGGCTGGGAGGGCGATCTGCCGCCGGGCGTCACGCGGGTGAGCCCGGACTCGCCGACGCCGTGGTTCTGCATCCTCGGCCGCACCGTGGTCAACGGCGTCGAGGACCTGCCCGCCGTGCATGCGATCCAGGCCGGCTACAAGCTGACGCCGCTGGGCTACTGGGGCATGCCCGAGGACCAGATCCCCTACAGCCGCGACGTCTACAAGCCGCCGCTGTCGCTCGTCGGGTCCGGACGATCCGCTCGGCGCGTGGAAGACGCTCAACGCCATGCTGGCCGAGAACCCGCCGCCGGCGCACCATGCCATTCTGCTCAAGCAGTTTGCCGAAATCGGCATCGGGCCCGGGCTCGACGTGGAGCAGCAGCCGGAGGTGGTCAAGGAAGCGCTGCAGCGGGCAGCCGCCAAGGGCATGCTGCTGCTGCGCCAGCAGTTCATGAGCGGCGTCTGGGCGACGATCGTCAACGGCTGGCGGTATCCTCCGCCAGACGAGGGCCGGTTTGGCGACAAGTTCCTGATGCGTGCCGCCGACCAGTCGCTGGTAGGCGTCACCGCCAACGACCCGGAAGAGGCGGTCTACCTGGTCAACCTGACGGACGACCACGGCGAGCCGCTGACCGGCGCGCACAAGTACGAATTGACGTTCCCGGCGGGCATGACGCCGCCGGTCGACGCCTTCTGGTCGCTGACCGTCTACGGCACCGACTACAACCTGGTGCCCAACCCGATCAACCGCTATTCGATTGGCGACCGCACGCCGGGGTCAAGCAAGATGAGGATGGTTCGACCACCTTCTACTTCCAGGCTGAGTCGCCGGGACCGGATAAGGAATCGAACTGGCTGCCGACCGGCACCGATGCCTGGTTCCCCATCCTGCGCCTGTATATGCCGCATCCTGAGGTCGTCAACGCAACCTGGGAGTGCCCGGCCTTGAAGCGGGCCGACTAGATTGCACCCATACCTGTCCCCTGCTTGCGAAAATGGCAGCAGGGGACAGGTCTCAATCGATGATGTCAAATTGTACTAGGGGTCCAAAACTAGCCCAAAGTTGCTCCTTCTTGGTCGATCCGGCTGCGCGATTGCGCTTGTATGATGGAAGCAACAGCAGCCCATATGGCACAGCGTCTTGCCGCGTCTTATGATGCGTTCCACCACGTCTTGCTGTGTCGAATGCCAACCTGGAGAATTCGATGTCGCTCGCCAGTGCCAAGACACCCACGGCTCGCTCCGACAAACGCACGGCAAGTCCGGCGCGCTTTGTTCCGGCCCTCGCCTGGCTGCCGCGCCAGGCCAACTGGGCTACCTTCGTCGTGGGCGCCATGGCGCTGGTTCTGATGTTCGTGCTGCCGCGCCTGAGCAAGAAGATTCCGGCGGGGCTCATCGTGCTGTTTGGGGCGATCATTCTGAGCAGCGTCCTGAACCTTGAAGGCAATTACGGTGTAGAAGTCGTGGGCACGCTGCCGCAGGGACTGCCGTCCTTTATTCTGCCGGCCGCGCCGTTTTCGACCTACCTGGCGATGGTGCTGCCGGCTATCGGCGTTCTGCTGGTGGCATTTAGCGAGGCGCTGGGCGTGTCGCGCGAATTTGCCGAGAAGCACGGGTATGAGGTGGACTCCGACCAGGAACTGAACGCCCTGATGGAGCAGATGCTATGAGGTACGCCCAGGTTCCACCGCCAACCCCCACGATCACGCCTACGCCGCCCGACGTGCCGGACTTCGACCTGGCCAGCATTGACTTCGGGGCCGTGCTCTGGCACCTGGCCCTCGCGGTGGGCATCGTGCTCGTCGGGCGCTGGCTTGCCCGCATGGCGCGACGCTGGGTGCAGCGCGGCCTCAAGAAGATGACGGTCACCGAAACGGTGGCGCAGCTGATCGAGCGGGCGACCTACTACTCCATCTTGCTCGGCGCCGTGCTCGTGGCGATGGCCGTGATAGGCGTGCCGACGACCAGCATTATCTATACGATCGGTATTGTGCTCATCATCTTCGGCGTGGCACTGCAGGAGTCGTTGAGCAGCTTTGCGGCGACCGTGATCTTCCTGACGTTCCAGCCTTTCAAGGTTGGGGAACTGATCGAGACGAACGGCGTCATGGGCACCGTCCGGGAAATCTCACTGTTCCAGACGATCCTTACGAAGGCAGACAACAAGATCCTGGTCCTGCCAAACGCGCAGATCCAGAACAGCGTGCTGGTCAACTACTCGCGTATGGGTACCCTGCGGGCAGATCTGACATTTGGTATTGGCTACAGCGACGACTTGCGCAAGGCCAAGGACGTGCTCCTGGAGTTGATGGCGGCCGATCCAGCGCGTGCTGGCGGATCCCGCGCCGGTCGTGGTCATCCAGGAACTGGGCGACAACGCGGTCCAGCTTGCCATGCGCCCCTGGGTGCACAACGCCGACTACTGGAACTTCCGGAACGACATGCTGGAAAAAGTGAAAGTGCGGTTTGACGCCGAAGGGATCGGGTTCCCGTTCCCGCAGCGCGATGTGCATGTGTACTATCCACGAGCAAACACAGAAAGTGGTGTCATAACAAGCAGTGTGGAGGCGGCAAATTGAACTGAGTCCAGGGTGAACACTCCAACACGGACGCACATATGGGCGTGTGCACAAAACGGCGAGATGAGGGCAGGCAACAACAGGAGTGGGGAAACATGACACAAACGATTAAGACAGTGGTGCTGTACCTGGTACGTATTCTGGTGCTGTGGGTGGTGGATGCCATCTCACTGGCGATTGACGGCCTGGCTGCTGCCGGGTATGTCGATCACCAGCAGCGGACGGCGCGTCTGCGGCATTGATTGCGGTAAGCGCTGCCTTTCTGCTGGCGATCATCAACCTGCTGATCCGCCCGGTCGTCCTGCTGATCGCGCGGCCATTGGGCTGGATCGCCCTGTTTATCGTGGGCTTCCTGGTCAACGCGATTGCAATCTGGCTGACGGCCTGGCTGCTGCCCGGCTTCAACGCCGATTTTCTGAGCGCACTGATCGGCGGCATCGTCTTTGGCCTCTTCAACGCGATCATCACGGGGATCCTGGAGGTTGACGAAGAGGGCTCGCTCTTCCAGAACCGGATCGAGCGCCGGGCGAAGGACCAGCCGTTTGACAGCGCCGGCGAACCGGGCCGCGGGCTGATGATGCTCGAGATCGACGGCCTGAGCTACTGGGTCATCCAGGATGCGCTGAAGCAGGGGCTGCTGCCGACGCTGCAGCAGATGATCGACGAAGACGGGTATGAGCTGACGAAAGTGGACTGCGGCCTGCCCTCCATGACCTCAGCCTGCCAGGCCGGCATCATGTTTGGCGACAACAGCGACATCCCCGCCTACCGCTGGTATGACAAGAGCAAGGGCAAGCTGTACGTCTCGAGCACCGATGCGGCGGAGTTGAACGCGCGTTATGGGCACGGGCAGGGCCTGATGCGGAAAGGCTCCAGCGTCATGAACATGCTGAACGGCGATGCCGAAAAGTCCATGTTCACGATGGCAAACATGAAGACAGGCTCACCGGAAGAGCAAAAGCGGCGGGCAGACGACGTGACGCTGCTGATGCTCAACCCCTACTTCCTCGTCCGGTCGCTGGCGGTCTTCTTCTGGGAGGTAGGGCGTGAGCTGTGGGAGGCGTGGCAGCAGAAGCGCAAGGATGTCCAGCCGCGGCTCAACCGGCTGGAGCACGGCTATCCGTTCCTGCGCGCGGCCATGTGCACGCTCATGCGTGATATCTCGACGAACGTGGCGATTCTCGACATGATGCGCGGGGCGCCGTCGATCTACATGCTCTACCTGGGCTATGACGAGGTGGCACATCACTCGGGCCCCTGGACCAGCGATGCGTATGGGGATTTGAAGCGGCTGGACAAGACGTTTGCCCGGCTGCGGCGGGTGGTCAAGGATAAGGCGCCGCGGCACTATGACTTCATCATCTTGTCGGACCACGGCCAGTCGTTTGGCCCGACATTCCTGCAGCGGTATGGGCTGAGCATCAAGGAGTTTATCGAGCAGCAGCTGCCCAAGGAAGTGACGCGTCGCGCAGGCCATCGGCGGCGACACGGGCGTCACCGGGCTGCAGGGCGTGGCAGGTGAACTCGCCAACATGCAGGCTGGGAGCAGCAGCGGCGTGAGCAAGGCGATGGCCAAGCAAGGCCAGAAGCTGGCGGAACAGGGTGCCAAGGCGGGCGACCAGACGGGTGACGATGTGGCAGGGGTGAAGCCGGCGTCGGTGACTGCCTACGGCAGCGGCAACGCCGCCCAGGTCTACTTTGACCTTTACCCGCGCAAGATCAAGCTGAGCGAGTTGGAAGCCGCCTATCCCAACATGATCGATGCCCTGGTCCAGCACGAAGGCATCGGCATGGTCATCGGGTATGACGACAACATGATGGCGGTGGCGCTGGGCAAAGGCGGCCGGCACAACCTGTGCACGGGGGAGGTCACCGGCATCGACCCGGTGCTGCCCTATGCCAAGGCCGAAGGGCACGGCGCGGGCACGCTCGACACCCGCGTCTGGCAGCTGAACCGGGTCATGGAGTTTCCGAACGCGGGTGACCTGTGGCTGATCAGCACGGTGTACCCGGACGGCACCGTGGCGGCGTTGGAGGAGCTGATCGGCAACCACGGCGGGCTGGGCGGCGAGCAGACCGATGCCTTTATCTTCCACCCCGCGGACATGGAAGTGATGGAGACGCGCAATTCGACCGACGTCTTCCATATCCTGAACAACCACCGCGGCAAACCGGTGGTGGAGACGCACGCCGGCGGCCAAGGCAGAGAAGGTCGCCGACTGGGCGCCGCACAACCTGATGGCAGGCATCAGGCAGTGGAGCACGTGGATTGGGCTGGCGCTGCGCTGCATGACGCTCAACCGCGACGCCTACCAGCAGGTCGTCGACAATCCGTACATGACCGGGCCGGCGCTGTTGATCGGCATCGTCTCGGTCTTGATCAGCCGCACTTGCGCATGGAAGCGGATTCAACCTGCGCATGGATTGCGAGTTCGTTTGCCTTCTGGATGCTGGCGGTGGCGCTGGTGTTTGCGGCAGGCTGGCTGCTGACCAAACGGGGGACGTTTACCAAGACGCTGCGGGCGCTAGGTTTCGCCCACACCGTCTACGTGCTCTCGTTCCTCGTGCTGCTCCCGGTGTTCGGCCCGGCGACGAACCTGGCGATCCTGGCGTGGGGCTTCCTGTGCGTCTGGATGGGTGCGGCGATTGCGCACCAGACGCGCGGGTGGCGCACCGTGGTACTGCCGCTGGTTGTCCTGCTTGTTTACGTCATCGGCAGCGCCATCGTGGCCATATTGCTGGCAGGCGCACAGTTTACAGTGGACGCCCTGATGGCAAATCTCGGCATCCAGGGCAAGTGACGGGTAAGGTGAGCAGGGAGTCGATCTGCCATCCCCTACTTTACCGACATTTTTGCACCGCATGGGTTGTTGCAGCAGTACACCAGATAGGTATACTGCTAGCTAGCGCAAAGCACCATCAGCAGCACCAGGCACGCTGCGCAGGCAATGTGCCTGGTGCTGCCAACTTCAGGAGGGATCCTATGCCCAACGCTCGTACATTCGCCGGCCGCTTTGCAGTTGGTGCAGCCGTGATCGCCTGTCTCATTTTCCTTGCCGCTTGTGGGGGGTCGTCACAAGCCACCGCGACCGCTACAGCTGCGGCAGCGGCGGGAGATTCCGCAGCAGGCAGCGCCGACTCAGGCGACGCAGCAGGTGTCTTGGCAGCCTATCAGAACTTTGGCGGCAAGATTGTCGCGCTGGACGCCAACAACCCCTCGACTACTACAGATGTGGCCGATCTGACCGGCACGATTCCCGCCTACAGCCTCACCGGCGGCCAACCGCCTTGCCCCGGTTTTGTGCGCCAGGCGCCAAGCCTTGTCTTTACGCTGGCCGCCGACCAACCGGTCGTGAAGGTCAGCTTCGCCGGCAACCAGGCCACCAACCTGATCGTGGTCAAGCAAGGCGGCGATATCGACTGCCCCGAGGTTGCTGCGGCCACGTTGACGCCGGAAATCACGCTCAAGGATGCCAAGGCGGGCCAGTACGGCATCTGGGTCGGCAGGATCGACATGGACAAGCGGTGAACGGCAAACTCACCGCCGCTCTTTCCCAGTAGCGCAATCCAGCAGCAATCCAGCCATAGAAGGACTGCAGAGCCATGCAAATTCCAATCGACGTCGAAGTTCAGTGCACCGATGGTCCTGCCGGCCATACGGCGGCGATCATTGTCGACCCCGCCACCAAGCAGGTCACCCATGTCGTGGTCAAGGGCAAGGGCACGCTGCTGGGCGAGTTTCTCGTGCCGGTGGATCATGATCGACCAGGCGACACCGCATGCCGTGATCCTGCGCTGGAGCCGCGAGAAGCTGGCCGAGGCGGATCGCTTTGATAAGGCGATCATCGTCGACCAGGGCGGCATTTCGCCCGAAGGCGGCATGATGTGGCCGTATGCGGGCGTCGACGACATCAACTTTGGTTCGCCGTCGCCCTCAACCTATATCCAGGTCGAGCAAGTTCCCGGCACGGAAGTCGCGGTGCATGTCGGGGCGCATGTCGACGCCACCGACGGCCGCGTGGGCAAGATCGACGAGTTCGTCATCGATCGCGAGAGCGGCACGATCACGCACATCATCCTGCGCCACGGCCATCTGTGGAACAAGGAGGAGATCTCGGTGCCCGTGTCGGCGATCGATCATATTGCCGACGACATCGTCTATCTCAAGCTGGACAAAGCCGGTGTCGAAGCGCTGCCGCTGGCACCCAAAGAGTAGCGCCGCGGCAGCGGCAGCCTAACTGTACCGCCTCAGGCAACACTAAGGAAGACGCAATGGCAGACAAAGCGACGGCAGCGCCGCCAGGGGATAACAAAGAGCTCACGATCAAGAATATCGGCTATGAGCTGTTTATCGGCGGGCTCTCGATCCTGTCGATCTACAATCTCTTGCTGCTCTGGCTGTTCGTGACAAATGAGAACATCCAGATGGTTCTCGATATCATGAACGCCATCATGACGCCGATCTTCCTGGGAGATTTCTTTTATCGCTTTTTTACTGCCGAAAGCAAGCAGCACCTATTTCTTCCGGCGCTTTGGCTGGGCGGACCTGCTCTCCAGCGTGCCGCTTCCCCAAGTTAAGATGCTGCGCGTCTTTCGCCTCTGGCGGGTGATTCGGCTGTTTCGGAGTTTGGCGTCCGCAACCTTGGAATGAGTTCGTCACCCATCGTGCGGAGAACGCCCTGCTGACAGTCGGCGTTCTTCGTACTGTGCGTGCTTGAGTTCGGGTCGATGGCGGTGTTGAAGGCGGAAAGCACTCTCGCCCAACGCCAACATCACAAATGCCAGCGACGCCATCTGGTGGTGTCTATGTGACGATCACGACTGTGGGCTACGGCGATCGTTATCCGGTCACCAACTGGGGCCGCATCGTCGGGATTCTCGTCATGTCGGTGGGTGTGGGCTTGTTTGGTACGCTCGCCGCTTATCTTTCGCAGGCCTTCCTGTCACCCGGCAAGAAGGCAGAGAAGCGCACGGAAGAGCAGTCTGCAGCAGATGATCCCAAGCAGCGGCTGGCCGAGATCGTGCAGCAGCTGGAGGCACAGGAAAAGGCGACGGCCGAGCTAAGGGGTAAGTTGGAGGAAGTCAAGAAACTTCTGTAGATATAGCAGGCAGGCCAGTCCGGGGCGTGAGATCGCAGATGGCAGGCAGATGCAAAGAGCAAGGACAAGGGACGTCCGCCAACATGAGTATGCGGTGATCGGCCTGGGCGGTTTTGGCGCCAACCTGGCACGCAGGCTGGAGGCAATGGGCCACATGGTCCTGGGCTTTGGACAGCGACATTGCCCGCGTGCAGGCCATCTGCGGACGACATTACGTCGGCGGTTGCCCTGGACGCAACGAACGAAGATGCGCTGCAAGAGGTGGACATCGCTGCCTTTGACACCGTGGTCGTCGCCATGGCGCACTCGTTCGAAGCCAGCGCGCTGGTTACGTGCCTACTTAAAGGCAGCTGGGCACCCGGCGCGTGATTTGTGTGGCAGAGACACGACGCCATCCGCGATATCTTGCTGCGCATCGGCGCCGACCAGGTAATCGTGTCGGACGAAGACAGCGGCGTGCGGTTGGCCGAAACGCTGGCCGCGCCCAACCTGCTGGAGCGTGTGCTGCTCGACGCCGATCACAGCCTGACGAGTTGAAGGTACCGCGCAGCCTCGTAGCGCAACCAGTGTCCAGTCTCCAACGCTACGAAGCCAGCGTGCTGCTCATCCAGCGGTCAGGGCACTTGCTGCCGAATCCAAGCCCCGAAACCAAGTTGGTGCAGGATGACACGCTGTTTGTTGTCGGCGAGCGTGAACAGCTCCTGGCAGCTCGCGGCGCTGCCATGAACAATCAACTGAGCGGGCACCGCAGCCTCTCGACAGGCCATGGCCCAGGAAGCACTCGGCACACAGAGAAAACGCTACGTGCCGATTCCGCTGCGCCTCCTGGTGGCGCTGGCGACGCTGATCGGCGCCGGCACAGGTGCTGCTGCTGCTGCCAGGGATGACGACGCAGCCGATCAGCTTCATGGACGCCCTGTTTACGGCCACTTCGGCGGCGGCCGTCACCGGCCTGTCGGTCGTCACCACCAGCACGGCATTCACGCGCCTGGGACAGTGGGTGATCTTGCTGCTGATGCAGTTGGGCGGCCTGGGGTTTGTCGTCATCGTGGTGCTCACCCTGCGGCTGTTGGGACGGCGCATTTCGCTGCTGGATCGCCTGGCGGTGAGCAGTTCGCTCGGCCTTGCCAGCCCGGGGGCCGTCATGCGCATCCTGGTCCGCACCGTCGCCGTCATGCTGGTGCTCGAAGGTATCGGGACAGCTGATCCTCTGGCGGCACTGGAGCAATATTGGGGTAGTAGGCGCTGGCGACGCCGCGTTCTACGCCGCTGTTTCATGCCGTGGCGGCTTTCTGCAACGCCGGCTTTGACCTGTTCTCGGGGCTGCCGCAGTATCCGGACGGCCTCCCTGCCGATCCAGTCACGCTTTTGACGCTGGGCTGCTGGTGATCGGCGGGGGGATTAGGCATTCCCGTGTACATGGAGACTGCTGCAGCGGCTGCCCACTCGCAGGGCAGGCAGACGCGTACATCGGCTCAGCCTGCATACCCGCATGGCGCTGTGGTCGGCGCTCGTCCTGTGCTGGTGGGTTGGGTAGGGCTGCTTGTCAGCGAGTACCGGCTGGGCGGCGTGCTGTCAGGCCATACGTTGGTCGACCGGCTTGTGCGCGCCTGGTTTCAGTCGGTATCGGCTCGGACGGCCGGTTTCGCGGGCTTCACGGACTTTGGGAGCATCGACGACGCCAGCCAGCTGCTGCTGCTCCTGTGCCTGATGTTTATCGGCAGTGCGCCGGCCTCGATGGGCGGCGGGATCACCACCGGCACGCTTTCCGTGCTCACGATGGCCATGTGGAGTTTCACGCGCGGCTACGACATGGTGCGCGCCGGCCAACGCACGATCGCCATGGCCGCGGTGTGGCGTGCGGTCGTCGTGCTCATCATCAGCCTCGCCATCGTCATTGCTGGCGACGTGGCTGCTGCTGCTTACCGACGGCCGCGAGTTCTGAGCGCCACGCTCTTCGAGGTGGTCTCGGCATTTTCTACGACCGGCCTCTCGGTGGGGCTGACGCCCGAGCTAAAACCCCTGGCCGGCTGATCTTCATTGCCCTCATGTTCTGGGGCAGGCTGGGAGCAGTCACCATTATGCTGGTGCTGCTAAAGACGGACGCGCGCCAGACGCTGGTCAAGTACCCCGAGGAAGCGGTTCTCGTGGGCTAGGCAAGCCAGTTCTGTGGTCAACTACGCTACGACGTAGTTTTCCTTTATAGCGGTACAGCGGACGATGGGAAGTTCAATAGGTTCAGACATTGATTACAAGGAGAAAAATCATGAGCGAAGCACAACAGCAGCCAGTTGAACAGCAGCCAGTCGAACAGCCCGCAGCGCAGCCGCCAGCAGCACCGCAGCCGAAGCGCCGGCAGCCCCAGCAGCGCCGGCCCAGCCGCAGGCCATCGCCGGCGTCGGCTTCCTGGTCATGGCCTTTACCGACGAGACCAGTGCCGACCAGGTGCTGGACGCGATGAAGGAGGCCAAGAAGAAGGGGCAGTTCTACTTCGAAGAGGCCGCCGTCATCCGCCAGGACCAGAACGGCAAGGTCCACTACAAGGAAACGGGCGACATGAAGACCGGCAAGGGCGCCGGGATCGGCGCGGTGGTCGGCGGCATCCTTGGCATCCTGGGCGGCCCGGCGGGCGTTGTCCTGGGCGCGGGCGCAGGCGCGGCCATCGGCGGGGCGCTGGCCCATCCCGACAAGGGATTCCGTGATGAAAGCCTGAACACGTTGGGCGTGGCGCTGATGCCGGGCAATTCGGCCATTGCTGCGATCACGAGCAGCGAGTTCTTGAAGGCGATGCGCGAAGAAGTGCCGGTCGAGAATGTCCGCGCCACCGTGGCCAACATGTCCAATGAGATCTCGAACGAACTGGCAGCGGGCAGGGACGTGGCCATCGGCATCCTCCTGACGGAAGAGGGGCTTGCCATCAAGAAGATTGCCGCCGACGAGAATTCCGCTGACGGTTGTCGGGGCGATCATCACGGACGACGCCATCGTCGCAGGTGCGGCCGTCATCACGCCGGAAGGCGCAGCCTACAAGGTTGGCGTCGTGACGGCTGAAGGCGCGGCCGTCGAAGCAGGCGTGATCACGGACGAAGGCGCAGCGGTCGTCGACGCGGTGGCGCTGCCGGAGGATGCACCGGCGGCAGAGGCACCGGCAGCAGAGGAAAGCCGGCGGCCGACGGCGAAGTAAAGGCCTAAGGGAGAACAGCCCCACGCTCGGTGCACTGGTGACGTGGAGTTCTTGGTTGCCGTGCACCGAGCGAGGGGCTGACCCCAATTTGCAGTCAGGAGCAGTAGCAGCCGTGACCACTCTCGCAGAAGAAAAGCAGGCTAGTTGGGCCGTTATCGGCATGCTCGCCGCGGCACAGTTTATCATGGTGCTCGACACGACGGTCATGAACGTGTCGATCACGCAGATCACCGAGGATCTGAACACGACGATCGTCGGTTTGCAGACGGCCATCACGCTCTACACGCTGGTGATGGCCGCTTTTATGCTCATCGGCGGCAAGTTGGGTGACCGCTGGGGCGCCAAGCGTGCCTACGCCATCGGCCTGCTGATCTATGGCGCCGGCTCGCTGACGACAGCACTCTCGCCCAATCTCGCGGTGCTGCTGGTCGGGTGGTCGTTTATAGAAGGTTTCGGCGCCGTACTGGTGATCCCTGCCATCGCCGCGCTGACGGCGGCGACTTACAGCGGCCGCCAGCGCGCCATGGCCTATGGCATCCTCGGCGGCGTCAGCGGCGCGTCTGCCGCGCTCGGCCCGCTGATCGGCGGCTGGGTGACGGCGAATTACACGTGGCGTCTGGTCTTCGCCGGCGAGACAGTGGTGGTGCTGATCCTGATGCTCTTCCTGCGCGCCATCCCGACCATGAAGGGGCGCAAAACCAAGCTCGATCTCGGCGGCGCATTCCTGTCCGCGGCGGGCCTCGGCATGGCCGTCTTTGGCATTCTGCGCTCGAGCCAGTGGGGCTGGATCACGCCCAAGGCCGCGGCGCCGTTTACGATCCTGGGCCTATCGCCCGTGTTCTGGCTGATCGTGACAGGGCTCGTCCTGCTGGCGCTCTTTGCCCGCCGCGAGGAAAAGGTGATGGCGGCGGGCGGTGAGCCGCTGCTCGATATGGGCCTGCTCAAGATCCCGCGCATGCAGGCGGGCTTGAACACCTATGTCAGCCAGCAGTTTATGATCATGGGCATCTTCTTCGTGCTGCCGCTCTACCTGCAGACGGTGTTGGGCTACGACTCGCTGCAGACCGGCATCACGATCCTGCCCCTGTCGCTGAGCCTGTTCGTGTGCGCGCTCCTGGGCGCCGTCGCTTTCGGCACGCATGTCGCCGAAACGCATCGTCACGATCGGCCTGGTGTTGATGCTTGGAGGCGTGGTACTGCTTATCGCCTTCACCGGGCCTGACCTGCGCTCAGTGGGCTTTGCCGTGGCGTTGGCGCTGGTCGGCGCCGGCAACGGGCTGCTGGTTTCGCAGTTGGGCAACATTATTATGTCGTCTGTACCGCCCGAACGCGGCAGTGAGGCCGGCGGCTTGCAGGGGACGGCCATGAACCTGGGCGCCTCGCTGGGCACGGCGCTGGTCGGCTCGATCCTGATTGCGTCGCTGGTAACCAACTTCCAAACCGCGGTGCTGGCGAATCCGACGCTTGCGGATGTGAGCAGCGAATTGGCGGCTGCGGCCGAGCAGAACGCCAACTTTGTGACCGTCGAGCAGGTGCAAGCCGGCGCCGAAGCGGCGGGGCTGAGCCAAGAGCAGGTAGATGCCGTCGTCGCCGAATACGCGGACGCCCAGATCGCGGCGCTCAAGGCCGCGTTCGCCGTGGTCGGCGCATGTGCACTTGTGGCGCTGTGGTATGTCCGGCGGCTGCCGACCGATGCGGTGGCGATCCAGAAGGAACCGGTGAGGGACGCAGGTGTGCGGCGACGTAGCACGCGAGAGAAATGTCCCGGGGACGGATGCGAACGCTTGCGTTCGCCGGTCCCGGGACATGTAGACTGGCCGCTAATCCCCGGTGGCGGCGGCTCTGATGGGGGCTTCTTTGGCTGGTCCTGCGCTTCACCCGAAGGTATCTTGGGGAATGGTCGTGCACATCATGTCGGCCAGCCAGCGCGTGCTGGGGTCGGCGTCCAGCAGCAGTGAACGCACGGACATGGTCAGCGGCACGCCGATGATGGCCCCTACTGGTCCCAGCACCAGCGGCCAAAAGGTAGACGAGATCAGGCTCATCAACGGCGTGAGGTTCAAGTGCGACACCACGAGCTTTGGTTGCACGATGTTCTGGACGGAAGCGTTGATCAGAATGTAGCCGGCCGCAACGATAATCATGCGCTCGGGACCGTATTGCAGCAGCGTCAGCACGGCGGGCGGGAATCAGGCCAAGCCAGAAGCCGATAAAGGGAATGAAGTTCAGGATACCCGAGAGCACACCCCACAGCAGGGCCTGTGGCACGCCCATGATGTAGAACCAAATGGTATTGGCGATCCCTAGGCACGTGCCGATGATCGCCATGACGACGATATACTGGCGCAGATCGACACTGTAAGTGGCCAGCCGTTTGGCGTAGCTGCTGCGATGCTCACCCTGCCATGCCAGCCGGCCGGGAAACAAGATCACGTCTACAAACATGAAGATCATGATCATGGCCATGGTCACGCCATTGCTTAGCGCACTGCCGATCGCGGCCAGCAGCTCTTTTACCCAGTCCAGGGCAGCGGATGGGTTCGCCTGCTGGGCGACGGCACTGGAACCGGCCGCAGTCGAGGCCCATGCTCTCGAGCCAGGCTTGGAACTGCTGCACCATCGCCTGGGCCTGGTCTTTGTAGGCCGGCAGCGACTCGAGAAATTGTGCGCCGGCATAGATAAAGAAGACCAGCAACAATCCCAGCACAGCCAATGTGACCAATCAGCGCGATCGCCAATACTAACCACTTTGACAAGCGCGGGCGCAGCCGATCGACGAGCGGTCCACAAGCCAGCACGATGAGCAGCGCCAACATGGCCGAATTGATGTAGTCGGCGTAGTTGCTCATGCCCCACAGCGTCACCGATGCGCCCGCCAACAGCAACACGATACGCACGGCCGGCGTCAAGCCGGTTGAACTATTCATTTGACGTGGTCCCTTGTTCGATGCGGGGTGCGATGCGCACCTCCAGGCTGCTGATCCAACGATACGCCCTATTTTCTACTGCATAGGGCGTCCAGTCAAAGAACCAGGACTCGAGGGCATCCCAGGTGGCGAGGGCGGCGGCATAGACGGCAAAGAGGGTGGCAAGCGTCATCACGAATCCCCAGAAGCCGCTGGGTTGGCTGGCGGAGTACCAGGCCAACATGAAGAGCGCGATGATCGTGACCACGAGCGAGATCAGCAGTTCGCGCCGCGCCACCGCCATGGCCAGGCGCCGGTCTTCGCGGTTGGCCTGTACATGGGTACTGCAGTAGCGGCCGATGGCGGCGCGCGTCTCCTGCTGCAACTGGGCGGCATGCTGCTCGTTCCACTCGGGACCTGACGCCAGGCGGATCAGCAGCGTGCTGGCCTCGCGCCGCTTGGGCCAGCGCCGGATGTAGCGCTTGCGCAGATAGTCGATGCCGCTCTCGCCCAGAACGTGCACGGCGTCCGTCGAAAACGGGTTCGCCGGCGGGGCGAGGAAGAGTTCCTCAAGGTGTCGAGGTCAAGCGTGAGCGCTTGAGGTTCGGTGCTCATGCCGTCATCCTCAAGACCGGCTCTGGACGACGACGTCCATGTCCATAATGTGCGCCAGGGCCCGGTTTTCACGTGCCGGCGGCGCCCAATCAAAGACCAGCGCCTCGAGCGGGTCCCAGAGGATCACCCAGGCGAACACGCTGATGGACGCGGCGACGAGATACACTACCGTGTCGCCGGCGCCGGCCCACACGGTATTGAACAAGAGGTAGGCGATCGCCATCACGGCCAATACGAGGACCGTGACCGCGATCATCCCAATGGCGTGCTGGCGGCGCCCGAGTTTTACCTGCAGGTCGTTTTGCTTCGATGCGCGCCTGGCAGTAGCGATCGATCGCCTGGCTGAGCCGCTGCTGGAGATCGGGCGTGACCTGGTCGGGCGGCAGGCGGACGACGAGTTGGGCGTTATCCCAGTCCTGCAGCGGCTGGAACTGCAGCCGCGTCACGACACGTTCCAGGGCCGCTTCACCCAATGCGGCGGTGGCCAGTTCCGAAAAGGGATTGGCGTCGAACGAGTTGAAGATCTGGTCGACCGTGTCGACCTCAAGCACTACCGTCTTATCAGGATTCGATTCTGCCGATTTGGCCACGGCTACCTCGCTCAGCTTGATTGGGGCGTGCGCTGCTCTGCTCGCTGGAAATTCCAGTGTACGGAGTATAGCAGGCACACGCCCCCAGGCGCTACAGCCAAACAATGGCAATTATGTTGTATTTTCAGGCTACTAGCCTGGCTGCCACGATCAGTTGGCAAACCACCCTGCGCCTGTCTTGGAGCACTTGGCCGACTGCGGCTCTTGGTTGCAGGCAAGCTGCATCGTCTGGACCGAGTCGGGGGTGCAGACACCCCAGACAAGGATCTGCGGCTCAGTCTCGATCGAGCCCATGTTCGGCGCATCCCACTGGCCATCAGATACGTAACACTGGGACTGATGCAGGTTCTGTTCGATACAAGGCGTGTAGTCGCCATACTTTGTCGTTACAGTCGTGGCCTGGGTCGGGCAACGTACACGACCACGCCGGATCACAGGCACGCGGGCGTCGCGATCGGTTGGGACGGATAGACGGGCGGCGGGGGATAGACCGTACCGCCGCTGCCATAGGTCCAGGTCACGTAGACATAGGCCGTGCCGGTGTATTGGCGATACTGCACGACCAGGTTGTGGGTGCCCTCTGACAGGGGAACCGCCATGGAGACCGGCTTGCCTGACATGCCGGCGCCCATGGTGTTGATATAGGTGACGCCGTCAATCTGCAGCGAGACTTCGTCGTCGGCCAAGGCATTAAAGACGTAGGTGCCGGCGTAAAAGTAGACGCTGCTCGTCATCGTAGCCGTCCAGTTTTCTGCCGGCATGCCAGGACCAGGCGGGACGGTGCCCCAGTTAAAGTCGATGTAGGGGCTGTAGTAGATCAGGGACGGTCCGCCAGCCCAGTCAGGATTGGCATAGAACTGCACAGTCCAGGTGTTGCCGTTCTGGGCCTGGCCGGCCTGCGGCAGGGCAACGGTCAGCACCAAGGCCAGCGCAACCGCCACGGCGATGGTTGACAGGAAGAGAGGTGCGTTTCTTAGTCATGTGCGTATCTCCTTGTTAGGGGCGAGCCAGGACCTGGGGCTGTGAGGTCGCTGCCGGCGGCAACCGTCAGGGTGCCGGTCACGGGTTGGGACGGATCGATGCGCCCCACCCAGACGAGATAGTCACCGGGCGCGGGCTTAGTCGAGCGACGATGCTGGGATTGAGATTGGCCGCATCGTGCGCTGTCGTCGGCGCAGAAAGTGGCGTCGTCCGGCCCACGCACCAGCAGGGCTGAATCGGCGCTGCCCTCGAAGAAGACGCTTACGGCATCCGGTCGCGTCTGGCCGACACTGAATACAAGATCCGGCTTGAGGCTGATCAGGCCGTTGCAGAGACGGTCGCCGCTAGTCAGCTCGATGGCAGGCAGGACGCCTGTCGGCGGTGACCGTGGCGGTCAGCGGCGTGCCGTCTGCGGGCAGTGCCACTGCTTTTGCGCCATGCGCGCCTCGACCAGGCGCCGTGGCGGCCGCAACCACACGCTCACGCGCCGGCAGCAGGGCAGGCAGCGATGGGCGGCGGATCAGCGAGCCCAAGGAGAAGGTGCCCAGGTCAACTGCCGGCTGCTGCGTGAAGACGAGCACACCGGGGATCAGATCGTTTTCGCGCCGGCTGCCTACCCAGATGTTGTAGCGCCCCTTGGCCGGGGCAGCGACTGTCACCGTCGGATCGAGGAGCTGGGGATTGGTATTGTCATTGCACAGGAAGCTGCCGTCAGGTTTCTGCACGACGAGCACGGGATCGCCGTCGCTGTAGAAGAAGGCGCGCAGTTGGTCACCTTTGCCCTGGTAGTCAAATGCTACGGAGGGCGTCGTAGGCACATAGCCGCTGCAGGCCTTGTCCAATATGCCGGCGTCGACGTGGCCGCCGGCTTGCAGACTCACAAAAAACGGATCGAGTGAGAAATCGGCGGGTGGACTTACGGCGACGAGTGCGGTAGGGGCACCCGGTGAAGGCGGCGAGCTGTTGTCTTGGGCCAGCGCTGCGGTTGCCAGCAGCAGTGCGGCCGCGACCGTCCAGATCGCGGCCACTAGTTTTCATTGCTTGGAACTTAGGTACTTTCATCGCTTGCACCTCAATGGAATGAAGTCTGCCGGAAAGGGGACAGGCTTTGCAGGTATGCGCCGATCCGGGCCGGAAAGTGGATTGCCTGCGCGAGGTCCGGCACATCTCATCTTAGTACGAAACTGCACCCGCTGCATGCCCCGAAGTGGGTTATCTTTGTCCTAGTTTGTGGGCTAGGGCAGTCTGCGTAATAGCCAAACAGTGAAGCACCGGCATTGGCAAGCGCGGCGAATCTGCTAGAATGAGGCGAGTGAGTGGCTCACCCAAGATTCAGCAATGACAGCAACAGCCGACAGCCCGATCAACCAATCCACTGAGCCTTACCAAGCTCAACCGGCCGCGCGTGCGCGGGCCGGCGGTGTTCCGGCCGCGGCTTATGCAGATGCTCGATTCAGCATCGAATCTGACGCTCGTGATCGCGCCGGCCGGCTATGGCAAGACGATGCTGCTGAGCGCCTGGCTGGACACCCACCCGCTGCCCAGTGCCTGGTTATCCCTCGACGAGCACGACAACGACCTGGTCGTGTTTGTATCCTACCTGGTTGCAGCCGTGCGCACGCTGTTTCCCGCCGCCTGCGCCGAGACGCTGGCATTGATCAACGGCATGACGCTGCCGCCAGCCGCCGTGATCAGCCGGAGCCTGTCGAACGAACTTGCTGCCATCCAGCAGGAGTTCGTGCTGGTGCTGGACGATTATCACGTCATCCACGAGCGCGCAATTCACGAAGTAATGACCGAGCTGACGCGGCGTCCACCGCCCGCCCTGCACCTGATTTTTGCCGCCCGCAACGATCCGGCGCTGCCGTTGGCCAGCCTGCGCGCGCGCGGGCACGTCGTCGAGCTGCGCGAGGCGGATCTGCGCTTTTCGCTCGTCGAAACGGGCAGCTTCCTGCGCGAGAACATGCGGCTGGAAGTGGACGATCAGATCGTCGCCCAAGCTGAATGGCTATACCGAGGGTTGGATCGCCGGTTTGCGCTTGACGGCACTTTATTTTCAGCATACGGGCGATATGACGCTGTTAGCGGCGGACCCAAAGGGTTACAATCGCTACATCATGAGCTATCTCGTGGCCGAGGTGCTGGAACTTGTCCCGCCCGCTATCCACGAGTTTCTGATCAAGAGTGCGATCCTGGAGCGGTTCTGTGCGCCCTTGTGTGACGCCGTCACCGGTCTCACCGATGCCGCAGGCGATGCCCGGGCCTCGCTTGAGTGGCTCGAACGCAACAACCTGTTCTTGCTCAGCGTAGACGAAGAGCACCGCTGGTTTCGCTATCACCACCTCTTTCGCCGGCTGCTGCTCGACCAGCTGGAACAGCAGCGCGGCCGCGCCGAAGTGAACGCGCTGCATGAACGGGCCAGCGCCTGGTTTGGGCAGAACGGGTACGCCGAAGAAGCGCTGCAGCATGCGCTGGCCGCCGGCGCTACGGCAGCAGCCGTCCAGATTGTGGCGCGCTACCGCTGCGAGTTGACGAACGAGGAGCAGTGGCAGCGCCTCGACCGCTGGGTGCGCTTGTTCCCGCCGGAGGTGAGCGACCAGGAGCCCGAGCTGCTGCTCGCGGAAGTCTGGTTCATGGTCAACCGCCAGCACCTGGCCGGCATCCCGCCTTTGCTCGATCGGGTGGAGGCCGTGCTGGCGCAGGGAACGATCGACGCCGCGACGGCCCGGCGGCTGCAGGGCGAAGTCGAGATCAGGCGCGCCACGCTCTATTTTTATGCCGGCGACCACGGCCGCAGCCTGACGAATGCGGCGGCGGCGCTGGAAAAGGTGCCCGTGGGGTGGTGGCTGCTGCGCGCACAGGCACGGTTGTTCTTGAGCGCCGGCTACCAGGCACAGGGGGATCTTGAGCGGGCTTACGCCACCCTCTATGCTGCAGGCGAACCGGCGCAAGGGCTGGCGGCGCAAATGCGCCTGCTGGTGGATGCCTGCTTCATCCATTGGATAGCCGGCGATCTGTCCGGCGTCATCCAGGCGGCCACCCAGATCCTGACCCACAGCGACGAACTTGGATCACAGGTAGAAACGATTACGTGGGCGCGCTATCACCTGGCGGTCTGCCACTATGCGCGCAATGAGCTGGCAGAGGCAGAACGGCTGCTAGCGCTCAACGTTCGCCAGCGTTACCAGTCGCACATGCAGTGTTATGTCAATGGGGCGGCGGCACTGGCCCTGACGTATGAGGCACAGGGGCACGCAGACAAGGCGCGTGAAGTTGTCGCACAAATGGTAGCGTATACCCTCGAGATCGGCGGCGCCGTCGGCTACTCGGCGGCCAAGGCGTTTGAAGCCGAGTTGGCGCTGCGGCAGGGGCGCCTCGCCGAAGCCGTCAACTGGGTGGAACAAAGTGACGTCCCGCTCACGATCCCCAGACCGCTTTTTCACCGGCCGCCTGTCACCCTGGTGAAAATCCTGCTGGCGCAGAACACGCCTGCCAGCCGGCAGCAAGCCGGGCAGGTATTGGCACAGTTCCATGACTACTCTGCCTCAATTCACTATACTTCGGTCGTAATCGAGGTGCTGGCGACAGAAGCCCTGCTCTATCATATAGAAGATAGACAGGCAGGCGGCGCTGGCGGCCCTGCAGCAGGCGCTCGCCCTGGCCGAAGCCGGCGGCTTCATCCGCGTATTTGTCGATCTCGGCGAGCCGCTGGCACGTCTGCTGGCAAAGCTCGCACACGCCCGGGCAGACTCGCCGTTCATAGCCAGGATCCTGGCGGCCTTTCCGCAGACAGTGGCGCCGGCGGAAGCCCGCCGCCGGGCCAATGCGGCGCTGCTCTCGCCGCTTACGGCGCGCGAACTGGATGTGTTGGCGCTGCTGAGCCAGCACTACACCGACAACGAGATTGCGGCAAAGCTGGTGATTACGGCGGACACGGTGCACAGCCATGTGCAGCACATTGCCGAAAAGCTGGGCGTGCGCGGGCGGCGGACGATTGTGCAGGCTGCCAAAGATCAGGGTCTCCTCGAATAATCACCCCTCCAATCACCAGAAACTGGTGATGAACAAAGCCACAGCCGGGGCTATGGTTGTTTCATCATAGCTGTGCGCTGCGCATTCTCAGATTCAAGCTTTCCCAGGCGCGCAGCAGACCGGCACACCCGGCAGGGACAAGTGCATGCCAACCACAAATGCTACATGCCAGATATCGCTTCGCGGTTCGTTTGACGTGCACTGGGCTGACTACCTGGGCGACATGGTGCTCGAGGCCGAAGTCCAGGCGGGACAGGTCCGCACCACGACGTTGTTTGGCCAGCCGCCCGATCTCGCCGCCTTTATCGGGGTACTCAGCTTGCTCAGCGACCTGGGCTTTCCCGTGATTGCGTGCGAATACCATCGCAGCGAGGCGGAGGGACAAGCCGCATGACGACCCTGACGGTGCTCGTATTCCCGTCGGCCGAGGGTGTGCAGCAGATACACGACACGCTGCTTGACCTGCAGAATCAGCACCTCATCGACGTGCAGGATGCGGCGTTCGTGACCTGGCCGCGCGGGGCAAAGCAGGCGAAAAGTGATCTGCTGGGCGTCTTTGCCGGCCCCCGTGCGCTGGCCGGCCAATTTTGGGGCATGTTGTTTGGGCTGCTCTTCTTCGTGCCGTACTTCGGACCGGACCTTGATGCGGCAGCCGACACGCTGCGCAGCAAGTTTGGCGACTGTGGGATCGACGCCAGGTTTATAACGCGGATCCGTGCGCAGGTGGTCGAGGGCACCTCCGCCCTGTTCCTGCTGACAAGCGGCCCGGTGGAGAGCAAGGTTGTGGCAGCGATGCATGACCAGTCCTTCGAGCTGATTGCGGCAAATCTGCCAAAAGCAAAAGAAGACGAGCTGCGGGAGGTCTTTGGCGCCGGCGTACCCTCGCGGCTGAATCAGCAGATGCGCAAAGGGGAGGCACACAAATGAAAGTGGTCATTATTGGCGGTGTAGCCGGTGGTGCGTCGTGCGCGGCCCGGCTGCGCCGGTTGGACGAAACAGCGGAAATCCTGATGGTGGAACGCGGGCCGTACGTCTCCTACGCCAACTGTGGGCTGCCCTACCACGTCGGCGGCGTGATCGCGCGCGAGTCCAGCCTGATCGTAGCGGATGAACGTGTCTTTCGCACGAACTTTAACATCGACGTGCGCACGCGCTGCGAGGCCATCGCCATCTCGCCGCAGGATAAGACGGTACAGCTGCGCAACGTCGTGACCGGCCACGTGACCACCGAGACCTATGACAAGCTCGTCCTCTCGCCGGGCGCCACGCCGATCACGCCCGCCGCTGCCGGGCATCGACCTGCCGGGCGTGTTTCGGGTGCGCACCGTGCCCGACGTCAAGGCCATTCGCGAGTGGATCGAAGGCCACACCGCCCTGCCCTCGGGCCTGGATGCCTACACCGGCTTCCAGACGCTGCTGCCGGCCAAGCGCGCCGTGGTGGTCGGCGGCGGCTTCATCGGCCTCGAGATGGCGGAAAACCTGGTGCATCTTGGCCTGCAGGTGACGCTGCTGCAAAGGGGTGACCAGGTCTTGTCCCCCATGGACCCGGAAATGGCGGGCTACGTCGAGCGCCACCTGGTCAAGAACGGCGTCAACCTCATCCTCAATGCCAACGTGTGCGAGTTCCGGCAGACGGCGCAGGGCGCGCTCGAGGTGCTGACGCAGGAGGGCCAGGCTATCGATGCCGACCTCGTCGTGCTCGGCATCGGCGTGCGGCCGGAGACCTGGCTGGCCAAGCAAGCCGGCCTTGCGATCGGCGAGCGAGGCGGGATTCGTGTCGACGACCACATGCGCACGAGCGTGCCCGACATCTTTGCCGTCGGCGATGCAGTCGAGGTCAAGGATTACCTCACCGGCGAGTGGTCGCTCGTAGCGCTGGCAGGGCCGGCCAACCGGCAGGGGCGGATTGCGGCCGACGTGATTGCCGGGCGCAGCGCGCGCTACCGCGGCACACAGGGTACGGCCATCATCGGGCTGTTTGGCGCAGCTGCGGCCTGGACCGGGTTGAGCGAAAAGATGCTCAACCGGATCGGCGAGACGGACTACGAGAAGATCTATCTCTATCCGAACTCGCATGCGGGCTACTATCCGGGCGCCAAGTACCTGGCGATGAAGATACTCTTCAGCAAGTCTGACGGCCGCATCCTGGGGGCGCAGGCCGTCGGCCAGGACGGTGTGGACAAGCGCATCGACGCCATCGCCATGGCCATCCAGCTGGGCGCGACCGTCTACGACCTGGAAGAGGCCGAGCTGTGCTATGCGCCGCAGTTTGGCAGCGCCAAGTCGCCGGTCAACTTTGCCGGCATGGTGGGCGCCGATGTCCTGCGCGGGGACATGCCGCTGAGCCACTGGAACGGAACAGACGCGAGCCTGCTGCTCGACGTGCGCCAGCCGGCCGAACTGGCCTTGGAGAGTGTGCCGGGCGCCGTCAATATCCCGCTGCACCAGCTGCGCACACGTCTCGACGAGCTGCCCAGGGACCGTGAGATCCACGTCTTCTGCCGCTCGGGCCAGCGCGCCTACTACGCCACCCGCATCCTGCTGCAGGCAGGCTTTGACGCCAAGAACATTTCGGGCGGGATGCTGGCACATAAGCAAGCCAATGCGTGATAGTGCAGTATTACTAAGAAAGGATCCGACCATGACCACAGTAATTGACAAGCCCGTAGAGAAAGTTTCCACCACGGTACCATTGAACTGGAAAGAGGTGTGGTACACCAACTGCCCCATGGTATCCGCCAACAATGTTGACCAGGAGCTGGGTTGGTGCCGCGAGGAGTACAAGAAGATCGGCGTCGAGTACGCCTACTTCCGCTCCGCACCCGAGAACAACTTCTACCCGCACTATGTCCACAACCTCGACAACCTGATCCGCTTCGGCGGCCTGTATCCCCCGATCGCCGTCAACGCCGACATCCGCCGCACCGTGCTGCTGGGGGCGACGTGGGTCTACGAGGGTGGGGTGATGCAGGTGCGCGCCCGCGACAAGATCTTCCGCGTGAAGGACTTGAAAGGCAAGAAGATCGGCATCACCAAGAGCCTCAACACCATCAAGAACGACTGGTGGCGCATTCAGGAGCACATGGGCATCGAAAATATCCTGATGCTGAACGACATGACCATGGATGATATTGAGCTTGTCGAGTTCCCCTACCCGGACGACTGGTACGACAAGCCCGAGATGTTGGTGCCGCCGATGAACAACCCGTCGGAGCTGTGGCTGCGCCGTGACCACAAGCACGACTATGCCTTCCGCCCGTTGGAGAAGGCACTGCTCGCGGGTACCGTCGATGCCATCTACAACCAGATGGGACAATTAGGCCAGCTCTCGGAGGCCACGGGCGAAATCAAGGCCATCTTCGACCTGTCCAAGCTCCCGGACTGGACGGTTCAGGTTGCCAACACCCCCGCCGTCATCACCTGCACTGACGTGATGGCCAAGGAGCACCCCGAGCTTGTCATCGCCTACATGAAGGCCATGATCAAGGTCGGGCGCTGGGCCAACGAGAACAAGCACGCCGCGGCGTTCATCCTCAACCGCCAGACCTTCTACCTGGATGCCGAGCACACCTACGAAGGCATCAAGCACGTCGACATGGTGCCGAGCCTCAGCGCGCAGAACCTGCAGTGCATCAAGATCGGCAAGGACTTCATGTTCAGCCACGGCTACATCAAGAACGACTTCGACGTGGACGCATGGGCGGCGCCGCAATTCCTCGAGCAGGCGGCGCTTGAAGTACTGAAGGAAGAGTGGCAGCGCAGAAGCTGGAGCAAGCTGCCGGCGGGCGGCGGGCTCGAGGTAGAGGGCACGCGGCTCGGGTAGGCGAGATCTGGCTCAGCACAAGCTGGTCTCGACAAATAAGTAGTCGCCGATGTTGAGTTGAAGACGGGCGCCAAACGCCAGACTTTTGCGTTTGGCGCCTGCCCGATTCCAGATGGAGGATCAAGTGAACGGGTCTTACAAGCTAGACACCATGATCAAGGTGGATGAGAGTTTGTGCATTACCTGCGGCGCTTGCATCCGGGCCTGCCCGGGTGGTCTGATCACCAAGCAGGAGTTCCCTGTCCCCATCGAGAACGGGTGGGACCTCTGCATTGACTGCGGCCATTGTGTGGCGATCTGTCCGACCGGGGCCATGCACCAACGTTCGATGAGTCCTGAGGATTGCGAGGAGATTGATATTCATCTGATCCCACGCTGGGATCGGGTCAGGCAGTACCTGATTTCGCGGCGATCAATTCGCGGCTACATCAGGAAGCCAATCGAACGCGAGAAGATCATGCAACTGCTGGATGTTGCCCGCTATGCCCCGAACGGCGCAAACCGCCAGGTGATCCGCTGGATCGTGGTCAACGATGCCGTGAAGGTTCACCGGATCGCCGAGATGACCATCGACTGGATGAAAATCGTGCAGGAAAAGAACCCGGCTCTTTACGCAGAAGCCAAGTTGGAATTGTTTGTTGAGCCATGGGCGCTAGGCCAGGATCGCATTTCCCGGGGCGCGCCGTGCATCCTCATGGCCTGTGCCCCGAAAGATGAGCGGACCGCCCCGCCGGCTGCCATGATTGCCATTCATCAAATTCAACTGGCAGCGCCGGGACTCGGCTTGGGAACCACTTTTACCGGCAGTATCAACACTGCCGGCCAGGGCTACCCGCCTCTGGTCGAGATGCTTGGGCTGCCGGAAGGCTATATTCCGCATGCAACGTGCGTGATTGGCTATCCGTCTGAAAAATACCAGCGCATTCCGGTGCGGAAGCCGGTCGACGTGACGTGGATCTGAGAATCAAGGCCTTTCGCACAACAACGATTGGCTGCACATAAACCACTAGGAGAATAACGTGACAGACGACGCCAATACGAAGATGAGGCAAATCGGTTACCGCCCGCCTGAAAATGTGGCGGATCCCGACCAGCTTGTGCTCGTCGAGTACGTCTCCGGCGGGCGTGTGGCCATCATAACCCTCAACCGGCCGCATGCTGACAACGCCATCACGACGGAACTTGCGGCCCAGCTGATCGAGGTACTCGAGACCATCGCGGCCCGTCCTTCCGTGCGCGTCGCCATCTTGACCGGAGCCGGTGACCGAGCCTTCTCGGTGGGCGGCGACTTGTACCAACGCAAACAAATGACAAAAGAGGAATGGCTGCGTCAGCGCCAGGTCTTCGACCGCGTTCTCTACAACTTGCGCCAGCTACGCAGGCCGATCTTCACCGCAGTCCACGGGATGGCTTACGGTGGTGGCTGCGAGATGGCCATCAGCACGGACTTCATCATTGCCGTCGGAGGACGCCCGCTTCGGCCAGCCCGAGGCGATGGTCGGTTTGTCCGCCGGCGGCGGCTCGCCGGTCTTTCTTCCGCGTGTGCTCCCTCCAGGGAAGGCCATGCAGATGCTAATGACCGGGTGAACCGATCACCGCCCACGAGGCGTACCGGCTTGGCATGGTCAATGAAATCCACCCCAAGGCGGAACTCATGCGCGCGGCGCTCAGCATCGCGGAAAAGATCGCGGACAACTCGCCTACAGCGGTACAGTCGGTCAAACGCGCCGTCCAAAACGGACAAGGCGAGCCTGTTGAGCAGGCGATCGCGATCATGATGGACGAGCACTGGCGTTCAGTCGTCCATACCGACCGCGTCGAGGGCATCCTTGCCTTCACGGAAGGCCGGGAGCCCGTATTCCCGGACCCTGAATTCTGATGCACTGGCTTATGAATTCGACGTTGAGAGCTACCCATCATTCTGAAGCGAGCGCTATCGCCCCACCAAGGAGAGAATATAATGAACACTATTGAAGTCTCCACCCCCCACTCCGCTCACCAAGTGCCTGAGGAGAAACTGACGACGCTTGGGCTTTATGTCACTGCCCGCGAGGCCTATGAAATGTGGCAGGCAGATCCCGAGCATACCAAGGTTCTCGACGTGCGCACGTTCGAAGAGTACGTCTTAATCGGCCATGCCGAGATGGCGACGAACATCCCGCTCGCCTTTCCCACCTACAAATGGGATGCCAACAAGGGCAACTATTCGGTCGTGGGCAATGCCGATTTTATCTCGCATGTGAAAGCACACTTCCAACCAGATGACACGATCCTGGTCATGTGCCGGTCGGGCGGTCGCAGCGCCATGGCGGTCAATGCCCTGGCCAAGGCCGGCTTCACGCAGGTGTACAACATCATCGACGGCTTTGAAGGCGACAAGGTGGAAGATCCGGAAAGCGTCCATCACGGCAAACGCATGCGCAACGGGTGGAAGAACTCAGCCCCCTGGGCTTACAGTCTTGACGCAAAGCTGGTCTGGCTCCCATCTGAAGGGGAGCTGGAAACACTCCGCAATACCCTCGACCTGTGACGCTGATCCAGGGCTGCTAAATGCAGGTTACCGTAGGCTTAGCGGGCCCGCTGTTCGTTATCCGCATGTTTTCAGTGAGAATGCTCCTGACTACGGTCCATAGCAGGCAGCCGCTCGTCTACAAGTGCCGTGTAGTCGACAGACCGAAGACCTTACGCGGACAGCACAGGGGTTGAGTACTACTAGCAACAGGGAGAAACACGTTTATGCCACTCAAGACTTACAAAGATGGAACACCTTTTATCGGCGCGATCGGGCGCACGACCGAGGAGTCCTCGCCTGCCTGGCCAGAGCCACCGCGCCCACCCGAAGGTGCGCCCAACGTGCTCTTCTTTGTGCTCGACGACGTCGGTTACGGACAGCTGTCAAGCTTTGGCGGGCTGGTCGAGACACCGGTGCTGGACAGCCTGGCCGCCAATGGTCTACGTTACACCAACGTTCACACCACAGCGTTATGCTCGCCTTCGCGCAGCTGCATTATGACCGGCCGCAACCACCACTCGATGGGGCTGGGAACCATTGCCGAGACCTCCACCGGGTATCCCGGCTATAACGCCATCCTGCCCTTCAACAAGGGGATGCTCAGCGAGATGCTGCTGCCGAAGGGCTACAACACCTTCTGCCTCGGTAAATGGCATCTGTCGCCTCCCGAACACCAAACGCCGGCCGGGCCCTATGACCGCTGGCCGCTTGGGCGCGGCTTTGAGCGCTATTACGGGTTCCTGGGCGGCGATACCAACCAGTGGTTCCCGGAACTGGTCTACGACAACCACTCGGTCGAGCAGCCGAAGTCGCCGGAGGAGGGTTATCACCTGAGCATCGACTTGGCCGACAAAGCCATCGAGTTCATTCAGGATGCGCACGTCAACGCGCCGGACAAGCCTTTCTTCCTCTACTACGCCACGGGCGCCGGCCACGCGCCGCACCACGTACCCAAGGAATGGGCCGACAAGTACAAGGGCAAGTTCGACATGGGCTGGGACGAGTATCGCAAGATCGTCCACCAGCGCCAGCTCGAGATGGGCATCATCCCCCCGGGCACCGAACTGTCGGCACATGACCCCGACGTGCCCGTTTGGGACACGCTGCCGGCCGATGCCAGGCGGCTGTATGCCCGCATGATGGAGGTCTATGCCGGCTTCGTCAGCTTCACCGATCACCACTTCGGGCGTGTCGTCAAGTTCCTGGAAGAGATCGGCAGGCTGGACAACACGCTCATCATCGTCATCTCCGACAACGGGGCCAGCTCTGAGGGTGGCCCGTTCGGCTCGCTCAACGAGATGTGCTTTTTCAACAACGTGGCGGAGTCACTTGAGGATAACCTCAAGGATATCGAAAAGCTGGGCGGCGTGGATGTGTTTAACCATTATGCCTGGGGCTGGACCAACGCCGGCAACACACCCTTCCGTCGTTGGAAGCGCGAGACCTACCGGGGAGGCACCACCGACCCATGCATTGTGTCGTGGCCCAAGGGAATTCAGGCGCGCGACGAGCTGCGGCCGCAGTACGTGCACATCATCGATCTTGTCCCGACGGTTCTAGAATCGCTGGGCATGGAGGCGCCCGAGAGCATCCGCGGCGTCGCCCAAGCGCCCATCGACGGGGTGAGCTTTGCCCACACGTTCAACACGGCTGCCGCACCCAGCAATCACCATACGCAGTACTTCGAGATGTTCGGCCACCGCGCAATCTACCACGATGGCTGGCGGGCGGTCTGCCCGTGGCCTGGTCCGAGCTTCACGGAGGCCGCCAAGAAAGGCCGGCGGTTCGGCTCGCCTATTTCCAATGAGGTGCTCGTGGATATCGAGGCCAATGATTGGGAGCTGTACCACATCGACGACGACTACGCGGAATGCCACAACCTGGCTGCCGAGCACCGGGACAAGGTGATCGAAATGGTCGGCCGCTGGTGGGCCGAAGCGGGGAAGTACCAGGTGCTGCCGATAGATGGCACCGCTCTCGAACGCATGAACGTGGAGCGGCCGACGATCGCCAGGCCAAGGAGCAAATTCGTCTTTTACGCTGGCGGGTCCCCGGTGCCATTCACCGCTTGCCCCAAGTCCTACAACCGGCCCTGGAGCATCACGGCCGAGGTCGTGATCCCGCCGGGCGGCGCAGAGGGGGTGCTGCTGGCTCAGGGTGGCCGCACCGGTGGTTACACCTTCTACGTCAAGGAACAGAGGCTCTACTTCCTGTACAACTGGCTCGGCCGCAACAAATTCTGTCTAGAGTCCAACGTAGTGGTTCCAGAGGGTAAAGTCGAACTGCGCTACGAATTCGAGCCGACCGGCAAACCCGATGTCGCCCAGGGGAAAGGGGTGCCGGCCCGCGGCCAGCTCTACATCAACCGCAAGCTGGTCGCCAGCATCGACATGCCTTATTCGGTCCTGAATCTCTATGGGACGGAGGGAATGACCTGCGGCTATGACGGCGGTGACTGCGTGGCGCCCGCGGAGTACAGCGACGCGTTTGCGTTCACCGGCACCATCACCCGCGTCACGCTGGATTTGTCCGGCGAGCTGATCCAGGACAGTGAAGCTGACATGAAGATCGCCATGGCGCGGCAGTAGTAGGGGTAATGTACACCCGCAGGGTTCCAAAGGAACCCTGCGGGCATAACGAAAAGGAGCCAGACAATGCTTGACCTTCCACTGGAATACGCCTTGATCACATTTGAGGACGCCAAGCCCACCGGCAAGATTGTGCCCGAGCTGCTGGACCTGGCGGCACGCGGCATCGTGCGCTTCGTGGACATCGTCTTCATCCACAAAGAGGAGGACGGCAGCACGCGCACCGTCGAACTCAACGATCTCGACCCCGAGTCGTACGAGCTGTTCGTCCCCATGGGCGAGCATGTCTCCAGCCTCTTTACCAACGACGACCTGGAGATCGCGGCGGGCAAACTCGCCCGAATTCGGCGGCAATGCTGTTGTTGTGGGAGAACCTGTGGGTAGCCGGTCTGCGCAAGGCCGTCGGGGATGCCGGCGGCACACTGGTAGACCGCGCCCAGAATCGCGCCCGAAGTCGTCGAGCAGTTCAAGCAGGAACTGGTCGCGGAATAGCACAGGCGTCACACATTATCTTATGAGAGGAGCACTATCATGGTAGGTAGAAGAGGACTGAATCCCCCTGGACCCGTAGGCGGTGTCGGCGCCGGCAATCCCCCCGGACTGGTTGGCGGCGTGGGCCGTGGGCCCAATCTCTGGGCCGGTTGGCGGTGTCGGCGCTGGGAATCCGCCCGGCATGGTGGGCGGGGTGGGCCGTGGGCCGAATCCCCCTGGTCCCGTCGGCGGTGTGGGCCGCGGGCCGAATCCCCCTGGCCCGGTCGGCGGCGTCGGCCGCCGCAACGGCGTCGGGCTGCTGCGCTAGCCGGCGCGGCGCACGCGGTATCTTACAGTTCAGCAACAAGCTCAGACAGGCAGCCCGCTTCGATCGGGCTGCCTGTCTGTGGACTAGATCGTCGGGCTGCCGCCGCAAGCGGGCAACTACACCACAGGGACCTGGCAATGATTGATCCACAAGCAAAACCGGCCGCCTACATCAAGCTCCTGGCGTTTGTCGCCTTGCTGGGCGTGAGCTGCGCCCTGGTCACGTTTGTCTTTATGGCCCTGGTGCAGCAGGGCACGGCCCTGATCTGGGAACAGGCTGCAGCGATGCTGGGTGTCGACCCGCGGCTCTTCACCATCGTGGTCTGCACCAGCGGCGGCCTGCTGGTCGGGCTGTTGGTGAAGCTCTTTGGCGACCACAGCGGCATCTTCGCCGAAGTGATGCTCGAGTTTGGCAAGACGGGGCGCTTCGATTATCGCAACGCGCCCGGGATCGTGATCACTGCTTTCGTGTCGCTCATCGCCGGCGCGAGCCTTGGCCCCGAAGCGCCGCTGGCCGATGCGTGCGGCGGTATGGGCACGCTGGTGCGCCGACAAGCTCAAGCTCGACGCGCAGGAGCACGCGCACGCTGGGCTACTCGGGCGTCAGCGGCATGCTCGCCGCCTTTATCACGTCCCCGTTGGCGGCGCCATCCTGGGCACTGGAATCGGCGCAGGGCGGAACGGGCGGCAAGCAGGCCTATTTCTGGGTGCTGTTCCCCAGCCTGGTCTCCTCGGCCGTGGCCACCGTCGTCTTCGTCCTGCTGAGCGGGCATTTCTTCGAAACGTTGTACAAGTTCCCGGCCTATACCCCCCACGTGGTGGATTTGCTCTACGCCGTGCCGCTGGGCCTGGTCGGCGGCGCGGTGGGCCTGCTGTTCATGTTCTCGCTCGCACGCCTGCAGCAGCTCTTTGCGCCCATGAAGACCCACGTGGTGCTGCGCGGGCTGCTCGGCGGCCTGGCTGCCTGGGCATCATTGGCGCATTCTTGCCGCTGGTGCTCTTTTCGGGCGAGGAAGGCACGGCCGACCTGATCACGCATGCGGCCGAGATCGGCGTCCTGATGCTGGTCGTGTTGGGCTTGCTCAAGCTCCTTACCTCCTCCCTGCTGCTCGCCACGGGCTGGAAGGGCGGCTACATCTTCCCCATCATGTTCGCCGGCGTCGCCCTGGGCATGGCAATCAATCTTATATTTCCCGCCATCCCGGTGGCGGTCACCGTCGCGGCGACGATGGCCGGCGCGCTCGTGGCGGCGTTGAAGGCGCCGCTCTTCGCCGCGCTCTTCACGACCGGCACTGGTGCAGATGGAGACGTCGCCCGTCATTGCCGTTGCCGTGGTTGTCAGCGCCTTGCTCACCGCGTTGCTGGCATTGTGTTCGCCACCACGCTGCTGCACTGGCGGAGGCGGTCGCCACGCTGGAAAGGTCGCTGCGGTCTAGGGCGCCATATGAGAACTCGCACCGAACGAAGAGTCGCAGCCCGTTACCGGTGGGATCGCCTGAAGGTGAGCTTCTGGTTTGCGCCCGCGATCATGGCGGTCGCAGCGGCCTTGTTGGCGTGGGTTATGTACCGGGTGGATGGTCTGCATCCCCAACGAAGCGCTCGCGGACAGCCGGTTCGTCTTGGCGGGATCGGCAGGCGAGCTGCGTACCAACTTGCTCGGCATGGCCGGCACCGTCCTGGCAACGGCGGGGGTGGTCTTCACGCTGCTTACATTGCCGCTGTCGACCGTCGCGGCCCAGTACGGCTCGCGATTATTACGTCTCTTCCTGGGCGATCGCACCGCCCAATGGTGCTCGGCATGTTCGTGGCACCTTCGTCTATTGCATCGCGGCGGCGCTCTCCATTCCTCCGGTCGAGGTCGAGCCTGCTCGCCCGCAATTGACTGCCACGGTGGGGTTGTACTTGATGCTGGCGACCTTCGCCACATTGATCTTGCTGGTCCAGCACATCAGCACCATGCTGCAGGCTCCGATCATCGCGGCCGGGGGGGCGCCGGTCTGCTGGAGGCGGTCCGCGCCACGAACACGGAAGACGTCACCAGCGGCGATGACGGCCAGG
>CAWBRX010000020.1:0-57641 GCA_963791135.1 uncultured Chloroflexia bacterium
GAGCCAGGCACGAATCCCCCCCTACCGCCGCACCGCCGGAATAAACAGGTTAGTCGACAGCGACACACCGCGGATCTGCGTGGCGACCAGGCTGCCGTCGGCGGCCGTGTAGCTGTTCACGACCGCCGTGCTGCCGACGTCCAGGGTGCCGAAGAAATCATTAAAGCTCGTCGCCGGCACCACGCTGTACTGCACGCCGCCGATCACCCAGGTGCTCGCCTGCACGCTTGCTGCCGCCAGCCTGGCACCGCCCTTGTCGTCGATCGTGCCAAACTGCGTCTGCGGCCCGGCGCCCGGCGGCACGTGCGCCTCGATCTCGTGTACCACCTTCTGGCCGTTCTGCACGGAATACTCGACGGCGACATAGGCGCCGACGCCCAGCACGGCGTCGGATTCGTCAAACTTGGCCCCGGCGCCGGCCTCGTAGGTGACGTTGTCGATCACCCAGGTGCCCACCAGGCCGCCGGCAGGCATCTGGTTGACAAATCCAAACGACCTTGGAGTTGGAGGGGACAGCCGCGCCGCCGTCGTCATTGGTGCTCTCGATCTTCTTGGCGATCCGCTCGCCGCCTGCACCCAGATAGTATTCGACCTTGACGCGTGCGCCGTTGGCCAGGGGGCCGTCACTCTGCTCGAACTTGGTGCTGGCGGTGGCTGTGTAGCTGACGCCGCCGATGCTCCACGCACCCACCAGCCCGTCGGGCACGCTGTCGGCGATCCCGTAGGCATGGCCCTCGGCGCCCTCATACGTGCCGTTGCCATCGTCGTCGCTGCCGCCGCCGTCGTTGGCAAACTTGGTCTCGATCTCACGCGCCCGGTTCACACCGGCTGCATCCGTCGAGAAGTGCACCTTCACGGTGGTCCCGACGGCAAACGGGCCGCCTTCCTGCTTGAACTCGGTGGCGGCATCTGCCACGTAGATCAGCCCGCCAATATTCCACTCGCCGATCAGGCTGGCGGGGAAGCTCTGGAGCACGCCATAGGCCTCGGCTTCCGCCCCGTGCCGCCGTGCCGTTCTGCCCGCCGCAGCGATAGGCACGCTCCGTCTCGATCTCACGGATCGTAGCAGGCGTGGTTGTCGTCAGGGCATGTACCTTGACACAGGCGCCCACGGCAAAGGCGCCGTCTTCCTGCTTGAACTCGCTGCTGCCCGTAGCGGTGTAGGTGACGCCGTCCACGACCCAGGTCGCCGATCAGGTTGGCCGGAAAGCTGTCGATGCGGCCGTAGCGCTCCACTTCGCCGCTGCGGCGCATGGGGGTAGCGCTTGGGCGTCGCACTGGGCGTGCCACTGGGCGTGACGCTGGGCGTCACGCTGGGCGTGACGCTGGGGGTCGGCGTGGCTGTCCCGCTGCAGTCGTCATTGCTCTTGCTGGCGATCTTGGTGGCAGCATAAGGCTCCGCTGTTCCCACATATTCGACCTCGGCGCAGACGCCGGTGGCCAAGGGGCCTTTGTCCTGGCGGATATCGGTCGCGGCAGTCGCCGTAAAGGTGCGGCCGCCGACCACCCACTGGCCGACAAATCCGCCGGCAGGCATGGTCGGTGATGCGGCCGGTCCAGTTAAGCTGCTGGGCGCTGGCAGTGTGGCCCGTCCAGATAGCCGTGGCGAAGATGATGGCGGCGATGGTGGCGAGCGCATAGCGCGCAGCGCGGGTCACTTGGCGTGGCATGGTGTTGGTTTCCTCCGTCTGCAGGTAGCCTCAAGAAAAATCGTTTGATGTGGAATTGTTCCACATCAACACAGTGGCGGTGCAGGGGCGGAAAAATACAACGATACACAGGCAAATGCAACTTTGCTGCAGTGCCAATGCGTAAGCTTGCTACCGGAGTAGTGCCCTGGTGGCATGGTTTCCACGCCACCGTCGCCGGCGCGCAGCGTGCTGAGGCGAGCGGGAAATGCGGGCGGCAAGCGCCGCGCCCAGCAGCAGGATGGCGGCGGCGGCGACCGGCACCGCCGCCCACGCCGCCAGTTGCAGCAGCGTCAAGGCAGAGATCGGCACCACGCTTGTGAGCCCGAGCCCGAGCAGCGCCGCCAGCATGACGACGACGCCCAATCTCCCACAAGGCATAGATGGCAAGCCGCAGGCGGCGCCACGGTACAAGTGCAAACTCGGCGTCGATCAGGATGAGCAGCGACGAGCTCACCCAGCCCAGCAGCAGATCGTGCAGGTAGAAGATCCGCATCGGGCCGGCGGCGCTGTTCGCCCAGACGCCAGGGATGAGGAGGAGAAAGGCGATGGCAATGATACACGCCAGCGACCCAAAAGCCAGCAGGTGAAGGCCGGGCAGCGCAAGCGGGCGAGCCGGTGCGCCGCAGATAGCGCACGGCATGGATGGCCAGGAGGACGGCAGCGCCCACATTGGCCAGCGCAGCCATCCAAAAAAGGTGTGGCGGCAGCAGCGCCGGGGTGATGCCGAGCACGAAATGTCGGCGCCAGCAGCAGCGCCAGGCTCATGGTCGGGCAGCCAGCTGCGGCAGGGCAGTGGGTCCGCATTGCGCGGCCCAACTGCCACCAGAAGACGCCCAGGACGGCCAGGTTAAACCAGCCGACCGCAAAGAGGTCGAGGAACTGGTGCAGGAATAGCTGCTGAAGAAACGGATTGTCCACACGGCTGAACACAAGCCCGACGAGGCCGGCTGCGCCGAGCGAGGCCAGCAGGAGCAGCATGATCGCCCAGTCCCACAGCTGCACCGGCAGCGGGCGCGGGTTTAGACCGCGGGTGGCACGCACGTAAAGAAAGACAAACCAGAACCAGGTGAGCCCGTTAAAGGTAGAAACCATCGAGCCCAACGGCAGATGGGCGGAGCCGATCTGCGTGAGGCCGTAGCCGTTCTGCCAGAAAGCCGGATAGCTGAGCAGCGCAAAGACCGAGGTGGCAGCCAGCTGCCAGGTGACCGCACGCGAAAGCGGCCGCCCCGTATACCCCGGCAGCGCCCGCCAGATAAAGACCATCAGCGCCAGCGTAACCCAGCCAAAGTACATCAAGTGGCTGTGCGCATGGCGTACCGCAGCAAAATTCAGCGCCCACGCCGGCATGCCGTAGATCATGCCAAAACGCAGCAGCACGCCCGTGCTGGCGGCCAGGGCGAGTGCAAAGAGCGACACATAGAGAAATGGCGTAAGTGACCGATTCGCTTGCATGCTGCCTATCGTAGCCCACAAACCAGAGGCCGGCAGGGACTTTTGTCCCACGCCGGCCCCGTGTACCTGCAGTCCCGCATACTGCACGCCTCCCGCGTAGCCTGCACGCCCAGCGTAGCCGCGTGCCTCGTGCTCCACGCCAGCAGCGCGGCTGACTCGAACCTGCGGCCTGGGGCCGCCCGGCACGGGGCGTGCAGGCTACGCGGGCTGCGTGACGCTAATCCCGACCCAACAGGATATTGGGCAGATACATCTGATCCGACAACCCCTGCCCGGCAGTTGAGGTCAGCCGATAGACGGCGCCGCCGAAGTCGACGACGTAGAGTTCGCCGGCCGAGTCTTCGCCAAACGAGGCGATGTTGTACCCCGTGTCCAGCTCCTCCACCGGCGCATTCCACCGCGCCCCATTCCGCGTCATGCTCCAGATCCGCCCGCTCACAAAGTCGGCATAGAAGTAGACCCCGCGCAGCGTCGGATAGTCCTGCCCGCGGTACACGTACCCGCCCGTCACCGACTGCCCCACGTCACGCCCGTACGCCGCAATCGGGTCCGTCAACGTGCCGCTGCACGGCGGGTTGTCGTTGTAGATGCTGTACGCCTCTTTGCACCGCCAGCCAAAGTTCAGTCCCCCCTGCCCGGCGGCAGCATAGTCGATCTCCTCGAACTTGTTCTGCCCCACATCCCCGATCAGCAGCTCGCCGTTGGCGCGGTCAAAGCTCCAGCGCCACGGGTTGCGCAGCCCATACTGCCAGATCTCCGGCTTGGCCCCCGCCGTGCCGCGGAACGGGTTGTCGCTGGGCACCGTGTAGGTCCCCGTCGCACCCACGCTCACCCGCAGGATCTTGCCCAGGATCGTCCCCTTGTTCTGCGCCTGGTTCTGCGGGTCACCGCCATTGCCCCCATCGCCAAGACCAATGTAGAGGTTGCCGTCAGGGCCAAACTGCGACCAGCCCGCCGTTGTGGTTCACATACGGCTGGTTGCGCACCAGGATCCGCTCTTCACTCCCAGGGTCCGCCACGTCAGGATTGCTGGTCACCCGAAAACGCGCCACGACCGTGTCGTGCCCTTCGTTGTGCCCCTGGTCCACCGCCTCCGGTGCCGCAATATCGTCCTTGTGGTTGTAGTAGACAAAGAAGTAGCCCGCCTCGCGCATAGTTCGGCGGAAAGGCAATGCTCAGCAGCCCCGCCTCCCCATCGTCCGCCACCCGGTCGCTGATGTTGAGAAACGGCGTCGCCACCAGCTGCCCGTTCTTCACGATCCGCACCGTGCCGCCCTTCTCCACCACAAAGAGCCGCCCGCTTCCATCCCCCGCATCCGTCACGTACACCGGCGTCACCAGCCCGTCCACCACCTTCACCAGCTCAATCTCGTTCGCCGCTCGCACTGGAAGCCAGGAGGCAAAGACGGCGGCGATGGCCAGGAAGGCCAGAGGCAGGCCGGCCCAGCGGCGAGGTTCGGGGTTGTATTTGCTTGAACATAGATTGGTCCTTTCCAAATAATGTGTTCCGGGAGACAGAAACAACGTTGACGGAACAGGTGTTCGTTCCGGCCTCGTTAGCTCTCCCTCGTTCAGTGTGCACGCCACGTGCGCTCCCATCACTGCTTCTCGATATAGGGGACGTAGTTGACACCCTGCCACGTGCACGGCCGCCTGGCCCTGGCGCTCGTTGGCGGCGCTGTCGCGCACGGTATAGACCAGAACGACGTCGCCGGAGAAGCCGCGCGGGGGGTGTAGGCAGCCTTGTTGTCGATAATGGTGGCCTTGCCCTGGGCGAAGGCGCAGCGGCGATCAGCTGCAGAGGCGCCTTGCTCAGGATCACTGTCGTTGGCGAGCACGTCGAGCAGCGCGGTCTGGTTGGGTTCGATCGTAAAGGCATCGTCGACGACCGCAGGCGGCTGGCTGCCCTGGCCGGCGACGACGGTTTCCTGCGCCACGAGTTCGGGCGGGCTCTTGAGATCATCCCACAGCGTGCCAAGCGCCGCGCCGTCAGGCCCGCCATTGGCGCGCAGGAAGTCGACGTACTCCTTGGACGCAGTCTGGTAGTAGAAGCTGGCCACCACGCGCGCAGCGCTGTCGGGCAGCGCATAGACGGTTTCGTCCCAGTACTGGCCGTCGGCATAGGTGGCGCCCACCGGGACCATGCCCGGGCGATCATAGGCGGCGACGGTATAGCCGCGCGGCGGGATACGGTTGTCCTTCACCGTGGTATTGTTGAGCACAAAATGGAAGCTCTCGCCGGCATCTTTGCCCAGGGCGGCAGCCAGTTCCGGGGTCAGCCCCTGCTTGACCTCGTAAACCTTGAGGTCGGGATCGTCGGCCAGCACGCCGGTGGCAGGATCATAGACGCCGCTGGCATAGACCAGGTTGTCGTTCTTGTCGTAGGCTTCCAGCGTGATCCACATGCGGCGGCCCTCGGCATAACCGGTGGGCAGCTTGTGCCCGCTCTCGTTGGTAATGCGCACGACCGCCTGCTTGCTGCCGCTCTTCTGCGCCACGCTCAACGACAGGGTCGCCGACTTCTTGAGCATGTCGCGGGCGGCCAGCACCGTGGCGTCGAGCGCCGCGGCGTCCTGCTGGGCCGCGAGCCGCCAGCGCGGATCCTGGAGCAGCTGCGGCACCCAGGTGTTGCCGCCTACAAGCACGTGGGCGGGCAGGCAGCCGGTGGTCTTGCAGTCACGCAGCACGGGGCTGCCGGTAGAAGCGGCGAGGCCGGTCGTGCGCGGCATGTGGCAGTCCTGGCAGGTGCGCACGATGCCGTCGGCCTTGGCGCCGGCGAACGCCGGTGCGATCACGCCTTCGGCGGTGGCGTAGTCGCTGTTGAGCCACTCGTCGAACGTGCGCTCGACGGGGAAATTGCTGTCCGCGTCCACGGAGGGAGGCGGGGTGTCCTCGGCATTGGGCCAGTACTGCTTGCGCGCTGCGTCCCACGAGAGTGCCGGGTTCTCGAGGTTGTGGCAGGTGCCGCACAGGCGGGACTCGGCGACAGGGTCGATGCCCTGGCCCAGCAAAGTCGTACGCCAGGTGGCCTTGGGATGCGGCGGCGGCGCCGTAAAGCTGAAGGCCCGCGGCGATTGTCCTCGGGGTCGAGGATCAGCATGGCGCTGCCCACGTGACCGGTCGGCGGGAGCTTGCCCTCCTGGGCCAGGATGTCGCGGATAACGGCATCGCGCTGCACCGCCGCAGGGTCGGCGCCTGCCGCGGAGGGCACTGGCGACACCGCGCGATGGCAGACCTCGCAGGCGATGCCGGAGCTGAGGTCGGCGCCCTGGAGCGCCGAACCGTCGGTCGGGTGGCTGCGGCCCTCAAACCAGCCCTTGGGCGAATGGCAGCGCAGGCAGTAGTCGCCGGAGCCGGGCACATCCTGCTCGGCCACGTGGAGCGCCGCCCAGAAGAGCGGGTCGCGGCCGGCCTGGCTCATCATGCTGCCGCGCCAGGCCTTGTAGATCGGATCGGTGTGGCAGGCGCTGCAGGTGTCGGGATCGACGATCTGTGTCGACAAGCTGACCGGGCTGGGTGCCGGGCAGCACAAAGTCGGCATCGACAGCAATCGTAGGAGTGGCCGTGGGCGGGAATGTGGCCGTGAGGGTTGCGCCGTGGTACGTTGCGTACCGGCGTGGGTGTTCTGCGGCGTCGCAGTCGCAACGGCTGCGCCGGGCGGCGGCGCGCTGTCGCTGACCAGCCGATAGATGGCGCCGCCGAAGTCGACGACGTAGAGTTCGCCGGCACTAGTCTTCGCCAAACGAGGCGATGTTGTACCCCGTGTCGCAGCTCCTCCACCGGCGCATTCCAGCCGCGTGCCGATCGCGCGTCATGCTCCAGATCTCGCCCGCTCATAAAGTCCGCAAAGAAGTAGCGTCCCGCGAGCGCTCGGGTAGTCCTGCGCCCCGGTACACGTACCCACCCGTCACCGACTGCCCTCACGTCGCGCCCGTACGCCGCAATCGGGTCGGTCAACGTGCGCCGTCGCACGGCGGGCTGTCGTTGTAGATGCTGTTACGCCTCCTTGCAGCGCCAGCCAAAGTTCAGTCCCCCCTGCCCCGCCGCGGCGTAGTCGATTCTCCTCAAACTTGTTCTGCCCCACGTCGCCGATCAGCAGGTCGCCGTTGCGCACGGTCAAAGCTCCAGCGCCACGGGTTGCGCAGCCCGATACTGCCAGATCTCGGGCTTGGCGCCCGCCGTGCTGCCGAACGGGTTGTCGGTCGGCACCGTGTAGGTCCCCGTCGCACCCACGCTGACACGCAGGATCTTGCCGAGGAGCGTCCCCATGTTCTGCGCCTGGTTCTGCGGGTCACCGCCGTCGCCGCCGTCGCCAAGACCAATGTAGAGGTTGCCGTCCGGGCCAAACGCAACCAGCCGCCGTTGTGGTTGACATACGGCTGGTTGCGCACCAGGATCCGCTCTTCGCTGCCCAGCGTCGGCCACATCAGGGTTGCTGGTCACACGAAAACGCGCCACCACCGTGTCGTGGCCCTCGTTGTGGCCCTGGTCGACCGCCTCCGGCGCACGCGATGTTGTCCTTGTGGTTGTAGTAGACAAAGAAGTAGCCCTGCCGTCGCATAGTTCGGCGGGAAACGCAATGCTCAGCAGCCCCGCCTCGCCCATCGTCTGCCACCCGGTCGCTGATGTCGAGAAACGGCGTCGCCACCAGCTGCCCGTTCTTCACGATCCGCACCGTGCCGCCCTTCTCCACCACAAAGAGCCGCCCGCTGCCGTCCCCGCATCTGTCACGTACACCGGCGTCACTCAGCCCGTCCGACCACCTTCACCAGCTCTATCTGCGTTCGCCGCCCGCACAGGAAGATTCCAGAGGAAAAGCAGTGTGAACAGGACCAGCAGGAGCGGATGCTGCGGCGCTCGCGCGTAAGAAGCTGCGTGCGGACGTGAGAATGCATAGATCTGTTGGTCCCTTCTCAAATGGTACTCATTGTACGGGTGACATCGCCTGGCCGGTTCACCGGCTGGTCGCCTAGACGGTTCGCCCGGAGTATCCTACTCAGTATGCGTGCCGAACGCAAACGCCGCAGGGGTACATTTGAGCTACAATTTACTTACAATTGGCGTTCGCGCGATCAACGGAGGCTTATCGCAGCGAGATGATAGCGTGGGTGGGCGGAGAAGGCGTGGCACTGCGAGCCGTCGGGGAAATCGACGTTCCAGTTCTCCCAGGCAGTGGGAAAACCGGCGGCTGCCCAGCGACCCCAGCGCAGGCGGATGATGGCGACGACGGCAGCGTCACGGCCGCGGCTGCGCAGGGCGGTGAAGAGGTAGTGGTGCATGAAGGGGCTGGCCAGCACCATCTGGCCCGGCGTGTGGTCGTCTGCGGGATCCAGCGATCGGGCGGCGATCTGGTCGAGCAGCGCAGGCTCATCATCTGGCGGAACCGCACCGGTCAAAATGGCCAGGGCAGCAGCAAGCTGCGAGTATGTCGTGCGCGGCAGGTCGTCCCACCAGCGGCCGGCCTCATAGAACGCGGTGTGCGCCGCCGCCTGCAGTGCAGCCGCGCGGCTGTGCCACCGCTCGGCGTCGCTGGGACGCGCAAGCTGCCGCGCCAGGCGCTCGGCGGTCTGCAGCGCGAGCAGGTAGTGAAGATTGTAGATGGCACTCGGTTCGCCGCGGGAGACGGGAGCCCAGTCGAGGAAGAGCCGGCGGCCGGGCTGGCTGAGGATCAGCCCCGACGGGCCGCAGTCGGCGTGAAAGCGGTCGAGCAGTGCGACGAGCACGTCCCAAAGGTCGGCCACCAAGGCCGAGTCGCCGGTCAGCTCGAGATAGAGCGCCAGCAGTTCCACCCACATAAAGTTGTAATCGACGATGGCGTAGGCATGCACTTCGCCGGGCAGGACGCTGGGCAGCACGCCGTCCGGATAGGCGCCGGCGGCGGCAAGCGTCAGGGCCTGGCGCAGCGGCCGGGTGTCGCCGGTCATGGCATGCAGGATCAGGGCTTGCGGCAAGGCGTCGCCGAGCCAGAGCGAGCTTTCGCGCCAGGCGCTGTCGACAAAGCTGTCCTGCAGGCAGGCACAGCAGGGTCTGCTCGCACAGGTGGGCAATCTGCCTGCAGCTGCGGGTCGGCTGTGGGCTAGCGGCTGCACGGGTCCCAGCGGATATTCAAGGGTCCGCACGTGGAAGCGGAGCCGGCAGCGCATGCGACGCCGGGCCGGAGAGCCAGAAGAGCAGGTAGCGCCCCCCGCGGAAGGCAAACGGCTCCGCAACCTGGTCGCCGTCACGCAGATGATAGCGGTCGGTCATGCGCACACGGCAGTACGTCTGGGGGTCGGAAATGACAAGTTCGCCGCCGCGTGTCTTCTCGGCATAGCTGACCAGGAGTGTCTGGCCGGCAGCCGCCCCCTCGATTTCCACGGAACCCTGGCAGGGATAGGCGCGGCCGAGGTCAAACAGCCAGCCGGTCCCCGCATGGACCCCCGGCGCCAGGCGCACGCACACACCCTCCGCGTCCGGAATTCCCTTCGCCGGACCTCGTGCCCGCCTGCACACCCTCGACCGTTGCACCCGCCTGCCAGGCCGCCCGCAAGGCGACATGCGGCTCCACGTTGGCGTCCAGGGTAGCCTGTTCGCACCTCGACCAGCTCCAGCGGCAGCTCTCGCTCGACCAGGAGCGGCGTGATGCGTTCGTGCAGTTCCAACCACGGATAGCCCCCGATAGGCGCGACGACACGCGGGGCAGACCAGCCGGACGGGTCGTAGACCGGGCGCCCACCACTCATCTTCCCGGCGGAGGTCGCGGTCCTCGACACCGCTGCCGTAGATCGAGACGCGCGGCACCAGGGGGCTGAAAGAAGGGTTGCGCCGCACCTGCCAGGTGAGATCGGTGACCAGCAGGGTGTGTTCGTCGCCGCGCAGAGAGGCGAGCAAACCCGCCGCGCCGCGGTGCGTATAGGCGAAGTGCGAGTAGCCGGGCTGATAGACCTGCACGGCCAACACGTTGGCGCCCGCCTGCAGGTAGGGCGTCACGTCCAGCCGGTCGACACTTTGCTGCCAGGGATAGGATCGGGCCGGCCCGCGGGCCAGCATGGCGGCCGTTGATCCACAGGCGGTAGCGGCTGTCGGCGGTGATCAGCAGTTCGGCCGCGCGCGGCACCTCGTCCAGCACCACCGTAGGGCGCACGGAAATCGAGATAGGCCTCCTGCAGGTCAAAGGCATGGGCCGATCCGATCCACTGCGCCGCCTGCGGGAATGCGACCTGATCCCCTGTCATGGCGTGTGGTACTGCTGTGCCAGCCGCTTGACCGTCCCATAGGCACGCACCAGCCGCTGCGGCGGAATATCGGGCTGGACGAAGTGGCCCGGTGTTGTAGATAAAGCCGCCACCCGGCGCATAGATCTCGAAACGGCGCGTGATGTACTCGTCAAGCGCATCGCCTTCGTAGGCGAGCAGGCCGTCGATCACGTCGAGCGAACCGTAGATGGTGATCTGGCTGCCGTACTTGTCCTTGACCGTCTGCGGGTCCATGCCCGAGCTCTCCTGCACGGGATGGAGCGAGTCATAGCCCATGGCGATGATGTCGTCCATGATCTGCATGATGTAGCCGTCGCTGTGCAGATTGACGAAGAGGCCGATCTCGTGGGCGTACTTGACGACGCGCTGCAGCGTGGGGGCTGATCAGCTGGCGCCACATGCGCGGCGAGAACAGCATCGTGTTGTTGCTGCCCCAATCGTCCGAGAGCGTGATGCCGTCGGCGCCGGCCGCCTTGATGCTGTCGAGCAGGCCGCAGAGCCAGTCGGCATAGCGGTCAAACCAGGCGCCCATGATCTTGGGCTGGGCGCCCAGGTTCATCCAGCAGTTTTCGATGCCGATAATGCGGCTGGTGCCCTCCACCATCCCCCACACGTGGGCGATGATAAACCGCTTGTCCCCCTGCGCGGCGACGGCCTGGGTCACGTTGAGCCCGCCAAAATCATAGTTCCAGTCGGTATGGTTGAGCCACTTGGGGTCGCGCGGGTCGCCGGGATCAAAGTCGGGTAGTTCCTTGACGTCCCAGATACGCCCGCTCTGGTTCGGGTAAGGGATGTAGCCGACAAAGATGTCGATGCCAAACTCGTCAAGAAACTGGTCGCGCGTACCATACTCGGCCGCGAGCTTATCAAGAAACTGCTTCTGGTAAAGCCAGCAGTCGACAGGCGTGCGGTCAGTCGTCTCGCGCCGCAGCGTCGCCTTCACCCGTTCTTTAGAATTCACAGGATTTCGTCTCCGTCTCATCGATACGTTCAGTGTGCACGCCCACGTGCGCAGCCGCCGTTTCGTGGACGGCTTCCATGGAAGCGCTCTAGTTCCGCGTCCTCTTCCGGGTGGAGGTTGAGCATGCCGTCCCACGTCGGCAGGTCGAGCGAAGCGACGAACAGGCTGTGGTTCTGCTCCCAGTAGATCTGCTCCCAGACCGGCGTCATGCCGCGCAGGTCCGCCGGCAGCTTGTGCAGGATCTCGGCGTAGGCGTGTTCGAGCAGGCGGTAGCCCGAGGTGGGCGATTCGGCAAACTTGGGATGGGGCTGAAGGACACCGTCGACCACCATGTAGTGGTCGAGCACGTCGGCCATCCGGTTGAGCAGTTCGAGCTTGCGCTCCCAGGGCGTGGCCAGGCGCACTGACTCGGCGACGAGCGGGCCCAGCGGCTCGTACAGGCGCGGCAGGCGCTGGAAAAAGGTGTGGGTCCACTTATCGTAGGGGTAGTACTGGCGCTCGAGCATAAAGGCGAGCTGTACAGCCCAGCGCACGGCGCGTGAGAAGACGATCGTGGCGTAATATTCGTTGTCGCGCAGAATGGCACGCTTGAGCGCATACGCGCCCATGCCGGAAAAATAGCGGCACCAGTGGGCAATCCGGCGCAGCCGGACGGGTTCAGGATAGTAGGCGCCCAGGACCGAACGGATGTGGCTGAAGGTGCCGGGCTCGTCAAGCCAGATTTCGCCGTTGATGACGTGGATGATGTCTTCTTCCGGCGCACCCAGCCACTCGGCGTAGCGTGCAAGGCGCGTGGTCGATGCCAATGGTCGTCTTGAGATAGCTTTCAAGCCCGGTGATCGAGAGGCCCGTGCCGCCGGAAAAGCCGGCGCGCACCAGCGTACCCGTGGTACTCTTCCGGCAGGCTCGCCGCGACGGCCTGGCCGATCGTCGAGCCGCCGGCGCCGTAGAGCGCATCGGGCATGACCGCATTGATGCGAATGCCCCAATGGTGATCGCTGGAATATTCGTCGTCCATGCGCATGACTTCAGAGCCATACCCAAAGACGCCAAAGGCGGTCTGGGCTGTCTCCCGAGGAAAGTCGCGGCGGAGGATGGGCAGAAGAACTTCGTGGAAAAAGTTGCGTGAGGCTTCGATCACCGATTCGGGCATACTGGATTCTCGTGCTAGTAGAATAACGTCCCCGGGACCTCGCCAGGTCCCGGGGACATGTCGAACGCTAGACTCAGGAACACGCCAGCCACTGCTTACTTAGCAGCCGCCTCGACGTTGTCCGCGTTGTAGACCGTGAACGGCCCCATGACGACGCGCAGGCCATTCTCGCGGGTCGGGTCCTTCTCGATCGTGTAGGTGCCCATGCGGCCGGCGTCAAAGCTGGCACCTTCGGCCGGCTGGAGCGCGCCGCTGGCGATCAGGTACGTGGCATAGTAGGACAGGTAGCCCAGGTCGACGAAGCTCCACAGCGCGAATTCAGGCGCGCAGCCGTTCTTCGTGTACTCGAGCATCTCGGCGGGCAGGCCCAGGCCGCTGACCTTGACGGTCTCGCACAGGCCTTCGTCCTGCATGGCCTTGGCCGCGGCCACGATACCGACCGTCGTGGGGGCCATGATCAGCTTCAGGTCCGGGTACTTGTCGACCAGGGCCAGGGCCTGGTTGTAGGAGTCTTCGGACTGGTCATTGCCGTACACCGTGTCAACCAGTTCCAGCTTGGCGTACTTCGGGTCCTTGAGGGCTTCCTGCATCGAGGCGATCCAGGCGTTCTGGTTGGCGGCGTCCGGCGAGGCGGAAAGGATGGCGAACTGGCCGCCGTCGGCACCCAGGATGTCAAGCGCCATGTCGGCCATCACCGTGCCGGTTTCGGCAAAGTCTACCTGCGCGACGAAGAGCTGTTCGCCTTCGCCGGAAGGAATCGGCGAGTCCCAGGTGGTGACGGTCATGCCGGCATCACGGGCAGCCTTGACGGCCGGGGCGATCTGGTCGCCGGCGTTGTTGCTGATCATGATGGCGTTGGCGCCCTGGGTGGCGGCGTTGGTCACGATCTCGATCTGGCCGGCGACGCTGTTCTCGGGTGTAGGCCCAAGGAACTGCAGTTCTTCGGGGTTGCCAAGTTCCTTGGCGGCCTCTTGGGCGCCCTGGTTGGCCTGGTCGAAGACGAGGATGCCGAGGAACTTGGGCATCAGGATCATCTTCAGGGCCTTGCCGGGCTCAGCCTTGACGGCTTCGCCGGCAGGCGCAGCGGCTGTCTCGGTCGTCGCTTCGGTGGCGGTCACCTCGGCGGTCGCCTCTACTGTGGCCTCTTCGGTCGCGGCAGCCTCGGCGGTTGCCTCTACCGTGGCCTCTTCCGTTGCGGCAGCTTCGGCAGTCGCCTCGGTAGTTGCAGCCTCGGCGGCGGCAGTGGCCTCAGTCGTGGCAGTGGCGGCAGGTGCGGACGAGCCGCCGCAGCCGGCCAGCAGCAGGGCCGCGACCATCAGGACGGCAAGGGCAGAGAGAAGTCTCTTCTGCATGGAATTCCTCCTAGTTGTGTAACTGATACGTTCTGAAACGGGTTGGTTGGGTAAGAGATACGAAAGCAATTCAGGATGATAGCACATCGGGTTCGGTTGGCAAATGGCAAATAGCGTTACCTACGCTGTAACCGTCTTCGCCGCCGCTGCCGACTGCGCACGCCGCCGCTTCCAGGCAGCCTGTGCGCTGCCGGCCAGATTCGGCACGAGCACCGACAAGATCAGCAGAATGCCGACGACACCCGTCTGCATGTGGCCGGACATATTGGCGAGCGACATGCCGTTGCGCAGGTTGAGCACGATCAGGATCGACAGCAGCACGCCCCACAATGTACCGGAGCCGCCAAAGATGCTGACGCCGCCCAGCAGCACCATCGTGATGATGTCGAGTTCAAAGCCGTTGCCAATGTCGCCGCGCACGGCACCCAGACGTGCACCGTAGAGGATCCCGGCCAGCGCCGCTATGGTGGACGAGGCGACAAAGAGAATAAACTTGGTGCGCTGTACCTTGACGCCCGCATACCGGGCAACATCCTTGCTGTTGCCGATCACATAGACGTACCGGCCAAAGGCCGAGTACTGCAAGATGATGATGGCGAGCGCAACCATCCCAAAGAAGATGATCATCGCCAGCGGGAAGGGACCGACCAGCGGCTGCTGGCCAAGATCGTTCAGCCAGGCAGGGAACTGGCCGATGGAGCGATCTTCCAGCAGCACATAGGCCAGGCCGCGGTAGAGGATCAGCCCGGCCAGGGTGACGACAAGCGAGGGCAGGCCGACCACGCTGATCCAGAAGCTGTTAAAGAGACCGCACAGCACGCCAACCGCCAATCCGGCCGCCACCGCCGCCCCCATCGGCGCGCCGGCGGCAAAGAGGAAGCCCATCGTACAGGCCGCAAACCCCATCACGGACGCGACTGACAGGTCAATCTCGGCGTTGATGATGATAAACGTCATGATGAGCGCCACGATGATCTTCTCGATCGAGAGCTCAAACATGTTGATCCAGTTGCCGACGGTAAGATAGCCGGGGGTGCGCAGCGCGTTGTACGCGATGATCACCAGCAGGATGATCAGCAGCACGCCTTCCCAGCGCCACAACCACTTAAATTTAGACCGCATAGCCCTTGTCTCCTTGCGTGCCGGGCGGTACTGTCGTGTCGTCTTCCGTCACCTGCAGTTCGTGCTGGCTCCACAGCTTGCGCAGGCGGTTCATGATCACCGTGTCGGTGGCGACGGCGAGCAAGATCAGCAGGCCCAGCAGCGCGTCCCGCCAGAACTCGCTGATCGCCAGCCAGCGGATGAGGCTGTTTTCCAGCACGTCGATGAGGATGGCGCCAAGAAAGGCGCCAAACGGCGAGCCGATGCCGCCGTTGGTGCTCACGCCGCCGACCACGGCCGCTGCGACCGACTGCAGTTCGATGCCCTGCCCGGCGACAACCGTGATGTTGCCAAAGCGGGCGAGGAACATGAAGCCGGCCAGCCCCGCCAGCGAACCGCTCAGCACAAAGGCGGTAAAGACAATGCGCTGCGCCGGGAAACCGGCAATGCGGGCAGCATCAGGGTTCGAGCCGATCGCATATAGACGGCGGCCCCAGGGCAGGTAGCTGACCACCCACTGGAAAATGATGACGACCAAGAGCGCCAGGAAGAAGATGGCACGCACGTCCATCTCGCCAAAGCTGACGACGTTGAGGCGCGGCAGGTCTATCAGCCACTGCGGCAGCTCATTGGTGAGCACGCTGTTGGCGCCCGAAATCTCCACCAGGATCGTCCGGTACAGCGCCAGGGTGCCGAGGGTGACAATGATGGACGGCACGCGGCCGTAGGCCACGATGACGCCGTTGACGGAACCCAAGAAGCGCACCCAGCACGATGGCCATCAGGATAACGGCCCACGGCGGGATGCCGTTGTTGTGCGACAATACCGTGCCCACGACGTAGGCAGTGAAGCCGACAATGGAGCCCACCGACAGGTCGATGTTGCGCGTCAGCACGACGAGGGTCTGGCCGACGGCCACGACGGCAATAACGGCAACACTGGTGGAGATGCGATTAAAGGTGCGGGCACTGAAGTAGTTCTCAATCTGTGTGCCGAAGAAGATGATGATGCCAATAATGAGCAGGATGAGCACAAGTTCGCGTACCTGCTCGGGCTGGAAGCGGCGGCGAATGGCATTCATGCCTTCACCTCTTCGTGCTGGCCCATCGCTGCCGTCATGATCGCCTCCTGTGTGGCGTCCGCACGGTCGAAGATCCCCATCTGCCTGCCCTCACGCATGACCAGGACACGGTCGCTCATGGCCAGCACCTCGGGAAGATCAGAGGAGATGAGAATAATGGCGAGGCCCTCCTGGGCCAGGTCGTTGATGATGTGGTGCACCTCGGCCTTGGCGCGCACGTCGATGCCGCGGGTAGGCTCGTCAAGGATCAGCAGCTTAGGCCGAGCGTTGAGCCACTTGCTGAGCATCACCTTCTGCTGGTTGCCGCCGGAAAGCTTGCCGACCTCGAGGTCGACCGACGGGGTGCGAATCATGAGGCGCTGGCGGTATTCTTCCGCCGTGCCCGTCTCTTGCTTGCGCCGCACCAGCCCCAACCCCGTCAGATAGCGGCGCAGGGTCGGCAGGCTGATGTTGGAGGTGATCGACATCGGCAGGCTGAGCCCCAGGCCGCGGCGGTCCTCGGTGACATAGGCAATGCCGAGACGCATGGCATCGTCGGGATGGCGAATGGCGACGGGGCTGCCCTCAAATGTGATCGAGCCTGCGTCGGCAGGCTCAATCCCGAAGAGGGCACAGGCCGACGTCGGTGCGCCGGGCGCCGATCAGCCCGGCGAAACCCAGCACCTCGCCCTGGTGGATATCAAAGGAGACGCCGGAAAAGACGCCTTCCTTGGCGAGGCCGGAGACGGACATCAGGAGCGGACCGGGCGTAACCTGTGTCTTGGCGAAGAAGTCGCCCACTTCACGGCCGACCATCTCACGGATGACTTGCTCGCGGTTGACTTCGCTGCGCGGCCGCGAGGAGATCCACTTACCGTCACGCAGCACCGTGACGCGGTCGCCAATGCGAAAGACCTCCTCCATGCGGTGGCCGATGAAGAGGACGGCGACACCCTGGCTGCGCAGCGAGTTGACGAGGCGAAAGAGCTGCTCCACCTCGTGCGCCGAAAGCGAGGCCGTCGGCTCGTCCATGATCAGCACGCGCACCTTGAGCGAGATGGCCTTGGCAATCTCGACTGCCTGCTGGGCCGCCAGCGTGAGCCCGCGGGCGGGCATGCGCACGTCGAGCTTGACGTCGAGCTGGGCCAGGATGGCCTCGGCCTCGCGCGCCATCTTGCCGCGGTTGACGACCATGCCGCGGTTGCGGTGGCTGATGAAGATATTCTCGGCGACGTTGAGGTCGGGGAAGACCATCGGCTCCTGGTAGATGGCGGCGATGCCGAGCGTCTGCGCCGCCTGCGAGTTGGCGATGTGCACCGGCTTGCCGTCGAGCAGGATCTCGCCGGTGTCGGGCCGGTGCACACCGGTCATGATCTTGATCAGGGTCGACTTGCCGGCACCGTTTTCGCCGATGAGGGCGTGCACTTCGCCGGGATAGAGCGCCAGGGAAACGTCTTCCAGCGCCTGGGTTGCGTCAAAACGCTTGGAGATGTGCTGCATCTCCAGGACGGGAACGGACGTGGTCCCCGTCGAAGAGGTAGGGTTCATAGGCTGCTGGCTCGCATTCGCTGCCCCTGCTGCTGATCAAAAATGATTATTGGAAGCCGCCGCTGGCGGACGCCGTACCGCGTTCCTTGCGCACTTTCTCCTCGTAGCCGGAGGCACGGTAGGCTGCTACCGGATCGACCGGCACCCCCATCTCCTCGCGCACCTGCGCCAACAGCGGGCGCACGTCGATGCGGAATGCGTCGGTCAGCAGCTTATGCCCCAGCAGGACCTCGCCTGCCTCGCGCAGCTCGAGCCAGCTGCAGAACGCTGGACACAGAGGGACTTGGCATAGGCTTCCTGGCAGTTCATGACGGCGATGATGGTGGGCAGCATCTTGCCTTCGATGTTGTGGCACTCGTCAAGCATGTAGGCGACGCGCTTGGCGGTGTTGCTGACCACGTCGACCCCTTCGACCTCGGCCGCTACCAGTTCGTTGTAGATGAGGAACAGTTCATAGGGATTGACGCTGCCCACGATCAGGTCGTCGTCGGCATACTTGCGGTTGTTGAAGTGGAAGCCGCCCAGCTTGCCCTCGTCCAGCAGGTAGGCCACGATCTGCTCGATGTTGACGCCGTGGGCATGGTGGCCGAGGTCGACCAGCACCTGGGCCTGCTCGCCGAGCTTGAGGCTCATGGCGTAGGCGGTGCCCCAGTCGGGGATATCGGTGCTGTAGAAGGTCGGCTCAAAGAACTTGTACTCGATCATCATGCGGCTGTTGGGCGGCAGGTGCTTGTAGACCGCGGCAAGATTGTGCTCAAAGCGGCGCTTGCGGGCGGGGAGGTTGTCCTGGCCGGCAAAGTTGGTGCCGTCGGCAAACCAGAGGCTCAAGACATCGCTGTCGACCTTGGTCATGATCTCGCAGCACTCGAGGACATGGTCGAGTGCCCGCTCCTGGATCCCGGGATCGGGGTTGCCAAACGAGCCCAGCTTGTACTCGTCGTCCTGGAAGACATTGGGATTGACGGCACCGATGCGTACGCCGCGGTCGATGGCATACTGGGCCATCGCCGAATAATCGTTGTCGGCCGGCTTATCCCAGGGAATATGAATGGCCACGGTGGGCGCGACGCCGGTCATCTTCTGCACCATGGCGGCGTCGTCCAGCTTTTGCTGCGTCGTGGTGGCGGCGCCCGGCCAGGCAAATGCCTTGAAGCGCGTGCCGCTGTTGGCGTAGCCCCAGCTGGGCGTTTCGATATGCTGGCGCTTGAGGGCGCTCTTCACCGCCTCGACGTCGATGCCGTCGGCAGCAAGCTGGTCCGCGAGCACATTGTAAGCGGCCCGGTGACTCGACCCATTCGATGATTGCGACATAACAGATCTCCCACTTATATATACAAAAGCGTTTTTCGGCGGCTCCACCCCGCGCAAGGCGGCAGCAAGGCCAAAGCTGATAGACGACAGAGATTGGGGCTAAACCTAACGAAGTAACGCACTACCTGCAGTATACGCGCAGTATACGTGCTGTCGAGGATTTTCGCAACTGGCGGTTTTATGTTTCGCAGCCGTTGCGATTGGTTGTAATATAGTTTTGTGATTCGTATTTTGCGCGTCTCACGCCCGCTTACCATCTGTCCTTTTTCTCTGCTTTTTGCAAGGAGTAGCTTATGGCTGCCGATCAGATTTTAGAAGAACTTATCAAGCTCTCATTGGATGTCGGCCGCGAGGATCGCGCCTTGGCCATTTTGGGCGAGGGGAATACGAGCGCCGACGTGGGCGACGGTACGTTTTGGATCAAGGCCTCGGGTACGTCGTTGTCGACGGCCAACGCGGCGAGCTTCAGCCACATCCGCACGGATGCGGTGCTGAAGTATGTGGACCGCCCACACATGAGCGAGGTGGAAGTAGGCGAGGCGCTGGCCGATGTGCTGGTCGATCCCACCCACAAGCGGCCCTCGACGGAAACCTTTATGCACGCCGTGCTGTTGGCCGAGGGCGGTGCAAAATGGGTAGCCCACGCGCACCCGGTCTCGGCGAACTCGATCTTGTGCGGCAAGCTCGGCGCCGAACCCTTCATGCGCCCGCTGTTCCCCGACGGCATCGTCGTCTGCGGACGCTACCCGGCCGTCGTTCCGTATGTCGATCCCGGCTTCTACCTGGGACACGCCATCCGCAACGAGCTGCGCCGCTACCAGGATGCCTACGGCCGCAGCCCCAAGCTGCTGCTGATGGTCAACCACGGCATCACCGCCCTGGGCCAGACGGCCCAGGAAGCGCTCAACATCATGCGCATGGCCGACAAGTGGTCGAAGATTCTCCTCGCCACCTATGCGTCCGGCGGCCCCAACTACATGCCCGAAGAAGAAGCCGAGCGCATCGACAACCGCCTCGACGAGGTCTACCGCCGCAAGGTCCTCACCGGGAATTAACCTGAGAAGGCTGGTTTAGTGGCGTGACGCAACTCGGCATCATGACGATCACCCACTCACCCTCGCCGCCTGCGGCAGCCACGTATCAAGCGCCTCAATCAGCGCCTGCCGCACGATCGGCTTGACGATGTACCCGTTCATCCCCGCCGCCAGGCACTGCTCGCGATCGCTTTCCATGGCATTCGCGGTCATCGCAATGATCGGCACGTCATGGTCGAAGACGGCAGAACCGGGTCACGAATCATCCGCGTGGCCGACAGACCGTCCATCTCCGGCATTTGCACGTCCATCAGCACCAGGTCGTAGTGATGCATCTCCAGCGCGGCGACTGCCTCCTGGCCGTTAGCCACCGGATCGACCTGCAAGTCCTAGTCTTGCTCAGAACGCCGAGCGCAACCTTCTGGTTGGTAACGTTATCTTCGGCCAGCAGGATGCGTGCACCGTCGGCGCGCATAGCCGTCGCCAGCAGCGGGCGCGTTGCAACGGTATCGCGAACCTGGCTCGTTGCGCCTCTTGCGCAGGCCGATCCTCCATTGCCTCGAGCGGCGCCCCAGGCGGTGCACTCTGCCAAGGCGCACGGTAAACCAAAACTCTGAACCGATTCCCAGTCGACTGACGACTCCGATCTCGCCCCCCATCAGTTCGACCAGCTGCTTCGATATGGCCAGCCCCAACCCGGTGCCGCCATACTGGCGCGTCGTCGAGCTGTCCGCCTGCATAAACTTGCGAAAGAGGAGTTCCTGCTTGTCCGCGGCAATCCCGATACCGGTGTCGGTGACAGTAGAAGCGCAGCAGGCTGGCGCCTCTCCTCCTGCGACAACATGCGTTACCTGGAGCGATACTTCCCCCTGCGTGCGTGAACTTGATGGCGTTGCCAACCAGGTTCGTGAGGATCTGGCGCAGGCGGACAGGATCACCGCGCACAAACGTCGGTACGGCCGGCCCAATGGCGTAACCAAAGTGGATCTTCTTCGACTTGGGCACGCGCCAGGAATGGCCGGGCAAAGGCCAGCGAGCATCGCACGCAGGTCAAAGTCGATCATCTCAAGATCGAGCCTGCCTGCTTCAATCTTCGAGAAGTCCAAGATGTCGTTGAGGATCACCAGCAGTGATTCGGCACTGTCATGGATCGTCTCGGCATACTGCCGCTGTTCGTCGTCCAGATCCATGTCCAAGCAGCAGGCCCGCCATGCCCATCACGCCGTTCATCGGCGTGCGAATCTCGTGGCTCATGTTGGCCAGAAATTCGCTCTTGGCACGGTTGGCAGCGTCAGCCTCATAACGCCATCTTGTTGGCATAGGTAAGGGCTTCCTGCTGTTTGACCTGCGTGCGGGCAAGGCGAGCCACGACGAAAGGCATAGATGCCGAGCAGCGCAACCACAACCGCCGTATTCCGAAAGGTTGTAGCTGAACCGAACGGCCCCATAGATGTTGGGGCGGAATGTGCGAGATTGCAATCCATGCCTCGGATTGCTTGCCAGGCAGGCTGCTGTTGGGCATCAAGCCGTGCATCAAGCCAGACAAGGGCTGTACGGTCTTAAACGTCCAGAGGCCGCTGGACGATCTCAAACTGACCATTCATGAGCGGCCTTGATTTGCTGCCATTCGGCCGGGTAATGCACGGCAAAGCCGGGCTCCTGTCCAAACATGAAGCCCCATTCGTCACGATCATCCGCAGGGTGCAGCCAATCACCGGCGTCGTTGACGAGCATCAGGTGGTCCTGGATAGCAGCGCCCGACGCCGTGAACTCGTCCAGCATTTTCTGTGCATGATAGGTCACCACAAAGATGCCCCGCCGGGCGCCGGAGGCGTCGAACACAGGCGTTGCCAAACGCAGCACAGGCTTCAACGGCACTTCGACGACGCCGTTCTCCGCGCTCAACTGCAGAGGCGACATAAAGATCTGGCCGAGATTCAGCTTGATCGTTTCGGTAAAATAGCCGGTGTCGGCGCGGCTAAAAAGCTGTCGCGGCGGAACGGGGACAGGGGTACCGTTGACGTTCTTGATGCGTATGCGCTCCTTGCCGTCCATGTCCAGCCAGGCTACTTGGTCATAGAGCCCCTTGCTGCGGATCAACGTGCTGAAATTCGCCGCAAGTTGCGCCTGAAAAGACGGATCGTCAGGGGCCCGTCTGCACCGGAAACCACATGGCTGGCCAGAAACCGCAGATCATGCTCAACCTCTACCAGGTCCGCACGCCAGCGACCCGGCCGCCAACCCAACATGGAGTGTTTCACCGGCACGGGTGCTCGCCGAGATGGCGCTCAATGCCCGACCAGGTAACATACACATACCCGAGCAGCAAGAGGAGACTGATTGGCACAAACAGGCGCAGGAAGTAAGGCCAAGAGCGAGAAGGGGCTCCATTCATGATCGCACCGCATCGACTATTCGACGCGCCAGCTTCTCCTTACGGAAATCCACAATTCCAGATTACAACTTAGCAACTGCAGACGCGAGTATAGCATACGCTGCCGGTGCTCACCAGCGCTATTTTGATGGAGAAAAGCCACGTAGCGCTTTGATCATAAGATCGCCGGTTTGTTAAGTTCGCACGCCTACGTGCGAGTCTCCGGCACGCAGGCGTGCGGCTATCCAGTGGCAATGACACGTAGCGGTTAGAACCGCTACGCGTCTCCGTCACCTTGCGCAGCCCACGCGGGTGATCAGGATCAAAGTCGCGCACCTTCGCCAGGTGCAGGGAGAACAACTGGCCGGGAACAATCGAGACAATCGGCGAGAGCCACTCGGGTACAGGGCTGCGGCAGTTGCAGCGGCACACGCGCCAGGCTGAGCGTATCGATGTCGTCGCTGATGGCGATGATCTCGGCCTCACGCTGCTTGAGCGTCTGGATGAACTCCTGCATCTCGGGCAGCACTACGCCGCTGGGCGCCACGACGATCGCCGGGAAGCCGTGCTCGATCAAGGCCAGGGGGCCATGCATGAAGTCGGCGCTGCTGTAGGGCTCGGCGATGGTGTAGGTGAGTTCCTTGAGCTTGAGCGCCAGTTCGAAGGCCGTCGCATAGTTGTAGCCGCGGCCGAGCACCACGCACTCGTTCATGTAGCGATAGCGTTCCACGACCGCGCCGATCTCGCCGGACAGCTTGAGGGTGGCGGCGACGGCGTCGGGAACCGCTTCGAGGGCATCCTGCATGGCCGACTGCTGCGCCAGTTCGGCGCTGAGCGCGGCGATGGCAGCCAGCGAGGCCGTATAGGTCTTCGTCGCCGCGATCGACTTTTCATCCCCCGCATGCAGGGTGATGACGTGCTCGGTCTGGCGGCCAAGATCTGAGTCAGGGAAGTTGGTGATGGCCGCAGTGAGGGCGCCTTGGCGGCGCGCTTCGGCCAGCACCGATACGATGTCAGGGCTCTTGCCGCTCTGGCTGATGCCGATCACGAGGGCATTCGCAAAACGCGGCGGCTGCTTGTAGATCGAGAAGAGGCTGGGCGTGGCCAGCGCGACGACCAGGCGGTTCACGGCGCCAAAGAGATACTGGGCATAGCGGCCGGCGTTGTCGCTGGTGCCGCGCGCGGCAATGACGACGTAATCCACCTCGCGGGCACGGATGGCAGCCGCCAGGCGGCGGATAACTTGATGCTCGCGCGTGATCAGCTGGCGCAGCACAGCAGGCTGCTCATGGATCTCGCGGTAGAGATGTGAATTCTCAAGCGCCATGATCATTTCCCTGTTCCTTATGTAGCGGGCAATTCGGCAGTGGTTGCAAGCATTATAGCCGATAGACCGTCTTTCCTTCCACCATCGTCAAGCTGACATGCAGGTCGGGCGTTAACATGACCAGGTCCGCATAGGCACCCGGGATAATACGGCCGCGGAGCATGCCCCATGCCCAGCAGGTCGGCCGGGGTGCTGGTGATTGTCTCCAACGCCTCGGACAGCGAACAGCCGGTAAACGCCAGGATGTTGCGCAGCGCCGCATCCATGGGGAGCACGCTCCCGGCCAGTGTACCGGAGGCAAGGCGCGCATCGCGCTCGGTGACGATGACTTCCTGGTCGGCCAGCATGTAGCGGCCCGGCGGCATGCCCAGGGCAGCCATGGCGTCGGTGACGACGTTGAGCCGCTTGGGACCTTTCGCCTGCCAGGCAAGCGCGACGATGGCAGGGTGGATGTGCACGCCGTCGGGGATGATACCGATCGCCTGCTCCGGGGCGGTGAGCAGGGCGCCGGGCAGGCCGGGCTCGCGGTGCTCGAGGGGGGGCATGGCGTTAAAAAGATGGGTACCGTAACGGGCGCCGGCGGCAAAAGCAGCCTGCGCTTCGGCATAGGTAGCCATCGAATGGCCGCTGCTGACCAGCACGCCGCGGCTCACCAGCGCTTCGATCACGGGCAACGCGCCGGGAAGTTCGGGCGCCAGGGTTACCAGGCGCACGTGCTGCTGGGGCGACCAGGCGGCCACGGCCTCCAGCGAGGGCAGGCGCAGGTGGCTCGGGTTGTGGGCGCCCTTCTTCTGCGGGTTGAGGAACGGGCCCTCGCAGTGCAGGCCAAGCGGAATGCTGCCCGTCCACCCAGCCGGTGGGCCGCCGGCCAGCACCTCCTGGGCCTTGCCGACCTGGGCGAGCGGCGAGGTGATGATCGTCGGCAAGAACGAGGTGACACCCCAGCGTGGCAGCCCTTCGGCCACCCGCCAGATCGTGTCGGGTGACTCGGTAAAATCGTCGCCGAAGGCGCCGTTGAGCTGAAGGTCGATAAAGCCGGGCACGACCGCTGCGCCGCCGGCGTCGAGTCATTTCGGCGCCAACGGGCGCGGGCAGTTCCGCAGCAGGCGCGCAGGCGGCGATGTGCTGGCCGTCGACGAGGATTGCGCCCTGTTCGATGACAGCTTCGGGCGTATAAATCGTTGGCGTTATGAATGTAGAGCATAGTTTGGCGCAAGGCTTCCCGGAAGCGTGTCTAGGCAAGAATATTGCGGGCGGCGAGGGCCGCTGCCCCCCAGGCGCCCATGTTGCGGCTCGGATCGGCCAGGCGCAGCTTGGCGGGCAGGAGCATGGCGCGGGCAAAGGCCGATGTCTCCCGCTGGCGCGCCCACTCGGCCAGAATCGGCTGCAGGTAACGGTCGCCGGCGCGGGTCACGCCGCCGCCGAGCACGACGGTGTCGACGTCGTAGGCCATGATGACGTTGCGCAAGGCAATCCCAAGCCTGGTGCCAACGTCGGTGACGATCTGCTGGGCGACGGCGTCGCCGGCCGCCGCAGCATCGTAGACGGCCTTGGCATTGAGCGGCTCGCAGGCGGCCAGTATGGTGGCGCTCGCCGGCACTGACGGCGGCACGCGCCATGCGAATGACGGCGGTGGCCGAGACAAGCGTCTCGAGGCAGCCGTGCGCGCCGCAGTTGCAGGGCGGGCCGTCGGGGTCGACGATGAAGTGGCCGACTTCGCCCGCCAGGTTGTTGCGCCCGTGCAGCAGTTGGCCGTCTGAGGATAATCCCGGCCGCCACGCCGGTGCCGATGCTCACATAGACGAGGTCCTGGCTGTTGGCGGGATTGTCGAACTGGTAGACACCCAGGGCGGCGGCGCGCACGTCGTTCTCAAGCGCAATGGGTACGCCAAAGCGCTCGCGCAGGCGCACGCCGACCGGATAGCCGTACCAAAAGAGATTCACGGCCATGACCGAGACACAGTTGACGGAATCCACCTGGCCGGGCACGCCCAGGCCGATGCCGGCCAGTCCGTGCGTGACCTGCGCTTCGCGCAGTGTCAGGTCGATACCGTGGGCGATGCTCTCCAGCGTGGCGTCGGGGCTGCTGGTGTCGGTGGCGACGGTGGTCTCGTGGACGGGCCGCAGCTGCTCGTCCACGAGTTGGGTAGGTGACAGTGGTGCCGCCGACGTCGACGCCGGCGAGGTATGACCGTGCGGCCATGTGCAGGGTGCCCTTACACCTCGATCGCTTCCAGTTCGTCGATCATGTCGCGGATCACGTCGAAGCCGCCCTGCCAGAAGGAGGGGTCGGCCGGGTCGACATCGGCTTCACGCAGGATATCCACCGGGTGCGCCGAGCCGCCATAGGCGAGCAGCTTGAGGTAGCCGGGCTTGAAGGCATCGCCCTGCTGCTGGTAGCGGCGGTAGAGCGCAAGCACGAGCAGCTGGCCAAAGCTGTAGGCGTAGCAGTAGAAGGGCGTGTTGTAGATGTGCGGGATGCTCACCCACTCGTTGCGGAACTCGTCGCCAATCTCGACGCTGTCGCCGAACTGCTCGGCCAGCAGGTCGAAGTACATGGCGCTGATCTCTTCGGGCGACTGGTTGTTCAGCACCGCCTGCGTGCGCTGCCTTCTCGAAGATCACGAAGTAGGCCTGGCGCATCACGGTGGCATACATGTCGTCCACCGAGGCCGCCAGCAGTTCACGCCGCACCAGCGGGTCTGGCTGCTCGGCCAGCAGGCGCTCGGTCAGCAGCATCTCGGCAAAGACCGAAGCCGTCTCCGCCAAGGGCAGCGATGGGTGCTGGGTCAGCAGCGAGTGGTTCTCGGCCGCCATGCTGTGGATGGCATGGCCCAGTTCGTGCGCGATCGTGGCCACGTCGCGCACCTTGCCGGTGTAGTTGACCAGCACCCACGGCGTCTGCGACGGCAGCACGGTGGCACAGAATGCGCCGCCGCGCTTGCCCTTGCGCACTTCGCTGTCGATGTGATTCTGGTCGAACACGCGCAGTGCCTGCTCGGCGACCTGGGGGTGGAAGCGCCGGAAGGTGTCGAGCACCATGTCGACGGCCTTGTCATACTCGACCTTGGTATCTGAAGCGGCGAGCGGCGCATAGATGTCGTAGCGGCGCAGCTTTTCCAGGCCCAGCCAGCGGGCCTTGAGCTTGAAGTAGCGCTGGAAGATGCCGGCATTGCGCCGGCAGACGTCGAGCAGCGCATCGACGGCGGCGTCCGGTATGTCGTTGGCCACGTTGCGCACGGCGATGGGCGAGTGATAGCCGCGCACGGTCACCTGCTCGTTGTACCAGTCGCGCACACGGTTGGCATAGATCTGCGCCAGGATTGGCGCTTCCTTGCCGTAGACGCGATAGAGTTCCTGGTAGGCGGCGGCACGCCGCTGCGGGATCGGGCGAATAGACGTTGGCCATCAACGCATCGCGCGTCAGCGTCTGCGTCTCACCGTCGATCGTAAGCGTAAACTCGAGCCGGCTGGTCAGCATCGTGTAGAGGGTGATCAGCGCCGACATGCCGTCGGCATCCTTGAGGTTGATCAGCTGCTCGGACTTTTCGTCCAGGGTGTAGGGCTTCGTGCGGCGCAGATCTTCCAGGTAGAAGCGGTAGTCAGGATCCTGCCGCAGCATCGGGCAGGAGCGACTCGGCGGTGGCGTCGTCCAGTTCCTTCCACCACAGGTCAAAGAAGAGCAGCCGGTTCTGGATGCCGGTCAGCGCCTGCTGCATGCGGTTCTGGTAGGTGATGGCCGCCGAGGACTGCGTGTCGGCCGAGAACCAGAGGCTGCCGTACGCGCCGAGCACATAGGCCTGCGTCGTGATCGATTCGTACTGCTGCACGATTGCACGGAGATCGCGCGGCCGCAAGATCCGGCAGCCGCGGCCGCCAGGCCTCAAAGGCCGCCACAGTCGGCCTCAAGCTGCTGGAGCCGCTGCTCGACCACCTCGTTGTCTGCGCTGGGCAGCAGTTCGGACAAATCCCAGCCGGTCAGTTGATATTGAGTCATCGTTGACACCTATAGGAAACGCTTCCGGGAAGCCGTTCCAGGAAAGGCCGCTTAGGCAGCCATGCGGCGCAGCACGGTCTGCAGGATGCCGCCGTTCTTGTAGTAGTTGACCTCGACGGGCGTGTCGACGCGGCTCATGACCTGGAACTCGACGACCGTGCCGTCGTCACGCGTGGCGCGCACCTGGTAGATCTGGCGCGGCACCATGTCGTCGGCGAGGCCGAGGATGTCGTAGGTCTCGTAGCCGGTCAGGCCCAGGCTCTTGGCGCTGGCGCCGGGCAGGAACTGGAGCGGCAGCACGCCCATGCCGACCAGGTTGCGTGCGGTGGATGCGCTCGAAGCTCTCGGCGATGACGGCGCGCACGCCCTGCAGCTGCACGCCCTTGGCCGCCCAGTCGCGGCTGGAGCCGGTGCCGTATTCCTTGCCGGCCAGCACGATGAGCGGCGTGCTGGTCTGCTGGTAGCGCTCGGCCGCTTCCCAGATGGGCAGCATCTCGCCGGTGGGAATGTAGCTGGTGACGCCGCCTTCGACGCCGGGCAGCATCTGGTTCTTGATGCGGATGTTGGCATAGGTGCCGCGCATCATCACCTCGTGGTTGCCGCGGCGGCTGCCGTAGCTGTTCCACTCGCTGCGCGGCACGCCGCGCTCCTCAAGATACTTGGCGGCCGGGCTGCCCTTGGCGATGTCGCCGGCCGGGCTGATGTGGTCGGTCGTCGTGCTGTCGGGCATCAAGGCCAGCACGCGCGCGCCGGTGATCGGCTGGACAGGCGGCACTTCCTTCGTGATGCGGAAGAAGGGCGGCTCCTTGATGTAGGTGCTGTCCGGATCCCACGCAAAGAGGTCGCCGCCCGTGCACCTTGACCTCGTTGAACTGCTCGTTGCCGGTGAAGACGTTGGCATACTGCTCGCGGAACATCTCGGGCTTGAGCGCACGGTTCATCGTGCTGCGCACCTCGGCCTGGCTCGGCCAGACGTCCGCAGGAAGACCGGGTTGCCATTGGGATCGTAGCCCAAGCGGCTCGCTGTCCATGTCGATATTGACGGTGCCGGCAATGGCATAGGCGACCACCAGCGGCGGCGAGGCCAGGAAGTTGGCGCGCACGTCGGGGCTGATGCGGCCCTCAAAGTTGCGGTTGCCGCGAGAGCACGGCGGCCGCCACCAGGTCGCCCTGCTTGATGCCGGCGCTGATCGGCTCGGGCAGCGGGCCGCTGTTGCCGATGCAGGTGGTGCAGCCATAGCCGACCGTGTGGAAGTTGAGCGCTTCCAGGTAGGGGGTCAGCCCCGCTTCGTCCAGGTAGCGTGGTGACGACCTTGGAGCCGGGCGCCATGCTCGTCTTGACCCAGGGCTTGACGTCCAGGCCGCGCTCGACGGCCTTCTTGGCCAGCAGGCCGGCGGCCACCATCACGCTGGGGTTGCTCGTGTTGGTGCACGAGGTGATGGCGGCGATGACCACGTCGCCATGCTTGAGCTCAAAGTTGCGGCCGGCATAGGTGACGGGCACCGTCGTGTGCACCTTTTCCGGCGCAAGGCCAAAGCCACGCGGGCCGACCGGCGCCGTCAGCGCGCTGGTCCACATCGCCTTCATCTCGTCCAGGTCGACGCGATCCTGCGGGCGCTTCGGGCCGGCCAGGGCAGGCTTCACCGTGCTCATGTCCAGTTCGAGCGTGTCGGTGAATTCGGGATCGGGCGTGTCGTCGGTGCGGAAGAGCCTCTGCTCCTTGCAGTAGCGCGCCACCAGTTCGACCTGCTCCTCGCTGCGACCGGTGCCGATCAGGTAGCGCAGCGTCTCTTCGTCCACCGGGAAGAAGCCCATGGTGGCGCCATATTCGGGCGCCATGTTGGCGATGGTGGCGCGGTCGGCCAGGCGTCAGCGTGCTGAGACCGGGGCCGTAGAACTCGACAAACTTCTCGACCACGCCCTTCTTGCGCAGCATCTCCGTCACGCGCAGCACCAGGTCGGTGGCCGTCGCGCCTTCGGGCAGCTGGCCCGTGAGCTTGAAGCCGATCACCTCGGGCAGCAGGAAGTACATGGGCTGGCCCAGCATGACCGACTCGGCTTCGATGCCGCCCACGCCCCAGCCCAGCACGCCCAGGCCGTTGATCATCGTCGTGTGGCTGTCGGTGCCCGACCAGCGAATCCGGATAGGCGACCGGCATGCCGTCGCCGTTGACGGTGCGCAGCTGCACGACCGGGGCCAGGTATTCCAGGTTGACCTGGTGCACGATGCCGGTGGCAGGCGGCACGACGCGGAAGTTGTCGAATGCGCCCTGCCCCCACTTGAGGAACTCATAGCGCTCGCGGTTGCGTTCAAATTCACGTTCGGCGTTGTAGTAAAGCGCAAGCACGCTGCCGAACTGATCGACCTGCACCGAGTGATCGACGACCAGGTCAACCGGCACCAGCGGGTTGACACTGCTTGGGATCGCCGCCCATGCGCTCCATGGCATTGCGCAACGCCGCCAGGTCGACGACGGAGGGGACGCCCGTGAAGTCCTGCAGCACGACGCGGGCAGGCTTGAAGGGAATCTCAACCTGCGCGGCCGTCTGGGGCCCCCAATTGGCGATGGTTTCGATCGCCTCCTTGGTGATCTCAAAGCCATCGGCCTGGCGCAGCGCCGCTTCCAGCAGGATGCGGATGGAGAACGGCAGGCGCTGCAGGTTGAAGCCCTGCTTTTCCAGGGCAGAGAGCCGATAAATGACAGCCGGGCCGCTGCCGGTGTCGAATGTGTCTTTCGCGCCAAAGAAATCCTGGCCAGAATTCTGGGTAGTCATAGGCGGGTATCCTTTCCTGTTCGCTTCGCAGTCTATTGGCCCCAATATACCAGGAGTCTGGAATGAAGGTCTAAATGTTGGGAGCAACAGCGGGCAGAATGCGTATTTATTGGGCATCCTGAAAGCAATGTGTAAGTAATATTTCGGGGAATATTCAGGTACAATGGTGCCACATTGGCAAAAAATTGTGAGATTTACTTGCTATGCGTGTGTGATACAACGAAGACCCGCTGACACAGACCACGCGCACGCAGCTGACTGTACGTAGATGCTATCGTTGTTGGGGAGGGAGAAGCAATGTCGTCAAACATTTTAGAGTCGCGGGTCAAGACAGCGGACGCTGTGGCGTGTCGGCATCACTCATTCTGCTGTTGGGGCTGCTGGCAGCTCTCTTCAGCACCGGCACTTCGCAGGCGGCGCAGCCGGCGCAGGCAGCAAACGTGCACCGATCCGGGCATCGCAACCATTATCGATCCTGTGGGCGGCGCAGTCCAGGTGCGCATGTACGGCGGGACAAACCCCGCAAACGTCGAGGACTATCCGACTTCAATCCAGCGCATCGAGCTGAGCGGCGGCCAGGTCCTTTACGGCTACTGCATCGACTCCATCGAGGCACGCCTGACCGGCGTTCCGGTCTGCCTGCTGAGCGACATCAGCGACGTGCAGTTGAACTACCTGATTGCCAAGTATCCGCCGGACCTGCAGGACCGGATCAAGCAGGCGGCGCAGCAGGCGGCGGTCTGGCACTTCTCGAACGGGATCAACCTCGACCTGGCAGATCCCACCATCGAAGGCCCGGACGTGGATGCGGCGGTGGCCGCTCTCTACACGGCAATTGTGAACGAGATCAACGCCATCGATCCCAGCCAACCCGCCGGCCATTCTGCGCCCGGGCCCGCTGGCGATGAATGTGGCGCCTGTCACCGCCATCAACGAACTGCCGCTCCAGTCCGCACACCAGATCACGGTCACCCTCACCAAGGGCGGCTTCCCGCTGCCGGGGATCGAGCGTGCAGGTCGCAGCCAACTTCGGGCAGTTCAACCAGACAACGGGGACGACGGACGCCAACGGCCAGGCGAAGTTCACGATCAGCAGCAGCGTGGCGGGCACGGCCAGCATCACCGCAACCGCGGTGGTGACGGTGCCCAACTCGGTCGAATATGTGGTGGAGCAGGATCCCACGGGTTTGCAGCCCTTTGGCATCCCCAGCTCGACGGTCGAGACCCTGACCGCGTATGCCTCAAAGGAATGGCGCACGACTAGTCACGCCAACCCCGACGGCGACGCCGACCAACACGCCGACGCCGACCAACCGACCGACACCGACCAATACCCCAACGCCGACGGCGACGAATACACCTACTAACACCCCGACCAACACACCGACGCCGACGGCCACCAATACGCCCGTGGTGACGGATACGCCGACGAATACCCCAACGCCGACACCGACCACGCCGACGACGGTCACGCCTACCAACACGCCTACGAATACACCGACGCCGACGTTCACGCCAACTTCGACACCGACTTCGACGCCCAGTGTGACGCCCAGTGTGACACCCACGCAGCCGGCCAACATCACGTTGACCAAGATCATCACGTCGACCAAGGAAGATGACTGGGCATTTGCCTTCCAACTGGCCACGCTGGAGGGCGGCAGTCCCGAGACCCGCGTGGTTACGAAGGCTGCACCCACGACCAGTTGGGAAAACTTGATTCCGGGTACTACCTACGTGTTGAGCGAGCAAACACCCGGAGCGCCGTGGAGCCCTGGCGACTTCGCCTGCGACGTGGCCGGCCGGCCAATCGGCATCGTGGAGCCGAACGGACCTATCACATTGACGATCAATCCGGGCGACAACGTGTTGTGCCGCAAGTACAACGTGGATACGTCGGGGACGAGCATAGACGTAGGGCCTGAACCCGAAGGGACGAGCAAGAGATTGTTCTTGCCATTGATCAACCAATAATCCTGTTCGATCAGACGCCGCCACGTCCGGACAAGCATAACTGGCTTTCGCAGCCTGGCCGGATTCACTGCTGATGTAATGAGGCGTGCGCATACCCTTGTTGTATGCGCACGCCTCATGTTTTTACTACATATCCATCATCCAGACATCATGAAGTGAAGGAGAACATCGATGCAACTCATGTCTAGCCGGCTGTCGTGGGGAACGAAGAAGCAAGCGAGCCCCGTTGCGCACCCGCTCGGGATCGTGCTCACGTTCCTTGCCTTAGGGCTGGGTCTTGCTGGCCGCAACCGGCCCGTACAAGACTGCGTCTGCCAACAGCATCTTCAGCGATTATAAGCCGGCTGGCCCAACGCAGCCTGCCGCCTGTGTCGATCAGGGTACCCAGAACCCGGTCGACGCGGACGGCGGCACGGTGACCATCAATATGCTCGACGGAACTCAACCTGTTTCGGAGCGTACCCCGATTCACCAGATTACGCTTACCGCCGGCGGCGCCCCGGTCAATAACTTCTGCCTCGATCTGTCAAAACGGGTCCTGGAGGAAACGTACTGCCAGCAGGGAAGCGCGCCTTCACCTGAGCTGATCTACCTGCTTACCAACTACCCACCGTCGCAGGCAGACCGTATCGCTCAGGCGGCGCGCCAGGCGGCAGTATGGCACTTTACCAACGGCATCACCCTGCAGGAGACCGCCACTAACGAAGGGCCAACAGTGGACGCCGAGGTGCTGGCCGCATACAACGCCATTCTGGCAGATGTCGCAGCCCACATCAATCCGGCCGATCCGCCGGCCCAGTATCTTCCCGGCCCTCCGGTGCTTACTGTGACGCCGGCGAATGCCTCAGTACCCTTGGACGTTTCGACTGTTCACACGGTCACGGTCAGCCTCACCAACGGCGGCAAGCCGCTGGTCGGCTTCACCGTCAACGTAACGAGCAGCCTAGGCACCGTAAACAAGGCGAGTGCCGTGACCAACGCGCAAGGCCAGGCGGATTTCGTCGTAACAAATGCAATGTCCGGCACGTCCGCAATCGTGGCCTCAGCGCAGGTCATTCTGCCCGTGATTCGGGTATTCCAGAGCGAGGCTGCGCCGGAAGGCAACCAGCCGATCGGCGGCCCGGGGCAGTCGATCTACGACCCCAGTTTCCAGGCAGCGGCCACCTGGGTCAGCCCCTCGGGCCTGGAAGAAGTAGACGAGCCGCGCACCGCGTGGCTGCTGTTCCTGCCCGCGCTCGAGCACTAAACTGCACCGTGCCTGGCTCGCCCCCCTTTATCTAACCAACCTCGAGTCCGGTGGGGCGAGCCGCGGACGAACTGCCCAACGTCAAGTCTAATGGGGCGAGCCGCGCACGAACTGCCCAACGTCAAGTTTAGTGCGCACGCCTACGTGCGCTCCTGCCCTGCAGATTTCGCTCTGAACAGGCACGCGGCACCGAAGGAGTTCGGTGCCGCGTGCCTGTTCTAACTCCACCCACTCTAACGTCCGGCCTTACCCCCCGCGCATCACCGCGGGAATATAGAGCTTCTCCTGGCCGGCAGGCTGCGGGTTCGGCGTGGGCGTCACCACCACGGGCGCGTAGATCGGCGCCAGGTCGGCGCCCTGCAGGATGTCAAGCGGGGCATAACCCGATATACCCCGGGAAGATCGTGCCCAGGTTGGGATTGCCCAGGCGGCGGATCAGGATCTCGCTCAAGACACGGCGGTAATCGGTCGTGATCGCCAGGTCACGCTTGTCGTACAGCTGGTCGGTCGCCAGGCCGGGCCAGTCGCCGTAGACCTTGCCCCCATTGACCGCGCCGCCGAGGACGAGCATGACGTTGCCGTGGCCGTGGTCGGTGCCGTTGCTGGCGTTCTGCGCAAAGCTGCGCCCAAACTCGCTCATGACCACCACCGTGATGCGCTTGTTGTGGTCCACTCCGTTGTCGTTGCTCAAGTCGGTGTACAAGGCGGACAACCCCCCGGCAAGCTCGCCGATGCGCGAGGCGAAGTAGCCGCCGCCGGTATCGCCCTGGTATTCATGCGTGTCCCAGCCGCCCAGGTCGATGGTGGCGACGCGCAGACCCAGCTGCATCTTGATGAGCTGCGCCACCGTCTGCAGGCTGTCGCCGAAGGACGAGCTAGGATAGACGGCGCCGTTGCCCGGCGTGTAGTTGCCCGGGCTGGCGTACTCGACGACGTCCACCGCATCCAGCGTTTGAATGCCCGCCTGGTGCAGCCACGAGCTGCCGGTGTACATCGTGCGCAGGCTCGAACGCTGCCAATCGCCGTACCGCCAGTGGCCGTTAAAGGTGAAATCGTCGGGCGAGGTCATGCCAACGCTTTCCCGGCTGCCCAGGAGCGAAGCCGGCTGCAGCGTACCGGCCGCAACGGCCGGCATGATGACCGCGGGCGGCAGGTTGTTGGCCGTCTGCAGATGGCGTGTGAGCCAGCCGGTCGTCCCCGACTTGTTGCCCGGCGTGCCAAGCTCCATGTACTGCATGGCGTCGAAGTGGCTGCGCGTGTCCGCAGTCAGCCCCGCGGCATGGACGACGGCAAGGTGCTGGGACTGGTAGAGATCGAACAAGGGCGCGGCTGCAGGATGGAGGCCGATAAGATCGGAAAGGGGGAGTGCGGCATTGGTGCCGGCGACGGGCACGGCGATGCGGCTGCGCTTTGCTTCGTAATAGCCGCGGTCCGGCCCAGCAATAGGAGGGACAAGGTTCAAGCCGTCCATGCCTCCCCGCAGAAAGACTACGATCACGATATCTTGATTGGGTTCGGCCGCCCTGCTCCCAAAGGCCGTGAAGCTCAGCCCCCCGGCAAAGCTGGCAATTGCGGCCGAGCAGCCGACCAAAAACCCACGACGCGTCATCTTAAACATTGGTTGTTCTCTTCCCCAGTGCTTCTAACGAATAGTATGACGGTGGCGGCCGTCGCAGCTAGCGCCATTGGAAACGACGGCGCCATAAAAATCAGGCCGACCATGAAACGCAGCCGATCCGTGATATCTTGCGCAGGCAGGCCGCTGGACGGGCTGCGCCCATAGGCCATGAAGTCGACGATCGGGCCGCGCTCTTCCGGCGGCAGGGTATGCCCGAGAATACGCAGCGACCAGAAGTCCACGATGCTGTCGGCGGTGGTGTATTCCGCCGGCATCTGCGCGTTGAGGTTGATGCGCAGGTCGTCCTTGTTGGCGCCGTCGCCGCCGTAGCGCCAGCCGTCGATCAGCCAGTTGCACAGGCGCCAGCGCTGGAGCAGCGGCATCGTGCTCGACCAATCCTCTTTGCGGTCGGGGTAGCCGTTCGGCGGCTGCCACTGGAAGAGCGCCTGGCCGCAGCGTTCGTACATCCAGTAGAACGAGTCGTCGGGGCCGAAATCGGCCTCCGCTGCGCGCAGCAGGCTGACCACGTACTCGAAGGGACGCTTGATCTTCTGCCCCCAGGTATTGCGGAATTCGGGCGAAAGCAGGATCGTGCGCACGACCTGCTTGAGTTGATCGGGCGCATTGCGCTGGGCGTAGAAGACGGCGGCGGCGGCATCCACGACGTTCTGCGGCGGGTCGTCGCTGATCAGCCGGCGGCAGAGCTTGGTGGCAATGTGGCGCGCCGTACCGGGATGGTTGGCGAGGAGGTCGAGCACGGTCTTGCCGTCGTCGACGCCGAGAAAATCGTCCATGACGACGTCAAGCACAGTCTTGGAGTACTTGTCGTGTACCTTGTCGTCAAAGAAGAACTGGCCGGTATCGGGGCTGATGCGCCAGCCGGTAAAGGAACGCGTGGCGCCGTAGACGTCGGTATCCATGTAGCCGACGGGCCGCCCCTGGTCGTCCTTGGGGGCGCTGCCGGGCTTGCCGAGCGCGCCCAGGTAGTTCATCGCTCCCAGCGTGTGCAGTTCGAACAGCTCGCGGGCAAAGTTCTCGTTGGGTCCGCCGCTCGTATTGGAGACGTTGTCCAGGTAGTAGAGCATGGCAGGGCTGTTGGCGACCGCCCCGAGCATCGTGCGGAAGTTGCCCAGCATGTTGGCGCGGATGACGTCGCGGTCATACTGCACCCACGTCGGCGCGCTCCAGGTATCAAACCCGTAGACATTGAAGTGGTTGTGCCAGAAGTCGGCCAGCACCTCGGCGAGCTGCCGCTTGCTGTAGATGGCACGCATAAAAGTGGCGGTGCGTGTCTCGTACGCCGGCAGAATGCGCTCGCTCCACCCGATGTTGGGCTTCGTCACATGGTCCTGCCACAGCTGGACAGGCGGCTTGGCCAGCGTCGTGATAGTTCAGGGCGGCGATGCCTGGCATCGCACTCGCTGTCGTCGATGGCGGCGGGGTTGAGCTGCTGATCGACATAGGTCGTCAAGCGCTCGTCGGTCGTGGCACCCAGCGCCATCAAGGCGGCGAGGTCGCCCGGGCGCGGGCCAAAGCCCATGCGGTTGAGCGCGACAATCTCGGGCTCGGGCGCAGTAGGGACGCCGGCAGCGGCATACACTGCGTGGCCGGCGCAGTTCCGCGCCGGCCGTTATACATCGCCGGGACCGGCGCCGGTGGAGGCGCCTGAGAGGACGACGGTGCTGCGGCAGATGCTGGCGCCGGTGAGCGGCCCGACGCCAGCGCAAGAGCTACGCTGAGCAGGGGCGCGCTGCCGGCCGTCTGCAGCAGGGTGCGGCGGTCGATGGTCTGCGCAAGGGCGCGGATGGAGCGGCTCATCGATGGCTGTTGTTGAAGGCTGCGGTTGGGTGATGTCGCCGTTGGCGGCAGTGGTAGGAGCAGTGCGATGTGAAGGCGACGAGTCGTAAGGTTCCGGTTGGTCGGACACGTACATACGTTTCTCCATACTGACACGTCTGTAATATAGATTTGCTGGCGGCTAGCAATGTCCGCAAGTCTATCACACAGAGGAGGTTCAGGGATGTGCTCATACAGGCGCCAGGCTTACTCTTGGCTTACGTTTTGCCAACGTTGTGCCTATGCTGAGCCCCCAAAAGCTATTTGCCTGTTCGGCTAAGGTTGTGTAAACTGGAGAACCTAGGAATTTGGCGTATTTCCGCCTGGCACATTGGGCCACGCAACAATGTGTGATAAGAATTCTCCTGCTATTTCCGGCATTTATTTCATTTATTGTCCGATCACGTTCGACGTGCATCGATAACTGCATTGATATAGCACTAATACTGCATTGATTCTGATTCGATTCTGCGGGACCGGCTCTTGCTTAGTGTCTGAATACTCGCACCAGTCATCATGAGGAGAAGTCGATCGATGAAGCGATCAAGTTTTTCACGAGTGGGCATTCTTGTAGCGTTATCGCTTGATAATGCTCTTGTCGTTTGCAGCAGTACCTGCTGTTGTTCTGGCGCAAGACCCACCCTCCGCGAGATACGCCGACGGCAGAGCCACCCACGTTTACGCCTACGGCCACCACGCAGCCCCCACTGCCACGAACACGCCTGTCGGCGGACCCACTCGACGCCGACCGGCACGTTGCCCAGCTCACCGCCACCGCACGCCGGTCGCAACCGTGACGCCGGTGCCGGGCGGCCCCGTGACGATTCCTGAGCCGGTGACCGTGGTCCTGTTCGGCACGGGCCTGGCTGCGCTGTCTGCCGCCGTCGCCACCCGGCGCGGCAAGAACGGCAAGGGCGGCAAGTAGCTCGACTTCTTCTCACAATCGAAAAGCTGGTGAAGGGCGGTCGCAAGGTGCGGTCGCCCTTTGTTTTGCCTGCCGGCGGACCATGAGACCATGAAAACGCATAACAATTGTAGGGAGAGCATCATCTTTGCGTGCGCCTGAGCGTCATACTTTATAGGTGTGCAATCTCACGGTGCGCAAAGAGATAACGTATAATTAGATCCCGCTGTTAACCTGCGCCGTAAGTTCCTGCCGCGGTGCAAGCAAAAGATCAGAAATGACTCGAGGCTAAGATTTGTTGTACACTTCATATAAATGCGTAAGTTTAATCCTGTTCCCATAGCAAGGAGTCTCATGCCACAGCGCGTACTTCAAGCACGCAGATTGATTGGTTTGGCGGCACTATGTGCCGTCCTGGTAACGGGTCTGGTTGTGCCTGCCCCACTGCATGCACAGACACAGCCCGTTCCGGCGCCGGCCGTTCAGGTCGAGAGCCACGGCGCAGACACTGTCATTCGCTTTAGCTTGCCCGGCACCGAGCTTTCCGGCAGTGCCCTGGTCGCCGCGGCGGCGCAGGCCCTGCCCAGCGCACGATTTGGCGGCTACCAACTGCCCATCCAGTATGTGACGCTGGCAATCCCGCAGGGCACGGAACCGGCGATCGAAATACAAGAACTGGCGGCGAGCGCGGCGGACACGGTGCTGCAGCCTGCGGCGCCTGAAGTTCCCGCCGGCGCTGGATTGGGCAGCCGGGCGGCGGCGTCACGCCGGCGCCGCAGCTGCCGAGCGCCCGGCGTTCGTCTTTCGCAGCGGCGTAATACGCGGCCGCAACGTCGCCGTGATCGCCATCAGCCCCATCTACCAGGAAAATGGCGTGACGAAGGTCGCCGGCAGCCTCCAGGTGCGTGGTGCCCGATGCGGCGCCGGTCGAGGGTGACCTGGTGGCAGCGACCGGTGACCTGCGGCAGCCACGGCCGCAGCGGTTGAGACGGTCGACGTGCCGGTCAACGCGGCGGCGCTGGCCAACAGCTTCAAGATCACGGTGGCCCAGCCCGGGCTGCAGGAAGTGCTGTACAGCCAGTTGGGACTGGCATCGCGAGCCCGCCAACCTGCTGCTCACGCTCAACGGCACCCAGATCGCGGTCGAAAAGGCCGGCGACCGCCTGCGCTTCTACGCGCCGGCGGCTGGGGACCGCTGGAATGCGACGAGCGCCTACTGGCTGACGCTGGACGAAGGGCCGGCCATCGCACAGCGCGGGCCCGGTAACGGGCGGCCCCGCGGCAGGCGCGTACGAAGAGGGGAAGTGGCAGGACAACCGGACCTACGAGACGGGCTACCGCGGCGCCGACGGCGATCACTGGTTCCACAAGAAGCTGGAAGCCCCTGCGACCTATACCGGCGGGCAGCCGACGTCACGCAGTCCGTGCCGGTCACCGTGCCGGTGCAGACGACCCTGCCGCTGCGCAGCGGCAGCTCGACATTTGCAATTGTGGCCACGGATGTCGCCGGTTTCAGCCACGGCTGTGACAAGCCGTACCTGTACTACGTGCAGGGCGCGGCCGGCGGCAGCGTCGTCGATACGCAGGACGTGAGCTGGACAGCCGCACCTTCCTGCATCAAGCAGGCAACCGGCACGGCGACGCTGACTCTACGGCGCAGCCGGTCGACAGCTTGCGCCTGCGCTTGAATGCCAACGGCGTCATGAACACGGCGGTGCTGTTGGAGTCTGTGACCTGGCGGCGCCCGGTCGCGCTTGACTTCCAGGGCATCAGCACCGGCGCCGAGTTCGTCACCGATGCAGGGGCGGCGTCGTTTGCGCTCACCAACCTGCCGGCGAGCTGGCGGCTGTACGATGTGACCGTCGCCGGCACGCCGAACTTCGTGGCGGCGGGCAGCGGCGGGAGCTACACGCTCAACCAGGCCGCCGGTGGCGCCGGCCGCTACCTGCTGGCAAACCTGGCGGGGTGCGCCAGCCCGCCGTCGCGGCCCATGCGCCGACGCAGTTCGGCGACGTGCCGTGCGGCCGACGCCATCTACATCGGCCCGGCAAAGTTTAGCGACGAGTTGGAACCGCTGCTTGCGCTGCGCCGGCAGCAGGGTTATACCGCCCTGTTTGTGGATGTGCAGGGCATCTATGATGTCTACGGCTACGGCCAGGTTTCGGCCGTGGCCATCCGCAACTTCCTGCGCCACCAGAGCGACTGGCAGAACACGGCACGCCGGATCTCGGTCGTGCTGGCAGGCGATGCCACCTACGATCCGTTCGGCTACGGCGGCATCGCCAACGAGACGCTGGTGGCGGCCTGGATGGACGAGGTCGATCCCTATGCCGCCGGCGTGGCGACGCCGTTTGGCGAGGCGGCGTGTGACGCCTGCATCGCCCAGCTCAACGGCGACAACCCGCTGACCGGCGACAACCTGGGCAGCGGCCGCGAGTGGTTTGCCGCCGACGTCTGGATCGGCCGCTTCCCGGTGCGCAACGAACAGGAAACTGCCGACCTCGTCGCAAAGCTGGTGACGTATGATACGGCCACGGACAGCGACAACTGGCGCACGCGCAAGATCTTCCTGGCCGACAACTACATCAAGGCGATGGACGACCAGCAGAACGCGCAGTATGACTATGCCGGCGACTTTGCGACGTTGAGCGACGACGTGGTCAAGCGCGCTGCCCAACGCCATGAGCGTCCGGCGCATCTACTACGATCCTGCCCCGGACCGGCAGTTTGCCTATGCGGGCGACAACCAGAGCCCGATCCCGGCGGGCAACGGCTACTACCAGACGGTGCCGCGCACGCAGGCTGCAGAGCTGGCGCATCGACGACGTTGCCAGCGCGAACGCCGCCACGATCCAGGCGCTGAGCAGCGGCGCGGGCCTGGTGGCCTATAACGGGCACAGCAACCACTTCTATTATGCGAAGACGGAAGACCTGCGGCACACCGATAGCCGGCCAAGAGACGGTTGGCTGCTCAGCTCGAGCGAGGTCAGCCTGCTGGCCAACCAGAACAAGCCGTTTGTCATGCTGTCCATGACCTGCTACACGTCGCAGTTTGTAAAGCCGACGGCGAACGGCACGATCGACGAGTGGCTGATCCGTGCCAAGAATGCCGGCGCCATTGCCGTGTGGGGCCCCACCGGGTCTCAGCGTGGTCAGCGGGCATGAGCTGCTGCAGGATGGCTTCCTCAAACAGCTGCAGACGGCGCCGGAAGGCAGCCAGCGGCTTGGCAGCCTGATCGAGGCGGGCTATACCAAGGTGCTCGAGAGCGGCCCCCTGGATACGCTCATGACCTTTGTCCTGCTGGGCGATCCGCTGACCCGGGCACGCATTCCGACCCGCGAGCTGTACATGCCGGCCTTGAGCAGACATTAGGCCCCAAGTACACCAATTCATCCGCAACTATCTCACAACAGAGGCGTGCCAAACTCACGGCACGCGCGAGCGACCAGGGGGGCGAGGCAACTCGCCCCTTTGTTTGACGCCAATCGCACCAACCAAGTTAAAATCGAGTTTGCTTGCCCCAATCCGTTTTGAAGGAGCAAATTGCAATGCCATACGGAATCAATTACGTCACCGTGATTGGCGCAGGCACCATGGGCGCAGCGATTGCGGGACACCTGGCCAACGCCGGGGTGCCGAGCACGCTGCTCGACGTGGTGCCGACCGAGCTGACGGCCGAAGAACAGAAGGCCGGCCTCCAGCTCACCGATCGCAAGGTGCGCAACCGCATCGTGCAGGGGGGCTACGACCGCATGGTCAAGGCCAACCCGTCCAACCTCTTTACCAAGAGCGCGGCCAAGCTGGTCTCGGTCGGCAACCTGGAAGATGACTTCGACGCCGCCATCAAGAAGAGCGACTGGATCATCGAGGTCATCGTCGAGCGCCCCGGCCCCAAGCAGGCGCTGATGGCGCGCATCGAGAAGGTCGCCCAGCCCACGGCCATCATCAGCTCGAACACCTCCGGCATTCCCATCCACATCATCGCCGAAGGCCGCACCGCCGAGTTCAAGCGGCGCTTCCTGGGCACCCACTTCTTCAACCCGCCGCGCTACCTCCACCTGCTGGAGATCATCCCGACGCCCGACACGGACCCGGCGATGGTCAAGCGCATGAAGGACTTTGCCGAGAACGCGCTGGGCAAGGGCGTCGTGGTCTGCAAGGACACGCCCAACTTTATCGCCAACCGCATGATCTCGTTCATCCAGAGCGACATCATGGAGTATGCCATCGAGAACGGCTACAGCGTGGAAGCGGTGGACACGCTCACCGGCCCGCTGCTGGGCCGCCCCAAGACCGGCACCTTCCGCCTCAACGACATCGTCGGCATCGACGTGATGGCGATGGTCGGCGAGAACCTCTACGGCCTGATCCCCGACGACGAGGACCGCGAGATCCTGCGCGGCGAGTACGGCACGGCCGTCATGAAGGCGCTGGTCGACAACAAGATGCTCGGCACCAAGACCGGCCAGGGCTTCTACAAGACGGTGGTCGACGAGAAGGGCAAGAAGTCCTTCTGGGGTCTCGACCTGCAGACGGCGGCCGAGGACGGCAAGCTGGAGTATGTCGAGCCCAAGAAGCAGCGCTGGAGCAGCGTGGGCGACGCCCGCAACCTGGACCTGCCCGCCCGCCTCAATGCGCTGGTCGAAGCCGACGACGAGGCCGGCGAGCTGATCTGGCACACGCTCTCGCGCACCATGGCCTATGCCTCCAAGCGCGTGCCCGAGATCGCCGACAGCATCGTCGACATCGACAACGCCATGAAGTGGGGCTTTGCCTGGGAGATGGGCCCGTTTGAGACCTGGGACGCCCTGGGCGTCAAGAAGGTCGTCTCCCGGCTCGAAGGCGAAGGCGTCACCGTGGCCCCCTGGGTCAAGGAGATGCTGGCCTCCGGCAAGAGCAGCTTCTACACCTATGCCGGCACCAAGAAGCTGGCCTACGACCCCGCCTGCAAGGATTATGTCGAAATCGACCACGGCCCCATGGTCATGTCGATCGCCGACGTCCGCCGCACGCGCACCAAGACGGCGGGCAACGAGATGGCCAGCCTGTGGGACATCGGCGACGGCGTGCTGCTGCTGGAATGGCACACGCGAGTCAACGCCCTCGACGGCCCGATCATGGAGATCATGCAGACGGCCGTCGAGCAGCTGCACGGCAATGCCACCGGCCTCGTCATCGCCAACGACGGCAAGAACTTTGCCGTGGGCGCCAACATCTTCGCCATGCTGCTCGCAGTCCAGAGCAACATGTGGAGCGAGTTGGAGCTGATGATCAAGATGGGCCAGGACATCTTCATGGGCCTGCGCACCGCGCCCAAGCCGGTCGTGGCCGCGCCGCACCAGATGGCGCTGGGCGGCGGCTGCGAGATCTGCCTGGCCGCCGACCGCATCGTGGCCGACGCCGAGACCTACATGGGCCTGGTCGAAGTCGGCATCGGCGTCATCCCCGGCTGGGGCGGCTGCAAGGAGATGGTGCGCCGCCGCATCAGCCCGCACATGAATGCCACCAACGTCAACCCGACGCCCTACCTGCGCCAGGTCTTCGAGACCGTCGGCTTTGCCAAGGTTTCGACCTCGGGCGAAGAGGCACGCGAGCTGGGCTTCCTGACCGAGAACGACCTCGTCGTGCTCAACACCGAGCACCGCATCGCCGAGGCCAAGCACCAGGTGCTGACGCTGGCCGAGGGCTATCGCCCGCCGGTCGTCAAGGGCAACGTCTGGGCCTCCGGCCGTGACGTGGTGGCGGCGGTCAACGTCGAGGTCTACGGCATGCAGCAGGGCGGCTACATCAGCGAGCACGACGCCGTCGTGGCGCGCAAGCTCGGCTACATCCTGGCCGGCGGCGACCTGAGCAGCGGCCAGTGGATGGACGAACAGTACTTCCTCGACCTCGAGCGTGAGGCGTTCCTCAGCCTCGTGGGCGAGAAGAAGACGCAGGCCCGCATCCAGTACATGCTCGAGAACAACAAGCCGCTGCGGAACTAAGGGACTAAGGAGATAACCAACCATGCGCAATGCTGTTATTGTTGCTGCGGCCCGCACGGCCGTAGGGAAGGCCCCCAAGGGCACGCTGCGGACCATGCGCCCCGACGACATGGCGGCGGAAGTCGTCAAGGCGGTGCTGGCGCGCGCCGGCATCGAGGGCAAGGAAATCGAGGATGTCGTGCTGGGCTGCGCCTTCCCGGAGGCGGAACAGGGCATGAACCTGGCCCGCATCGTCAGCCTGCGTGCCGGCCTCCCCTATGAGACCGCCGGCCAGACCGTCAACCGCTTCTGCTCCTCCGGCCTGCAGTCGATCGCCGTGGCCGCCCAGCAGATCATGGCCGGCATGGGCGACTCGATCATCGCCGGCGGCGTGGAGAGCATGTCGCTGGTGCCGATGATCGGCAACAAGTTCGTGCCCAACCCCTACCTGGCGTCGGAATATCCCGGCGTCTATCTCGGCATGGGGCTGACGGCCGAGAACGTGGCGAAGCAGTACGGGGTTTCGCGCGAGGACCAGGACGCCTTTGCCCTGCGCTCGCACCAGCGGGCCGCGGCGGCGCAGGCGGCGGGCAAGTTTGACGCCGAGATCGTGCCGCTGGAGGTAGTCACCAAGGTAGGCGACGGCAGCAGCGTCAAGGAGACGAGCACGACCTTTGCCAAGGACGAAGGCGTGCGCCGCGACACGAGCATCGAGGCGCTGGGCAATCTCAAACCCGCCTTTGCCATGAAGGGCTCGGTCACGGCCGGCAACAGCAGCCAGACCAGCGACGGCGCGGCCGCGGTGCTGATCATGAGCGAAGAGCGGGCGCAGGCGCTGGGCCTCAAGCCGCTGGCGCGCTTCGTCAGCTTTGCCGTCGGCGGCGTGCCGCCCGAAGTGATGGGCATCGGCCCGATCGCCGCCGTGCCCAAGGCGCTCAAGTATGCGGGGATGGAGCTGAAGGACATCGACCTGATCGAGCTCAACGAGGCCTTTGCCGCCCAGGCGCTGGCCGTCGTGCGCACGCTGGAGATGGACGAGGAGAAGGTCAACGTCAACGGCGGCGCCATCGCCCTCGGCCACCCGCTCGGCTGCACCGGCGCCAAGCTCACCGTGCAGATGATCCACGAGCTGCAGCGCCAGGGCAAAGAAACCGGCATGATCACCATGTGCATCGGCGGCGGCATGGGCGCCGCGGGGATCATCCAGCTGATGAATTAAAGTTTCGAGGCCCGACGCACGAAACTTGCTTCCACCCCCAGGCGGTTCGCCTGGGGGTGCTTTTTACTTACCGACCGTCTCCTGCTCCATCCAGGCCGGCGTCAGATTGTAGTACAGGACGTCCGGGTCAATATCGCCGCCGTTTTCCCAGGCAATCGTGCCGCCCTCAACCTTCATGGCGCAGAACACCGCTCGATCTGCTCGGATCGGTGCAAAGATAGGGCCGTGCAGATACGGCTCCAAGTCAATGTCACGCACGACGCCGTTTTCGAATGTCACCCGCGCCGTCCAGCCATTCAGTGGCTACCACTGCGCGGACTCGGACTCGTGGACCTAACTTACTCATGTCGTAACCCTCCTACTCCAGCGGCCGGATCTGATCGAGTGGCAATTGGCGACTCGCCTTCGCCCAATTCGTCCTCAGCTCTTGCCGATTAGCCAGCGCCCACTCAATCACCATGCATGTGTGCCCGTCGTGGCAGTTCACCGCGTAAGACGATCGAGTGTGTCGATGACATACACAGCTTCCCATTCACCATACTCAGCGTGGAAGTGCGGCGGTGAATGGTCATTAAAGTACATATATTACCAGACCAAAGAAACGACTGATACTTGGCATCGCTACGCCATCCCCCAATGATGAGCTATTATAGCTTCCGAATGAACTTTGTGCATGTCAGAAACAATGGAGGCCGCTGTGGAACAAATCAGGCGGATCACATTCCTCACAAGTCATCTATCGACAAGGCGTGAACGGGCCCAAGCCTGTTCTGAAGGGCACAAACCTGCGTGTGCAGACGATAGTGACCGCAGTTCAGAAGTGGAACATGACTCCTGAAGAAGTAGCTGCAGATTACGATTTGCAGGCTGCGCAAGTACTTGCTGCTCTTGACTACTACACAGATCATCGTACTGAAATCGATGCTGCCATCGAGGACGAAGCAGCATTGGAACGCGCAGCCAGTGCACTGTTAGGTGGACATGACCGTACACCATAGAGAAGAGCCCAGCCCCGCTGACTCCCCGCTTGCACTATCTGTCCTCGTCTTTGTCGTCGGCCTGGTCACGCTCGGCGTGGAATTCAGCGCCTCCCGCCTGCTCGAGCCCGCCTTTGGCAACTCGCAGCTGGTGTGGGCAGCCCTGATCGGCCTGATCCTCCTCTCGCTGGCCGTAGGCGCCTGGCTGGGCGGGCGGCTGGCCGACCGCTACCCGCGCCGGCGCGAGCTGGACCTGGTGCTGACGGCGGCGGCCGTGGCCGTGGCGCTGGTCCCCCTGCTGAGCGCGCCGGTGCTCCACCTGGCGGCAACGGGCATGGCCGACCTGGCGCCGGGCCTGCTGGCAGGCGCGCTGCTGGCCGTGACCCTGCTCTTCGCCGTGCCGGCCGTCCTGCTGGGCACCGCGACACCCTGGGCCGTGCGGCTGGCCGTAACCGACGTGCAGTTCACCGGCCACATTGCCGGCCGCTTCTCGGCGATCGCCACGGCAGGCAGCCTGGTAGGGGCATTTCTGCCCGTGCTGTGGCTGATCCCCACCTTTGGCACCCGCTGGACCTTCTACCTGCTGTCGATCCTGCTGCTCGTCGTGCTCAGCCTGGGTGCACTGCGCCGCCCGCACCGCTGGGTGCCGCTGGCTGCACTGCTCCTCGTGTTGTTGCTGGCCTTCTTCACCCAGCCGGCCGGCGTGCGGGCAGCGTGGGACGACGGCCGCAGCGGGCAGCTCATCTACGAGGACGAGAGCGCCTTCAACTATATCGCCGTGCGCCAGTGGGGCAGCGAGCGCCACCTCAAGCTCAACGACGGCATCGGCATCCACAGCGTCTACCACCCGGACGCCCTGCTGAGCAGCGGCATCTGGGACTACTTCCTCCTGGCCCCGCTCTTCCGCCCCGAGCCGCCCAAGAACCTGCTGCTCATCGGCGCCGCGGCAGGCACCGTCGCCGGGCTCTACACCGACATCTACGGCCCCCTCCCGATCACCGGCGTCGAGCTGGACCCGCAGATCCTCGAGGTCGGCAGGGAGTACTTCCACGCCGACTGGCCCAACTACACCACCGTCGCCGCCGACGGCCGGCGCTTCCTAGCGCAGCAGGGGGCAGACACGACCTACGACGTGATCGCCGTCGACGCCTACCGCCCGCCCTACATCCCCTTCCAGCTGACGACCGTCGAGTTCTTCCAACTCGTACACGACCACCTGAGCGACGACGGCGTGGTAGCCATCAACGTCGGGCGCACCCCCACCAACTACGCGCTGGTAGACGCCCTGGTGGCGACCCTGCGCGAGGTCTTCCCCAGCGTCTTCGTCGTCGACGAGCCGGGTCCGCCCAACACCCTCGGCAACTCGCTGGTCGTCGCCACGCGCCAGCCCACCACCCTCGCTGCCTTCCAGGCCCGGGCCGCCGCCCTGCCGGCCGACCTCCCCGCCGAGTTCCGCACCTTCGCACAAGGTGCCGCCGCGCACGCCCGCGTCCCCGCGCCCGTCCCCAACGCCCCCATCTTCACCGACGACCGCTCCCAAGTCGAGCAAGTCGTCCACGGCATCCTCTGGGACTTCCTCACCCACTAGCCAGGCTTCCGGGAAGAGGTAGGCCGAATCAAAGGGCGGCAGTTTCGGCAAGCCAGCGCTGGACGGCCTGCTGAAAGAGGAGACGCTTGGCAGAAGCCGGCAAGGTCATGAAAGGTGATGGTGGCACGGATGTTGGAGTTCCAGGCAAGCAGCCCTGTATCATCTTGATAGAGATGCGGCGCTTTCTTGTCTTCCTTGGGCTTGACGCCGGTGTGAAGAATTAGACCGACGCTGTCCTTTTTGTGCAGCATGAACGTCATGCGATCTTTGCCGTCGTGGCAGAAGGTCGGCGCATTCCACTTGATCGTCTCGGTCAGCTCAGGACATGCCTCGTTGATGGCCGTCAACATAGCGGCGAGGAGCGGTTTTCTCCCGTCGTCGAACTCAGCCAAAAACGCCTGATGTGGGGTTGTCATACATATTCCAGTTCAAATAATCGTCTAAGCCCGGGAAATACGTTGCTCCCTGGGGGAAGTGGACTACAATTTAACGCACAAGATTCGCCATTGCAAAGGTGCCCAATGCCTGAACCTCTGCCTCCCGCCACGCTGGCCCGAACCAAAACCCTGCCGCTCAAACCCGAACCCGTGACCCTCACCGGCCGCTTCGTGCGCCTGGTGCCGCTGGACGTCGACCGCGATGCCGAGGCGCTGTACGCAGTGGGCAACGGGCAGCCGATCGACCTGGCGCGGCCGCACGTACCCGGCCTACGATGCCGACACCCTGGTGTGGCGCTACCTGTTCTTCCCCGCCGCCCACCGATCTCGCCACCTTTCGTGCCTACCTGGAAAACCAGGCGAACGGCGCCGACCGGCTGTGCCTGTGCGTGGTCGAGCGGGAAAGCGATCGGCCGGTGGGCGTGGTCAACCTGATGAGCAACGTGCCCTCCTTCCTGCGCATCGAGCTGGGCGGCATCTGGTACAGCCCGGTCGTGCAGCGCACGCAGGTCAACCTGGAGAGCACCTTCCTGATGCTCGCCCACTGCTTCGACCTGGGCTACCGGCGCGTGGAGTGGAAGTGCGACAGCCGCAACGAGCGCTCGCGCCGCGCCGCCCTGCGCATGGGCTTCACCTTTGAGGGCATCCAGGAACAGCACATGATTGTCAAGGGCCTCAACCGGGATACGGCGTGGTTCCGGATGCTCGACCACGAGTGGCCGGCCGTACGCCGCAAGCTAGAAAGCATGTTATATGGAAATTGTTGACGAACGCCCGCGCCGGGCTGTTGGACGGCCTGGTCAAGACCCTGTCTGCGCTGCCCGGGCATGGCGGCGATCGTGCTGGGCGGCTCCTATGCCGAGGGTGCGCAGACGGCGGCGTCGGACATGGACATCGGCCTCTACTACCGCCCCGGCGCCCCCTTTGACCTCGCGGCGATCCGTGCGGCAGCCGAAGCCGTCGCCGTCCAGCCGCCCACGGTCACCGAATTCTACGCCTGGGGCCCGTGGGTCAACGGCGGCGCCTGGATCCAGACGGCCGCCGGCAAGGTGGACTTTCTCTACCGCAACCTCGACCAGGTCGAGCAGACGATCCAAGAGGCGCAGGCCGGCATCATGCGCCACGATTTCGACCAGCAGCCGACCTTTGGCTTCTACAGCGTCATCTACCTGGCGGAAACCCGCATCTGCCGGCCGCTCTACGACCCCGACGGCGTGATCGCCCACCTCAAGGAGAGCGTGGCGGTCTACCCGCCGGCACTCAAGCGCAAGGCCGTGGCCGATTCGCTGTGGGCCGTGGAGTTTACCCTGCTCCACGCCGACACCTATGCGGCCAAGGGCGACGTCTACAACACGGTCGGCTGCCTCACCCGCTGCGCCACCAACCTGGCGCAGGCGCTGTTTGCGCTCAACGAAACCTACTTCCTCACCGACAAGCGGGCGCTGCGCACGATTGCGACCTTTGCCCTGCAGCCCGAACACTACGGCGAGCGGCTGTGCGCCGTGCTGGCCTGCCCCGGGCAGCGACGCGGCCGGCCTGCAGGCGAGCGTGGCTGCGGTCCGGCAGCTGTGGCGCGAGACCGGCCAGCTTGCCGGCGAATACTACAAGGGGAGCGTGTGGAACCCTTGACCACGGCGAACGCCCGGAACAGACAGAAGAGCGCTCGCCGCCGAGCAGCACGAGATTGAAGTCGAACTGAATCAGCTCGGCCTCGAACGGCTGGTCTTCTTTAGCGACGCCGTCTATGCGATTGCAATTACCCTGCTGGTCATCGACCTGCGCCTGCCCCCGGGCGCCGGCGAGCTGGACAGCGCCGAACTGGCCAGGGCGCTGCTCGTCCATGCTGCCGCAGTTCTTCACGTACGTGCTGAGCTTCCTGGTGATCGGCTCATTCTGGAACAGCCACCATACCAAGTTCCGGTATGTCAGGCGCTACAATCGCACGCTCATCACGCTCAACCTGCTGCTGTTGATGGCGGTGGCCTTTATCCCGTTCCCGACCTCCGTGCTGGGCGAATCGGGCAACGCGACCGCCACCATTCTCTATGCGAGCGCAATCGTCCTGGCCAGCCTGCTGTCGGCGCTCGAGTGGTGGTATGCCGTGCGGCGCGACCTGCTGATGGAGAGCACGTCGCAGCATGACCGGCGGTACCAAGCTCGTGCGGCCGCTGCTCACCGCGCTCGTATTCGGCCTGTCGATCCCAATTGCGCTGTACGACGCCAACTTGGCCAAGTATTTCTGGGCGGTGTTGATACCGGTTACGATCTTTGTGCGCTAACCGGTAGGCGGTTTGCCGCTTTTGCGCTGCGCCTGCGAGGGCGACTGCCCGGTACGGTGCTTGAAGAGGCGGGAAAAATAGCTCGGAGAATAGCCTAGCGCCGTGCAGACATCCATCACGGACATGTCCGTGTGCTCCAGGTACTCCCTAGCACGCTCGAGGCGCAGGTCGATCAGGAAGTCGCTCGGGCTGCGACCCGTGTGGCGGCGGAAGACCACCCCAAGATAGGTCGGGCTGACGGCCAGGGCCCGGGCTACCTCTGCGACGCCGACCGGCTCTTCCAGGTTTAGCTGCATGTAGTCGATGGCGTGCTTGACCAGCTCCTTGGGCGAGTAGGCGCCGCCCTGACGCTGCCGGCGCACGTCCTCCAGTTCCCTCTGGAGCACCAGGTTGCGGTGCGCCAGCCGGGCGATCTGGTTGGCGAAGATCCCCAACATGGCCGCGGCCCCTTCCAACTGGCGGATGGTGAGGCGCGACATGCGCAGCAGGCGCAGACTCGTAGTCCTGCCAGAGAATGTCGTGGCCGGCCGCAAACTGACGGTGCCACTCGATATCAAAGGTGTCGGCCAGCAGGGCGAAGTGCGTCGCCAGTTCGCCAAGCACCTCGCCGTCGATCACCAGCGGGGCAACTGCGTTGCCGCGCACGTTGTGAAAGCTCATGCGCACATACGGCTGCAGCGGGTCGACGTTGCCGGCTGCCTGGGCGTCGGCATAGCGGTCCCAGGCATCCCAACCGATCATCTCGCCCACCAGCCCCCAAAGGAGCGGCCCACCATCTAGCGAACGGTCGCGCTGGCGGTAGTACTGCACAAAGCGGTCGTGGTCAAGGTAGAACTCGAAAAGGGGGAAGTCCAGCGTCAGCCCAGTCAGCTTGTCGAAGCTCTGCGACAAATCATGGATGATGTGCGGGCTCGATCAACTGAAAGGCATAGGGAATCGGCGGCTCGGGCAGGTCGATCGGATTCCAGCGGGTCAGGTCGCGGCAGTAAACGGCCAGGCGCGCCAGCGACGTGAACTCTGCCGTACCGCCCGGCGTGCCGATCAAGCGCAAGGCGACAAATGTGGTCGTTTCAAAGGTCAGCCCGTACGATTCATAGGGAAGCCGGCCGGCATGCGAGTCGGCAAAGTTGTAGGCAGGCGTGATCTGCAGATTGGCCGCGGGCTCCCAAGGGGCGTCCGCAGCCCCTCGGACCTCCACCGCCAGGGAGCGCCACCAACCCCCGTTGTGATTGGGAAAACCCATCGTCATCTCGACGCAGTTGCAGGTGGCGGGTTCAGGGAAGAAAAGTGCGTACCAGTCCGGCCCGCGCGCCTGGTTGGCGCCGTCGTAGGTGTCGTAGGTGTGATAGCGCTCAAACTCTTCAAGCGACCTGCCCTGCAGCGCCAGGACCCTTTCGTTGAGCAGCACGTAGATATCGCGCGCGCGCCGTTGCCGCGCGCGGGTTCATCACCGACGCCAGCAGGCGTATGCCGGGACGCAGGGCCAGATTTTCTTCGTTAGGAGCCTGTTTCACCACCTGATTGTAGCACGAGCCATGCCCTTTTTACAGAATTGATAGAAAAAAGGCAAGTCATACGTGCAAAAAGGCAGCACAGGCGGCGGGAATTTGAGTACGATGGGCACACGAGCAGCCGATTCCCAGGTCCTCTGTTCGTTCTCACTGGTATCAAAATTCCAAACCATGGACAACAAACGCATGCTCGCGACCGAGCATTCTTCCACGGCTGCCCGCCCAGCAGCCGGCAGTTTCGGCGCGTACCCGCGCCCGCCATACCTTTTTCGGCGAGATCCGCCGCCACTGGCAGCTGTACGCTATGGCGCTCCCGGCGATCGCGGCCGTTTTCATCTTTGGCTACGCGCCACTGGTGGGGATCGTGATCGCTTTCCAGGACTATTCGCCGGTACGTGGGATGTGGCGCAGCGAATGGGTGGGGCTGCAGAACTTCCAGACGGCGTTCAACAGCCCATTCTTTCAGAACGCGCTGCGCAACACGCTGATCCTCAACGGGCTCAAGCTGCTGGTCGGCTTCCCCGCTGCCATCATCCTCGCCCTGCTGCTCAACGAAGTGCGGCTAACTTGGTTCAAGCGCACCGTGCAGACGGCCACGATCCTCCCCTACTTCATCTCCTGGGTGGTGGCCGCCACGATGTTCCGCAACCTGCTGGCACCGGAAGGGGTGATCATCGAGATCCTGCAGCACCTCTTCGGCCTGCAGCCGATCGTCTTTCTATCCGACCCCGGCAAGTTCCGCTGGGTGATCGTCTTGCAGGATACGTGGAAGTACTGCGGCTTTTTTGCCATCCTCTACCTGGCGGCGATGTCAGCCATTGACCCCACCCTCTACGAAGCGGCGGCAGTGGACGGCGCCTCACGTTCGCAGCACGTTTGGAGCATCACGCTTCCCAACATCCGCCCCACCATGGTCACCCTCCTGGTGTTGCTCACCGGCTGGATCATCCAGGGCGGCTTTGAGCAGATACTCGTTATGTATAACTCATCCGTCTACAGCACAGGTGACATCCTGGAGACGCTGACGCTGCGGCTGGCGCTCACACAAAGCAAGTACGGGCTGGCGGCGGCCATCGGGTTATTCCAGGCGGGGATCAGCCTGTGCCTGGTGCTGGCCGCCAATGCGATGGTTAAGCGCTGGAACGAACGGGGGATGTTCTAACATGGGAGCGCCGACAAATGCTTCGCCACTCAACAAGCGTTTTGAGGCCGCCGACGGGGCAATCCTGGCCGTGCTGCTCCTGGTCTTCTTTATCACGGCCTATCCCTTCTTCTATGTCCTGTCGCTCTCCGTCATGCCCTATGGAGACGTAGAGCGCGCCATCCATGCGCTGCCGTCGGGTTTTACGCTGCTCTACTTCCAGCAGATCCTCGGCAATGCCAGCCTGGTGAGCGCCTTTGGCGTCTCGATCGCCAAGACGCTGGTCGGCACCACCATCAGCGTCGTCGTCACCGTGATGGCCGGCTATGCGCTCTCACGCCCACAACTGCGGTATGGGAAGCTGCTGACGGCGCTCTTTATCATTCCGATCTTTGTCGGCGGCGGCCTCATCCCGACCTATCTCAACATTCGCAACCTGGGGCTGTTGAACACGTTCTGGGCACTCGTCCTGCCCACCGCAGTGTCGCCCTTCTACCTGCTGATCGTCCGCTCGCACTTTGTCGACTACCCGCAGGAGTTGGTCGAAGCGGCGACGATCAACGGGGCGCGACCCTTTGGCGTCTTCTGGCGCGTGGTCTGGCCAACCTCCACGCCGATCATCGCCACGATGGCGATGCTCTACGGCGTGGCGCAGTGGAACGAGTACTTCTGGCCCAGCATCCTCGTCCAGCAGAACCTGCAGCCGGCCAGCGTGCTGCTGCAGAACATGGTGACCAACCGCAGCGTGCTGCTCGGCCTGGGCGTAGGCATCCAGATGGCGCCGCAGTCGTTTATTGCCGCCGTGGCGGCCGTGTTGATTATTCCCGTACTTGTTGTCTATCCCTTTCTCCAGCGCTATGTCGTAACCGGCATCCTGGTGGGCTCGGTGAAAGGGTGACGTTGCTGCAAGCAAGTCTATGGTCAGTTACAAGGAGCAATTTATGCGCAAACGAACTTCGGAGCTTTCGATACTGCTCGCTGCACTGGCAATCCTGCTGTTGGTGGCAGGCTGTACGGCTCCGGCCGCGCCGGCAGGCGGCGGTGCTGCAGCGCCTGCGGAAGGCGCGGCAGCAGGTGCGGCTGGGAGCCCAGACAAGGTCGTGATCTGGTCGCCAGGCGACAACGGCCCGGTCAAAGACTGGAACACCGACCCCATCCTGGCCGAGGTCGAGAAGGCGACCAATACCGACATTGAAATGGTCAAGATCGGGTGGGACGTCTACACCGACCAGATCAACGCGGCGATCGCCAGCGGCAAGGTGCCCGACATCATCGGCGTCATCGACCACAACAACCGGACGCTGCTCAGCCAGTTCATCAAGGACGGCGTCATCGCCCCCCTCGAAGGCGATGTTGCCGCCGCCGCACCCAACATCGTGGCCGAGTACGCGCAGAACCTCTCGCTGGCGGAACTCATGGTAGACGGCAAGAGCTACTTCCAGCCGATCTCCTGGGGCACCGGCAATGAGCCCAACATGGGGCTGGTCCACGTGCGCAAGGACCTGCTCGACAAGTACGGGCTCTCGGCGCCCGAAACCTTTGACGACTACTTCAAGTATCTGCAGGCCTGCAAAGACGACGGCTCGACCGGTGTCGTCTTCGCCGCCAGCGAGGGTGTCGGCGCGGCCATCAACGCCTTTGCCGGCGCCTACGGCCTGCCCATGCGCGGCTGGGTCAAGCTCGACGACGGCAGCTACGGCTACTATGCCGTCCAGCCCAAGATGAAGGATGCGCTGCTGCTCTTCCGCAAGATGGTGGCGGATGGGCTGGTCGACCCGTCGTCATGGGAAAGCAATGGCGACCAGGCCCGCGCCCAGTATGTCACCGGCAAGGCCTGCTCGTTTATCTTTAACGGCGGCGGCCACATCGGCCGCATCCAGAACGACCTGACGCTGGCCAACCCGGAGTACAAAGAATGGCTGCTGCCGGCATTGGATGGGGGCCAAGGATCGCGCGGCTACACCACCGAGCCCATGTTCTGGGGTGTGAGCATGATCGGCAACCTGCAAGGCAACAACCCGGTAGCGGCGGCACGCGTCCTCAACTACCTGGCCAGCCCCGAGGGCTACAAGCTGACAGCGGTTGGCGTCGAGGGCACCGACTTCCAGGGCGAGGGCGACAACATCGAGCTGCTGCCGGCCCGCACCGAGCGCGGCTTCCCCACCGAGGCCGGCGATACGGGTGCCCACCCGCTGGCCTCGACGATCGTCAGCTGGGTGCCGACGGAGTGGCAGGAGTTCTCACTGCTCTACGGCAAGGACCAGGCGTTCAAGGACTGGTACAAGGCGATGAGGGCAAACCAGGCGCAGTACCAGATCCCCTCTTACGGCCTCGACACGACCAGCCCGCTCTGGACTGACTTCCAGGCCACAAGCGCCGAGCTGATCACCCGGGCGTTCACCGACATCGTGCGCGCCGGCAGCGACGAAGAGGCCGCGGCCATCTACGACCAGTTCGTGAGCGACTGGAACAGCCAGGGCGGGGCAGACGCCACAAAGGAAATGAGCGGCGTGCTGGCCGAGCTGTACAAGTAGGGAAAGGCGCATCAAGAGGTGCGTGGCACGTGCACGGCGGCCATCTGCGCACGAGCCCGCGCCGAATCAATTCGGTGCTAGCACGGGCAAAACCGGCTCAAGCCGGTTGGGCTGCCCAACCCACTTCAGTGGGTTTTGCCTGCCGGCAGCGCCGAATTCATTCGGTGCGTCTTCGGTGCACATAATCGTAGCACGCACCCCTTATTAGGCGCCGCAAGTGCCTGCTGCACCGCCGCAAAGGAACCTATTTATGATCGAGCTATTTGAGCAGACAAAGCTGGCGCAGATGCGTGCGGCGCACCCCGACTGGATCTGGAACCGCAGCGATACACACGCCTTTGTCGCCGTGCCGGGCTCACATGAGTCATTTAAGACGCCGGTCGAGCCGGGTAATTCGTTTTCGCCTGGGCCCGGTACCTACGGCGTCTCGACATGGGTGTATGCAGACGGCCGGCTGCACGCGCGGAAGAGAAGCCCCTATCCGAGCTGCACTGGCGCTGGGAGGACGGCGGGCTGCCGGTCCTGATTGCGGAGTGGGCGGCCGGGGCGAATCTGGTAACCTCGCGCCTGTTTGCCGACGGAGACCCTGCACGGTACGACGTCAAAGACTACCTGCGCCTGAAGATAGAAAACCGTTCCACCCAGGCGCAGGAGGTGAAGGTATATCTCGTCATCCGCTCCTTTGGCGCCGCGGGCGGCCGTGTGCACAGCCTGGCGCTGCGCGACGACACGCTGCTCATCAACGGCAAGCCGCTGATCTATCTCGGCGACCGCAGCGGCAAATTTGGCGCCCTGAGCTACAGTGCCGGCCAGTCCGATATCTCGACCTGCCTGCGTGGGGGCGTGCTGCCGTCTGCGGGCGAGGTGGCGGACGACAGCGGCTGGGCGTCCGGCGCGCTTGAGTGTCACGTCACGCTTCTTGCCGGGGCATGCCGTTCGTTTGATTTTGCCTGCCACGTCCATGCCGATCATTGGATGCTGAACTGGATCCAGCCCCCGGCGCAAGTAGACTATGCGGCGGCCGAGGCTGACTTCCTTCGGCGCTACCGTGCGCAGTTTCCGGTAACCCTCGACCTGCCCGACCGGCGCTTCGTGGACTGTTTTGGTGCCACGCTCAACCAGCTGTACGCGTTTACCGTCGGCGACGCGCCGAGGATTTCCCCGCTCACCTATCCCTTGTGGTGGATGCGCGACTGCGCCTACGTCGTAACGGCATTTGCCGCGCAGGGCTGCACGACGCAGCCCGCCGCGCCTGCCTGGATGCCGTCCGCACCGACGCCATGACCGGTTTCGGCGGCGAGGCCGACGTGCCCGGCGAGGCGATCTGGATGTTGAGCGAGCACTACCTGCAAGACACGCGATATTGAATTTCTGCGCACCGTGTGGCCGTTCATCAAGCGCAAGGCGGAACTGCTGGTCCGTGCCCGCCACACGGACGTGCCGATCCGCGTGCCATACGAGTTCATCACGCACGAATGGTCGCTCTCGCCGGTCAACGACCTGTTCTGTGCCCCGGCCCAGGATGGCCTGATCGCCGGCCGCATGGATCACCACTACCCGCTGTACTGGGTCAACGCCTTTGCCTACATGGGGCTCAACGCGCGGCGGATGTGCAGCGGTGCTGGGGAAGACGGCGGCGTACTTGCAACCGAGGCGGCGGCACTGCGGGCAGCCCTGCACAACCACATCCCGGATCCCAGAGCGGATTTGGCGCCAACGAGCGCGACGTCGTGGCGGCCATCTGGCCGTGCGAATGGTCCTCCTCGGAGGAAGAAGCCGTGCGCCGGGTCTTTAACGCCTGGTGGAACACGACCCGCTGCCCCAACGGCGTCTACAATCCCGAGCGGCTGTGGACATATTTTCCTGTCGGCGAGGCGCACAACTACCTGCTGCTCGGCCAGCGCGACGCGCCTGGCAGACGATTGAGTGGTACTTTGCCAATCAAACCACGCTCGGGCACATACGGCTGGCCGGAGGGCGAGCGGGATGAAAACAGCGCACTGCTGATGTGGCAGAAGACCACGGGTGGGACAAGATGCG
>CAWBRX010000021.1:0-55036 GCA_963791135.1 uncultured Chloroflexia bacterium
GCCGACCGGGCAGCGGCAAGCAGGCTGCGCATGCCCGGCTAAATCGGTTGTCTGTATGTCGTTGACTCCCGCTTCGTATGTGAACGGTACGGCAGACGCCGTCGAAATCACCACATCCGCATGGCGGCATGCTGCCTCCAGCGTGGCGGGCTCGCGCAGATCACCCGGCAGCAGCTCGACGCCGAGCGCCTCCAGCTGCTTGACCTTGGCCGCATCCGCACTCGGGCGTACCAAGGCTCCGACCTTCTTGCCGTTTGTGACCAGCCGTTCACAAACTTCGCTGCCGACCATACCGGTCGCACCCACGACGAGAATCATAGGGGCAATCCTCCGTGTGAACTGGAATGGAAACAGGACTTCTAAATTATCTCATATGCATGTTCCTGGCGGGTTGCGGGCGCCGGCCAGCTCGAGCGCCAGCAGGGCGGCACCCATTACCGGCGGCTGCTCGGCGGTTTTGACGTCGGCCGTGGGCACGCGGCGCAGCATGGCGGCCCGGTAGCTGTCGAAGATGATCGGCCCGGTATTGAGCAGGCCGCCGACGATACAGACCTCCGGCGCGCCCATCTCCAGCTTGCGGGCGACGGCCTCTACCAGTTCGGCGACGTCGTCCGCCCCTTTCTGCACGATCCCCAGTGCGGCTGTGTCGCCGGCCATCGCCTCACGCACGACCATCGGCGCCAGCGCCGCCAGCTCGGCGCGCGAGATACCTACCACGTAGAGCCGGTTGAGGACGTCGTCGATCTCGTTGATGTTGAGCGCCGCAAGTACGCCTGCCAGGAGCGGCGTATCTGGTCCCCGGCCGTCGTGGGCGCGTACCGCCGCACGGATGGCCTGCAGGCCCATCCAGCAGCCGCTGCCTTCGTCCGAGACCAGGTGCCCGCGGCCGCCGGACATCCAACTGCGCCCGTCGGCGGTGCGGCCGTAGCAGGATGAGCCCGTGCCGATGATCTGTACGATCCCCGGGCGCCCGCTCAGCCCGCCGGCCAGGGCGGCACGGCAGTCGTGGTCCACGCCGATGGCAGCGTCGGGCGCCAGGTTGAGGTTGCGGGCGATCTGGCGGATGTGGTCGCGATCCGCCTCAGAGGTGACGCCGGCCATGCCCAGGAAGATGGCGGCGGCCGGCTGGCGGGCGATACCCGCCTGCGCCTCGGCGGCGGCAACGGCGCGATCGATGTTCTGCTCCGCCACCTGCACGCCCACGTCGTCGATATTGGACGTGCCGCCCTGGCCTACGGCCAGCAGCTTGCCGTCGAGGTCCAGCAAGGCAGCGCGCGTGCTCGTGCCGCCGCCGTCGATGCCGATTACGAAGGATGACATTGATTCTCCTTTGTGGCTCCCAGTAGTCTCGGGGACACTCCAAGGCTCCGGGGACGTCGCTGCGCGGGACGTCTCTCACCGAGGCGTACGCTGGCTTCGCCGTCCCCGGGACATGGTCGTCTAGTGTCACCTGCGGATCAACACGGCCGCCGTCTCGCGCGGCTGGAGCGTGAGCTGCACCGCGCCGTTCTCTACCGCCAGCGGGCCCAGCTCGTTCTCCAGCAGGTCGCAGCGCACGGCGCTGCCGATCTGGACGAGACCGGAGCCGATGGTGGCGTTCTGCGCCGTGTCGCTTGCATTGAGCAGGCGCACGAGCGCGCCGCTGCCGTCGTAGGCGGGCTTGACGTGCAGCACGACCACGGGCGGCTGGGGCAGCTTCAACAGGCTGCCGCTCGCCGGCAGGAGCGACTCGCCGTGCGGCTCGCCCATCTGCTGCAGCAGCGGCGCATCGTTGGCCGCTTCCAGGCCAAAGCGGTGGGCGGCGGCTTCGTCAAACGTCCCGCCGTAGGGGCGGACGCGGTAGCGGGCCGTCACCATGCCCGGCTGCTGCGCACGGAAGTTGGTCTCCCAGTAGGTGTTGGTGACCCAGCCCAGCAGCATGGCGCGTTCCAGGTGGAACTCGTACTGGTTGTCGCCGAAGTGGAAGCTGCCGAACTGCACCATCGGGTTCTCGGGCGTGGCGATCGTCACGCCCAGCCGCCCGTCGTTGAAGTCCACCCAGTTCTGGGTCGTGAAGTAGTCGCGGCACACACCCGGCAGTTGGTCGACGTCCGGCAGCACTGCCTGCCCGCCGAGGTCGAAGCGCGCCTGTGCGCCGGGCAGCCGGAAGGGGTAGAGCAGGTAGGTGGCCTCGGGGTGGGGATCCTGCCCCATCACCCACTGGGCGCGGAACTCTACGTAATCTGCGTAGTTGGGCACGAAGGTGCTCTGCAGCAGCGTGCCGACGATGCCCGGCGCGGCCAGCGTCTGGACGATCTCCACGCCCAGCGGCGTGCGGTATACGTTGTGGGTCAGGACTTCCTGCGCCGCCCGCCGCCGCACGCGCCAGGCCGGCTTCCAGCCGCGGGCACGCTCGATGTCGGGTGCCGGCCAGTTCATAAAGAACATGCGGTGGCGGGGCCGCGGGTGGTCGCGGTCGGCCACTTCCTCATGCACAAAGCCGTTGAAGGCGTAGGGGGCGGTGCTGTCGATCCATTCGTACTCAAGCTCGCGATCGTACCACGACGTCAGGCCGCCGCGCTCGCGGTCAAAGACCAGGCGGTAGCGCGGTGTCTCGATCACCCTGTCTTCGAGGATACCTTCGTAATATTTGTACTCCACGACATCGCGGCGGGGCACCACGACGTAGCCGAAGGCCGGCACTTCGACCGGGCCGACGGTGCTGCGCACGCGGCTGGCCATTTCCATGTCGAGCTTCTCTGCCGTGACGGGGTGCGGAGTCGTGCTGGGCTGGGCATTCTGGGCCTGGCGACCGGCCGTGCTGTCGTCGGGCGTGCCGCGCTGCTGCAGCACGCGGCCCGGCACATGGCCGGCCAAGGTGCGCGGCCAGGGCAGGGGATTGACCAGCAGGATGTCGTCGTCGCCACTGCGCTCGACGCTGCGGGCCAGGGCGGCCAGGGCGTCGCGCTCGAGCAGCTGGCTCTGGCTGCGGCCGGCGTAGGCGTAGTGCGCCTTGTGGTTCCACTGGCTGGCCGTGTCCTCGCCCTCAGGCTCGCTGATCGAGGTGTCGGCGCCCCAGGTGTGTTCGTCCCACAGGATCACGTTCTGCCAGGCGTTTTCGCGATAGAGCTGCTGGCTGCGCTCAAGCCAGGGATCGTTGCCCGTAAGCCCGGCTGCCTGCAGGGCGCCGCTGATCGCGTCGGCCGTGCGCAGGCGGGTGCGGCTGTAGCGGTTGATCGTCTGCTCGCGCGCGCTGCTGGCGCAGCCGAAGTTCCAGAAGTCGGTCCAGTCGCCGCGGTGGGTCGGCAGCTTGTCGCCATACTGCTTGACCGCCGCCCACCACATGCGCGGCGTGGCGAACTTGATGTGCGGCCCCTTGCCGCTGGCGTTCCATTCGTCGATCCAGCGGGTAAAGCCCTCGAAGGCCGAGCCGTTGTCGCCAAAGGGATGGTAGCTCTGCGCCATCACCACCGGCAGCTGGTAGTCGATTTCGTCCAGCCGCTGCAGCACACGCGGCCACCAGTTGTTCTCAAACTCGTCGTGGCTGCGGCCGATCCCGTAGCGCCAGCCGGTGTCGTAGGTCCAGCCGTTGTAGGCCATGATCGTCTTGCCGCTGGGACCCTGCCAGTTAGAACACGTCCGGGCGGTTGAGGGGTGCGCCGCCAAAGTGCGTGTTGATGGCCATGGTAAAGCCTTCGATCCCGAGATCGTGCAGCAGATCCACCAGCGGCCAGTTCTCGCCGTTCACGTCGCAGTTCATGGCCGAGGTGACCGTGATCCCGTAGTCGTTGCGCAGGGTGCGCAGGAGCTGGAAGCTCTCGATCAGCTCGTCGCTGTCGAGCAGGGGCGTGATATTGGCGAACATCCCCGTCACTTCGATGCGCCCGGCCTTTTCCATGGCCAGAAAGCGGTCGATCTGGGCGGGGCTGGCGTGCTGGAGCCAGCGGCTCAGCACGTAGGTGTTTTCCACGGTCCAGCGGAAGGCGCCGTCGCTGTCGCTGGACGCGTAGCATTCGGCCAGTTCAAGCGCCGTGGAGATAAAGCGTTCATGCAGGTCCAGCACGATCGGCTGGTCGTGCGTATAACCCACATCCGTGTGGCTGTGGTGCACAAAGTACAAGGTTTCAATCTTCGCCATGTCCGAATCCTTCAATTGTTGTGTGGGAATTGCCCTAGTCTGCGGGGCCGCTCCACAAGGATACACTATCGCAGCCGATTTGCCGAAGTGGGGGCGAGAAACCGAGTTTCTATGAGAAGCTCGGTTTCTGTCTTGTCCGAATGCGTGCTCGCTGATTTCAGGAGAAGCGCGCTGCCGGTGTAGACTTGACCCCAAGAATTCAAATGACTTTAGGATTGAGGAAATCAATTTATGGCACTTGGCATCGGCATCGTCGGCCTGCCCAATGTGGGCAAGAGCACGACGTTTAATGCCCTCACCAAAACCCAAAATGCGGAAGTGGCGAACTATCCCTTCTGCACGATCCAGCCCAACCGTGCCATCGTGCCGGTGCCCGACCCCCGGGTGGACAAGCTGGCCGAGCTAGTCAAGCCGGAGAAGGTGATCTATGCCACGGTCGAGTTCGTGGACATCGCCGGCCTGGTGAAAGGGCGCCAGCCAGGGCGAAGGGCTGGGCAACCAGTTTCTGGCCAATATTCGTGAGACGGCTGCGATCGTGCATGTCGTGCGCTGTTTCGACGACCCCAACGTGGTGCATGTCTCCGCCAAGCCCAACCCGCGTGAAGACATCGAGGTGATCAACCTGGAGTTGATCCTGGCCGACCTGCAGCAGCTCGAACGCAAGCTCGACCGGCTGGCGCGCGAGGCCAAGGGCGATCGCAAGCTGCAGCCGCAGCTGGAGGTCGCGCAGGCGCTCAAGGAACAGCTCGAAAAGGGGCTGCCGGTGGCGGCCTATCCGGACCCCGGCGACGAGGCCTACCAGGCGCTCAACCGCGAAATGCGCTTTATCACCGGCAAGAAGGTGATCTACGTGGCCAACGTGGACGAGGAGCACCTGATCGACGACAACGAATACGTGCAGCAGGTGCGCGAGCTTGCGCAGCAGCACAATGCGGAGTTCGTCAAGCTGTGCGCCAAGCTGGAAGAAGACATGGCCGGCCTCACCGACGCCGAGCGGCAGGAGTATCTCACCTCGATGGGCGTGGAGGAGAGCGGCCTCGAACAGGTCATCCACCACGGCTACCATGCCCTGGGGCTGATCAGCTTCTTCACGGCCGGCCCCAAGGAAGTGCGCGCGTGGACGGTGCGCAGCGGCGCCAGGGCGCCCGAAGCCGCCGGCGTGATCCACACCGACTTCGAGCGCGGCTTCATCCGCGCCGAGGTCATCCCCTACGCCACCTACGTCCGCCTGGGCACCGAAACCGCCGCCAAGGCCGCCGGCGAGATGCGCGTCGAAGGCAAGGAATACGTCGTGCAGGACGGCGACGTCATGCACTTCCGCTTTAACGTGTGATCAAGCGTCCCGGGGACCTGAGCAGGTCCCCGGGACATGCCGTGCGCTCCAGGGTGGCCTATACCCGCTGGCTCAGCGCCTCGCGCATGTCGCGGATATCTTCTGGCGTCGTGCGGCAGCAGCCGCCGATGAGGCTGGCGCCGGCCGCGTGCCAGCGCTGGGCAGGCGTGTGAAAGTCGGTGACGCCCGTGGTGCCGATCCAGCAGTTGTTGAGCGGGTCCCAGGCTTCGCCGCTGTTGGGGTAGCACAGCAGCGGCTTCTGCGTGGCGCCGCGTGCAACCGTCAGCAGATCCTCGACATAGCGCGGCGCCGTGCAGTTGACCCCGACGGCCACGATCTGGTCGCTCTGGTCGGCCAGCGCGGCGCAGGCGGCAAATGGCCCGCCGTCCGAAACCTCTTCGCCGCTGCGGCAGCTGAAGGAGAGCCAGGCCGGCATGTCCGGAAACTCCGCCAGCAGCGCCACGAGCGCTTCGCCTTCGACCTGGCACGGGATCGTCTCGCATGCCAGCAGGTCCGCCCCGCTGGCCGCCAGCACCGCCATGCGCGGGCGGTGAAAGTCCATCAACTCGGCGGCACTCAGTCCATAGTCGCCGCGGTATTCAGAGCCGTCTGCCAGGTAGGCCCCATAGGGGCCGACCGATGCGGCAACCAGCGGCCGCACACGGCCTGCACGATTCGCCGGTTCGGCCCAGAAAGCATCACGCGCCTCCAGCGCCAGCCGCACGCTCAGGCGCATCAGTTCCGCCGCCTGCGCCATGGTCGAGCCCGCGGCGGGCAAAGCCTTCAAACGTGGCCTGGTACGACGCCGTCGTAATGACATCGGCTCCCGCCACCAGGTAGTCATAATGCACCTGCCGGATGAGGTCCGGATCCTCCAGCAGGATCCGCGCCGACCACAGGGCATCATTCAGATTCGCCCCGCGCCGCTCCAACTCGGTAGCCAGCGCCCCATCCAGTATGACAACCCCACCATCGCTCAAAAACTGCTCAAACGGATTCTCAATCATGATAATCCCATAATCCTACGAATCGTGGTTCAGACAAAAATAGACAAAGGTTCAGACTAAAACCCCTGCCACCAGTCCAGCCGGGAGCGCGGGTCGAAAAAGACGCCGCGGTCGCGCACTGCGACCAGAACTGAACTGTTGGGGGCCGTGCCGAGCACCTCGTCTTCGCGCAGGGCCGGCAAAAAGCCGCGCCCGGCCGCGTTGCTGCTGCGGTACAGGGCCACGAGGTTGGGGTCCACACAGATACCCTCCAGGTGAACGGTATACCCATTGGCAACAGAATCGTCGCGCGTATAGCCCAAGCGTGATCCGGGTGGGCTCGGCGTAGAGCACCAGCGCCTTGTAGCCGCCCCCGTAGATTTGTGCCCTGCGGTGCGGGATACCCAGCGCCTCGCCTGCGCCGGCGGCCAGCGTGATGAGCGTGGCCGCTACGTGATCGAGCGGGCCCAGGCGGCAGCCAGAGCCGCCGCAGTTCCAGTTCCAGTCGTTGACCCGGTACGCCTGGCCAAAAACCGGCGCGCGATAGTCGGCAAAAATCCCGGCGAGCTGCGGTGGATCGTCGTCGACCGGGCCATCCTTGTCAAACAGGGCAGCAGCTAACGTCGGTCGGCGAATAACCGCGCAGCGAGAGGTTGAGATCGGCGTGCTCGCTGTCCGGATAGCTGATCCCGCCGCCCGCGACGGGGACGGTGGTAAAGCTCGCGCCCTGAGCTGTCGGGGCACGCTGCTGGATCGGACGGCTGTGCAGCCTGCCAGATCTGCCGCTGGCTGCTTCCTCGCCGGCAGCCGATGCCTCCGCTGCGCCGGCAGCCGAGACGACGTCAGCAGCACTCGCCTCCGCATCGACCCCCTCCTGGGGCACTTCCTCCAGCGGCGCCGTTTTCGCGCTCATGCTGGCGGCAGATCCTGCGCCCGCCGCCCAGCATGTTATCCCCCGGAATACTGAGCGAGAGCGGCAGCGGCACAGGCACCGTGCTTTGCTGCGGCACCGGCGTGGCAGTTGGGGTGATGGTGGCCGTCGCGGTGGGCGCCACGACGGTGATTTCTACCACGCGTGTGACCTCGACAATGCGGGGTGTCGCCGTCGGCACGGCATACACCGTGGCCCGCACGGCCAGCGCCACCAGGCGTGGGTCCGGGCGCGCGGGTTGGCTGAGCTGCCATAGGTTGGCCGCCAGCAGCACAATACAGATGCTGAGCAGGATGCCGAGCACAAAGGATGTGTCTGGCTTGTTTCGCCGCGTCAAGTCGTCTCTACACTCTTTAGCTCAGCCGCGCCATCAGCTCGCCGCGCCGGAATGTGGCGGCACCGGCAAGAAAGAGCAATATGTTGATCACCCACAGCACGAGCCCCATCGCAAAGACGATGATGGAGTCGAGCAGGAACAGCCCGGAAATCTGGCCGATCATGATGAAAACGACGGGCAGCACGACTAAGCTCCCCAATTGATACGCTTCCTGGAAGGTATTGACGCGCGCCGACACCAACACTGTGACGCCTAATCCGAGTCCGGCCGCCGCGGGGCCGACCCAGAAGGCCAGCAGCAGCCAGAAGAGGTTGGGCAGATAGACGCCGCCGGTGACGCGCCACGTGACCAGGTCCACGCAAATCGTGTAGACAAGGAAGCCAAAGAACCCGACCAGCACCCCCGGGATCCAGCCGCCGAGCATCTTCGCCAGCAGCAGCTCGCGGTCGGTGGTGGGCGTATAGGCCAACGCCTCGAGCGTCTTGCGCTCCTTTTCGCCGGCAAAGCTGTCGGCGGCTACCACCGAGGACACCATCAGCGGCACGATCAGAAACATGGGCGCAAACATGTAGACGAGGGCAAACACCAGCCCCGCCTGCGGAGCCGTAAGACCCGCCAGCGCGTCGGCAATTTGGGGCGGGATCGCGTTCTTCAGTTCCGCGATGTCGCCGCTGCTGACGCCCATGCTCTCGGCCACGATCACGATGCCGCCGAGCAGCAGCGGCACGCCGACCATCAGGAGCAGCGGTACGAGCAGCAGCGGCAGGGCAACGGCCTTCGTGCGCATGGCCACGGACACATCTTTGCGTACGATGGCGGAAATGGCGCGCGTGTTCATGCTCTCACTCGTGCTCCAGTGCAAAATAGACATCCTCAAGTGACGGCTCGTCCGGCTCGACCCGGAACATTGGCACCTCCGCGGCGGCGAGCGCCGCCACGAGCTGTGGCACATGCTCGCGCGCTGCCCCGTGGACCCGTATGAGCGCGCCGCCCGGCCCCACGCCGTTGTGGTCGTTGGCTGCCTCGACCATGGTTACGTGCGGCAGCTCTTGCAGCAGCGGAATGGCCTGCGCGACCCGGCCGGCATCCAGCTCGATCAGCAGGCGGTGGCCGCGATTAAGGCGCGCTGCCAGGTCGCCGATCGAACCGACGGCCAAGGCTCGCCCATGGGCAAGTACTGCCACCCGGTCACAGAGACGTTCGGCCTCGGCCAGGTTATGGGTCGCCAGGAAGACGGTGCGCCCGCCTGCGCGCAGGCGCTGAATCAACTGGTGTACTTCGCGCGTCGCTGCCGGATCCAAGCCGGAGGTCGGTTCGTCAAGATATACGACCTGCGGCTCGTGCAGGAGCGTGCGGGCCAGGGCGAGGCGTTGGCGCATGCCCTTGCTGAAGCCACCTACCTTGTCCTCGCCGCGGTTGCTTAGGTCGAACAGCTCAAGCAGCTCGTCGACGCGTCTCGCAACATCGGCTCTAGGCACGTTGAACATATCGGCGAAGTAGGTGAGCGTCGCACGTGCCGTCAGCCGGTCGTCGAGCGCAGGCGTCTCGGTCAGCACGCCCGTGCGTGCCCGAATCTTGGCCCCATCCTTGGTGGGGTCCAGGCCAAAGACACGCACCTGGCCGCTGGTGGGAGTCAGCACGCCGTTCAGCAGCCGCACGGTGGTCGTCTTGCCCGCGCCATTGTGGCCGAGAAAGCCGAATACTTCGCCTTCTGCTATGTCCAGACTCAGGCTGTCCACCGCCAGCGTGTCCCCAAATCGGCGGGTCAGCTGTTCGGTGCTGATCACGGTTGCCATATCGATCGCGCTCGCGCGCCTAGCTGCGCACCTCGGCTACAAAACGGCCCGCGCGCATGATGGGGATGCGCCGGCCGTCTTCAGCGATGCCCGTCACATCCATGGTAGGTGTGCCGACCATAAAGTCGACATGTGTCTCGGCCTGGTTGACGCCCAACGCCGCCAGTTCGTCGCGCGACATCTCTCCGCCGCCTTCGACGCACTCGGGATACGCTTCGCCAAAGGCAAAGTGGCAGGCGGCGTTCTCGTCAAACAGGATCTCATAGAACACCCGGCCGCGCTGGAAGATGGGCGAGCCGGTGTCGACGAGGGCAATTTCGCCCAGGCGTTTGGCGCCGTCGATGGCGAAGAACTGGCCCAGCACCTCCTCGCCAACTGCCGCATGAAACTCGACAATCTCGCCGCGTTCGAAGCGGAAGTAGGCGCCGTCAACCTCGCGTGACATAGGATAGGAGGGGCGTGACGTGCGCACATAGCCTTCCGTGCGCTCGTTGTGCGGCGTGCAGAAGATCTCTTCGGTCGGCATGTTGGGCTGAAACGCCACCCCTGCCGGCGTTGCGGCCGAGCCGCCGACCCATAGAGGCCGGTCGGTGAGGCCAATGGTCAGGTCGGTGGCGGGTTTGCCGTCAGGACCCGGCGCCGGGTCGAAGAGATGGACCGCACGCACGCGTTCACGTTGGAGGTAGCCTGCGGCCGACTTCAGGGTGTGGTTGATCGCGTCCCAAGCCGCCACAGGGTCGGGCTGGTCGGCGCGCACGAACTGCAGGATATCCCCCCACAGGGCAGCCACAGCTGCGTCGGGCGCGAGATCCGGATAGACGCGTTGGGCCCATGCCGGCGTGGCGACTGCGGCGACACACCACTGCTGCTGGTTGGCCATCACCGCTTCCGTATAGAACTTGGTTGCCCGCGACCGCTTGACCGCCACCGTGCGCGTGCGTTCGGGCGGCACGTCGTCAAAGGCGAACGGAAATTCCGGTCCCACCAGGGCCAGGCGTGCCCAATGCTCGTCTACCATCTGGCGGTAGCGGGCAATCTCATAGGCAGGCAGGTTCCACTGTTCCACGTCGGTGTTGAGCAGCATCGCCCGCTGCACCGGCGTGTCCGTCCATTCCACGTGGACGTACGATGCGCCTTGCGCATACGCCTCGGCCACAACCAGGCGCGCAAACTCGGCATGGGCCAGTTCGGCGCGAATCACCAGCGCCTGGCCGCGCTGCAGGTTGACGCCTGTACGCAGCAGCAGCACAGCATACGGCTGCAGCTGATCCTGATAGGGAGCTTTCATCAATTGCGGACTCCAATCTAATACCGACTACGATTTACTACAGATTAGCACCCGCGTGCGCTCCCGTCCAGTTGCAGAGGCTTACATTCCGGTGTCTGAACGATGGTTCAGACCGCTATTGGGGAACGGACTGGCCTTCCTGCTGCGAATGCAGCGAGACGCCGCCTTCCTTCTGCGTACGCACAAAGAACAGCTGCGACCCGAGCAGCATCTTGGTGTTGGCGTGGATCACAGGGAAGACGGCCAACACCATCGTCACCAGGGGCATGACGATCCAGGTGACGATGTCGGCCGGCAGCAGCGAGGGACGCCAGCCGGTTACGTCATGCGCCGAGCGCGCGTACTCGATCGCCCAGATCAGCCAGGTGCCGGCGCTGCCGAGCGCGTTGATGGCCACAAACACCGCCGTGGGAATCGCCAGGATGAAGAAGCTGATGACGGCTGAGCCGGTGGCGACCAGGCCCAGCAGCCAGCCAAGCGCCAGCAGAAAAACGGCGGTGGCAAAGAGGCTGTAGTCCTGGATCACCTGCAGGAGGTAAAGCAGCTTCTGTGAGACGGAGATCTGCGGGTGCAAGTTCCACTGCTGCAGGACATAGGCCGTGTTCTGGCATGCCCAGGCATGGCGCATGCGCTGGCGGTAGAAGTTGCGCAGTGTCTCCCAACCGGAGTCGCCCGTTACGGCATCGCCGGAAATGGGCAGGAAAATGGGGCGCAGGCTGGCACGACCGCTGCTGCCGAAGAAGCCGCGCAGCAGGATGTGCGAGTCCTCTGACACGACCTGCGTGTCCCAGTAGTCGATGGTGTCGGCCAGCCGGAAGCTGAACGTGTAGGTGCTCTGCGTCAACTTCAGGACGAACGGGTTGGCGAGTTCGGAGAGGTTGAGTACGTTCGCCAGCATCGTCAGTACGCGCACAAAGGGATGCACGCGCCAGATGTTGTTGCTGAAGCGCAGCGGCGCCTGCCAGAAGCGGTAGTGCCGGCCCGGGTCCGACACGAAGAGACGTGTCACCTCGCCAAAGTAATCGGGATGCAGCAGCGAGTCGGCATCGCACGAAGTCAGCGTCAGGTCGTCGATCGACATGCCCAGCCGGCCCACCAGGTATTCGCGCGCCTGCTGGGCCGCCCAACGCTGGTTGGTGCCCTTGCCCGGCAGTTCTCCCGGCAGGTTGGCGGGATGGAAGGTGGCGAGCAGGTGCGCAAACTGGCCAGCAAAGCGTTCCTGGAGCACGTGGGCCTTGTTCTCCGCCTCCGGGTCGGCGGCTTCCATGGCCAGGACGACGGTCAGCTGCCGTTGGGCATTGGCTTGCGCGGCCAGACCGCCCAGGGTGCGTTCGAGAATGGCCAGCGGCTCGCGATAGTTCGGGCACGACGACGACGTGATGCACTTCGCTCGCGTACTCTTCCAGCGGGCTCATGGGCTGCATGCCGACCGCCATGCGGCGCGTTTTGGCCCCCGCGCCTGCCAGTAGCAGCGCAGCAGCCCGACTGGGTAGTAGACGACGCTGAGCATCACGCGAAACAGCACGTATAGGCCCAACAGCCGGATGCCGGCCAGCGCCAGCTGGGGAGCCTCTACGGCGCCCACCAGCGTGACAAGCAGCAGTGCCCATACCAGTAAGCCGGGAACCTTGTAGGTCCAGTGGTGTGGGTCGCGCAGCGCGTCGAGTGATCCATCTCGAAGCGGCATTGGACGATGGATGCGATGTTGTTAGACTATCACTCATAAGCCGCACTGCGCCTCGTCGCAGGTTCTTCCAAATTCGACTTCGGGGTTGGTGCCGGGACAGTCACCGGCCAAGCGACAGTCACATAGTTTTCTCTATTCTACGCCGCGGCGTCAGAGGTGCACAACGATGCGCCGTTACAGAACGCGTTCGCCTGCCCTCCGAGTTCCCTGCGCCCAATTGGCTCCCCCTCGTTTCACGTCCCGGGGGCATGTTTTCGGCACCAACGGGCCTTTTCTGCGATAATGGCCAAAACATCTATTCATGCCTAGCGAGGACCTTCCCTATGCAAGCCCTGCTTGAAAAGCTACATCTCTCTGCCACCAATGCCGGCGTCTGCAGCGGCCCCGGCCGCTGGTTGGACAGCGGCGCCACGCCGATCGTTTCCTACAACCCGACTACGGGCGAGCCAATTGCCGCCGTGACGCCGGCCACACGTGAATGCTACGACCAGGTTGTCGCCGCAGCGCAGCAGGGGTTTGCCGCCTGGCGCAAGCTGCCTGCACCCAAGCGCGGCGAGGTCATCCGCGACCTGGGCGCGATCTTGCGCCAGTACAAGGAGCCGCTGGGCGAACTGGTTTCGCTGGAGATGGGCAAGATCCGCGTCGAGGGGCTGGGCGAGGTGCAGGAGATGATCGACATCTGCGACTTCGCCGTCGGCCTCTCCCGCCAGCTGTATGGCCTGACCATGCACTCCGAACGCCCCGGCCACCGCATGTACGAGCAGTGGCATCCGCTGGGCCCGATCGGCATCATCACGGCCTTCAATTTCCCCGTGGCGGTCTGGGCCTGGAACGCGGCCCTCGCCGGCGTCTGCGGCGACAGCATGGTGTGGAAGCCCAGCGAACTGGCGCCGCTGTGCGGCGTTGCCGTCCAGCACCTCGCCAACCAGGTCATGGCAGACCACGGCGTGAGCGGCGTCTTCACGCTGGCCGTCGGGCGGCGGCGACGTGGGGCGCTGGCTGCTCGAGGACCCGCGCCTGCCGCTGGTCTCGTTTACCGGCTCGATCCCCACGGGGCGGCGCGTGGCGCAGACCGTCGCCGGGCGCCTGGGCCGCACCCTCCTGGAACTGGGCGGCAACAATGCCATCATCATCTCGCAGAACGCCAATCTGGACCTTGCCATGCGCGGCATCCTGTTTGGCGCCGTCGGCACGGCCGGCCAGCGCTGCACCTCCACGCGCCGGCTCATCGTCCACGAAAGCGTCGTGGATGCGCTGAGCGAGCGGCTGGTCAAGGCCTACTCGCAGGTGCGGATCGGCGATCCGCTGGCCGCCGGCACGCTGATGGGGCCGCTGGCCACGACGCGTGCCGTGGAGGCCATGCAGGCGGCCGATGCGCCGCGCCGTGGCCGACGGCGGCGAGGTGCTGACCGGCGGCAAGGCGCGGCCGGACCTCGGCCCGCAGTTTGTCGAGCCGACGATCATCCGCATGCCGGCGCAGACCGAGATCGTCAGGGAAGAGACCTTCGCCCCGATCCTCTACATCCTCGAGCTACGACACCATCGAGGAGGCGATCGCGCTGCACAACGGCGTGCACGCAGGGGCTGTCGTCGGCCATCTTTACCGACTCGCTGCGCGAGGCCGAGACCTTCCTGTCCGCCGGCGGCTCCGACTGCGGCATTGCCAACGTCAACATCGGCACCTCCGGCGCCGAGATCGGCGGCGCCTTTGGCGGCGAGAAGGACACCGGCGGCGGTCGCGAGTCCGGCTCCGACGCCTGGAAGAGCTACATGCGCCGCCAGACCAACACGATCAACTGGTCCAAGGAACTGCCGCTGGCGCAGGGCATCGAGTTTGGTGGGTAGAGGGTAATGTCCCGGGACGTCGCGACCGCTTGCGTTCACCGGTCCCCGGGACATGTAGCAGTGAACGTCTCGGGGACGTTTAGGATTGCGAGATCACCAATGTCAGTAGCCGACTTCCTGGCCGAACTACGCCCCCGCGTGGCGGGCGAACTGCGCGACGACCTTTACAGCCGCACGCTGTACAGCACCGACGCCAGCCTCTACCAGGTCATGCCCCACGGCGTGCTGATCCCGCGCCACGCCGACGATATGCAGGCTGCCGTCGAGTTGGCGGCGAAGCACAGCGTGCCGCTGCTCCCGCGCGCGGCGGCAGCAGCCTCGCCGGGCAGGCGGTCAACACGGCACTGGTGATGGACACCTCGCGCTATCTCGACCAGGTGTTGGAGATCAACGCCGAGGAAGGCTGGGTGCGTGTGCAGCCGGGCGTCGTGCTCGACACGCTCAACGGCGACTTGCGGCCGCATGGCCTGCAGTTTGGCCCCGACCCGGCATCGGGCAACCGCGCCTGCCTGGGCGGCATCGTCTCCAACAACGCCACCGGCAGCCATTCGATCCTCTACGGCATGACGGTCGACCACGTGCTGGAGATGAAGGTGATCCTCGACGACGGCACCTATGCGCGCCTCCAGCCGCTTGATGCGGCACAGATTGCCTGGCAGGCACGGCAGGTGAATCGCCTGGGCGAGATCTACGGCGGGTGTGGCCGCGCTGGTCGGCGACGAGCGCAACCGTGCCGCCATACGCGCCGGCACGCCGCGCCACTGGCGGCGCTGCGGCGGCTACAACCTGGCGCGCTTTGTCCACGACGGCAGCATCGACCACTACCTGCCGCAGGATCCGCGCTTCAACCTGGCACACCTGGTGTGCGGCGCCGAGGGCACGCTGGCGGCCATCACCGAGCTCAAGCTCAAGCTGGTGCCGCGCCCGAAGCTGACCGCCCTGGTGATTATCGAGTTTCCAACGCTGCTCTCGTCGCTGGAGGCCACGCCTGCGATCCTGGAGACACAGCCTTCGGCCGTCGAGCTGATCGACGACCTCAGCCTGCGCATGGCGCGCGTCAATCCCCAGTACGACCGTCTGCAGCGCACCTTTCTCCAGGGCGACGCCTTCTGCTTTCTGGCCGTCGAATACTACGGGGAGAGCGAGGCGGAGCTGGAGGCCAGGAGCGACAAGCTGATCGCCCACCTGCGCGGCCAGGGTGTTCCGACCGGCCCCATCACGCCGCTGCTGGACAAAGCCCGCCAGGCCAACGTGTGGGAGCTGCGCAAGGTGGGGCTGGGCCTGCTTGATGAGCGTGCGCAGCGACTGGAAGCCGATCCCGTTTATCGAGGATACCGCCGTGCCGCCCGAGCACCTGGCTTCCTACATCCCCAAGATCGACGCCTTCTGCCGCGAGCTTGGGGACGGAGATGACCTACTACGCCCATGCCAGCGCCGGCTGCCTGCATATCCGGCCGCTGATCAACACCAAGCTCAGGCCCGAGATCGACAAGATGAAGGCGATCGCCGAGTTTGTCGCCGAGCCTGCTGGGCGACTACGGCGGCGCCTTGTCGAGCGAGCACGGCGACGGCCGCGTGCGCAGCTGGCTCAACGAGGCGTTCTATGGGCCTGAACTCTACGGGCTGTTCCGCGAGGTCAAGCGCACCTTCGACCCCCACAACCTCTTCAACCCCGGCAACATCGTGGATGCGCCGCCGATCGACCGCGACCTGCGCCATGGGCCGGGCTATGCGACCATCGAACTGCGCCCCAAGCTGCACTTTGGCCGAGGTATGGCCGACGAAATCGAGATGTGCAACGGCGCCGGCGTCTGCCGCAAGCTGACCACCGGCGCCATGTGTCCAAGCTTTATGGCGACGCGCGACGAGGAACACAGCACGCGCGGCCGGGCCAACATGCTGCGGGCGGCGATCTCGGGACGCATTCCGGCGGCCGAGCTGGCGAGCCCACGCATGTACCAGGTCATGGAGCTGTGCGTGAGCTGCAAGACGTGCAAGGCCGAGTGCCCTTCGTCGGTCGACATGGCCAAGCTCAAGACCGAGTTTCTCGGCCAGTACTACGACCACCACCGCCGCCCGCTGCGCGACCACCTCTTTGCCAACATCGATCGCCTGAGCCGCCTGGGCAGCGGCTGGCGTGCGCCGCTGGCCAATCGCGTGCTGTCCTGGGGCCTCACCAAGACCGTGCTCGACCGAGGGTTCGGCATCAGCCGTGAGCGCACGCTCCCCCACTTTGCGCGGCAGCCCTTTACTCTGCCCCGCGTGGACCGCACGCCCCGTGCGGCTCTGTCGCGGCCAACCGTGCTGCTCTTCGTCGACACCTACAACGCCTACTCCTATCCGCATGTGGCCGAGGCTGCCTGCGCCGTGCTTCAGGCAGCCGGCTTGCGCGTGCAGGTGTCGCCGCTCACCGACTGCGGCCGGCCGGCGCTCTCCAAGGGCATGATCGAGCGCGCACGGCGGCAGGCGGACCGGGTTCTGGACCTGCTGGAACCGCAGGCGCGCATGGGTATCCCGATCGTCTTCCTGGAGCCGAGCGACTGGTCGGCAGTCGTCGACGACTATGCCGCGCTGCTGCCCGGCGACCGGCGGCTCGCCGTAGTCGCAGCGCCACTGCTACACCTTCGAGCAGTATCTCGTGCACCTGTTCGACCACGGCGAACTCGGCTTGCCCTTTGACGGCGAACCCAGGCAGGTGCTTCTGCACGCCCACTGCCATCAGAAGGCGCTGGGTGGCAGCAAGGCCAGCATGCGTGCGCTGTCGCTGCCGCCGGGCTACAAGGTGAGCGAGATCGACAGCTCCTGCTGCGGCATGGCCGGGGCGTTTGGCTACGAGGCCGAGCACTATGCGGTCTCGCTCAAGATGAGCGAGCACAAGCTGGCGGACGCCGTCCGCAGTGCGCCCGCGGATGCCCTGATCGTCGCCGCCGGCGTCAGCTGCCGCCAGCAGATCGCCCACGTGACCGGGCGCACGGCCCTGCATCCGGCCGAGGCGATATGGCAGGCGTTGGCGTACAGCGAGAATTTCTAGCAGGCTTCCTGGAAGCCTTCTGGAAATGGCTGCTGCCGCGGGCTGCACACGTAGGGGTTAGACGGGAAGACGCGTTCGCCGGTGACGACAAAGACGCGGTCGCCGGTCACGGGGCGCACGAGCGCGGTGCCGGTGAATTCGCCAAAGGCGGGCAGCAGGCAGATCTGGGCACCGAAGTGGAAACAGGGCAGCGTGATCTGCTGGCGCCCGCGGCCGTTCAGCGCGGCGGCAGGGTGTATGTGCCCGGCAAACGTGTAGCGGCCGGGTGTGACGGCAGGGCGGTGGCGCCAGGCGAAGGGTCCAAATGACCACGGTTCGTCCACGCAGCGGATGTCCCAGTTATCAGGAGGATCGCCGGCGCGGGTATCGTGATTGCCGCGAACAAGGATAAATGTGAGGTCGCTGTGCTGCTCTCGCCAGCTGCGCACTGCATCCAGCGCGGCCGGCGTGCGGCCGCTGGCGGCGTGCAGCAGGTCACCTAGACATAAGATCGTCTCGGCGTGTGTGCGCGTGATGGCCGCCGTCAGCCGCTCCAGCGTGGCGGCGGTCGTTAACTCCGGCACAGGTACGCCCGCGGCGCGGAAGGCGGCGGCTTTGCCGATATGCAGGTCACTGATCACCAGGGTGGCGCGGCCTGGCCAGAAGATGGCCCGCTCGGGCAGCAGCACGAGCTGCTCGCCGTCCAGGGTAATGGGATAGTCCGTCTGCGGCGCAGTCGCTTCGTCGAGTTTCGTCATAGCTTTTCGTACTGGAGCGTCATCCGGCGCACGCGGTCTTCGAGCGATTCGGTGGTGAGCATGCTGGCCTGCATCCGCTCGACCAGCAGCGGGAAACAGAAGGGCGTCGGCCGCTTGCAGTCCAGCACGCGGATGGGGCCGGCGGCCATGGCCTGCAGGGTAACGGCCAGCCGGCTTTGCTCGAGCTGGCGTTCCAGCACTTCGCGCTCGGCCTGGGCGAGCAGCAGGTTGCCGGCGTCGTACTGGCGAAAGACCTCGTAGAACAGGTTGCTTGATGCCTGCAGGTGGCTGGCGCGTATCTTCTGGCCTGGGTAACCTTGTACGACCAACCCGGCTACACGCGCGATCTCGCGGAACTGGCGCCGCGCCAGCTCGCTGGCGTTGAGGCTGGCCGTGATGTCGTCAAGCAGGTGCTCTGCCGAGAAGAGATGTGGCTTACCGGCAAGCGCGGCGTCGAGTGGGGCCGGGTCGGCCGACAGCAGCTCAATGCCATAGTCGTTGGCCGTAATCGTGAAGGTGAGCGGCTGCAGCCTCCCAAGCCGGTAGGCCAGCAGGGCGGCCAGCCCTTGATTGACCAGGCGGCCGCCAAAGGGGTAGAAGAAGAGGTGGTAGCCGTCACGTGTCTTGATGCGCTCGATCAGCAGCTCGCCCTGCCGGGGAATGGCAGACCGCTCTGCCTGCAGCTGCAGGATCGGCGCGACCGCCTGCATCTCCGGTCCTTCCAGAATGCCTGCGGCGGCAGCCTCCAAAAGCTCGCGCACGGCGGCGCCCAGCTCAGGTGAGATCGGCAGGTTGGTCCCCATCCAGCGCGGGATGGCGCCTTTCAACGAGCTGGCGCGGCGCACCCAGGCCGTCATCTCACGCACGCGCACCAGTTCGAGCACCTTGCCCGCAAAGATAAAGCGGTCGCCGGGCTTGAGAAAGCCGACAAAGGTTTCGGGCACAGACCCGAGGTTGCCACCGGTGAGATAGCGCACCTCGATCTGGGCGTCGCCGGTGATCGTGCCAACCGACAGGCGGTGGCGCTGGGCCACGTGGCGGTCTTCGACGACATAGCGGTCGTCGACCAGCACGAGACGCTTATACTCTGGGTATGCGTCAAGCGCATGGCCGCCGTTGACGACAAAATCGAGCACCCAGCGCCATTCGTTGTCGGTCAGGCTGCGGTAGGCGTACGTCGTGCGGACCTCGGCCAGCAGTTCCTCGGCGACAAACCCTCCCCCCAGGCCGATCGTCACAAGGTGCTGCACCAGCACGTCGAGCGGCTTGCCAAGCGGCGTGCGGCCTTCGATGTGCCCCTCTACCAGGGCACGGCGTACGGCGGCGGCCTCGATCAGCTCAAAGGCATGGGTGGGTACGCACGTTACACGCGAGGTAACGCCCGGTTGGTGCCCGCTGCGACCGGCGCGCTGCAGCAGGCGGCGCCACGCCCTTGGGGCTGCCGACCTGCAGCACGCGGTCCACAGGTGAGAAGTCGACGCCTAGGTCCAGGCTGGAGGTGCAGACGACGCAGCGCAGGCTGCCGGCGCGCAGGCCATGCTCGACAAAGTCGCGCGTCTCGGCCGACAGCGAGCCGTGGTGCAGGGCGATCTCGCCCGCCCAGTCGGGCCGGGCGTCGAGCAGGGCTTGAAACCAGCTTTCAGTCTGGCTGCGCGTGTTGGTGAATACCAGGGCGGTCTTGCCCTCCTCGATGGCGGCAATGGCCTGCGGCAGCATCTTGAGCCCCAAGTGGCCGGCCCATGGGAACCGCTCCATCTGCTCGGGAATGAGCGAGTCGATGACGATCGCCTTGGGCAGGAGCCCCTGGACGAGCCGTCCCCCCGCGGGCTGCCATCCGGTCGAACCCCCGTTAGCACGAACATGGCCGTGTCGAGGTTGCCGAGCGTGGCGGAGAGTCCCCAGGTACGCAGCGCCGGTCTCCATGTGCGCAGCCGGGCCAGGCAGAGTTCGGTTTGCACGCCGCGCTTGGAAGCGAGCAGCTCGTGCCACTCGTCCACGATCACGGCTTCGAGCTGTCCAAAGTACTCACGGGCATTGGGCTGCGACAGCAGGAGCGAGAGACTTTCCGGCGTCGTGATCAAGGCGTTTGGCGGCTTCTTCAGCTGGCGCTGTTTCGCATAGCTAGAGACGTCACCCGTGCGCCGTTCGACCGTCCAGGGCAGACCGAGCTCGCGGATGGGAGCGAGCAGCGACTGCTCGCTGTCGGCAGCAAGGGCGCGCAGCGGCGTGATCCACAGGACGCGCAGGCCGCGGGGCGGCTCGGCATTACCGGCAGCGTGCCACGCCAGCAGCGGGCCCCACCAGGCGGCCAGCGTCTTACCCGTCCCGGTCGGAGCGTGGATCAGACCGCTTTGGCCGTCCAGGTAGGCTTGCCAGACGGTGCGCTGAAAATCGAAGACATGCCAGCCGCGGCCCTCGAACCAGGCTTCGGCGAACTGTAGGATGCCGCCGTGCCCGGCAGGCGCAGGATCACTGCGTATCTGCTTCATGCCCCGTCTCGGTACCTGTCTCGCTGCCAGTTTCGTCTCCAGGCAGCATGGCCTTGAGAGTGGCAAGCGTGTCCGCCTCTTCGATGCGCTTGTCGTGGCGCCAGCGCAGAATGCGTGGGAAGCGCACTGCTACGCCGGATTTATGCCGGCTCGAGCGCTGGATGGCCTCAAAGCCAAGCTCGAACACCAGCTGCGGCGTGACGCTGCGCACGGGCCCAAAGCGCTCGCGCGTGTTGCGCCGCACAAAGGCGTCGACCGCACGCATTTCGGCGTCCGTCAGCCCCGAGTAGGCCTTGGCAAACGGCACCAGCTCGCCGTTGTCCCACACGGCAAAGGTGTAGTCGCTGTACAGGCTGGCCCGCCGCCCGCTGCCGCGCTGCGCATAGATCATCACGGCGTCGATCGTATGCGGCTCGATCTTCCACTTCCACCAGTCGCCGCGCTTGCGTCCGACCTGGTAGGTGGAGGATCGGCGTTTGAGCATCAGCCCTTCGACATTGCGTTCACGGCTGCCGGCGCGGGCGACCGTGAGGTCATCCCACGTCTCCGCCGGCACGATGGCGGAAAGCGGCAGCTGTGGTGATGCCAGTGGCAGCAGCAGCGATTCCAGTTGCTCCCGCCGTTCACTCAGCGGCCGGCTGCGCCAGTCCTCGCCTCCCCATTCGAGCAGGTCATAGGTAAGCAGGACGACCGGTACCTCCTGCAGCATTTTGCGGCTCAACGTCTTGCGCCCGATGCGCCGCTGCAGCTGTGCAAACGGCATCACGCTGCCGCCGGCCCACGGCAGCAGCTCGCCGTCGAGCACGGTGCCGTCCGGCAGCTGTTCGGCGGCGGCGACTACCTCGGGATAGCGGTCGGTGACCAGCTCCTCGCCGCGCGACCAGAGAAAGGTTTGCCCTTGCCGGCGAATCAGCTGCGCCCGGATGCCGTCCCACTTCCACTCCGCCTGCCACTCATGGACGTCGCCAAGCGATTCGGGTTCATCTTCCAGCGGGTAGGCCAGGAAGAACGGATACGGGCGGCTGACGTCGGCGTCGTCGACCTCGGGCGCCAGCAGCCGCGTGTAGAACTCGGCTGTGGGCTCCCAGGTGCCCATCAAGCGATGGGCGATCACTTCATCCGGCACGGGGGTATGCAGGGCAGAGGCTTCGGCCAGCGCCCGCACCAGCAGCCGCTGTGAAACACCCACGCGGAAGGCGCCCGTGATGAGCTTGTTAAAGACATAGCGGCCGGCTTCGTCCAGCTCGCTCCAGTACGCCACCACGGCTGCTCGCTGGGTCGCTTCGTCCATCTCGTAGAGCGGCAGCACGCGTTCCTCGACCCACACTTGGAGCGGCAGGTCACCGGCTGTCGCTCGGCTGTCATCGCCGGGCGGCAGCAGCAGCGTGACGGTCTCTGCCGAATCGCCGACCGCGCCATAGGCTTCGACCAACAGCCACTCGGGAATGCCGGCAAGCTCGCCGGCCCAATGCCGCAGCAAGGCGGAGGAGAGCAGGCGCTTAGGCCGGCGCCCGCTCAAAAAGTAGAGCGCCCAAGCCGCATCACCAGGAGCCGCTGCCGCAAAGTAGTCGCGCATGGCAGCGATCTTCTGGTTCGTTTTGGTTGTCGCATCCAGCGCCATATAAAGCGCCGTAAACCCTCTCACCCTTTCACCCTCTCACTCCTCGGCGTCGTCGCTGCCAAAGTGCGTGTCCAGGCCGTAGGCGTCGACGCCATGTTCGCGCAGCCAGCGCACGACCGGGGCAATGTAACCGTGGGTCACCAGTATGCGCTCCGCGCCTGTGGCGGCGACGACCTGCAAGAGCGCCGGCCAGTCCACATGGTCGGAGAGCACGAAGCCGCGATCGACTGCACGGCGCCGGCGTTGACCGCGCACGCGCATCCAGCCGGAGGCAAAGGCCGTCGAGATCTCGCCAAAGCGCTGCAGCCAGGGAGTGGCTTGCGCCGAGGGCGGGGCAATAATGAGGGCCTGTGACCAATCGATTTTTTCACCGGCAGCGCGCGTATATTCTTGCACGTACTGCGCAGGCGGCAGCACTACGCCGCCCGCAGTATAGGCCTGGTTCATAGCATGGACGGCGCCATGTACATAAATTGGGCCGATTTGTGGGTCTACCCCTGCCAGCAGGCGCTGCGCTTTTCCCAGCGCATATGCAAAGATTACGCTGGCCCGACCTTCGGCCTGGTTGCGCTGCCACCAGCGGTTAATGTCGGCAAACACGGCGTCCTGTTCCGGCCAGCGGTAGATGGGGAGACCAAAGGTGGCCTCAGTAATAAATGTGTGGCAGGGGACAACCTCAAATGGCGCACAGGTGGCGTCGGCGCCTGTCTTGTAGTCGCCGGAGACCACCCACACCTCGCCGCCTGCCTCCAGCCGCACCTGGGCCGACCCCAAGATGTGACCAGCGGGATAAAATGCAAGGTTTACGCCGTTAATCTGTAAGCTTTGACCGTAGTCGAGCGTGGTAATCTTGACTTCAGAGCCCAGCCGCTGGCGCAGGATTGGCAGCCCTGCTGCCGCGCCAAGATAGTGCTGCGAGCCCGGATAGGCGTGATCGGCGTGCCCGTGGGTAACGACGGCGCGGTGAACCGGCTGCCATGGGTCCACGTAAAAGTCACCGGCGGCGCAGTAGAGACCGCTGTCCGTCAACTGGAGCAACATGCGGCAAGAATACTACAAATTGCGCCCGTTGTCGCCTTGGCAGCCTGCCAGAAACGCCCGCATCCTCACCTGGAGCCAATGCGAATTCTTACAGCCGAGGCCTCTCTGTCTGTCAGCATCTTGTAAGCAATTTGCCTCTGTTTTGCATGCTATACTGCCCGCGGGTCGGCAAGTTAGCAAGCGCCGATTCAGAGTAGAAAGCAACATCAGAAGTTGGCTCTTTCCTTGAAAGCGTGATGCGTATGTCGAACGAAAATCAGGTGCTGGCAAATCAACTGAGAATGGAAGCCAACGTTGCGGCGGCCGGTCAGGTTGCAACTCAGGCCACCACGCAAGCCTCTATGCAGGCTGTTCGGCATGTGTCCGCAGGCGACATTGCCAGCGACCGCCGCCTTTATCGCGCCTTCCTCGTCATCGGCGACGCCCTGGTGCTCTTCCTAGCATTCACCTTGGCCTACTGGCTGCGTTTTCAGGCCGGCGTGGCGGTTGAACCGAACATCGTGCCGACGGCGACGGTGTATCTGCAGCTGACAGTCCAGCTGATCGCAGTCTGGTTGATTCTCTTTGCAGTAATGGGGCTGTACGACTATCACAACCTGCTGGGCGGCATCGCCGAGTACACACGGGTAGTCAACGCCTGTACGGTAGGTATGTTCAGCGTCGTGCTGGTCAGCTTTATCAACCCCGGCTTCGTCGTGGCCCGGGCCTGGTTGGTGATGGCGTGGGTACTGTCGATCGGCATGGTAGCAAGCTATCGCCTGTTGATGCGCCGCCTGGCCTACCGCTCGCGGGCCCATGGTCACTTCGTTATGCCGACGGTGATTGTCGGCACCAATGCCGAAGCAACCACGCTGGCCGAGCAGTTGAGCGACCGCATGAGCTCCGGCGTCGACATCCTGGGTTTGGTCGAGACGCGGCCGCAGCAGGACGCGCACACGGTGCAGGGCTTCCCTGTCCTGGGCAGCTTGGACAGTGTAGCTAACATCATCCAGCGCAACTCTGTGCGTGAGGTGATTGTGGTGCCCTCGGCCCTGGACGGCGACCAGCTTGTGGGCGTGTCGCAGTGGCTGACCAGCATGCCTGATGTCGATATGCGCTTGTCGTCGGGCCTGTACGAGGTCTTCACGACGGGTATGCGAGTGACAACCCGCAACTCCGTGCCGCTGATGCAGCTGAACCGGCTGCGCTTGAGCCCCCTGGAGACCACGCTTAAGTCGATTCTCGACTACTCGCTGATCCTGTTGGCTACGCCTGTTCTGGTGCCGGTGTTCCTCGCCCTGTACCTGTTGGTCAAGCTTGACTCGCCCGGCCCGGTCTTCTATCGCCGCCGTGTGATGGGGGTCGGTGGTCAGCAGTTTGATGCGTTCAAGTTCCGCACCATGTATGTCAATGGCGATGAGATCCTGGCGCAGCATCCGGAGCTGCTGGCGCAGCTCAAGCGTGACCACAAGCTCAAGGATGACCCGCGTATCACACGCATGGGTAAGTTCCTCCGCCGCACGAGCTTGGACGAACTGGCGCAGTTGGTAAACGTCGCTCTGGGGCAGATGAGCCTGGTTGGCCCTCGCATGATCAGCCCGGCGGAAGCTGAGAAGTACGGGCGCATGCGCAACAATCTGCTCACGGTCAAGCCCGGCTTGACGGGGCTCTGGCAGGTGTCTGGTCGCTCCAACCTTTCTTACGAGGAGCGTGTACGCTTGGACATGTTCTATGTCCGCAACTATAGCATCTGGTTGGACGTTCAGATTCTGTTCTTCCAGACGCTGCCCGCAGTCATCAAGGGCCGAGGCGCTTTCTAATGAAGGCCTTGATCCTGGCAGCCGGCAAGGGCACACGTCTGAAGCACTTGACGGTAGATAAGCCCAAGCCGATGCTGGAGATCGGCGGCGAGCCGCTGTTAGCCCACCATGTACGCAGGCTGCAGGCGGTGGGTGTGACCGAGATCGCAATCAACCTGCATCATGCCGCAGACGTCATCACGGACTACTTTGGCGACGGCAGCCGGTATGGAGTGCACATTGAGTATTCGTATGAGCCCCAACTGCTGGGCACCGCAGGGGCCGCCAAGAAGCTGGCAGCGTTTCTGAATGAATCGTTCTATGTCATTTATGGAGATGTCTTTAACAACGTAGACCTGGCGGCGCTGGCCCTGTTCCATGAGAGTGGCAAACAAGCGCAGCAGGCAGATACCGCACTGAGCATGTCGCTCTATCGGGTGCCCAATCCCACCGAGTGCGGATTGGTCGAGATCGCGGCCGGCGGGCGGGTGACGCGCTTTGTCGAGAAGCCGCCCGCCGACCAGGTCTTCACCGACCTCGCCAACGCCGGCTTGCTGATCTGCGATGCACCGGTACTGGCCTACATCCCTCCGGCGACTGTCTACGACTTCGGTCGAGATCTCATCCCGGAGCTGCTGGCGCAAGAGGTACCCGTCTTTGGTAAGCCGGTGACGGAGACGGAACACGTCATCGACATCGGCACGCTGCCCGGCCTGGCACGGGCGCAAGCATTGGTTGAGTTTAGCAATACGCCCCAAGTTTCGGCGTAAACCGGTTTGAAGCTGCAAGCCGGAGTCAAAGTGGTTGGATTTGGCAACGGCAACCGGCAGCCTCAGCGCCTATTGCGCCGCGCAATGTCCCCTTGCCCTCTCCCCACTTTCCTAAGCAGCAGCAGTAACTTTACCTGTCTTAGTGCGGTCTTAATATATAGGGAGGCGCACATATGATCATAACCCAGACGCCGCTGCGCATCAGTTTCTTCGGCGGAGGCACAGACCTGCGAGAGTTCTACGGCCGTGAGCCGGGATGGGTGCTGAGTTCCGCCATCGATAAGTATATCTTTGTGGTGATCAAGGAGCGCTTCGACGACAAGATCCGCGTCGGGTATACCCGCACCGAGATGGTGGACCACGTCGACGAACTGGAGCATGAACTGGTGCGTGAGTGCCTGCGCCGCACGGGCATCACGAAGCGGGTCGAAATCTCGACGATGGCCGACATCCCCTCGGAGGGTTCGGGCCTGGGTTCGTCGAGCACGGTGACAGTGGGGCTGCTGAACGCCATGTACACCTATCTTGGTACCCCAAAGGACCAGGACTGGCTGGCGCGCGAGGCCTGCGAGATCGAAATCGACGTGCTGCGCAAGCCGATCGGCAAGCAGGACCAGTACATTGCGGCCTTTGGCGGGCAGCGCTTTATCCAGTTCTGTCCTGACGAGGGCGTCGAAGTCCAGTCGATCTCGATCGACCCCAAGATTGCGCGCCGGCTCAATCAGAACCTGATGCTGTTCTACACCAACGTGGCCCGCAAGGCCGAGTCGGTGCTGTCAGAGCAGCGCCAGAACACCGGCGACCGCATGGACGTGCTGCAGGAGATGAAGAGCCTGGCCGTCGAGGGCCGGCAGCAGCTCTACGAGGGCCGGCTTGACGATTTTGGCCGGCTGCTGCACGAGGCCTGGCTGCTCAAGAAGCAGCTGGCCAGCAAGATCAGCACCAGCGTCATCGACGAACTGTATGACACCGCTATCGCGGCGGGCGCCCTGGGTGGTAAGATCACAGGGGCGGGCGGCGGTGGTTTTCTCATGCTGTACTGCCCGCGCGAGCGGCAGGACGCCGTGCGTGATGCACTGCGCCACCTGCCGGAGCTGCCGTTCCATCTTGAGCGCGACGGCACCAAGGTCATTTTCAACTATCGCCGCTGAGGCTTGCGCCTGAGGAGAAATTGGTCGTGAACAACTACTCGCCATCATTTGCCTTTGCTGACTATGCTGCCGGCATCAAGCGTACGCTGGACAAGATGCCCTGGGAGCGTGTCGAGCAGGTGCTGGATGTGCTGGACGAGGCTCGCCTGGCCGGCCGCAAGGTATTCGTCTTTGGCAACGGCGGCAGCGCGTCGACCGCTACCCACATGGCCTGTGACCTGAGCAAGAACACTGCCATGCCCGGTACGCCGCGGCTGCGCACGCTGGCGCTCAACGACAACATGGCCCTCTTCTCGGCGTTGGGCAACGACCTGGGGTACGAGAGCGTCTTTGCGGAACAGCTTGCGACGTTGGTCGACCCCGGCGATGTCGTCATCGCTATTTCGGCCAGCGGCAACTCGCCGAATGTGCTGAAGGCGATCGGCGTGGCGACCGAACGGGGGGCGACGACGGTCGGCCTGAGCGGCTATGCCGGCGGCAAGCTCGCCAAGCTGGTGGATTATCCAATTGTGGCTGAAAACGATTGTATCGAGCAGGTGGAGGACGTTCACCTGATCCTGGAACACATGATCACCTCCGCCCTGCGAGAGCGCATGCGGGCAGCAGTAGCGGGTACAGTGACAGTTGCACATGCCTAGACTGCAGGCTGTTTTTCTCGATCGCGACGGCACCCTTAACCGCGAGCGTGCCGACTATGTAAAGTCCTGGCGGGAGTTCGAGTGGCTGCCGGGGGCCTTGGACGCGCTCGCCGTGCTGGCCTCACTCGACGTGCCGGTATTGGTCGTCACGAACCAATCGGCTCTTGGGCGTGGTATACTTGATCCAAGTGCGCTGCACGCCATACATGCCCAGGCCCGTGCCGAGGCGCTCGCAGCCGGCGGACGCATGGACGACTTTCTAATCTGCCCACATGCGCCGGCCGACGGCTGTACGTGCCGTAAGCCCAAACCGGGTCTGCTGCTGCAAGCTGCTGCGCGCTACAACCTCGACCTGCAAAGCTGCGTGTTTGTTGGCGACTCCCTCACCGACATGCAGGCGGCTGAAGCCGCAGGTTGTGGCTGGCTGCTGGTACGTACGGGCCGGCAGGGGACGACCTTAGATTTTGCCGTGGATGCTGCACTTGCGTCGCTGCGCACCGATCAGGGCTTAGAAAGCAGCACTCGAGGCAGCGTGGAAACTGCATACGCACGCGTGGTCGACGATCTGGCCGCCGCCGCGGAGTTACTGGCTGCGGCTGCCGTCGAACACGAGCAACCTGAGAAAAGCTTTGAATGACAAACGAAGTACAGGATTTCGGCCCGCAGGGCTGCCCGTTTCTAGGGCTTGAAGAAGATCGGTCGGTGATGCTGCTCGATGCATCGCCGCTGCATCGCTGCCATGCAGTTCCCAACGAGAATCACACGCCGACACTGCAGTACCAGGCGGAGACCTGCTTGTGCGAAGCGCATAAGCAGTGTCCGCGCTTTATGCGTGCCGCACCGGTTGGCGATGTCGTCAAGCCGCCGCCGCGCGCCAGCAAACGGTCGCAGCAGCGCACGCCGATGATCCTTGCGGCAGTGGCCACCCTGATGGTGCTGGCGGCAATTGCGTGGCTGGCATCTTCCTTCTTTGGCACAGGCGTAAAGGGTTCGCCCGGCGAGGTAGCCGTGGTTGCGGAGAACACACCGGCTACCGAGGCGACTGGTGAAACGACTGCCGCTGCTGCTGCAGGGAATGCGACTGATCAGGCAACTGAGGCTGTGACTGGATCTGCGACCGAGCCAGCCACCGATGCCAGCAATTGATGCTGCCGCTCAGACGACGGCAGAAGCTGCTGCTGGCACCCCAACTTCGGGACCTGCTGCCACTGCAGCCGAGGCGACCCCTGCACCCACGAGTCCTGTAGACGCAACGCCGACACCTGCGGCCGGCAGCGAAGGCATCTCACTGTTGAGCCTTGCCACGCCGACCCCTCTACCTGGAACGGAAGGCTACCGGCTGCGCCCGGGGACAAGCGGCGCCGGCTGGTGGCTGGATACGGAACCAGATCGCTCGAATCTCAATGATTCATTTCTCTATGCCGGCACACTGAATGGTGCCAATTACATAGGCGGCGCCCGCTTTGACCTCAGCCGCATTGCACGCGGTGCCCCGATATTGTCCGGCAGTTTGACATTGACCGGCCTGCGCGACGAACAGCTCGATCGCAGCGCGCCCGGGTCCTGGCTGGTGCAGTTGATCGGCGAGAACGAACTGGCTACGCTGGCCGGCGCCAACTTTATGAGCCTGTACAGCGCGCCGGCCTCGATTACGCTGCAGCCGCAGTTGACGGCGACTGATGTGGCTGTGGGGAAAGCAAATACGTGGACCCTGGACGGCAATGCGCTGCGCTGGTTGGAGCAGCTGCGGCTCGACGGCGCTACCTCTGTCGTCGTGCGCATTCTCGGCAACGGGGATGTGACCGCCAATACGCTCTTTGGCTGGGACAGCGGGCTTGGCTCAGTCAGCGGCGGCAATCCGCCCATACTTGACCTGTCTGTAGGTGCTGCGCCGACCGCCACGCCGCCGCTGCCGACCCGCGACTTTGTGGTCGCAACCTTTACCCCTGTGCCCGCCAATGTCGTCACGGTGCAGGCAATCCAGCAAACGGCGACGGCTGTTGCCGCCACCATCGGCACGTATACGCCAATGCCTTACTTCGTGACGCCGACACCGCAGCCGCAAAACCTGGCTACCGTGCAGGCTGCCGCTCGCCTGGCCGGACTGCCCGCAGTCGTTTTAGAGACGCCGGTACCGGCCAACGAAGCGACTGCTACCGAGCAGGCGGCCTATGCCACGGCTGTGGCGGTCACCACCGGCACGTTTACGCCGGTACCAACGGCATACGTGACACCTTTCATCGTGCTGCCTTCACCGCCTGCGGACAACCTGCTGACGGTGGTTGCGCGCAGTGCTGAAGCAACGGCCGTGGTGCAGCAGGGCGCCCCGACCGCCACACCTCTTCCCTATAATGCCGTTATCGCTGCGTATGTCGTGGCTACCGTTACCCCGCAAAATGTAGCCACGGCTGCGGCGATGGTCCAAGAGGCAACTGCGGCTGCGGCCCTCGCCGGTACGGCGACACCCACCCCCTGGGAGTGGGTTGTGATCACGCCGACGCCGTTGCCTGTAACGCCGCCGCCGACTGCCACGCCGACACTGCCGCCGCTGATCCTGGAGCGCGATTTCACGCCGACGCCGACCCCGCTGCCCGGTTCAACCGAGGTCGCGCCCAGCAGCCTGCCGTCTGAGTTCCTGAACAAGATCATCTTCCGCACCAATCGCACCGGCAGCGAAGAAATCTTCTTGATCGATCCAGCGACGGGCGATGCCGGCAAGGTCACGCGCAATTGGGTCTATCCGTTAGCGCAGCAGCAGCTTGCGGTTTCGCCTGACGGTAAGCGCATTGCCGTCGTCAAGCCCGACAACAACGGTGTGCTGCAGATCTTCTCGCGCTCGCTTGAGTACGGCACGGATACTCAGCTCACAACTTTTGCCAGAGACAGCTACGATCCGACCTGGTCGCCAACGCGGCGAGTGGATCGCTTTCGTGGGCACAAACACCGGCAACGACGAGATTTATCGCGTCTCACCGGACGGCAAGACGGTGCAGCAGCTGACCTTCAACAGTTTTGAATGGGATAAGCATCCGACATGGTCGCCGGACGGCCGCCAGATCCTCTTCTATTCCAATCGGGAGACGGGACGGCGGCAGCTCTGGATTATGAACGTTGACGGCAGTGGGCAGCGTAACTACACCAGTGACGAGTTCGAAGACTGGGATCCGATCTGGACGCGGTAAGGTCCGGCGGCAATGATAGCAGCGGAGAACGGAGCGCCAGCAAGCAGCTTATGAGCAAAAAAGAACTTTTGCAATATCTCCAACCCTTGCGTCGTTGGTGGTGGCTGATTGTCGGAGCTGCCTTGGTGGCTGCGTTGTCTGCCTTTCTGTATCTGCGCTCGCAGCCCGTGCTATACGAGTCACGCACGACGATGATGGTGGGCAGCCCGATCGACAATCCAAACCCCGGCAGCGACGTGCTGTACATGACGCAGGTCCTGGCGCGCATCTACACCGACCTGGCGCAGCGCAGCACGATTCGCCAGGCGACGATGGAAGCCTTAGGGCTCAAAGATTGGCTGCCTGCATATTCCGTATATGCGCTGCCCGACTCGCAGGTAATTGAGCTTGCGGTGACGGACGTGGATCCCCTGCGCGCACAGGCTGTCGCCAAGGAATTGGTCAATCAGCTGATCAAGCTGAGCCCGACCGGGCAGGAAGAGCAGGATCGGCGCAACTTTGTGCAAGGGCAGCTGGCGAGCCTGGAAAAGAATATTCGCAACAGCGAGGACGAGCGGCAGCGCCTTGAAGATGAGTTGGCCAAGGCGCTCAGTGCTCGCGACATCCGCTCGATCCAGGATGCCATCAACGCCTTGGACGGCAAGCTGAACACGCTCCAGGCGAACTATGCTTCTTTGCTGTCAAGCACGGGGAGCGGGGCAGTCAACGCCATTCACGTGCTTGAACCGGCTTCGCTGCCGACACAGCCGGTCGCCACGCGCTCCATGCTGACGCTCATGCTGGCTGCTGTCCTCGGTGCGGCGCTGGCTGTGGCCGGGGCCTACGCACTTGAGTTCCTTGACGATGCTGTGGCCAAGGTGACGCAGGTGGAGCGTCTGGGGCTGACTGCGTTGGGTTCGGTGCCGTATGTCGCCGACGCCAGCGACGAGGCAGGGCGCCTGGTCATGCTAAATGACCGCTACTCCGCTGCGGCCGAGGCCTATCGCGTGCTGCGCACGAATTTGCAGTTTGCTTCCGTGGATCGACCGCTCAAGCTTGTACAGGTTTCCAGTCCGAACGTAGGCGAAGGCAAGTCGATGACGGCGGCCAACCTGGCCATTGCCATCGCTCAACTGGGCCAGACGGTGATCCTGGTCGACGGCGACCTGCACCAACCCACACAGCATCGCTACTTCCAAGTGCTCAACAACGTTGGCGTGACGACGGCACTGCTTGGCAACATTGACCAGGTCGACAGGATGTTTAAGCCTACCGCCATTCCAAATTTGCACCTGCTGCCTTCGGGGCCGCTGCCGCCCAATCCTGCCGAACTGCTTGGCTCCAAGCGCATGCAGGAACTGCTGGAATCGCTTAAGCAGAAGGCAGATATCGTCGTCATCGACAGCCCGCCGGTCACGGTGATATCGGATGCCGTCGTACTGGCTACACACGTCGATGGTGTGCTGATCGTCTTCCGTTCGGGCCGGACACGCTGGGAAAACGCGCGCAATGCCCTCAATGCGCTCAAGCAGGTGCACGCCCCAGTATTGGGCGCAGTGCTCAACGGAACAGGGAGCAAGTCACAGGATTACTACTATCGCTATCGCACTGACTACGGCGTCCAGTCGAAGCACAGCAAGGCAAAGAAGAAAGAGGCCTACGGCGCCGGTTCGGTATCAACTGGGCCCAAGACCTCAAATCCGCCCGCGGCCGATTGATCGATCCATGCAATGGTGCATCGAGAAGGCCCCCAACGAGCAATTGCGGCATGAAATGATGAACTCTGTGCGCGTCCATCCCCGTATTCTGCGGGCCGAGGCAGAGACACTGTATCTACTAGACACAGAAGATGGCTCGGTGACACCCCTGCTCGACTTGTCTGCCCAAACCCCACGCTGGTGGCGGAAAGTCGAAAAGCTCTTGCGGCTGGATATCGCGCTGGCTGTACATGCCAGCCGTGCACAGGATCGATGTGACATCGTGTGGGCAGGTTCGGAGAAGATTGGCATTCCGCTGAGCTTCTTACGACTGCACAAACCCTTGGTGGTGATTGCTCATCATATGAGTTCTCCGGCTAAGGCAAGATTTGCGCGCTGCTACCGGCGTGGTCGATAGATGGGACGGCATTGGTTTCATCTCGGACGAGAGTAGAGAATTCTTTGTCGACTATTTTGGCGTCAGTCCCAGACCGGCTTTTCCAGTACGAGACTTCGAAGTATCTGGACAAGTACAACCCACAAGAGGTGACGTGTGATGGTCCGATCATGAGCGTCGGCGTCGCCAAGCGCGACTATGTCACACTGATCAGGGCGCTGGCGGTTCTTCCCGAGTGTGACGCCGAACTCTATATTGCAAGCAAGTTCGGCGACACGCTGCAGAAGGATGCGCGTATTCCGCTCCCGACTACTGTCAAGATCATGGGCTGGGTGTCGGATGAGGAACTGCTTCATCGGTATCATCGCGCCCGCTTCGTGGCAGTTCCGCTTGAGGAGACGACACACAGCGGTGCCGGCATCAACGCTGTCCTGGAAGCAAGCGCCCTAGGCAAAGCCGTCATTGCGACGAATACGGGTGGTATGCCTACCTTTGTCAAGGATGGCGAGACTGGTATTCTCGTCCCCCCCAATGACGTGGATGCCTGGGCGGATGCAATCCGGCTGCTGTGGACACAGCCGGAACTTGCGCAGCGAATGGGGCAGGCGGGCCGCTGTTATGTGCAGCGCCGCTTTAGCCCCGCAGAGGTCGGCCCTAAGATCAACGCGCTGCTGGACAACCTTTACGCCCAGCAGCAACCGTAATCGCCGAAAAGAATTCTCCGGCCGGGCCAATACCGATCTTGGGTTTGGGCTAGGGTTTATACCTGGTTTGGGGCAATTGACTCAACACGCGCATGTGGGCCCGGGTGCCTGTCCGACCGCAGCGGTTCTTCGCCAAGGTCAGGAGCGACATTTTTGCCGCCTGTGGCAGCACAGGCAAAGATTGTGGCAGCACAGATCACACTGGCTGCGACCGACACGCCCAATAGAATCAGCATAATGCTCATCGCGACATCTGCCTTGCTTGGCGCCATAAATTGACTGCGGCAGCCGAAATGGTACCGTTGACAATCCAACGCCATAACGTATAAGTGTAGATGACTCTGGTAAAGCAGGTCTGCGCGGTGTGCTGATTATAATGGGCAATTCTAGCTTTGTAAAGCCCCAGTTTTTTGTTGTTTACTCGTCGATGGGCTGCGCCTTGAGCCAGGCCTCGATAAACATGTCGATGTCGCCGTCCAACACGGCCCCGGTGTTGCCCGTCTCGACATCGGTACGCAGGTCCTTCACCATCTGGTAGGGGTGAAGAACATAGCTGCGTATCTGGCTGCCAAAGTTGGCCTCGACATTCTGACCCTTGATCTTGGCCTTTTCGACTGCCAGCTTCTCCTGCTCCATTTCGTACAGCCGGCCGCGCAGCACCTTCATCGCCATCTCGCGGTTCTGCGTCTGGCTGCGCTCGTTCTGCGAGGTGACGATCAGGCCCGTCGGCAGGTGGCGGATGCGCACGGCGGTCTGGTTCTTCTGCACGTTCTGCCCGCCGGCGCCGCTGCTGAAGATAGACCTCGATCTGGATGTCGTTGGCGGGAATCTCGATCTCGATGTCTTCGTCCAGTACGGGCATCACTTCCAGCTTGGCAAACGAGGTGTGGCGCCGGCTGTTGGCGTCAAACGGGCTGAGGCGCACCAGGCGATGCGTGCCGCGTTCGGCCTTGAGCAAGCCATAGGCGTTCGGCCCATCCACCTCGACGGTGACGCTCTTGATGCCTGCTTCTTCACCTTCGGTGATGTCGGTGATGGCCGTCTTGTAGTTGTGGCGTTCGGCCCAGCGCAGATACATGCGCAGCAGCATCTGCGCCCAATCCTGCGCTTCGGTGCCGCCCGCACCGGCGTGGATGCTGAAGAGCGCCGAGCCGCGGTCGTAGCGGCCGCTCAGCGCCAGCTCGAACTCGCGGCTGTCCAGCTCCTGCTCGAGTGCGGTCGCCTCGCCCTCCAGTTCGGTGAGCATCCCTGGGTCGTCGTCCGCGACTTCAAGCAGTTCGAGCGCGTCCTGCGGCCCGGCGGGCGATGCCCTCCCAGGTGTCGACGATGGCGCGCAGCGACGCCATTTCCTGCATCTTCTTCTGGGCGCCCTGCTGGTCGTTCCAGAAGTTCTCATTTTGCGTTTCCGCCTCCAACTCGGCGGCGCGGGCTGCCTTGGCCGCTATGTCAAAGACGCCCCCGTATGGCATCGACGCGTTCGACAAGGGTCGACCAGGCGGGTATGTAATTCGTTCATATGCTTCTCCCTTTAGTCTCCCACTAGGCCCGTGACAAACGCAACGGGATCAAACAGGGCAAAGTCGTCGATCTTCTCGCCGGTGCCGACAAAGCGCACGGGCACGCCCAGCTCGCGCTTGACGTTGAGAATGGCGCCGCCTTTGCTGGTGCCGTCCAGCTTGGTGAGCACCAGCCCCGTGACGCCGGCGCTTTCCTGAAATGCCTTGGCCTGCGAGATGGCGTTCTGACCGGTCGAGGCGTCCAGGACAAGCAGCACTTCGTGCGGGGCACGGTGCACCTGCTTGCCGGCCACGGCCTTGATCTTCTCCAGCTCCTTCATCAGGTTGAACTTGGTCTGCAGGCGTCCGGCCGTATCGACGATCAGCAGGTCGGCGCGGCGGCTCTCCTGGCTGGCCCGAATGGCATCAAAGATGACCGCGCCCGGGTCGGCGCCCGGCTCGTGGGCGATGATGTCCACGCCGGCGCGGTCGGCCCAAATCTTGAGCTGGTCGATCGCTGCGGCACGAAAGGTGTCGGCCGCACCCAGCACCACCTTGCGCCCGCGCTGCTTGTAGTAGTAGGCCATCTTGCCGATGCTGGTCGTCTTGCCCGAGCCGTTGACGCCGACCACGAGCACGACCGTCAGGATGCGCGGTTCCTCGATATGCAGCGGTTCATCCGACTGCAGCATGCGCACCATTTCCTGCTTGAGCACCAGGTAGGCGTCGCTCGTCGCCTTGATGTTCTCCTGGCTGACACGCTCGCGCGTGGCCGTCAGCAGTTCCTCGGCCGTCGCCATACCCACGTCGCCCATGATCAGCGTCTCCTCCAGTTCCTCCCAGAGTTCGTCGGTGATCTCGTTTTCTTGGAAGATCGTGCCGATGCGGCCAAAGATGCCGCTGCGCGTCTTCGTCAAGCTCTGTTCGAGCTTGACGTCATCTTCGGTCTTTTCTTCTTTCTTTTTACCAAATAACCGTCCGAACACGGTAGTATACTCCTTTCAGGGATGCATATCCTTCTAGTGTACCATAGCGGCTCGGATATAGGATTTGAGGTAACATGCGAGACTTATTTTTGTTGGATCCGGATGTCGTGTTTCTAAACCACGGCAGCTTTGGCGCCACCCCACGACCGGTGTTTGAGGCCTATCAGGGCTGGCAGGCCAGGCTCGAACGCCAGCCGGTGTTCTTTTTCAGCCATCTTTATGACCAGGAACTGCGCAATGCGCGGGAGGTGTTGGCCGCCTATGTCAATGCGGCAGCCGACGACCTGGTCTTTGTGCATAACGCCACGTTTGGCGTCAACGTCGTGGCGCGGTCGCTGGATCTGCAGCCCGGCGACGAGATCTTGACCAGCGATCATGAATATGGCGCTTGCAGCAACGCCTGGGAAATCGCCTGCCGTAAGACTGGAGCCGTCTATGTGCGGCGGCCTATCCCCCTGCCTGGCGCCGCCGGTTACGATGCGGACGGACTAGTCGAGCACTTCTGGCAAGGTGTTACGCCACGCACCAAGGTGATCTACCTCAGCCATATCACGTCTCCGACGGCACTGATCCTGCCGATCGCAGCGATCTGCGCCCGTGCCGCGTGCCGCGGGCATCCTGACGGTAATCGACGGGGCACATGCACCAGGCCAGATCCCGCTTGACGTTGCCGCGATCGACGCCGACGTCTACACCGGCAACCTGCACAAGTGGCTGTGCGCCGCCAAGGGCGCCGGCTTCCTGTGGGTGCGCCCGTCGCTCCAGCCCAGCATCGAGCCCCTTGTGGTGAGTTGGGGCGTACGGCCCCGAGCGCGGCAAGTTCCTCGAGAATGACTTTGTGAGCGCACTGCAGTGGCAGGGTACGGACGATCCCACTGCCTTCCTGAGTGTCCCGGCCGCCATCGCTTTCCAGGCTGAGCACGACTGGCCAGCGCACCGCGCTCGCTGCCAGGCCATGCTGGCCGGCACGCTCGACCGCATTGCTGCGGTTACAAAGCTGCCACCGGCATACGCACATGATCAGGGCTGGTATGCCCAAATGGCAATTGCGCCAATCCCCGTACAGCCCGACCTGGGAGAACTCAAGACGCGGCTGTGGGCGAAGTACCGGATCGAGATCCCTCTGGTCAACTGGCACGGCCAGCACTTTGTGCGCATCTCGGTGCAGGCATACACCACGCAGAAGGATCTGGATACCCTGGTTGAGGCGCTTACCCAGGAATTGGGGTAAGCATCACCGGCTGTGGTCGCTCACGACCTTGCCGTCGGCCAGGACGATCGTGCGGTCTGCCGCGTTCGGCGACTTCAGGGCTGTGGGTGACGAGCACGAGCGTGGTGTGCCGTTCTTGGTGCAGTTCCACCAGCAGCTCGAGAATGCCGGCGCCGTTGCGTGAGTCCAGGTTGCCGGTCGGCTCGTCGGCAAAGATGATCTTGGGCTGATTGACGAGGGCACGGCAGATGGCAACGCGCTGCTTCTCACCGCCCGGAGAGCTGGTGGGGAAAGTTTGTGGCGCGGCCGCCAAGGCCCACACGGTCGAGCAGCGCCTGCGCGCGCTTGCGTGCCTGTGGATCGCCGGCCAGTTCGGCGGGAAAGGCGATGTTCTCGACGGCGTTGAGCGACGGCACCAGGTGAAAGGACTGGAAGACAAAGCCAAAGACCTTGTTGCGCACGGGTGCCAGCTGATCCTCGCTCCAGTCGGTGATATCCGTCCCGTCGATACGCACGCGGCCGCGCGTGGGCTGGTCGAGACCCGAGAGAATGCTCAGCAGGGTCGATTTGCCGCTGCCGCTGCTGCCCATGATGACCACGAACTCGCCTGGCTGCGATGGCAAATGAAACGTCGTCGAGCACGGCGATCTGCCGGTCGGCGATGGCATAGCTCTTGGTCACATGGTCTGCTTCTAAAATCGGTGGCATGCAGAGATCCTGTCACGCGCCGGCGTAGCGGCGGCGAATGTGTGGGATGAGATACTCGTCGAAGGCGCGATCAACTTCGTACTCGGGCCGCCAGTTCCAGTCCATCCGGGCGGCGCTGTCGTCGATATCGGCCGGCCAGCTGTCCACGATGGCCTCACGCTTCAGGTCGGGCTCAAAGCTGATCTGTGCGGCTGGGAAGGCCTCCCGCACGCGCTCGCGGATCTCTGCTGCCGACAGGCTGAAGCTGGTGACGTTGTAGACCTGGCGGCTCAACCGGTGGCGCGGGGCGTGCGCCAGCTGCAGCAGGGCCCGCACGGCGTCGGGCATGACCATAAACGGAATGCGCGCCTCTTCCCGCACAAAGCAGCAGTAGGGCTGACCCTGGGCCGCGGCGTGCAGCATCTCGGGCGCGTAGTCGCTGGTGCCGCCCGAAGGCACGGTGACGGCGCTGATCAGGCCGGGGAAGCGCACGCGAGCGAAAGTCGATAGTGGGCGGCTGCTCGGCCGCCAGCTGTTTGTAGTAGCGGCTGAAGTAGCTGCCCAGCATCTCGCAGTAGAGCTTGTTGCAGCCGTACATCGTGCGCGGCTGGTTCCACTCAAACTCGCGCACGCGCTGGAAATGGGCCTTGGTTTCGCGATCGGGCAGCCCGTAGGCGGCAATCGAACTGGGAAAGATAAACTGGACCGAGCGCTTGCGCCACTGGCTTTCCTCGGCCGCCAGCTTGAGCAGCGCCAGCGAGGCCTCGACGTTCACCTGGTGCGCTTCCTCGGGCGTAATCTCGGCGCGCGTGGAGAGCAGCGCTGCCAGGTGATAGATGACGTCGATCTCGTACTCGCTGACCAGCCGGGCCAGGAGGCGCATGTTGAGCAGGTCACCCTCGACGTGCGTGGTGAGCGGGCGCAGCTCAGCCGGCAGCGGGTGGAGGTCCATCGTCAGCAAGTGATTGGCCGGATCCTGCGCCAGTTCCCGCACCAGGGCGTTGCCGACTTCGCCGCTGGCCCCGGTGATAAAGATTACCTTCTTACGCATCGACTTCTGCCCTCTCACCCTCTCAATATGTTCAGTTCGCGCCCGACACGCGCAAAGATGTCCAGCGCCTGCTCCAGATCCGCCTGGCTGTGCGCAGCCGAGTTCATGACGCGGATGCGCGCCTTGCCCAGCGGGACGGTAGGGTAGCCGATGGCCATGGCAAAGACGCCGTGCTCAAACAGGCGGCGGCTGAACGCCTGCGCCAGCGGCGCTTCGCCCAGCATGAGGGGGACGATAGGCGTCTGGCTGTGACCGGTGTCGAAGCCCATGCGCTGGAGCTCCTGGCGCATCAGGGCGGCGTTTTGCCACAGCCGGCTGACCAGCTCGTCGGACTCCTCGAGGATGTTGACCGCCTCGATACAGGCTGCTACGTCCGGCGCCGTCATGGCGCTGGAGAACAGGAATGGGCGACCGCGCTGCCGCAGCCAATCGACGATCGTCTTGCGCCCGGCGACGAGGCCGCCAACCACGCCAAAGGCCTTGCTGAGCGTGCCGATCTCGACGTGTACACGGCCGTGCAGGCCAAAGTGATCCACGATGCCGCGCCCGCCCTTGCCGAGCACGCCTTCGCCGTGCGCGTCGTCGACCATCAGGATGATGCCATGTTCTTCGGCGATGTCGCACAGGCGGTCGAGCGGCGCAACGTCGCCGTCCATGCTAAAGACGCCATCGCTCACGATCAGGCGGCGTCGATAGCTCTGTGTCGCGGCAATGCGCCGCTGCAGGTCGTCCATGTCGTTGTGGCCATAGCGCACGACGACAGCCCGGCTCAAGCGGCAGGCATCGATAATGCTGGCGTGGTTGAGTTCGTCCGAAAAGATGACATCTTCAGGGCCTACGAGGGCAGGGATGGTGGCAAGATTGGCTGTAAAGCCGCTCTGTAGGGTGATGCATGCTTCGGCATGCTTGAAGGCTGCCAGGCGCTCCTCGAGCTCGATGTGCAGCGAGGTCGTGCCGGCGATCGTGCGCACGGCACCGGGTCCGACACCATAACGGTCGATTGCGTCCTTGGCCGCCTGGCGCAGGCGCGGATGGTTGGCCAGCCCCAGATAGTTGTTGGCACAGAAATTCAGCAAGCGGCGGCCATCGATCGTCACCCACGCATCCATTGGCGATTCGATCGTGCGGATATTGGTGCGCAGGCCGCCTGCGGCAAGCTGCTGCAGTTCGTCGTCGATCCAAGCCAGCGGATCTATAGCCATTTTGAACTCCCCTTTGGCATCCTTGCCGTTATTTGCGGCACAGGCGAAATTGTAACATGGTGACGCCGAATCTACACGAAACTGCCGCTTGACAGCCCTGAGAATTACACATATATTGGCACCGTGAGACGCAGTAAGTTCTGTTCCGGTTGTGCCCAACTACCGTCCAGGCTGCTCGAGTCTGGGCGGTTTTGATTGCCTTGATCGGCGGCACTCTCAGGAACAACCATCCGCCGCAAATGTTACCTGCTGCGCCAAGCATTCCACCATCCGTTGCAATGTAAGGAGTACTAGGAAGATGAGCGAGCGTGTAACTGGCACGGTCAAGTGGTTCAACGACGCCAAAGGCTACGGGTTTATTGCCCGTGACGGTGGGGGCAGTGACGTATTTGTCCACTACTCTGCCGTCGTAGGCGACGGCTTCAAAAGCTTGGCAGAGGGCCAACGCGTCGAGTTCAACATCGAACAAGGGCCGAAAGGCATGGCCGCAGCAGAAGTAAGAAAGGTGGGTACGGGATCCTGATGACAAAACAGAGCCTTGTGGTTGCCGATGACCTCGTCGTTCGGCTGGACTATACGTTGACATTGAGCGACGGCGAAATCTACGACTCGTCCGAGGATAGTGGGCCGCTGGAATACCTCCAGGGTCATGGCCAGCTTATCCCCGGCCTTGAACAGGCGCTCTATGACATGGCCGTAGACGAAGAGAAAGATGTCGTCGTGACGCCGGATGTAGGCTACGGCGAATACGATCCGGATGCTGTCCAGGAACTGCCGCTCGACATGTTTCCGCCAAACATGGAGCTGGAGAAAGGCATGTCAATTGACCTGTACGACGAGGATGCCGACGAAGAGATCGAGGCGATCATTGACGAAGTGGGTGATGACACGGTGACGGTGGATTTTAATCATCCGTTGGCCGGTGAAACGCTCAATTTCCATGTTCGCATCGTCGGCATTCGGCCGGCGACGCCCGAAGAACTCGACCATGGCCACGCCCATGTGGACGGCCATTCTCACTAACGGCACAAGCAGGGCAAAAAAGAAGGGCCAGTCCGAGGACTGGCCCTTCTTTTTTGCCCGCTTGCTTGCCTACTTCTTCTTGAGTACGGGCAGGCCGTTGCGGCTCTCTTCTACCTTGTAACCTTCGGGAACAGCCGGCAGAGCACCTTCCTTTTCCTCACGTGCAAAGAAGTAGATGGTCTGCGTTTTGCCGTTCTTCAGCGTGGTGACACGGGAATGTAGAATGTACTCATTGCCCTTGCTATTTTTGTACGAGAAAGCTTTGGAAGCCACGGTCACTCTCCTTTTCCACCTTGTTGTCCAACGGTTGTCCACCTGGACGTATCGAATCAACTTGGCTCCAACTGGGGTAGCCTGTCTAGTGTAGACGTATACTGCACTCGCCTCGTTCCTGAGATCGTGCCACTTGGCGTGCGTAACGGTACGCGACATTCTACCACGAGTAGAACGGATATACAACGTATTTGTTGCCGGGAAGGTTATATTTTGCTGTGCAAATGGTATACGTTCAAGTCATAGAACCGGACACAATACGCCTATACCGGGCCCGGCCAAGCCCTATCACGGGCTTGGGAGCGGGCTCTCGAGGTAGAGATGGCGCACGAACTGATCCCCGCTGCGCACGCGGTCGCTGTCGCCCGTCAAGCTGAACCCCAACTTCTCCCAGAACTTGAGCGCAGTAATATTGAACTGCTCTATGCTGAGGCGCACTTTTTGCATGTGAGCACTGGCCGCCAGCCAGGGCGCCAGCAGCGACCATGCTTGGGCGCCTACTCCCTGTCGCTGGTAGGGTTCCGCCACCATTAGCATGCCGATAGTGGCGATGCCCTCCTCGGGCCAGCTGAGGCGGAAATCCAGCAGGCCAATCAACTCCGCACCTGCCGCTGCATCTTGCTCCTCCACGCGCTTGACGATTCCCACCAGGTAGCGCCCAGGGGTTTCATTGGCAGCCGCCAGGTCGCTCTGGGCCTGGTCAACCGGTGGGCCGTCAAGCCCGTACATCTGCCAGTAATGGGGCGTGGCGGCATAGACCGCTTGCAAGGCAGCAGCGTGGTACTCCGTGTCCAGGGGCAGCAGCGAAATGATGTGCGTCATGCCTCAATTTCCCCGGGCAGTACTGACGCGCATCTCTCCGGCCACATCTTGCGCGCCGGGACAGCGCTGTTGACGCCGGCGCGCAGCTTGGCCAACTCCTGGCGTGCCTCTTCCATGCTGCCCGCCATTTGTTCAAGCTTCTCACGTTCGACGCGGACAAAGCGTGTGTACGGACCTACGGCCTCGCGCATCCGCTGGATACTGTCGGCCAACTCGCGTCTCGAACTGCTGGGTCATGGCGTCATCCAACTGCTCGCGCAGGACGCCGATCTTGTCGCGCAGTTCGGCTTTGAGCTTGTTGCGGCGGTACGGCAGCACGTAAAAGCCCAGAGCCGCCAGCAGGCCGGCGCTCAGCATGCCCGTGAAGTCCAGCAAGGTGGTGTGGAGCACTGCGACCAGGACCGCACCCAGGCCGACCGCGCTGACTTCCACTGCCGCCGTCTGCAGCATGGCGTTTTGCACCTGCTGCAGCAAGTTGGCCGACTCGGCACGCGGATCGTAGCTGTCCACGACACGTTGGGCTGCGCGGCCGACGCTGGCAATCAGGTCCTGCCGGTTGCGTTCGAAGTCCAGCCCTACGCTGCCGACGATGTAATCGTCGTGGTGGACGAGGCGCCGGCCCAGAAAGTCTGTGAGCGCTTTCCACTGGCTGTACTCGCGATCCACCATCCAGTCGATCAGCTCGCTGATATGGCGATCGACTTCGCGTGAGGTGTCGGCGACAACCTCACGTTCGAACGCCGCGCGCAGCTTGTCGCCGTTGATCAGGTCGGGCAGGCGCCAGATGCTGAGTGTCTCGTCGATGAACTTGTCGCCACGCTCGGCCATGCCGTAGAGAACATTCTCGACGTGGCTGAGGTGGTACTTGAAGTCGCGGCGCATGTCGGCTTCGTAGGCGGCCAACTGCTCTTCAATGGAATCCAGCGCGTTGAAGTCGTCGCGCAGCACCTGCTTGCGCCGCACAATCAACTCGCCGTAGAGCTCGGTGAGGCGCGCCGCCACGCCAAGCGGGTTCTCGAGTTTCAGCCGCAGCCGCTGGCCGGCGTCAAGGCTGTGCAGCACGTAGGCCTCGAGCGGCGCAAACTGGCTGGCCTCCCACAGCGGACCGGTGAGGGGCTTGCCGTCGCGTTCGCCGGGCGCACCTTGCTCGAGCTTGGCCTGCAGCGCCTGCGCGCACGCTGACGGCAAATACCTGCGGCCGCATCCCCAGCAGCCGCTCGGCGTTGTCGCCCACAAACTGCACGATCTGGGCTCGTTCCTCCGGCGTTGTCGACCAGGTCGATCTTGTTGATCACCAGGACGATCTTTTTGCCCCACTGGCGGATGCGTTCTAAGAAAGACACGTTCGCTTTCGCTAAAGGGGCGGTCGGCACTGGTGACGAAGAGCACAAGGTCGCTGCGCGGCACAAAGTGCTCGGTGATCTCCTGGTGGCGCTGAATCACGGCATTGGTGCCAGGCGTATCGACAAGGTTGATCTCGCGCAGCCACTCAACCGGCAGATGCACCAACAGCGTATCTTCGCCGCTGATTTCCTCCAGCCGCCGCTCGCCGTGGCGCAGCAGCTGGATCTGGCTCGTCGTCGGCAGCACGCCTTCCGCCAGCAGCCGCTCGCCAAGCATTGCGTTGAGAAACGCCGTCTTGCCCGCGTTAAACTCGCCCACGACGACGAGCAGAAACAACTCGTCGAGCTGCTGCAGCGCTTGCTTGATCCGGCTGAGATCTTCGTCCGGGCGCGCCCAGACGGACCAGCAGCACACGCAGGTCCTCCAGCAGGCTGCGTTCGCGGCGCAGCAGTTGATCTTGTTCTCGGGTTAATACTCTCTGCAAGTCAAAGTCCTATTCCATCCGCTCGGATCTGCCACATACTTTACGCATTGAGCGCGCTTAAGTTGCAGGATGGGCTTCACACGCTATTGTAACACAGGGGGCTAGACAAGGGCTGTGGGACGTGTTACACTAGGGTTAGTGTATATTTTACATTAAGGAGGACGACCATGTTAGCCAACCTGCCAATGCCCCCGCACTACCAGCCGGATTCGGTCGAGCGCATCTTTCGCGTGCCCTACGAGCAGCGCGCCGCCGAGGCAGAGCGCTGGGCTGCCGAATATAATCTGCATCCTGCCGTCGAGGATAAGTTCCGCGTCGCTTTGATTGCGGTGGATGTCCAAAACACCTTCTGCCTGCCTGAGTTCGAGCTGTACGTGGGCGGCCGCTCTGGGCGCGGGGCAGTTGACGACAACCGGCGCCTGGTAGAGTTTGTCTACCGCAACCTGGGCGTGATTACCCAGATCTATCCCACGCTCGACACGCACCAGGCGGCGCAAATCTTCCATGCCCTGTTCTTTGTCAACGCACATGGTGAACATCCGGGTCCCATGACCACGATCACTGCGGCCGACATTGAAAATGGTGTCTGGCGCTTCAACAAGGACCTGGCGCCCAGCCTCGGTATCGACTCCGCGTATGCGCAGGCCCATCTGCGCCACTATACGCGCACCCTGGCCGAGACCGGACGCTATGACTTGACGGTGTGGCCCTATCACGCCATGTTGGGGTCGATCGGGCATGCGCTGGTGCCTGCCTTCGAGGAGGCCATGTTCTTCCACAGCGTGGCACGGCGCAGCCAGCCCAGCTTCCAGGTCAAGGGCGACGAAACACTGACCGAGCACTACTCGGCGCTGGGACCCGAAGTGCTGACCGGCCCCGACGGAGCTCCGATCGGCGCACCCAACACGCAGCTGATCCACGAGCTAGCGCGGTACGATGCCGTGATCGTGGCCGGTGAGGCCAAGAGCCACTGCGTCGCCTGGACCATCCAGCACCTGCTGGACGGCTTTGTCGGCATCGATCGCAAGCTCGTACGTAACATCTATTTGTTGGAAGACTGCACATCGCCGGTCGTCGTGCCCGGCGTCGTAGACTACACCGACGCGGCCGACGAAGCCTTTGCCCGCTTTGCGCAGGCCGGTGCCCACCTGGTAAAGGCGACCGACCGCATCGAGCGCTGGCTGCCGGTGGCGCTGGCAGAATGGGAAGGGGCGTAAGTCTGAACCATGATTCGTAGGATTCAGCGATTATCACGATAGGAGATCACGAAGGGGACCCGCAGAGGTCCCCTTCGATCATGTGAATCTACGTAATCCTACGAATCGAGGTTCAGTTGATCTGCGGCTGCAGGAGGCCGTAGTTGCCGTCCTTGCGCTTGTAGATCACGTTGACGGCCTTGGCCTGCGGGTTGAAGAAGACGTAGAAGTCGTGCCCCAGCAGTTCCATCTGCTCAGCAGCCTCGTCCTCATCCATCGGCTGGATCATGAACTCCTTGCGGCGGATGATGCGTACTGCTTCCTCTTCGGTGTCCGCCGTTTCTTCGGTCACGGTCGTAGCGGCAACTTCGGCCTCACGCGTAACGGCGTGCGAGGCGCGGCGGCGGTTATCGTAACGGCGCCCCTTGAAGCGCCGAATCTGGCTGGACATCTTGTCGACGGTGGCGTCGATCGAGGCGAAAATATCGCTGGTAGACTCTTCGGCACGCAGGATCTGGCCGTTGGCCCAGAGCGTGACCTGCGCAGTGAAGCGGTCGTTGGCAGAACGTGTCATGTTCTGCGTGAGTTCGGCGCGCACCTCGCCGATCTGCGGTAAGTATCGTTCGAGCTTGCCTACTTTCTTCGTGACGTATTCCTTGACATAATCGGTTACATCAACGTTGCGGCCATGGACCATTACTTTCATGGTCGAGCTCCTTTCCAAGGACAGTGAAACGACATTGAAAAACGGCAAAAGAGATATCGGCGGCTCGCAGCTCTTGGGGCGCCAATACCCTGTGCAACACGGCCGGACCCGCCACGCGATCAGCCGCCGGCCATGATAAACAGCCTGTTACTTTGTGCTCGGAATTCGGACACGCAGAATCATAGTCGAGGAAGTTATCGGATGTATGGCAGGTATGGGAAGAGAACCTGTGAGAGCCATCCATATACAAATTCTAGTGCCGTTGGCCTGACTTGTCAACCGACGTTTGATGGGTAAATTTCGGGTCTGACCCACCACTCGCAGGATTAGAGGATTACTATGATGCACGTGCTAATCAGGTAAATCCTCTAATCCCACGAATCGTGGTTCAGATAGCCAAAATCATGCCCTCGTTCGGCGACACATACAGCCGCCGCAGCGGCACTTCACCCTTGCTGAGCATGTTGGTGCTCAACAGGATGTCGGCGTTCTTACCCAGGCTGCTAAGGTCGAGGCGGTGTGTGCCGCCACCGAAGTTGAGCACGACCAGGTAGCGCTGCTCGCCGCCGTCCAGCCTTGGCGGTGCGCAAATAAGCGAAGACCTCGTCCTTGCCTGTGTCTACCGACTTATAGTCGCCCACGACCAATGCCGGCGAAGACTCCCGCAGCGCGGTGAGCGCACGGTAGTACGACAGCATCGACGTGGGATCGGCCGACTGAACCGCCACATTGCGCGTGCGGTAGTCGTCGGCCAGCGGCAGCCACGTCTGCACGCCCTCTGCGGCAAAGCCGGCGTTGGGCGAAGCGTCCCACTGCATCGGCGTGCGCGCCGGGTCGCGGCCGACGACGTCGGCGATCTCCGGCTGGTTGACTGCAGGCGGATCCTGCAGAAATTCTGGCGGGATGTGCACGTTTGCCATGGCTAGTTCGTCGCCGTAGTAGCAGGTGGGTGTGCCGCGCAGCGTGAGCAGCAGCATGTTGGCGACACGTGCCTGGTCTGGTCCGACCCGGGTGGCCAGGCGATGCTTGTCATGGTTGCCCAGCACCCAGTTCGGCCAGGCGCCTGGGGGTAGATCCGCCTCATACTGGTCTACCAGCCTGCGCACGGTCTGGCAGTTCCACGGCGAATCGATCAGCTGAAAGTTGAACGGCAGGTGGCATTCGTCGAATTTACTGCCGTAATATGCCATCAGCTTCTTGTTCGGCAGGTAGATCTCGCCCACCATCATGCGCTCGTCGTACTCGTCGAGCAGCGCCCGCATGCGCCGGATAACCTCGTGCACCTCCGGCTGGTCCTGCGTGTAAATGTGCTGCAGTTGAAAGTGCGGGTTGATGCCGTCCCAGTTAGGGTCGTCCGGCTCATCGCGCAGCTCGGCGTCTTTGATCATCAGCCAGATCACGTCGACGCGGAAGCCGTCCACGCCGCGCTCCAACCAGAACCGCATCTGGCCCAGCATCGCCTCCAGCACGGCCGGGTTGCGGTAGTTGAGTTCCGGCTGTTCGCGGACAAACTGGTGGAGGTAGTACTGTCCTGTAGCCTCGTCAAGCGTCCAGGCGGGGCCGCCAAAGAAGCTCCTCCAATTGTTGGGCGGGCCGCCGTTGGGCGCCGGGTCGCGCCAGATGTACCAGTCGCGCTTGGGGTTGGTGCGGCTGCTCCGGCTCTCCAGGAACCAGGCATGCTGGTCCGAGGTATGGTTGGGCACCAGGTCCAAGATCAGCTTCAATCCTCGTTCATGGGCTGCCGCCAGCAGGCGGTCGAAGTCCTCAATTGTGCCATAGACGGGATCGACGGCTGAGTAGTCCGCTACGTCGTAGCCAAAATCTTTCATTGGCGAGGGGTTGATGGGCGACAGCCAGAGGCATTTGACGTTGAGGCTGCGTACATAGTCGAGCCGCTGCAGAATGCCGGGCAGGTCGCCAATGCCGTCGCCGGTCGTGTCCTGGAATGAGCGGGGATAGACTTGGTAGATAATGCCCGTCTGCCACCACAATTTTGAGTCGGCCATGCTGCATCTCCTTTTGCGAGGTTGAAGGCGGATTTAGCCCTCCGGTATGCGCATTTTCATCCACGGCGCGGTGTTGTGGAAGTTGGCCACGGCGCTGCCCGGGGGGACAAGCTCGTCACAGGCGGCGCGCAGGTTGTCGCCGAGCGTCATCTCCAGGACGGGCAAAATATGTTCGAGCTGTGCTACGGTGCGCGGGCCAAACAGCGGCGCCGTGACGCCCGGCTGATCCTTGACCCACAGCAGCGCCAGCTGCGCGGGTGACATGCCGACGTCACGCGCCAGGGCGACGAAGTCGGCGCTGGCCTCAATCCCCCGCGCGGTGACGCGCTCGGCATAAATCCCGCCGCGCAGGGCTGCGCGCGAATCGGTGGGGAAGTGGGCCGGATCCTGGTAGCGGCCCGCCAGCAGGCCCGACGCGATCGGCGCCCAGGGAATCAGCCCGATCCCGTACTTGAGACAGAGCGGTACCAGCTCATTTTCGATGCGGCGGTCGAGCAGGTTGTACGGCGGCTGTTCCGAGACAAAACGCGCCCACCCATGCAGCTCGCGAGACGTGCAGCGCCTCCATCACCTGCCAGGCAGGGTGCGTCGTCGTGCCGATATACAGCACCTTGCCGTCACGCACCAGCGTGTCCAGCGCATAGAGCGTTTCCTCGATCGGGATCTCCGGCGACGGACGGTGCAGCTGGTAGAGGTCGATGCGGTCGGTCTGCAGCCGCCGCAGGGAATCTTCGCACGCCTGGATAATGTGGCGGCGCGAGTTGCTGCGGTCGTTGGGACCCGGCCCCGCCGGGTAGAAGACCTTGGTCGCCAGCACGATGCTGTGCCGCCGTGCGCCGCTGCGCCCATTGCGCTGGAGCCAGCGGCCGATAAAGCGCTCGCTCTCGCCGGCAAAGCGCTGGCCGCCGTAGCTGTTGGATGTGTCGACCAGGTTGATGCCGGCCGCCGTAGCCCGATCGAGCAGGGCGTGGGCTGTGGCTTCGTCGACGGGATTGGCGAAATTGTCGGTGCCGAGACCGATAGGTGCTAGCTTGAGGCCACTGCGGCCCAGATCGGCGAAAGCGCATGTGAGCCAACTTGGATTCCAGCCGAAATGCTGGGGCGGATGTGATGATTGCGCTGCGTGTGCGGTAGAATGGCGTGCACACATTCGCTAGTAGCAATCTAACCGGACGGGTGAATTTATGCAAGAAGCGGTAGGGCGGACGCAGACCCAACAAGGACTCGAACGCGCGAGCCTGTTTGCGATCCTCCTTGTGGTGGACAGCTTGCACTTTGTGTTTGCGCGGCTGCTTCTCCACCACGTGCCGCCCATGGCTTCTACGTTTTACGTCCTGGCCGTTGCCACCGTCGAGGTGGGCATCTTTGCCGCCGTACGTCGCAAGCTGGACTGGCGTCCGGCCGTCACCAACTTTCCCTTCTTCGCCGCCATTGGCTTCTTCATCGCATCGAGCACGCTGCTCAACTACATCGCTGTGGAGTACATCGACCCGGGTACGGCCTCGATGCTGGGCAAGACGGGCGTCATCATCAGCCTGCTGTTGGGCGTATTCTGGCTGCGCGAGCGGTTGACAAGGCTGCAGGCCATCGGCGCGGTGTTTGCGGTGATGGGTGCCGTCATCATCAGCTTTCACCCGGGCGATGTCATGCAGGTCGGCTCGCTCATGATCTTGACCTCGTCGTTTCTCTATTCGTTGCACACGGCCCTGGTAAAGCGCTATGGGCAGGAGATGGACTTCGTCAAGTTCTTCTTTCACCGGCTCCTGTTCACGGCGTCGTTCCTGTTCCTATTTGCAGTGGTGGGCCGGCGAACTCGTGTGGCCCGACACCCAGACCTGGCTCGTGCTGCTGGTCGCGGGTACTGTCGATGTCGTAATCAGCCGGACACTCTACTACCAGACGCTGCGCATGTTCACTATGAGCGTACATACGATCATCCTCACCCTCAGCCCGGTTGTATCGATCATCATCTCGCTCTTTCTGTTTGGCAGCTTTCCCGGCCCACAAGAGCTGGCCGGCGGCGCGCTGATCTTGATCGGCGTTTTTGCGGTAACCCGGGGAAGGTAACAGGAGGCAAACCATGAAAATCAAGATTTGCGGGATCACAAACCTGGAAGATGCCTTGGCCGCGACGCAGGCGGGCGCCGATTTCCTCGGCTTCAACTTCCATCCGAAGTCGCCGCGCTTTGTCACGGTTGCGCAGGCCCAGGCAATCGTGGCCGGCGTGCGGCGGCAGTACCGGGAGAAGGCGCCTAAGTCCGTGGGGATCTTTGTCAACATGCCGCCGGCGCAGGTGCGCTATGTGCTCTACACGGCCGGGCTGCATTATGCCCAGCTCCACGGCGATGAGGGGCCGGAGCAGTTGGCGGCGCAGCGCGGGCGCAGCTTTAAAGCCGTGCGCCCCGCGTCGCTGGACGAGGCGTTGGATGCCGCCGTCCGTTATTCGGGTTTGGGCCCACAAGGCGGCCCAGATCTGCTGCTCGACGCCTACCACCCAGGCGAGTACGGGGGGACGGGAACCCGCGCCGACTGGTCGACCGCCGCCGCCATCGCCAGCCGCGTGCCGCGCCTGCTGCTGGCAGGCGGGCTCACGCCGCAGAACGTCGCCGCAGCCATCGCCGCCGTCCAGCCCTGGGGTGTCGACGTCAGCTCCGGCGTCGAGGCCGCCCCCGGCCGTAAAGACCATGCCAAGCTCCGCGACTTCGTGCGCGCCGCGCTGGCGGTTGTCTGATTATAGTCTGAACCACGATTCGCAGGATTGTCTGAACCACGATTCGTAGGATTAAAGGATTAACATGATTATTCAGCCGACGCCATCCTAATCATGCTAATCCTACAAATCCTATGAATCAGGGTTCAGACGAATCGCCGCCTTGCAGTAGGGGCACTGGGCCGTCGTCGGCCCAGTCCACGTTACTGTGCTGGCGCTGATGGCGGCCCCGCAGGTTGGGCAGTTGGGCGGCACCGCCATGGCGGCGCCGCGTGCCGAAGCCGCCAATGCCGCCTGCTCTGCCTCCTTTTGCTCCTGGCTCTTCGCCATGTTGGAAAGCAGTGCCTGGGTGATCCCGCTGATCGCGACCAGAACCAGGATGCCTGGGAACCAGTTCCCCGTATAGGCTAGGATCGCCAGGCCGATCAGCCAGATCGCGGACTGCACGGCTCCATAGAGGCCGCGCAGGTTCCGCTCTTCCCCGTCGTCCTGTGCTCTTGTCCACAGCAGGCACTGCCTTGTCAGACGTTTCCTTGTCGGCCATACTTCGGCTCCTGTGGCTCACGCAGAGCCATTAGGCTGGGAACCACCCCGCCTGGGTCTTGGAACACTTGGCATTCTGGGCCGGTTGATTTGTATAGAGCTGCACCTGGGCAAACTGGTCCTGCGTACAGCGTTCCCAGCGCAGGATCTGCGGCTCTGTTTCAATCGATCCCAGGTTGGGCGCGTCCCACGCGCCGTTTGACTGGAAGCAGTTCTTCTGATGAATCTGCTGCTGCGCACACGTCGTGTAGTTGCCATAGTCGGTGACCAGGCTGGGCGGCGGTGGGAACAGCTGGTTCGGCGTCGAGGGTGGTGGTGCCGGCGGCTGTGGCTGGCCGCTGTCGCCCTTGGCATACGTCCAGCTGGCAAACAGGTAGGCAGGGCCCGTGTACTGCCGGTACTCGATGTCGATGTAGTGGTTGCCCTGCGTCAGTGGGATGTCGATCACGATGGTCTTGCCCGGCTGGTTTGCGCCACGTGTATCCGCATACAGCACGTTGTCGATGTACAACGCAATGTCGTCGTCGGCCTGCAGCTGCCAGCGGTAGATACCCGCGTAGAAGAACGTGGTGGACACCAGGCGGGCGGTCCAATTCTGGGCGGGCATGCCGGGTCCGGGGGGCGTGTCGCTGCCCCAGTTGAAGGCAACTGTGCCGGCGTTCTGTGAATAGACAGGGTTGCCCTGCCAGTTCAGGTTGGGGTAATAGAATATCTGCCAGTTGGCGCTGCTCTGCGCTTGCGCCGTGGCGGCAGGCAGCAGGCCGGCCAGGCACAGGCTCAAGACGAGGAACAGGGTGCAAATTCGTTGCGTGTTGCGCTGCATGTGATCTGCCCTCCTTGGCGGTTACTGCTGTGCGCTGGCAGCTGGCGCCAGGACAGCCGGCGTCAGCGTCGGATCGGTGGTGACGGTCAGCGTGCCGGTAATCGGCTCGTCTTCCTTAAAGCGGCCTACGTAGATGCCGTAGTAGCCGGCCGCCGGTGTCTCGATGTCGACGACCGGGTTGGCGTTGGTGCCGTCGGCGCTGTCGTCGGCGCAGAAGGTGCCTGCTTCGGCGTGCACGACCACCAGCGACGTGTCCTGCTCGGCCTCAAACATAATGCGCAGGGCCGGCAGACCTTCCGGGACGTCGATGACGTAGTCCGGGATGTCGCCGATCATGCCGCCGCACACGGCTTCATCACCCGTCACCTCAAACGAGGGCACCATGCCGCTGGCAACCAGCGTCGCGCTGACGGTTGTCGCTTCGGTAATCACCGCATCGGTGGCGATCGGCTCCGTGTTCGTCACCGCTTGCTTGGCGGCAACTGCTGCACTGGAGGTGTCCTCCACCTCCACTTCGGGCTCGATCGGCGCACGCTTGACGAGCTTGCTGGGGTTGAATTCGGCCAGGGTGAGCTCGGGGCGGGCCGTAATCACCAGCAGGCCGGGGATCAGCTGGTTAGCGTCAAAGCTGCCGATCCAGACTTTATAGGTGCCGGTGACAGGGTTGGCGACCGTGAGCTCGGGGTCGAGCACGTTGTCCGCCGCATCGTCGGCGCAGAGGTAGGAACCGTCGGGCTGCTGCACGACCAAGGTCGAGTCGCTGTCGCTGTAGAAGAACACGCGCAGCTGGTCGACCGTGCCCGTCCAGCGGGCCGTCAGCACCGGCTTGTCGTTGACGAAGCCGACGCACGACGTGTTGAACGTCGAGGCATCGACTTCACCGCCGCCGTTAAGGCTGACGAGGAAGGGGTCGAGCGCAAACCCGGCTTTCATGTCGAGCGTCAAGTAGGCGCTCGGTTCAGTCTCTGCCGGCACTGGCGTGGGAGCAGGGGTGGCGTCGCCCGTCTGCGCCAGGGCGACTGCCCACAGAAGTACGCCGAACAGGGCGGCCGTACACGCTGCAATGGCAAGCGGTCGTACTAATCTCATGTTGTCGAATCCTTTCGCTGTTGGTTGCCTGGCGACAAGCTCGGGCAGCGTCATCGCTGTATCGTCACGCACATATGCCGCGCTTTGTTGAGACTACGCAGCACAAGCTATACCGGTTCCACCCCCTATTCTACTTCATCTTGCTGCGCAACGCACAGCCCCGCGCACCGCGCCAGATAGAACAAACATGCCCCACTGTGGTTCATGCGCCGTGTGGGGTTTCGGGCTACAATAGGGGCAGCAATCGTTTCGACATTCGCACTGGCGGACAGGGCAAACCGATCCAACCGCCATGCAATTGGTACAGCGTGTAACCAGCAACCGGTACTGGCCCAAAGTCGTGCGCTACGTGCCCAGCGTTGGTTGGCTCGCGCAATACGACCGCGCCTGGCTGCGCCCAGACCTGATGGCCGGTCTGACACTGTGGGGGGTAGGCGTACCTTCGGCGTTGGCCTATGCCCAGATGGCCGGCGTATCGCCGGTGGCCGGGCTCTATGCCGCCTTCTGCGGGCTGTTCTTCTACAGCCTGCTTGCCACGAGCCGCCACTTGAAGGTGACGGCATCGTCGACGATGGCGGTCATGTCGGCGTCGCTCGTCGGCGCGCTGGCACTGCCCAATTCCGCAGAGTACTTCACCGCTTCGGCCGCGCTGGCATTGATCGTCGGCGCCATGCTGCTCGTCGCCGGGATCGCCCGGCTGGGCGTGATTGCCGACTTTCTTTCCAAGCCGGTCGTGACCGGATTTGTCTTTGGCCTGGCCATCAGCATCATCATCGGCCAGCTTCCCAAGCTGCTGGGGTACAAAAGCAGCGGGCGGCAACTCGTTTCAGCAGCTCTACTCACTTGCTCACAAACCTGGACCAGACCAACTGGCTGACGCTGGCTCTGGGCGTTGCGTCCCTGGTCCTGATCTTTGGGCTGCGCCGGTACTACCCCAAGATACCGGGCGCGTTGGTCGCCCTGGTGGCCGGCATCGCTCCTCGTCACGATCTTCCAGCTCGACGAGTACGGCGTCGCCGTCGTGGGTCCCGTTCGCCACCGGTTTCCCTACCCCCACGCTGCCGTTCGTGAGCCTGGACGTTTTCCTCTCGCTGTTTGTCGGCGCCGTCGGCATTGTCTTCCTGGCCGTCGGCGAATCGGTCGGCACGGCACGTGCGTTTGCCGTGCGCAACCATTACCCGCTCGACGCCGACCAGGAATTGATTGCCATGGGCGTAGCCAACATGAGCAGCGGCCTGCTGCAGGGCTTCACCATCGACGCCAGCCTATCTACCACGGCCACGGCCGACGCCGCCGGCGCCAAGAGCCAGCTGAGTTCGCTGGTGGCGGCGGGGATGATCATCCTCACGGCCGCATTCTTTGCCAATTTCTTCAGCAACCTGCCCAACGCTGTCCTGGGTGCGATCGTCATCGCGTCCGTCGTCAAGCTGATCGACTTCAAAGAGATGGCCCGCTATCGCCGCGAGCGGCGCGTGGACTTCTGGCTGGCCTGCCTGGCCGCCGCGGGCGTGTTGTTTGCTACCGTACTGATCGGTCTCCTGGTGGCGGTCGTCATGTCGCTGGTGGCGATCATCTACCAGACCGCGCCGGCCGCGGCTCGCTTCGCTTGGGGCTCACGCCGGACGGCAAGACCTTTGCCGATATTCAGCAGTTCCCGAACGTCCAGCAGGTGCCCGGCGTGCTGATCGTGCGGCTCAACGGCCCGGTCTACTTCTACAACGTCAACCAGCTCGGCGCCGACGTCCTCGCTGCCGTGACGGCCGTGGGCGAAGACCTGCGATGCAGTCGTGATCGATCTGCGGGCAACGGCACGCGTGGATATCTCCAGCAGCGACGGCTTGACGGAACTG
>CAWBRX010000022.1:0-160514 GCA_963791135.1 uncultured Chloroflexia bacterium
TACGGTTGGAAGTAGGGAAGCGCTAAGTCTCTATCGGGAAACTTCTGCGACACAGCGCAACCGGGCGTGCCGGGGTCGCGACGGTTTGGCGCCACGGTACATGTCCCGGGGACCGGCGAACGCAAGCGTTCGCTACGAGGTCCCCGGGACGTTCGCGACGATCACTTGCCTCGACCCCAGGCGCCGCTGGCGGCGCACCACGGCGCTACGATCACTCCGCCTACCCTGATGCTGCTGCGCCGAGCCGGGGACGTTCCCCCCACCCCCACGCGCCCGGCTGTGTCCTGGCGCACACCCGTGCTGTCAAAATCCGCGCGCGCACGCACCAATAAGTGTGCTACAATGCCAGCCCTAATCCACATTCAAGGTGGAATTATGACCACTCATTTTGGCGTCAAGCGCGCAATGGCAGCTGGGGCAGGCCTGCTGGGCATCGTACTGCTTGCCCTTTGTATGCTTCTCCTCATCACACCGGGACGATCGCTGGCGCAGGAACCGGCCGCCGGTGATTCGCAGCCGGCGGAGGCGGCGGGCGTGGATGGGGTGAATAACCCGGACGCGGCGATTGGCTCCAGCCTGCTCGATTTCCACCTGCCCGGCACCCAACCCGGCGGGCTGAACGCCACGCTGGCGGATTCGACGAGCTGCACGGGCTGCCATGTCGACCATATTCGCGATAACTTTAACGGCGCCATGATGACCAACGGCGTGCGCGACCCGCTCTTTCGGGCGGCGCTGGTGATCGCCAACAAGGATGCCAACTATGGCGGCGAGCTGTGCATCCGCTGCCATTCGCCGAATGCCTGGCTCAACAATCGCTCGGCCATCCCCGGCGATCCCGCTTCGACCGACGGGCGGCTGATCAATGCGGAGGATCTGCACGGCATCTCCTGCACGGCCTGCCATCGCATGGTGCCGACGACGGCCATGCCGGGCGAAGCCCCGGGGGATGCGGCGGAACGCGCGGCGCTCACCGGGCCGTTTGTGCACGGCAGCGGCGCCTACATCGTCGACCGCAGCGACGTGCGCCGGGGCCCCTTTAGCATCGGCGCCGCGCCGCACGCCGTGGCACAGTCGAGCTTTTTGCGCGTCGGCGGAGCAGTGCGGCACCTGTCACGATATCGACAACCCGCTGCTGACCTACGATGCCCCCAGCGGGCAGTTTGTGCTGAATGCACTCAACACACCGGCCGCCGCCGGCGACCGCCTCTTTCCCCTCGACCGCAGCTACAGCGAATGGAAGTTCAGCACGTTTGGCAGCACGGGCGTGAGCGGGCTGGATTATCCCGGCCTCAAACGCAGCACGGGCACGGTGGGCGGTCCGATCACCGTCTGCCAGGACTGCCACATGCCGTTGGTCAGTTCGCCGATTGCCGGCGGCGGACCAACCCGCACGGTGGGCAAACACCAGTGGGTGGGCGCCAACGTCAACTGGCAGGATGGGATCAGCCAGGTGTGGGACCCCGTGGCGCTCGATACCCGCTTTGACGCCACGCAAACGGCCAACAACAAGGCGCTGGGCGTCGATCTGCTCAGCCGGGCGGCGCAGCTGGATACCGCCATCGTCAACGGCCAGCTGGAGGTGAAGATCACCAACAACTCCGGGCACAAGCTGCCCACCGGCTATGCCGAAGGACGCCGCCTGTGGATCGAGATCTATGAGCTGCGCGGATCGACGCCCGTGTTCACGTCGGGGTTGATGGCAGGCGTGGTGGGGCCGCTGATCGACGACCCCTATCTCAAGAAATATGAGATCAAGCTGGGGCTGAGTGACGCCCACGCCCAGAACATCGGCCGTCCCGAGCTGGCGGGCGAGGGCTTCCACATCATGCTCAACAACAAGGTCTTCAAAGACAATCGCATCCCGCCGCGTGGGTTTACCAACGCAGCCTTTGCCGCGCGCGATATGCAGCCGGTCGGCGCCACCTATGCGGACGGCCAATATTGGGACACGACCTATTACCCGATCCATCCCGAAGCCGACTCGATCAGCGTGCGCTTGATGTACCAGACGGCCTCCTCGGAATATCTCGACTTTTTGGCGAGCGAAGCCAACGTCACCGTGAGCGACGCCGTGCGCGGGAACACGAACTGGGGGCAGATCATCTCGACGCTGCGCAGCCAGAACATCGGCAAACCGGTCGCCATCGCCAGCAAGAATCTCTTCTTCCCCCGCCAGTTTGTGGCCCCGAGCGGCACGGACAGCGGCTTCTGCACCGATTCGGCGCAGCCCTGCAAGACGATCAACTATGCGTTGAGCAAGGCCGTCGATGGGGGTGAGATCCGGGTTGCGGCGGGCGTCGTATCCAGAGCAAATCCAGGTCACCCACCCGATCTCGCTGACCGGCGGCTTCTCGACGGCCAACTGGGTCACACCGGCGTGGACGACCAACCAGACCATCCTGGACGGCCAAAATGCCTATCGACCGCTGACGATCAACGCCGACGGCGTGCGGGTCAGTGGGTTTGTCGTCCGCAACGGCAATGCGAGCGGCGGCAGCCGGGTGGGCGGCGGCATCTTCATCGGCGCGGTCAACGTCGTCGATCGGGCGGCGCTGGTCGATCTGCGGCTGGAGAACAATCTCGCCAGCAACAGCGACGGCGGCGAGGGCGGCGGGCTGGCGGTGGCGATGGGCAACACCTTCAATATCCCCGCCGAGCTGACGCTGAGCAACGTCACCGTCGTGAACAACACGGCCTCGACCGGCAGCCTTGGCTCCACCGGCGGCGGGATGAGCCTGCAGGCAGTGGGCAATTCCGTGCTGAATGTCGACATGGCCAACGTCACCGTGCAAGGGAACACGGGCGGCAACGACTTCAGCTCGAGCGGCGGTGGGATGGCGCTCGACCTCAACGGCGGGCTGGCCGACGCTGCACCAGACGCGCATCCTCGGCAACCATGCCGCCAAGATCAAGACAATTTTGGGCGGTCCCAGCCAGGGGGGCGGCATCTACCTGCGCGACGGCAACCTGCAGCTGGAAAATGTGCTGATCGCCGGCAACGACGGCGAGCGTGGCGAGGCGCTGTGGGTTGAAGCCGGCAACGTGGCCAATGTCACGGTCGGGATGAACTATGTCACCCTGGCCGACAACTATCGCACGGCGGGCGACGCCGGCGCGGCCGTGCACGCCGGGGGCGCACAGGCCCTGTTCACCCTGGACAATACGCTGATCAGCGGCAGCCCCACCGCCTTTGAAGCGCAGAACAACGGCCAGCCGTCGACGCTTACCTTGCACAACGTGCTGATCGACAACAACGTCGGCACCGTGAGCAGCGGCACGATAACGGTCAACGGCACGCCGCTGCGCGGGGCGGCAGGGTATGTGAACGCAGGTGCGGGCGACTATCATCTGACCGCCGCATCGGGTGCCGTCGACAAGGGCAACGGGCTGCCGCCGGCGGTCGATCTCGACGGCTCGGTGCGCCCCCAGGGCGCGACGACCGACATCGGCGCGTACGAGTTCACCCCCGTCGGCGCCACCAACAAAAAGGTGTATCTGCCGATGCTGGCGCGTTAATTCGCCGATTCCGGCCCCCCGAGATAATGCCTGTCGGCCGTGCGGCAGCACTATTTTCGATGGAGGATTTGTATTATGCAATCGAATAAGCAATGGAATCATGGCCGCGGCCGCAGCCTGGTCTACCTGGTCATGCTGGCGGCTGTGCTCGCCGGCCTGTTCACGCCCTTGTTGGCCCCCAGGACGGTCTATGCCCAGGATGTGCCGGTTGAACCCATGCCCGTTGAACCCATGGAGCCGAACCCCTGCCGGCCGCGGTCACCGCCGGGGAGGGGCCGCCCATCCGCAGCACGACCTTTAACGGTGGGGGCACGATCACGTACCCGATGCAGGCGCGGTTTAACAGCGCGAACGCCGTGACCATCGAGGCGTGGACGTTCTTCCTGAACACGCAGGGCTGCCAGACGGTCGTCGACAACGCCTGGGATCTCTCCTACTGGTTTGGCGTCTGCGGGACGGATACGGTGGTGGCCACGCCGCAGTTCCGCCGGGGCAATACCGGCGCCGTCGACGCCAACCAGACCATCCGCTACTTCAGCTGGAATCACCTCGCGGTGACGTACGACGGCGCCAATGTCGCCTTTTACATCAACGGCAGACCGGCCGGCGGCGGTCCGCTGGCGGCGCCGCCGCTCGCCGCGGCCGACCTGCACATCGGCGGCTCGCCCGCCGGCGAGCTGCTCGGCGGCACGCTCGACGAGGTGCGCGTCTGGTCGGTCGCCCGCACGCAGCAGCAGATCCAGGATGGCATGTTCAAGGAGATGCGCAGCGACCCCACGCTCGCCGCGACCTTTGGCAGCGGCGGTCTCAACGAGGACATCCAGTCGATCATGACCCCCACGGTCGGCGCGGGCATCGGCGGCTCGCAGTATGGCTTCTTGCCCAAGGACCTGGTCGTCCCGCGCGCCGAAGTCACGCCCACGCTCGACGGGCAGGTGAACGTCGACGTCGAGTATGCCGGCGCCGAGATCATGCCGATTCGCCTTGTCCGCAGCGACGGCGACTTCTTTGCGCCGGGCGCCATACCCGACATGGCCCCGCTGGAAGCCCGCTTCCTGCGCTCCGCTACCGACCTCTACATCGCCATCAACCAGGTCCACCTCTACTGCGGCAGTTCCTGCCCGCTCGACCCCTACGCGGCGGAGAACACCAAGATCGCCATCCTGCTCGACAAGGATTACCTGCGCTCCGAGCAGGCGGGCCCCCAGCAGAACCGTCTCCTGATCGAAGTCGGCACGCTCGACCCCGCCACGGCGCGCTGGCAGGTGGGCGACGGCAGCGGGGGCTTTGTCGACTGCGCGGGCGCCGCCTGCGTCCCCCGCGGCGCGCTGTGGGACGTGCGCAAGCAGGAGTTTGACGGCGGCGAGTTCAACCCCAACATCCGCTCGGTCGAGATCCGCATCTCGGCGGCCCTGCTCGGCTCCTTTGCCGACGTCGACGGCATTGCCGTGGGCCAGATCGAGACGCCGCTCCCCAACCTGCACGAGCTGGGACCGGTCGGCGCCACCATGGACTCCCCGGCGACCTGGGCGACGCATTGCCTATGGCGACGCCAGCGCCTCGCTGCCGCAAGTCAAGCTCAGAGGCAGCGTCGTCGACTTCCTCAAGCCCGGACAGCCCCCGCTGGCGGGTCAGAAGGTTTCGTTCGGCGCCATCGGCGTCAACCAATTTCAGGCCACGACGGACGCCGCCGGTGTCTTCGAGTTCGACGTGCGCATGCCGTTTAACAAGCCGATGTTCCTGCAGGTGACGGACTGCCCCGACTGCCGCTTTGCCAATGCCAGCGCCGGTGCGGTCGGCATCCAGCCCACGGTGCTGGCGCCGGCGCCAGTTTTGGCGGCTGTCTGCAAGCGGTCTGCAACCTGGCCGACATCACGCTGCGCGCCAAGCTGCCGCCCGGCCCGGTCACCTTCAGCGCGCCCGTGGTGCGTCCCGTGGCGCGCATGCTGCTGAACACCAGCACGAATGCTGCCACCTCGGCCACGACCGCCGTCATCCAGGGCGAGAACCTGCATGAGTTCACGACCTTCTTCCTCTCGCCCATGCCGGTGCTCGAGGCCAACCAGCTCGACCCCAGCAAGTGGATCCTCTATCCCGCGCCGGTCGTCGCGCGCGGCTCCGACATGAAGAGCGTCACCGTCGCGCTGCCCATCTTGCCCAAGGCGACGAACTCGGTCGCGCCCGGCTCCGGCCTGGTCCAGACGCTCAACAACGACTGGCGCTGGGTGGCGATGGACAACTGGCCGCGGCCGGCCTGGCAGGACAAGACCAAATCGGCGACCTTCCGCCTGCTCAGCCCGCCCTACCCTGAGATCTACGGCTTTGGCTTCGCCAACGAGGCAACCGGCAGCTCCTTCTCCGAGTTCACCGCCGTCTATGGCGACAACGCCTACATCTGCATCGGCGCCTTTGGCTTCTGTGCCACGCACGTCCCCGACCCGCTCTATGCGGCCGTCTACTATCCGATTTACCGGCTGATCATCGCCGAACACCGGCGGCAGCTGTGTCGGGATGTCGGCCACCTCGGCGCAGTTCGCCAGCGGCAGGCTCAACGTCGCCGACTTTGACAGCAGCGCGCTCTTCCCCGCCGGCATCACGGCCCGCGGCGACGACGACTACTCGCACAACAGCGTGGTGGACCTGCTCACGGGACCCGCCAAACCGCAAACCCTCTGGGCGTACGTGCGCACCAACCACGGCCGCCAGGTAAGCTCTGCGGTCTGGCGCATGTCCGCCGAGCAGCTGGTCGACAGCGCCCAGGACGGCTTCATGGCCCAGCAGCTCCAGGTGCTGCGGGCGTCGCCGACGGCGGTCGTGCTGAGCATGAAGAATCCCGACAAGGTGTTTGGCGGGCACGCCATTCTGCCCTACGCCGTCGACGACACGAATCCGGCGGTCCCGCAAGTCAAGGTCTACGACAACAACCAGCCGAAGGCGACGTCGCCCTTCGTGGACTTCAACCTCAACGACGACACCTTCAAGTTTTCGGGGTACTCGAAGACCGGCGGCACGCTCTTCCTCTATCCCGTCAGCACGTGGAACGGCGCCGCCACCTTCCCGGCCGACATCCCCGGCATGGTCGGCAACGTGATCTTCGGCGAAAGCAGCGGTGCCGCCGGTGCGTCGCCTGCGGCCGCCACGCCCCAGAACACGACCCAGGCGTTGATCAGCACGCCGCAGGGGCAGTACGGCTATTTGCCCGACGGCACCTTTGTCAACACGCTGCCCGGCGCGGCCCCGATCCCGCTCTTCGGCAAGGATGGCGAAGACGTCGTCTTCTCGCCCGTGCTGATACCGGCCAACGGCATCACGCCGACGATTACGATCAATGCGCAGCAGGATCGGTACTTCTTCCTGTCGAGCGCCAACGGCACGGCGCTGGGCCTGCGCGGCAGCGGCGTCACCCCCGGCGACCGCGACACGGTCAGGCTCGACTACGCGGGCACGGCGCTCAGCGGCTATGCCCTGACGCCGCAGCGCTCGACCACCGCACTGCTGCCGCAGATCGGCATGGAATTGGGCGTGCAGCAGCGCCTGCTCTTCCGCTTCTGGCAGCTCGACGTCGCAGGGGGCAGCACGGCCCGTTTCGACGCGCTGCCCGGCCAGCACGGCTTGACCTACGCCAACGGCTCGCCGGGGGAGAGCGAGCACTTTGTCATCGTCGACGCTGTGGACGGCGCCGCGGAGGTCAGCCGGCACGCGCATCTTCGGTCCGATGACCGTCGCGGCGGGTGCCGGCCAGCGCATCACCGTCGCCGACTGGCCGGCGGCGCGTTCGCTCAAGGTCGAGACCGACGCCAACGGCGACGGCATCTACGAGAAGACCGAGTTCTTCGGCGGCCGCTCCTGCGGCTCGGCTGATGTTGACGACGACGGCGTGCCGGACGCCTGCCAGTCCGGGCCGAATATCTACTTGCCGGTGATTGGCAGGCCGTAGAGGCGGCACCTCCTGGAGGTACCCCCACCTCCTGGCAGGTACCCCCACTTCCTGGACGGTGCCCGCCACTCTCCTGGAAGTACCCCCACCTCCTGGAGGTGTCCCCAAATCAGGGAGGTGGGCGCGAGCGGCCACGGTCCTGTATAATGGCCGGTGACAGGTTCAAATAAAGAAACGAATTACGATGAGAGTTTTAGTCACCGGCAGCGAAGGGCGCATCGGTCGGCATCTGGCCGGCGTACTGGACGGGCAGGGCTACAGCCTGCGCGGTTTCGACACGCGGGCAGATACACAGGCAGCTGGTGGGCCGATCGACGACCGGCAGGTGGGCGACCTGCGCGACCTCGCGGCGGTGCGGAGCGCCATGCGCGGGATGGATGCCGTGGTGCACCTCGGCGCCATTCCCTCCGATCGCGGCGACGGCGCGGCCGTGATGCAGACCAACGTCATGGGGAGCTGGAATGTGCTGCAGGCGGCCCAGGAAAACGGCGTGCGCCGCGTCGTCTTCTTTTCGAGCATCAACGCCCAGGGCAGTGTGCTAACCGGCCACCCGCCTGTGTGTCTGCCGATCGACGACGACTATCCGCACCATCCGGCAACTCCCTACCAGCTGTCCAAGCACCTGGGCGAGGAAATCTGCCGCAGCTTTTCTGAGCGCCATGGCATGATCACGCTCTGCTTGCGGCCGACCTGGGTGACGCAGCCAAGCGACTACACAGAGGCAGGCTTTGGCACGGACAGCTTTCTCGCCACCTGGGAACCTGACTTGTGGGCCTATGTCGACGTGCGCGATGTGGCGGATGCCGTGCTGCGCTGCCTGGAGGTCGAAGGCATCGTGCACGATTGTTTCCTGCTGGCGGCGGACGACACGTCGGCGCATGTTCCCACCGCCGAATTGGTCGGCGCGCCACTTTGCGGGCGTGCCTTGGCCCACGGTCGACCCGGCGCATTATTTCGGGGGAAACCCATTTCGCGGCCTGGTGGACTGTGCGCGGGCAAAGGTGCGGCTTGGCTGGCAGCCGCGGCACAGCTGGCGTGACGCGAGCGGTACGGGCGAGCAGTGCGTGCCACGGTCGCACCGACGAGCCGGGTTGGCGAGGTGAAGCGGGGCGACTTGGCACGGTCCAAAGGCAGTCATTACGGGATCAGTCTAGGAGGCACAGTATGCAGATTACGAATGTCAAGTGTATCCTCACGGCGCCCGCCAACATTGGGCTGGCGGTGGTCAAGGTGGAGACGTCTACGGCGGGGCTTTATGGCGTGGGCTGCGCTACCTTTACGCAGCGGCTGCTGTCCGTGCACGCGGCGGTGGAGGAGTATCTGAAACCGCTGCTGATCGGCCGCGACCCCCAGCGGATCGAGGAACTGTGGCAGCTCTGCTACCAGAACTCGTACTGGCGCAACAGCCCGGTGCTCAACAATGCGATCTCGGGCGTCGACCAGGCGCTGTGGGATATCAAGGGCAAGGTCGCCAACCTGCCGGTCTATCAGCTTCTGGGCGGCAAAGTGCGCGAGGCGGCGGCGCTCTACCGGCATGCCGATGGCCGCGACCCGCAGGAGGTGCTCGACAACGTGCTGCGCCTGCAAGCGGAGGGCTACCGCTACATCCGCTGCCAGATGGGCGGTTACGGCGGCATCGGCAAGCAGCAGACCCCCACCGGCTCCTACAACAACGTGGGGGTCTATGGCGGCGTCGGCCGGTCCAACGGGGGCCTGGCAGGACCGGCAGGGTCGATTAAGGCCCAGCCCGGCGACTATTTCGATCCCGACGTCTATGCGCGCAGCATCCCCCCCATGTTCGAGCATGTGCGCAGCGCGATCGGCTTTGACACGCAGCTGCTCCACGATGTGCACGAACGGCTGGCGCCGATCGACGCCGTCCGGCTGGCCAAGGCGCTTGAGCCCTATCGGCTGTTCTTCCTGGAAGACCCGCTGGCGCCTGAGGACCAGGAGTGGTTCAAGGTGATTCGCCAGCACGCCGCCACGCCGATTGCGATGGGCGAACTGTTCACCCATCCGCTGGAATGGCGGCCGCTGATCGTCAACCAGCTGATCGATTTCATCCGCGTGCACATCAGCGCCATCGGCGGGATCACACCGGCACGCAAATTGGCCGCGCTGTGCGAGGCGTTTGGCGTGCGGACGGCGTTCCACGGCCCGGGCGATGTATCGCCCATCGGCCATGCGGCGAATGTGCATCTGGACGTCGCAGTCCCCAACTTCGGGATCCAGGAGTTTTCGGGGTTTGATGCCATCCTGGAGGAAGTGTTTCCCGGCTGCCCGCAGGTGCATGATGGTTCCCTCTACCCGAACGACGGCGCCGGGCTGGGGATCGACATCGACGAGGCGTTGGCGGCGAAGTACCCCATCCATCCCAATATGGCGCAGTTCAAAGATGGCGTCGTGGACTGGACGCAGTCGCGCCTGCCGGATGGCACGCTGTGGCGGCCGTAGGAAGAATTCCCTGGTTGGGAGTCGTCTGAAGTGTGCTATGCTTGAATCATGACCGCCACACAGCATACCCAACCGTCCTTTTGGGCCATTGCGCTCAAGGCCAGCGTCGTGCATACGGTGACTTATACCGTGATGGGGATACTTGCTTACTCGCTGCTCGATTACGGCGGCAGGTACGCCGATCCCACCGTCAGGACCTTCATGCGCCAGACGACCGACGTGTGGGTCATGCTCGGCCCGCTCTTCCAGCCGATCCGCGGCTTCCTGTTTGGGATTGCGTTCTATCTCCTGCGCGATTCGCTGTTTGGCCGGCGGCGCGGCTGGCTTGTGATGTGGGCGGTGCTGGTGATCGTGGGCGTGCTTTCCACCTTTGGCCCTTCGCCCAGTTCGATCGAGGGGATGATCTACACGATCCTGCCGCTCTCCTTTCACCTGGTCGGCCTGCCCGAGGTTGTGCTGCAGACGCTGCTGTTGGCAGCCATCCTGTGCTACTGGGTGGATCACCCCGAGCGCCGCTGGCTGACCTGGGTGATGGTGCTGGTGTTTGTCGTGGTGATGAGTTTCCCCATTCTTGGGCTGTTGGCGACGAATGGGGTTATTGGCGGCCGCAACTAGGCCGCCACCATGTTTGAGACCACCAACCAGGTGAGGGCAATCGCTGCGCTGATCACAGCGCCAAGGACCGAGCCCTTGAGAAAGCCATTGAAATGAAAGGCGAAGCCCTGCTCCTGCCCCAGCGCGAGCGCACCGGGAATAAACAGCGACTTTGGCTTGAGGACGAGCAAGAGCCAGTAGTCGATGACCAGCAGGTCGAAGAGATTGACGATCTCAAAGACCAGGTATGTGCCGAGAAATAGGGGCAAGAAGGCGGCCTGACCGCTGCGCCCCGCCAACTGGGACGCCAACTGCGCGGCGAAATAGAACAGCCCGCCCAATGCATAGCCCCAGACCAGAATGCCGAAGACGATCTGCTGCCTTTTCTCGGCTGGGGTCAAGGGCGGCTGCTCTGCCTGTACTTCCGCGGGGTAAGAGGCCAGCATGAGGCGCGGGTTCAGGTACAGCCCGCCTAAGATGAGCAGACCGAACCCGAGGCTAAAGACGATCCCGTATTGGAGAATATAGGCAAGGGGCAATCCTTCCATGCTGCTTTATTGACCTCAATGAACGTACGGACACTAACCTGCTTGTTTATTGTTAGGCAAAAATAAAATTTAGTCTAAACTAAAATACTCCGGTTCACGATAGCTGTCAAGTGCAGCTCCCCCACCGTTCTTCCTGAAGGGACCTCTTGGAAGTACCCCACTTCCTGGAGGTGTCCCCAAAGTGGGGCCTCTGCGCTACAATCGGTGGTGACGGCTGCAGGAGCAAGGCCGGTGCGCGGGTTGGCAGGCGGGGAGGAGGCGAGCACGACGATGTGGTACATCAGCTTTGCCGGGGGTGACGGCGGGGTCAACAACATCCTGGTCTACCATGACAGCGGGCGGCCGCATGCCAGGCCGGAGCTGCTGCCCACCGGGAAGGACGATCCGCCGCTGCGGGAGGTGCGCGGGTTTGCGGTCGCCAGGCGGCTGCTGTACGTGGTCAACGCGCATGAGAGCCTCAGCCAGATCCTGGTGTATGAAGGGGATGCGCACGCCGGTTATCGCTTCCAAAAGATTCTCGCCTCCATGGCCGAGGTCGGCGCGCTGGTGCATCCGTACGACCTGACCTTTGACGAGCAGGGGAACCTCTATGTCTCGAGCCAGGACACGAATGTGGTCACGGGCCTGGGGGTAGCAGGCGGCACACTGGAGGTGGCGGCTCATCTCCGGGAGCTGTATCCGCCGCCCCATACATTCTTGGTTGGCACCAGGGTCGCGTCCTCGCTCGGCGTGCTGCCTGCCATAGGGGCGCCGCACCCGCCGGATGTGGGCGTGCCGCACGGGCTGGCGGTCGGCTTCGAGGACGAGACACAGAGGCGGGTGGCCCACTCGGTGCGCGGGGTGGTGTGCCATGCGGGCCATCTTTATGTGGCGGACGAGCCGGCGGATGCGGTGAAGGTGTATGACGTGGAAACGGGCAAGTTCTGCGGCCAGATTGCGGGCGACGACCTGCGCGCGCCGGTGCAGCTGCTGCTGGATGCGAGGGCAGGCGTGCTCTATATCGGCAGCAGCGGGAACGACCGGGTCGTGTGCTATGACCTGGCGCAAGGAGTACCGGGAGACACGGTCGCACCGAGGACGTTTGTGCACGGCAAGGTGAAACATGTTTCGGGCATGGCCTTTGATGCGGAGGGCAATTTTTATGCGGCGGAACGGAAGAAGAAACGGATCAGGAAGTTTGGGCCTGACGGCGGCGGGGATGGGGTGGAGTTTATTGGCGGGCTGCCGGATGAGCCGGAGTTTATTTTGTATGTGGCGAAATAAGCAGGGGGCGAAGCTGCTTGCCGTTCAATGGCTCTAACTTTTCATAGGTCGACCTACCAAACGCGCCAGGATCTCGCCATCTTCATTCTCTTCGAGAGGCTGAAACCCACAACCCGTATACAGGCGCGCGGCAGCGACATTGATGCGATCATAGTCCAATTCAATGGCCCGGCAGCCCCCTTGTGCCTTGATCCGGTCGACCAGCGCCGCTAACGCTGCCTTGCCGTATCCCTGCCCTTGGTAGCGGCTGTCGACCATCATGCGCAAGATGTAGTCAATGCCCGGCTTGGGCTTGCTCCCCCACATCTCAGACAAGCCGCGCTCTGGCCAGCGGCCGTACATCACGAACCCCACCATCGTCTCATCGACATAGACCGCCAATGGAGTCCACCATGGTTCTACATAGGCCTGCGCCAGCGAGAACACGTTCTCGGCAACATAGCCACGTTCCTGCTGCTCGGCACTTGGGCGCAGCCCGGTGCACTCGAGCATGTTATCGGACGTGATTGGCTGTAGGGTTACGGTCGTCATAATTGCTCCTGGCGTCTCCACCATGCTTCTCCCACTAGAAATGCGAACCGGTCCTATGGGGTCCGGCAAATGCTCGTGCGGAGGGGGAGCAGTTGCCGTGAACCGCAGCTGAAATGGAACGCTCTGAAATCAGCCGGCTATTCCTCTTTTTTGGCGTCTACTTTGCTCAGCAGTTCCAGCAGTTTTGTCGTGGTGTTCCAGTTGCGAATGGTCATGGACTTGTAGGCCGGTGTTGCCATGATTTTGCTGAGCCGGCTTTTGGTGCGCTGCGCGCTGAGGCGCTGCGAGTAGATCACACCATCCCCCGGCCAGACGTTGTCGACGCCCGCGCGGGGATCAAAGGCGGCGATGGCCTCGGCCGAGTCGATCCCCATCAGAAAGATGGCATCGCTGTGATAGGTTTGTGGCTGCTCACCGAAGCCTGGGGGCTTGTTGTCGACGACGGCCTGGAGCTGGTCGCGCGTCAGCACCAGGACTTTGATGAGTTCGCTGTCAAGTTTGAAGCTCGCAGGCAGCGCCGTTTCAATCTGGGCTTTTATCTCAGCGGTGGGTTTGTCGGAATCTAGGATCACGTTGCCACTGGCAATGTAGGTGGAAACATTGGCAAAGCCCAGTTCTTCCAAGCATTTTTTCAAGCTCGCCATCGGCACTTTATTCTTGCCGCCGACATTGATGCCGCGGCAGAAGGATCACGTAGGTGTTCATGCGGTCAATTCTACAGGTTTTTGCGGTTGGTGGGTAATAGGCGGGCGGCGGGGCTGGCCGACGTTGGGGGTCCCCGGCCAGCGCCCGGGGTGTTGATAGCTGCGGCTTTCCTCCCGCGTGCGTGAAGCGTAAACGGGTTAGGAGGGCCGTGCAGGGATGAGTTCTTGCACGTGTGGTGTCCCCTGCGGCTGGCTCTCCCCTTGCAATTGGCGGCCTAGGATGACTAGCTGCTGCCCGATCCAGGCGAGTAGGGGGTGCGGTTGGCGCGGGGCGAGAGATTGCTCTAGCTGCCGCTGTTCGAATGCGGCTTGGATGTCCGCCTGGCGCTCATAGGTCAACATTTCCATCTCCAGGTATGGCAGTCCTGCATGAGTCGGCGCTGACGAATTTGCGCCAGACCCTCTACCGCCTGCGCATGGCGCTGGATGAGGGGCAGACCGGCGCGGCGGACGCGCTGCTGACGGTCGACCGCCAGGCGGTCCGGCCGCACCTAGAACACTGGTCGGTCGATGCGCTGGCCTTTGCGGGCCTGCTGGACGCATGTGAACGGCACGCCCACGCCGACCTCTCCCGGTGTGACGCCTGCCTGGCGCGCCTGGATCAAGCGGTGGCCCTTTATCATGGCGAGCTGCTGGCGGGGCTGAGCCTGCCCGATGCGCCGCCCTTCGAGGAGTGGCTGCTCTTTCAGCGCGGACGCCTTCAGCACCAGTTTTTACATGCGCTCGTGCGCCTGGCGGCGGCCTATGAGGCCCGCGGCGACTACGCCAGTGCCCTGCAGCATGCCGAGCGGCTGCTGGCGTGTGACCCGTATCAGGAAGCCGTTCACCGCCAGGTGATGCGCTTGCTGGCGCGGCGCGGCCTCACTAAAGAGGCGTTGGCGCACTATGAGAGCTGCCGCCGCATTTTGCGTGACGAGTTGGGCGCTGCCCCCGACGCAGAGACAACGGCGATCTACCAGCAGATCAAGGTCGGGGCACTGGGGAAAGCAGAGGCGGCCAACCCGCCTGCGCCCATGCGCCGCCTCCAGGGGACAGGGACAATACAGACGATACAGACGGTGCAGACGGTGCAGACGATACAGACGGTGCAGACGGTGCAGGCGGTACCGTCTGTGTCGTCTGTGTCGTCGTGTCGTCTGTAGCGCCGGCGCCATTTGTCGCCCGCGGCAAGGAACTGGCGCAGTTGGACGCAGCCTTGGCGCAGGCGCTGGCAGGGCGCGGCCAGATCCGTTTTGTGACGGGCGAAGCAGGCAGCGGCAAGACGGCGCTTACGCGCGCCTTTGCCCAAGGGGCGCAGGCCAACCATCAGGAGCTCGTCGTCGTGCGCAGCCTGTGCAGCGCCCAGACGGGGATCGGCGATCCCTACCTGCCGTTCCGCGAGCTGCTGAACCAGCTAGCAGGCACGGCGCCGGCGGTCGGCGAGGACTGGCCGGCGCAGGGAGATGCCGTCGAGCGCCTGCTGCCGGTGCTTGCAACCGCCCTCCTCGAGCGCGGCGCCGACTTGTTCGAGAGCTTTGTCTCCAGCGCTGCTTTGCTCTCGCGTGCCGAAGGCGAGGGTCGCGAGCACGAGGCGTGGCTGGCTCGCCTGCGCACCCATGTCGGCCAGGTGCAGCAGGCAGGGGGAGCAGCCGTGGCGCAGGGCCACATCTTTGCCGAGTACACGGCGGTCCTGCAGCAGGTGGCGGTCCACCACCCCTTGCTGCTGATCCTCGACGACCTGCAGTGGGCGGACGCGTCGTCGCTGGGCCTGCTTTTTCACCTGATGCGCAGCAGCGAACGGAGCCGCATCTTGATCGTCGGCGCCTACCGGCCCGAGGAGATGGCCCCGGCCGCGCGCGAAGAGGCGCACCCGTTGGCGCTGCTGGTGAGCGAAGCCAAGCGGAGCTACGGCGGCGTCGTGGTCGACCTGGACGGCGCCGGCGAACGCAGCGGGCGCAGCTTTGTGGATGCCCTGCTCGACGGCGAGCCCAACTGCTTGGGCGAGGGTTTCCGCGGGGCCCTGTACGCGGACACCAAGGGCCATCCGCTCTTTACCGTCGAGCTGCTGCGCGATCTCGAAGGGCGCGGGGTGCTGAAGCGGGATGCCGAGGGGCGCTGGGTGGAACCCACGGACATGGATTGGGGGGCGCTGCCTGCGCGGGTGGAAGGAGTGATCGAGGCACGGATCGGCCGGCTGCCGTGTACGCTGCGTGACCTGCTGCAGGCGGCCAGCGTGGAGGGCGAAGAGTTTACGGCCGAGGTGGTCGCCCAGGTCCAGGGGCAGAGTGCGCGCGAGGTGGTGCGGCTGTTGAGCGCCGAGCTGGATCGGGGGCACCGGCTGGTCAGCGCACAAGGGGTCGCCGGGGGCGGCGAGGGGCAGATCATGCGCTACCGCTTTCGCCATTACTTGTTCCAGGACTACTTGTACACGAGTCTCGACGGCGCCGAGCGATCTTACCTCCATGCTGCGGTTGCGGAGGCATTGGAAGCACTGTATGCGGGGCGGCGCGAGCTGGTGGCGGTGCAGCTGGCCCGGCACTATGAAGCGGCGGGCCGGGACGAGCAGGCGGTGGATGCGCTCCTGCTGGCGGGCGAACGGGCAAACACGCTCGCCGCCGAAACGGAAGCCGTCGTGCATTTTGAGCGGGGGCTGCGGCTGGTCGCCGCCCGGCCCGACTCGCCACAACGGCAGCAGCGCGAATTTGCCTTGCAGGTCGGGTTGGGCAATGCGCTGGTCAGGGTCAGAGGGTACTCTGCCGCGGAGACGGGCGCCGCCTATGCGCGGGCACACTTCCTCTGCCGCCAGCTGGGCGATGACCTGTTCACGATATTGATGGGGCTGGAGAATTATTACAGTGCGTGTGGTGAATTCGACCGGGCCTTGGCACTGGGTAACGAACTCGTCGCCCTCGGCCAGCAACGGCATGACTCGCGGATCGCCGTCGCGGGGCATTCGGCACTCGGTGCTGTGCTTTTCTATCCAGGCGCGTTCCCCCGTGCGCTGGCACACATGGAACAAGCCATTGCGGCGTATGACCCCCAGGACCATGCGCTCTATTTGCGCTGGGGGAGCGACGATCCTGGCTTCTCCAGCATGATCATGGCTGCCGGCACCTTATGGAATCTCGGCTACCCGGAGCAGGCAGGCCGCGCATCGCGGCCGCCGTGGCGTTAGCGGAAGAGTTGGGGCATCCCTACACCTTGATGCTGGCACAGTTCTGGAACGCTGCGACACATCTCTGGCTGCGCGACTACGCCGCCGTCCGCAGTGAGGCCGCGGCCGTGATGCAGCTCTGTTCGAAACATGATTTCCACTATTATCTAGGGTTGGCGACATGCCTCGAAGGTTGGGCGCTGGCGATGCAAGATGAAGCGGCCGCGGGGATTGCGCAGATCCGGCAGGGCCTTGCCCTATGGGGAGACATCGGCGCCAACCGCTCCCGCCACGCCTATCTGGGCCTGCTGGCCGAGGCGTATGGCCGCGCCGGAGACTACAGCCAGGCGCTGCAAGTTGTCGACCATGCGCTGGCCGAGGTCCTGCCGGTTGGCGGCTTTTCAGAGGCCGATCTCTATCGCTTGCGGGGCGAATTCCTGATGGAGCAGGGGACGGCCGACGCTGCGGCCGGAGCAGCGGCTGCCGCAGCGCCGGGAGAGTTGTTTGCGCAGTCCGAAGAGGCCTTGCACCGGGCAGTGGCGATTGCCCAAGCGCAAGGGGCCAAGAGCCTTGAACTGCGGGCGTGTATGGTTCTGAGCCGCCTGTGGCAGCGCCAGGGCAAGCAGGAGGCGGCCGCGCAAGCTGCTCGGGGGCATCTACGGCTGGTTTACGGAAGGGTTCGACACGCCGGATCTGCAGGATGCGCAGCGGCTGCTCGCGGCGCTGCGGCAGGAGGGTGCAGGGGCAGGGTAAACGCTGCGACTTCCTTATGCTTTTTTCTCTCCTCTGAAAATCCACTGCACGCCGTATCTGTCATACATCTGCCCGTAGGTGCCAAAAGGCACATCATGCAGCTCTTGCAGCCGTGTTGTGCCCCCTCCCGCTTTGAGCTTGTCGAAGACTTCTTTCAACTCGTCATATGTCCCGCCGGTCACATAGATGGCGTAGGTATTGCCCTGGACGGGGTCAAAGTCAGGCGAGGCCATCCAGTCTGTCGCCGATATTTCAACAGCTCCGCTCTTGAGATGGGCGTTAATCATTCTGTCGTGCTTCTCCGGCGGAAATTGCACTTTCATCGGCGTGTCGCCAAGCTTCGTCAGTGTTAATTCCCCGCCAAAACAGTGCGTGGTAAAACGTCATTGCTTCGGCGCAATTGCCATCAAACAGAAGAAACGGCGTGCAATATAACATGTTTGTTTACCTCCTTGACCAGGGGAGCATACCAGAAAGAAAAGCTGTTTGTGGGGTGCCCCTAGTATAGACGCCAATCAGAACAATGCTGTGGGATTTCCCACACTAGTTCTAACAGTTTTGTTGTAGTGTTATCGGCAGGTTCGTGCAAAGTGTTCGTGGAAAGGAATGGGCGAGATGAAAATAGGTATCATTGGGGCGGGCAACATTGGCGGGACGCTGGCACGGCGGCTGACGGCGCTGGGACACGAGGTGGCGATCGCTAACTCGCGGGGGCCGGAGACGCTGCGTGACCTCGCGGCTGAGACGGGCGCCCGCGCCGTGACGGCAGCCGAGGCAGCACGCAGCGGCGAGATCGTGGTCGTCACCATCCCGCAGCGGGCGGTGCCCGAGCTGCCCACGGGCCTTTTCGCCGGCGTCCCGCAGGATGTGGTCGTGGTGGACACGGGGAACTACTATCCTGCCCGCGACGGGCGCATCGACGCGATCGAGAACGGGCAGGCCGAGAGCGTGTGGGTGGCAGAGCAGCTGGGACGCCCGGTCGTCAAGGTATTCAACAATATCGGCTCGCAAAGCCTGCTCGAGAACGGGCGACCCAAGGGTGAGGCCCGCCGCATCGCGCTACCTGTCGCTGGTGACCCGCCGGCAGCGCGGGAGAAAGTGATGCGTCTCGTGGACGAGCTCGGCTTCGACTCCGGTGGACGCCGGCAGCCTGGCGGACTCGTGGCGGCAGCAGCCGGGCACGCCGGCCTACGCCGCCGACCTCGACGCGCCGCGGCTGCGGCAGGCGCTCGCCGCGGCGGAGCGGAGCCGCGTGCCGGAGTATCGCAAGCAGGCCAACGACTCGGTTCGGGCGTATTTCGAGCGGGGCAGCGAATGAATTCGCTGATAGGAAATGCAAAACCCACTGAAGTGGGTTGGTGTGCCCGATACGTGGTGTATACCAACCGGCTTTAGGCCGGTGCCGACTAAAGTCGGTTCTGCGCTTGCTGGCGCCGAATTCATTCGGCGTGACCCCCGGCGTGAACCCGCCGCACCATCCGCAGCCGCCGCCGTAGAAGTGTGAAGTTGAAAGGAGAACGCCCATGCGCAAGCTGTGGGTGAAGGCGTGGATGACCCTGGACGGTGTCTTTGACGCCGCGACGATGGACGACTGGTGGCAGAATACCAACAGTCCGGAGAGGATGGAGTACATCACCGAGCAGTACGCGCAGGGCGATGTGTACATGCTGGGGCGGGTCACCTACGAAATGCTGTGGCCGGGGTGGTCGACACAGACGACGGGCGATGGCCCGGGGCCGATGCTGAACCGGATGCACAAGTACGTGGTGTCGACGACGCTCACGGATGCGCCGTGGAAGGAATCGACCATCATTGCGAGCAACGTGGTGGAGGAAATCAGGAAGATCAAACAGCAGCCGGGGAAAGACATTATCATCGACGGGAGCGCGACTCTCGTGCAGTCGCTGATGGGAACGGGGCTGATCGACGAATACCGGATCTTGGTCGAGCCCTACATCATGGGTCGGGGCAGGCGGTTCTTTCCGGAGGGGACGCCTTCGGCAAAGCTGCAGCTGGTCGAGAGCAAGACGATCGGGTTTGGGACACTGGCGCTGGTCTACCGGCCGGTCGATGGATAGGTAGGGGCACAAGGTCCGGCGGAAAAACGCTCGCCGTTATGACGAGGCTCTCACCGCCGGACCTTACGCCCCTACGATACGTGTGTCCCGAACGTGGGTCGAGGATAGCGTGTTTGGGATCGAAACCTATGATGTGTGCATGAGTTCGTCGAACTCCTCACGCGTCATCCCGAATAGCGCCTCATCTTGATATTCTCCGTTGGAGAAACAGTTGCGCCGGATTCTGCCTTCTTCGATGAAGCCCAGCTTTTTGTGCAGGCGAATCGATGCTTCATTGGTATGTAGGCACATCGAATTGCACTTTTGGTAGCGCTGCTCCCAAAAGCCATATTTGAGCAGGATACGCACGGCATCGACGGCATAGCCATGGCCTCGATACGCACGATAGACGGCGACGCCAAAGCCAAAGGTCCCATTTTTCTGGTCGCGGCTATGGAGTGTCACCCAGCCGACGGTGAAGCCGTCCAGATTGTCCATGGCGAAGTGGATCATGCCGTCGTCCTGCAAACCGGCTGCCTTCTCCAACCATGCCCACTGCAGTTCCACGGACGTAGGCAAAACAATGCCGTCCTGATGGAGGGCCAGCGTTGGACTATCCAAAGATGCCAGGAAACGTAACTCGGCATCTTCCAGCCGCCAAGGGCGCAGCCTGGTTTTTTCGCCCTGCCAGAAATAGTGTGAATAATCTGGTGTGGATGCGGTCATTCCTAATCTCCATACCCCCTGTGCCAGAACTGAAGTGAAAAGACTTCGCTTCAAAGTGCAGCTTTAGGCTGCGTTCTGCCACCGTTTTAGCGTGCCGATGACGGGTCCGGCTCGTCATGAAAATCGAGATTGTCATGGACCAGCTTCGTCGTTGCGGCGGTGGGCATGCCGATCACAAAGTTGAGCGTTCCGCGAACGGCGCTCTCTTACCGTGTCGGGGGTCATGATCTGCGTGGGAATCTTCGTGTTGTAGTTCATGGTCGGTTTTCTTGATTCTTTATTTGGGGTGCTTGGCTGTGCGGCCAAGCATAGGGCAAGCCGACAAAACAAGCAATTGTCTGCCCTGGGGTACGGATCGTCGTATGAAGGGTCCAGTTCGGGTTGAGGTCACCCCGAATGCGCAGATGGTGACGACCCAGCGTCTTGTGGTGACGATCTGGCGACGGGGGTCTTGGTAAGGTGAGATACACCAGGTCAGTGACTCAACACAAGTTGCAAGGAGGATCATCCATGAGTACGGCACAAATCCAAGGGGAATTGTGGGGGGCAGCACCACAGGAGTGGGCGGAAATTCAGGAGCCTTTGCATTCGCCGCTATATGCAGCCATGCTGAACGCAACGTCTGTCCGCCAGGGAACACGCTTGCTGGATGTGGGCTGTGGCGGCGGCGCGGCAAGCAAGTTGGCAGCTGAACGAGGCGCGCAGGTCAGCGGGTTGGATGCCGCAGCGGGGCTGCTTGCCTTCGCCCGCCAAGGCGTGCCCTCCGGTGATTTTCGTGTCGGCGACATGGAGAGTCTGCCCTTTGCCGATAATGCCTTTGACGTGGTCTTTGCCGCCAGTTCACTGCAATTCGCCGGCAATGCGCTGGCTGCGCTGGGCGAATTTGGCAGGGTTTGTGCCGCGGGTGGGCGCATTGTCGCGGGACTTTTTGGTCCACCCCAGAAGGTAGCGAGTGCGACGATCATGAAGGCCTTGGGCGACCTGATGCCGGCGCCTCCTCCCGGCCCTGGTCCATTTGCCCTGTCCGCACCGGGCAAGTTGGAAGGGTTAATGGCAGAGGCAGGCTTCACCGTGTTGGAGAGCAGCGAATTGGATTGCCCATTCAGCTACGTTGATTTTGCTACATGCTGGCGCGGGTTGAGCTCGGCCGGTCCTTTCCAGGGGATCAAGAAGGCGCTCGGCGAGAGCCGGACAAAGTCCGCCATGCGCAGCGCGGTTGAACCATTTCAGCGCGCCGATGGCAGCATTCTCATCCGACCAAACATATTGAAATATGTCGTGGCAGCTCGATAATCCTGTAACGTGTTCACTTATCGAAGCAACTCGTTTTTGTCCAACACAAATCGTACCGGCTCAGCCGCCAAAAAGCCTGCGGCCAGCACCTCCTCATCAATCGTTTCCGCCAGCTGCCCGATGAGCGCGGCCGCTTCCCGATTGGTGGCCCACGCTCGCACCATCGCCCCTTGTTCCCCATACAATCTGCCCAACGCCCCCAAGATCGGCCATGTCTCCCCGGGCAGGCCGATTTCCTGCGCCAGCGTGAGCGCGGCCTGCAACGTGCAAATCGCCTCATCGATGGCGCCGTCCCACTCCGCCACCACTGCCTGTGACCGCAGCAGGATGAGACGATAGCGCCGGTTATTGCCGACAATCGCTCCCAGCCCGCGCGACCTCAGCCCGTGCCAGGTCGCCATCGCCACCACGCAGGAGGGCTTCCGTCTCGTACCAGCCGGTCAGGGCCATGGGCAGCAGCGAACCATCCTCACGCGCTTCAAGCGTCTGCCTGGCATACCGATGCGCTTGACCCCAATCGCCGGCTTCTGCGTGAATGGCACATAATTCGGCCGGGAACCAGTCCGGAGCTAGATTTGCGCCTTGCTCAGTGGCTGCTGACAAGGCTTCAAAGAGGGTCACTTGCGCCGCTTCCAGCGCCATAATCGTGCGCTGGATGGATCCCCAAGTGCATAGGGCCAGCACACGCATCGCCGGATGGCCGACCATGCGCGTCTGCTTGACCCCCTGCCTGGCAAAGCTGATGGCTTTGCCATAGTGGCCCAATTCTCGCCAGGTGTGTGCCAATCGCGAGGCGCACTCTGCTTGCCCCCATATATTTTCGATCTGCTCGCTGAAGCGCAGCGTTGTCTGGAGCGTGACCAGGCTTTGCCGGGGCTGACCGCAGTACGCCTGGCTCCACCCAAACACCCGCTGGGAATCGGCTTCCAACACGCGGTCGCCGGCAGCCGCGTAGATCTGGCTGGCTTCCGCAGCATAGAGACCAACCGTCTCCCACCGCCCCAGTTGGGCATAAACATAAGCGAGCAAATTCAGGCAGCGCGCCACGAATTGGGGATGTCCTAATTGGCGGGCGGTCGCCAATGCCTGCTCGCCGTGGTGGCAAGCCAGGTTTGCATTTAGCTCACGAATGGCGGCTAGCGATAGGTTCCATTCCGTGTCCGCCAGGCCGCGCCGATCCTCGTTCTGTTCCGCTAGCGATCGCGCCTGTGCCAAGAGCGCCAGGGCTTGCGGCAGCCCTTGCGCGCCGTTGAGGTAGACGGTGGCCAGATGATTGAGTCCCAGGCATTCCATGCCGGCGGCGCCCAGCGACCGGGCGATAGCGATCATGGCTTGGTAGACTTCCTGCGCTTGCGGCCATTTCTCAGCGAGTTCATACGCGCGACCCAGTCCGACATAGAGCGCTTGCCGGTCGGCGCCGGAAATTGTCTCCGGCCAGCCGTTTTGCTCCGCTGCTTTCCGGGCCGTCTCAAAATGGGCGATGGCAACATGGACGGCAAAAAGCGCCATGGCGTCGTTGCCGGCCGTGAGGCTGTGCTGGATGGTTTCGGCCGGTAGACCGGCAGCAAGGGCATGGTGAGCTAGCTCAGAAGAGGGCACTGCCGGCGCCTGCAAAACCCCAAACGCCCGGCGATGCAGCATCCGGCGCCGGGCTGTTCGGGCCTCGGCGTAGACCACCTCGCTCACCTTCTGGTGCGAGAAGGTGTAAACCGGGTCGGGCGCCCAGGCATGCTGCGTTGGCGGTTCGATCAACAGCTGCCGCTTGAGCAGTTCTTCCAGCGCGGCCACCGCTTGTCTTTCATCCAGCCCGCTGACATGGCAGAGATTGTCAAAGGAGGCGGCCTGCGCCAATACGGCTGCGGCCGTCAATAGGTCGCGCGCCGAGGCTGAGATACGGGTGAGCCAGCCTTGGATAAGCTCGCGTACACCGGCCGAAATGCCGGACGCTGACCTTTCCGCGTCAAAGCGCGACCAGTTCAGCTGCCAGACCGCCTGCCCTGCGCTTGCCGCAGGGGCCGGAGTGGGCGTGGGACGAACGACGCCCTCCTCCACCAACACTTTCAAGGCTTCGGTCAGAAAGAGCGGCTGCCCGTCCGTTTCCGTAAAGAGCCAGTGACTAAATTGGGTCAGCGCCGGATTGGGTGGCACTGTCTGCCGGTGCACTGTCTGCCGGTGCAGTGTGATCTGCGGCCGGCGTAATGAGTCCCTGCACCAATTGCTCGGTTTCTGCCTGCGATAACGCGCCAATTTGAGCTGCACTGCGGAAACCGTGCGCTTGAGTTGATTGAGCCAGCTTTGTAAAGCGGGTGATTCGGCCAATGCTTCCTGGCGCAGCGTCAACAGGACGAGGATCGGCGCCTTCTCTTCGGTCCAGCGCTGGCTCGCATAGTGCAGCATGTCCAGCGACGCGCTGTCGGCCCAGTGCCAATCTTCGATCAACAAGATCAGCGGCCGGCGTTCAGCCAAGGCTTTGCCTAGACGCGTGACGGCTTCAAAGAGATGCTGCCTGGCGGTGGCTTCTTCTTGGGTCGGTTCCGGCAGGTCGGGGTAGCGCTCGCGCAGTTCCGGCAGCAGGCGCGTGAGCTGCGCCAGCCACAGATCCGCCAGCAAATCTTCGGGGGCATTCTCGCGCTCCAGGCGTTGGCGCAGCAGATGGCTGATCGGCTGATAGGAGAGTCCCGCGCTGGTTTCAAAGGAGCGGCCGACCAACACATCCGCCCCTTGGGTCGCCGCCCACGCCACAAACTGCTCGGTCAAGCGCGTCTTACCGATCCCGGCTTTGCCTTGCACCGTCACCAATTGCAGTCCTTGCCCCCTGGCCTGCTGATACGCCTTGCGCAGCGTTTCAGATTCTGCCTTGCGCCCGACAAAGGGCGTTTTTAGCTGCCAGCGCGCGACAGTGTCGGCCCCTTGATCTTGGGCCGCGGGCACTGGGGGCGCCTCACGAATCTGTTTGGCAAGATTTGCGGTTGCGGCAGAAGGGTCGATGCCCAATTCTTCTGCCAATACGTGCGGCAGATTTCATACTGCGCCAGGGCTGCGCTGCGTTCGCCCAGCAACATCAAAGCCTGCATGAGCTGTTGGTGGGCCAATTCCCGCCACGGTTCCAGGGCCAGCTGCCGGCGCGCCAGCGTTTGCGCGGTTTGATACCTCAGCCCGCGCCAGGCTGCGGCCGGTCAGCTCGAACAGGGCATGCAGCGCCAGCCGCTGCAGCTTTTCCCGCTCGGTCTGCAGCCACTCCTCAAACGGCAGGCTGTCGCAGCTGAAACCGGAGAGCAGCTCCCCCTGATACAGGGCGACGGCAGACTCAAGCTGCTCTTTTTCCAGATGGGATAGAAAGCTGGTGACATCCAACGTAAAACTGCTGGCCGGGTTAAATTGCACGGTTGACCGCGTGACCAGCAAGTAGGGTTCTTGCCGAGCATCCTCGTCACCCAAGAGAGCACGCAGGCGATAGAGCGATTGGCGCAGGTTTTTCATGGCCACAGGTTCTGCTTCATCCGGCCAGAACAAGGCCGCCAGCGCATCACGCGCATGGGCTTGCTGCGCCAGCAGCGACAAGTAGACCAGCAGCCCTTGTACTTTGGCCGAGCGAAAATTGGCGATCGTCTTGCCGTCAAGCATTGCTTGAGCCACACCGAAAAAAGAGAGGGATAGGTTGCTCATCGATACCTTGACCTGCAAAGCGATGGAGGCGAGTTGCGACGAGTATACTCGCACTGCAACCAATACAGGAAACACATATAACGAATGCAACCGCGCCAGACCGAAGTGGTGACGATCAAACGTCTTGTGGTGACGATCTGGCGACGGGGGTCTTGGTAAAGTGAGACACACCAGTTGCAGATATTATCCCTACCCAGGAACAAGGAGAGCGACAGATGACCGTAAGTGGAATTGCCCGGCATGAAGTAAATGATTTTGACACATGGAAGAAAAGTTACGATGGGAGCGCCGAGTACATCAAAGGCCTGGGCGTCATCGCCGACAGCGTCCATCGCGACTTGGATAACCCGAACATGGTCACGGTGTATCACCAGTTCGCGGATGTGGCGACAGCTAAGGCGTTCACTGCTGCTCTGAACAGCGGCGATTTCAAGGCGCAGGCCGCACAATCCGGGATTCAACTGGAGACGATGACGCTTTACCTTATGCAGGATGTTCTCCCACGCGCCGGCTTCAGCTCCGCATCAGGCACGGCGAGTGGCATTGCCCGGCATGAAGTGAAGGATTTCGATGCCTGGATGGAGGAATTCAAAGGTGCCGACGAAACCAAGAAGGCGCTGGGAGTTATCGCCGAGAGCGTCCACCGCGATCTGGATAACCCGAATATGGTCACGGTGTATCACCAATTCGCAGATGCGGCGACGGCAAAGGCGTTTGCGGGTCGTCTGAATAGTGACCGGTTTCAAGGGCCGGCGACGGAGTCAGGGAACATTCTGCTCGAGACGATGGTGGTGATGATGATGGCGGATGTTGGCTAGCCACAAGCCCTCAGGTCAATCAGGCGCAGGATGATGAACTATCTATACGTCGGCAAGTCGTGCGCGATTATGCGCAGTGGAAAGAAGGCTTCGACATGCATTTTTCTGCGCGCGAGGCCGGGGGAGCCACGCGTGAAGCATTGGTGCTGCGGGATGTGGAACACCCCAACGAGGTGATCGTGGTCTTAGGTTGGCACGATCTGGCGCAGGCGCGACTGTATGCAAAGTCAGTCAGCTGGCAGGCGGCGCTGGAACAGATGGGCGTGGTTGGCGTGCCGGAGGTGCGGTTTTTGGAGGCGGTCGTTTGAGCCGGACTATGCGAATCACGCGATATGCTTTGACGGTGATGTGCTGACGGTGAAATGGCAGGTGGTGACGAAGTGGTGACGTTGGCTTGGTAGGATCGGACTCAGTCGATTTTGGCTACTATTCAATCACAAGGAGATGCACCATGTCTGTTAGCTTGTATTGGCGGTTCCAAGTGGAAAACTTTGACTACATGGCTGAACCCTGATGCCGATGGCCTGGCCCAGATGTTCAAAGCGCAAGGGGTGTCGGCCTACAGCCTGGCTCGCAACTCAGATGATCCAAATGCGGTCATGGTTCATATGCAGTTCGCCGATAAGGACACCTTGAACTCGTTTTTGGCCTGGTACAAAGCATCGAAAGTGGAATGGGAAAAGCAGCACACTGGCAGCAAACATGACATCGTAATGACGTGGGTCGGTGAGGACATTCCAGGTTATAGCAGAACGCTTTAGTCTTCTCGCCACCGTCCTGCGCCACCGGTTTTCGCCACTTACTGGCCGGCAGCTTCCTCAGAGATGGTTGCAGACGTTCCGAGGGAGCTGCGGGCCAGCACAGCGCGCACCGGTTCAGCCGCCAAAAAACCCGCGCGCAGCGCCTCCTCATCAATCGTCTCCGCCAGCTGCCGGATGATCGTGGCCGCTTCCCGATAGGCCTGCGGTCGCCTGCTCGGTCTCCCCTTGTTCCCCATACAATCTGCCCAGCTCGCCTAAGATCGGCCACGCTTCCCCCGGCAGACCCATTGCCTGCGCCAAGGCCAGGGCCGCTTGCAGGTGGCCAAGCGCCTGCGCCACAGCCCCGTCCCACTCCGCCAGCACCGCCTGCGACCGCAGCAGGATCAGGCGATAGCGCCTGTTATCGCCCACCGCCGCACCCAAACGCGCAATGCCGGCCCGTGCCGCTGCATCCTCCCCGCCGCGCAGCAGCGCTTGGGTTTCGTACCAACCGGTCAAGTTGAAGGGGAGCAGCGGCTCATCTTCGTGGCTAGGGTGGGTAACTTGCCTGGCATACGCATAGGCCTGCTCCCAATCGCCCATCGCAGCGTAGAGAGCGCATAATTCGGGCGCCTGGTCTGTCCAACCGATCCCGCCTTCAGCCGGTGATTGCGCAAAAAGCGCCAACAACGTCGCTTGGGCAGATTCCCAATCCAGCACGGTGCGCTGAATGATGCCCCACGCCGACCGTGCAAGTGCATAAAGCAAAGGATGGCCCAGGGCGTGCGTCTGTTCTACAGCCTGTCTGCCCAGCTTGACAGCCTCGCCATAGTTCCCCAATTCCAGGTGGGCACGCGCCAATATCCAGGCACAATCCGCCGCCCCCATCAGGTTTTCAATGCGCCTGCTAAAGGCAAGAGATTCTTGTAACGTGTCCAAACCGGCTGCGGCCTGGCCCGAAAATATCTGCAAAAAGCCAATGCCGCGCCGGCTGTTGGCCGCCAACACAAGATCACCAGAAGCCAGATACATCTGGTGCGTTTCCAGGACATATGGCAGCGCTTTATCCCACCGGCGCAGGAAGGAGTAAGCCTGTGCCGTTGAAGTCAGGCAGCGTGCCAGCAGGTGCGGATGGCCTAATTCCTGGGCGATGGCTAACGCCCGTTCACTATGCTGGAGCGCCAGTTTCGGATTTTGCGCCTGAATCGCGGCCAATGACAGATTCCATTCCGTTTCGGCCAACCCGCGTCTGTCGCCGTTTTGCTCGGCCACACGGTGCGCTTTTCCCAAGATTTGCAGGGCTTGCGGCTTGTCGCCCAGGCCATTGAGGTAAACCGTTGCCAGGTGATTCAGCCCCAGGCATTCCAGCGCGGTGGCGCCCAGCGCTTGGGCTTGGGCAATCATGGTTTCATAGATCTTCTGTGCCTTCACCCAAGCTTCGGTCAGCTCATAGGCGCGGCCCAAAGCGCCATAGAGGGCTTGCCGATCGGCGCCGGAGACTTCCTCCGGCCAGCCTCTTTGTTCGGCGAGCTGCCACGCTGTTTCATAGTGAGAAATCGCGACGCGGACGGCAAAGATCGCCATCGCTTCGTTGCCGGCGATGAGGCTGTAGTGAATGGTCGCGGCCGGCAGCCCCGCACGGAGGGCATGGTGCGCCAAAGCGGCGGCCGGCGTCGCCGGCGTCTGCAGTGATTCGAAGGCGCGCCGGTGCAGCAGCCGCCGCCGGGCAGCACCTGCCTCGGCATAGACAACTTCGCTCACTTTCTGATGCGAAAAGCTGTAGACCGGATCGTGATGGGGCAAGGTCAAGGCACTGTCTGTTTCTTGCAGCAGCTGCTTGCCCAGCAGGTCGTCCAGGGCGGCGATGGCCTCTATTTCCCCCAGCCCGGCGACGTGGCAGAGGTGATCAAAGGTGGCTTGTTGGGCCAGGACGGCAGCGGCCGTTAACAAATCCTGCGCTTGGGGTGGTATCCGCGCCAGCCAACCTTGAATAATCTCCTGCACCCCCTGCAGAATGCGGCTGCTCGCCCCCCGTTCGCCAAACCGCGACCAATCAATGTGCCAGGCGGCCTGCCCGGCGGCCTGCGCTGGCCCCCGCCGGGGCTGTGGTCGCAGTGGGCTGAACCAGGCCATCTTCCACCAACGCTTTGAGCGTCTCCGTCAAGAAGAGCGGCTGGCCATCCGTTTCGGCAAAGAGCCACGCGGCAAATTGGGTCAATTGGGCGTCTTTGTTTTCAATTTCCGGCGCTAACAGCGCTTGCATCAGCTGCTCGATATCCCGCAGGCTTAGTTCTCTTAACGGCAGCACCAGGGTATTGGTCGCGTGCTGCAGCTTGGCCAGCCAGGCTTGCAGCTCAGCCGACGCGCCGATCGCTTCTTGGACCATGGTGAGGACAATGAGAATCGGCAGCTTTGCTTCCGAACAGCGCACGGCGGCATAGTGCAGCAGATCGAGCGAGGCGGTGTCGGCCCAGTGCCAATCGTCGAGAAAGAGCAGCAGCGGCTGCCGTGCGGCCAACGCCTGCACCAGGCGGGTGATCGCCTCAAACAAATGCTCCCGGGCCGTGTTTTCGTCTTGGGTGGGTTCAGGCAGGTCAGGATAGCGTTCACGCAGTTCCGGCAGGAGACGTGTCAACTGGGAAAGCCACAAATCGGAGAGCAAATCTTCGGGCGCGTTTTCACGTTCCAGCCGCAGGCGCAGCAGGTGGGTGATGGGTTGGTAAGAAAGGCCGGCGCTGGTGCTGAAGGTACGGCCGTACAAGACATCCGCGCCCTGCGTCGCCGCCCACCCCAAAAACTGCTGCGCCAGCCGGGTTTTGCCGATCCCCGCACTGCCCACCAGCGCGACAACCTGGAGCGTGTTGTGACTCGCTTGCCGATACGCATTGACCAACGTCTCAAATTCTCGCCGGCGGCCCACAAAGGGGGTGATCAGCTGATGAGGGATACTCTGATTTACGCTGCGCCTGCTGTTCAAGCGGTTGGTCACGGATGCGGGCGGCCAGCGTTTTGGTTTCTGCCGCCGGCTCGCTGTCCAATTCTTCCAGCAACACGCGGCGGCACGCTGCATACTGCGCCAGCGCCGCGCTGCGGTCGCCGGACAGCGCCAGCGCCTGCATCAACTGGCGGTGGGCCTCTTCGCGCCACGGCTCCAAAGCCAGCTGCTGCCGCGCCAGGCGCTGCGCCGCTTGATAGTCGCCGCGCGCCAGGCTGTCGGCCGCCAGGGCCAAGAGGGCAGCCAAGGCCAGGCGATGCAGCTGTTCCCGTTCCTGGCGCAGCCACTCTTCGAACGGCACGCTATCGCAGGTGAAACCGGGCAAGAGATCCCCGCGATACAGCGCAACCGCCTGCGCCGGCTGATTGGCTGCCAGATGGGCGAGATAGGCAGCGACATCCAGCGTGTAAGGGCCGGCCGCATTAAACTGCACCGTCGTGCGTGTGACCAGAAGATGCTGCCCGTCCTGGGCCTGGGCAAGGGGCTCCTCTTGGCCGGCGGCCGCGCCCAACAACTGGCGGAGCCGATAGAGGGACTGGCGCAGGTTGTGATTGGCAGACCATCTCCGGCTCATCCGGCCAGAACAAGGCGGCCAGCACAGCCCGCGCGTGCGCTTGCTCGGGGGTCAGGGCAAGGTAAATCAAAAGCCCTTGCACCTTGGCCGAGCGAAAATTGACAAGCGGCTGATCGTCCAGCCGCGCCTCGAATCCACCCAAAAAAGACAGCGTCAGCTGAGGCATTACCAGATTGACCTGAGATGAAGAAAAGTCACCCAAGTATACCTTCTAACTGAGATAAAGGCACTACGAACGATTTCCTGCCACAGGTGCTGACGCTGAAGTGGCAGGTGCTGACGAAGTGGTGACGTTGGTTTGATATCTTGCGATCAACCAGTCTTGGTTGCCGTTCAATCACAGCTCAGACAACGAAGGAGATTCACAATGCCCAGAATGTTGGTTACACATGCCGTCAAGGACGTCGAACAGTGGGTGGCTTGTCGCGCCAAGATCGTGGCGGCTTTTGCGCCCTACGCGACCGATGTCGTCATGTACACGATTCCTGAAGGGGGCAACGAGGTGGCCATCGCCCTGAATGTGCATGATATGGAGGGGATGATGGCGGCAACGCAAACCCCCAAGCACGCGGCCTTGCTGGAGGAGGGGGGCGTCATTCATCCGCCCCACGCCATGTATTTTGAAGCAGCCGGCTGACGCCAATATACGGTTAGCAGTCGCCGTTCAATCACAAGGAGATGCAAAATGGCAGTTAGCCTATTTGTTCAGCTGACAGTGAAGAATTTTGACGCCTGGAAGGAGATGTTTGACGGCGCCGCCCAGTTTATGAAGGAGATGGGGGTGACTGCCAGCACCGTCTATCGCAAATCGAATGACCCGAATTCGATTATGATTGCCCAGCAGGTTTCCGAAAGCTCTGCAAATGAGTATCTGGCCATGCTGGAAGGAGCGCAAGCGAGGCGGGCAGAGGAGGGGATTCTTACCTGGGAACTGTGGGTTGGCAACAGCGTATAGACTGCCGGCGCAGGCGCGGCTGTTTGCAAAGTCCGTCAGCTGGCAGGCGGCGCTGGAACAGATGGGCGTGGTTGGCGTGCCGGAGGTGCGGTTTTTGGAGGCGGTCGTTTAACCCGGATTATCGACTCACGCACGGCGAGAGGTCGTCCCTTGCGTGGTTTTGGTGTGCGGTTTGCTTGCGCTATGCTACCCGTCAGCAACGCCGGCTGCCGGCACGACAGGGCACGGCACCCAGACAGTAACGTAGACGAAGGGAACGGGATGTCCGCCACCACCCGATCTTCAACCAACCTGACCCGGCGGGCGATCGTCGCCTACCAGGCCGGCCGCCCCGAGACGGCACGTGAGCTGCTGGGAGAAGCGCTGCAGCTGGATCCCGCCAATGAACTGGCTTGGATCTGGCTGGCGGCGCTGGCCCATAGGGCGGAGGAGAAACGCTACTGCCTGGAACGGGCCTGCGAACTCAACCCCGAGGGGGCGGCACGCGACGCGCTGGTGGAGCTCGCCGGCGTGGATTCCGTGGCCCCAGCCTATGTCGCCCCGGTCGAGGAGCTGCCGCTGCCCAGGGAGATCACCAGGGAACAGGGGAGGCAGCCCCCACGCACCAGGCTGTCGCCGCGCTGGCTCCTGGCCGCGGCGCTGCTCGCCCTCGTCCTGATCGCGGCCGTCGCCCGCCTGGCGACGGCCCGGGACACGCTCTACCTGGCCCTCGTCGCCCCCATCACGGGGCCCAGCGCAGCGGTCGGCGAGGAGATCCGCCGCAGCGCGGAGCTGGCCGTCGCCGACGTGAACGCAAGGGGCGGGATCGACGGGCGCCAGGTCGCCCTGCTGGTCTATGATGATCAGAATGACCCGGAGCTCGCCCGCACCCGCGCCGCAGAGATCGTGCAGGACGGCCGCGCACTGGCGGTGTTGGGGCACAACTCGAGCGCCGCCACGCTTGCCGGGAGCAAGGTCTACGAAGCCGCCGGCCTGCCGTATGTCAGCGCCACTGCCAGCGCCGATGAGGTCACACGCAGCGGCAGCTGGGGATTTACGACCATTTTTAACAACACGGCGCAGGGCAACTTCCTGGCGACCTATATAGCCCACATTCTTGGCGAACAGACGGTCAGCATCGTCTACAGCGACGAGCCCTACGGCCGTTCGCTGCACGACGCGCTCACGGCGTCACTGCCCGCCGATGTGACGGCAGCCAACACCTGGCGCGTCGACATGAGCGAGGAAGGGCGCGCGCAGTCGCTGGCGGCGGCGGTCGAGGGCATCGCCGCAGAGCCTGCAACCGGGACGGTCGTGCTGGCCGTCTCGCGGGCGGAGGCGCACGACCTCCTGCTGGGGCTGCGGCGGGCGGGCGTGAAGCAGCGGCTCATCGGCGTCGACGCCATCGGGTTTAGCGCCTTTGCCGAGATGTTCAAGGATGAACCGGAGGAACAGCAGCGGCCGGGCTTCTTTACCGACGGGATCTACGCGGCAACGCCGCTGATTTATGACAGCGCGCCGGCGGCCGCCCAGGCGCTGGCGGAGATTTACGGGGCGCGCTATCACGAGGACATGTCCTGGCGCGGCGTCAAGGTGTACGATGGCGCCCTGGCCCTGTTCGAGGCCCTGCGCCGCGGCCAGGTGAGCAACACGGCGGCCTCGCGCGCCGAGGATCGCATGGCGGTGCGCGAGCAGTTGGAAGGTTTCACCAGCCGGGAGAACGGTGCGGACGGCTTTGGAGGCTCCATCTATTTTGACGCCGACGGGGCGGGCGTGACGCCGGTGGCGGTCGGCGTCTTCCAGGGCCGCGAGCTGCTGTCGGCGCCGGTCCAGCTGCATCCGGTCGACGATCTCGTGCGCCGCGACCTGCCGCAGGCGGTGGCGGACGGTGCGATCTTTCATGTTAACGATCAGTATCTGCAGCCCACGCGTGTCGTTTACACCGGAGCCACCATGGCGGAGCTGCGCGACCTGGATGCGCAGGCGGGCACGGCCAACTTCGACTTCTATCTCTGGTTTCGCTATGACGGGGACGACGACGCGACCGACGTGGAGTTTGTCAACCAGGCGTCGAATTTCATAAACCAGGCATCGAACGGGCCGCTGCTGGGGGACCCGCTCGAGGAGGCGACGATCGACGGTTTGAAGTACCGGCTCTACCGGGTGCGGGGCGTCTTCAAGCAGAGTCTCGACTTCAAAGATTATCCATTTGACAGGCAGCAGGTGAGCGTGCAGTTTCGCAATGATAAGCTGCCGCGCAGCAGGATCATCTATGTCGTCGACCGCCGCGGGTTGGAAGCGGCGGGCGGCGGCGACCTGCTCGACAACGCCTCCGAGTTTGCCAACGTCGACAACTGGCAGGTGCAGGGGCCGGTCAGGCTGTCGCAGGACACGGTGAGCCAGGCCTCGAGCTTTGGCGACCCGCGTCTTTTTGGCAGCAAGGCCCAGCTCGACTTCTCGGAGTTTCACATCGACATCACGTTGGGGCGCGAGCTGTTGAGTTTTCTGCTGCGCAACGTGCTGCCGCTGGCGCTGGTGCTGGCGATCCTGTACATCTCGCTCTTCTTTTCGCACGAGGACCAGACGACAGACCGGGTCACCACGGCCGTCACGGTGCTGCTGACGGCGGCCGTGCTGTTGGGCGCCATCTATGCCAGCCTGCCGGAGGTGGGCTACACGGTGGCGATCGAGTACGGCTTCTACCTGTTTTTCATGCTCTCGCTTGCCGCCGTCTTCCTGGCGTTGATCGGGAGCCGGCTGTACAAGAGCGGCAACGAGGAGCTCCTGATCAAGCTGGACCTCGGCGCGCGCATCGCGTTTCCGGTGATCGTGCTGGTGGCCATTGCGTGGTATGTGGTGCAGTTTGGCGCGCGCATGGTGTTTTGACGGGCGGGTAACGAGGTCAAAGGGGGAGTACAGTGAAAGGGTTAGAAATTGCGCAGGACTTTTATACCGAATGGGGAAAAGAATATTTAGAAAAGACTTTCCCAGAGCTGGCAAAGCGAGTCGCAATTGGCAGAGTATTTGGTTCAGACGTGATCGGCGCAGATGACGAGATATCAAAAGATCACAATTGGGGACCGCAATTCACGATTTTTCTCTCTGCGGACGATTTTGCAGAGCACGGCGAGAAATTGTCAGAGGTAATGAATGCTGCAGCGCCCGATCCATGGCAAGGGTTTCGGCTGGACGGTGCGGGCGACAGGAGTGTAGAAGTTGAAAGCATACCGGACTGGATAGAGAACTGGATCGGGTTCAGTGAACAGCCAAGTCGAAATGAAGATTGGGGAATTATCGTCAAAGAACGAATCGATGGGGGTGTCAACGAAGCGCGCGAGTCGATCTTGTATTTTTTGAGGCATGCAGCAATTTGGTATGACGGCAGCGGAGAAATGAGCAGATGGCGAGAATCGCTTCACTATTACCCCGAAAAGATATGGTGCATTCGTCTAGCAGAAGAACTGTTCCGAGTCTGGCAGCACGGTGAGTACAATTTTGTGCAGCGAATAGCCAAACGCAACGATCCATTGGCAAAGACCGTTTGTATTGGAGAATTCGTGGACGGAGTCATGAGGACAGTATTGCTGCTCAATCGAGATTATACTCCGTACTGGAAATGGCTGGCGCATGAGTTTCGTAAGCTGGAGGCAGCCAAAGTGTACGTGCCCCTTTTGGAAGAATTAGTATCGGCCAGCACTTCTGAGCGGCAGGTAGAAATTGTGCTGAAGATTTGCGGCGAAATTCATCAAACGCTGAAAAACAGTGGAGTAATTACAGAAGAGAGTGATAACCATCCTCTTCCGCTGCTCCACGCACACTCTGAATTGCTGGCGAAGGGAAAAAGCAATTGAGAGTCATACATGCTCCATTCGACTCATGGTACGCTGCGCACGCAGCGGAAGCCGATGTCGGCGGCGGCGCGGCCGAGATCGATGGTACCCAGCCGGGAGGCGGAGCGGGCTTTGACCCAGTCGTTGTCGTAGGAGCCGCCGCGGATCAGGAGCGCATTGCCGGACGGTGGGCCGGTGGGGTCCACCGAAGCGGTGGGGTCCACCGAGCGGTGGGGTCCACCGAGCGGTGGGCTCGCCTGCGTCGGCGGCAGTGCCGGTGCCGGAAGCGAGCAGGTCCTTGTACGGCGCGTAGAAGTCGCCGACCCATTCCCAGACGTTGCCGGCCATGTCGGCGACCCCGTACTCGCTCTCCCCGCTTGGGTATGAACCGACCGGCTGGGGGGCGCCGCTCTTTACGTTGGCACGGCCCGGGTCCGGCTCGTCGCCCCAGGGGTAGAGCCGGAGCTGTGCGCCGGAGCCCACGGGCGGCGAATTCCCACTGCGCCTCGGTGGGCAGGCTGCCGCCGATAAACTGGCAGAAGGCGGCTGCTTTCTCGAGCGAAACGCCGGTAACAGGCAGCGCGCCGTCTGACGCCGGTGACGGACAGCGGGGGGATGGAGGCATCGCACACCCCGGCGCGCTGGCATTGGTGGTATTCGGCCCGGGTCACCTCGTAGCGCATGATCTGATACGGCGAGAGCTCCACCCAGTGCGCCGGCTGCTCGCCGCTGAAGTCGTAGCCGAGCACATCGGGCTCCTCGGCCAGGTCGGCGGCATCCATGACATCGGCCGCCGCCACCTCGTCGGGGGTCGAACCCATGAGGAACTCGCCCCCGGGGACGGCCAGCCACTGGGGGCTGGGCGGGCGGTAGAGCAGGCGGTTGAGCGTGCCTGTATACGCCAGGCCGGCAACACCGATCAGCAGCAGCACGGCCAGGGCCGCACCGGCCCAGGCTGCTACCGTGCGCAGCCGCTTGGTCCGCCCGGCGTGTAAAAAACGCAGGTCCAGGTCGTTCGAGCGCGCCGGCGTGGTCCTTGGCCCAGCGCTCCGCAGTGCGCAGCCGGTCGCCCGCGTAGAGATAGTCCGTGCGGCAGTGGTTCTGCTGCCACTCCACGGCGTCGCCGGAGAGCCGGCGGTAGACCAGTTCGTCCAGCCGGTGCTCGTCCAGCCACTGGCGCAGCTTTGGCCACCCCGCCAGGAGCGCCTCATGGGAAATGTCCAGCCGCCGCTCGGGGCCCGCCGCGCTGCTGCTCGCCGTGAGCAGCCGCCTGTCCACCAGCAGGGCGATTACCTGCGCAAAGGTGGCAGGATCGTCCTCGGCGGCCAGCAGCTCGTCTTCGCGCCGCTGCCGCCGCGTGTTGGCGCGCCCTTCGTTGAACTGCACCAGGCGCACGAAGGTGCGGCGGGCAATCGCCTGCCCTCCTTTGTCCAGCCGGCCGTAGGCGTCGTCGGCGTGGCGCGCCATCGCCACATAGAGGGCAGAGCGCCCTCGTCCTGGCCCGTGACCTGGCCTGCGACTTCCCGGTAGGCGTCCAGGGTGAGGCGGCGGCCGTCGAGATGGTTCCAGAGCAGGCGCAGGGTCTCCTGGAGGAAGGGAGCACGCCGGGCTCGCCGGCGGCGTCGGCGATGCAGCTGCTGCACGAGGGCCTCGTCCACCGTCACGCCGGCGTGCGCCGCGGGCTGCTCGATGGCGGCGCGCAGCGCCTGGCCGCGCAGGGGCACGACCTCGAGCCGGCGGCGTTCGATCTCGGGCCACAGGTCGCTGGCCATCAACTCGGGGTAGAAGTCGGCGCGTACGGTAAGGATCACCCACAGCTGGTCGACGGCGTCGAGCTCGCGCAGCACCTCCCCGAGCGCCGTGCGGTCCGCCGCCGGGGCCAGCGTGAAGGCTTCTTCGAGCTGGTCGACCACCAGCACGGTCGGGGTGGTGGCGGCAGCCTGGCGAATACAGGTGACGAGGTTGGCCGGAGCTGCACCGGTGGGATCGCTGGGGCAGCCGAAGGCTGCGGCCAGCGCGGCCGGCGGGTGCGCGCCCGGGCGCACGACGCGCACGGCCAGCGGCTTGACAAAGACCTTCAGCTTTTGCATGGTGGGGACGATGCCGGCGAGCACGAGCGACGACTTCCCGCTGCCGGATGGGCCGATCACCACCAGGGTGGGGTCGATCTGGAGCCGCTGAATGGCCTCTTCGATCTCCGCCGTGCGCCCGAAGAAGAGATCCTGCTGCTCCCGGGAAAACGGCTTCATGCCCGGGTAGGGGCAGGCGTACTCCGTGACGAACTCGATGCCCTGCCAGGCGCCTTGGAGTGCTAGCAGGTCGGGGCTGCCGGGCGTTTGTCGCAAGGCGGCGGCCAGCAGACCGCGCACGCCAATCGTGGGCTGGCCCGCGGCCCACTGCACCAGGTCGCCGGCGATCTGGGGCAGCAGCCTTTCCCGGGTGGGTACGATCTCGTCCAAGCGCACTTCGAAGGCGAAGAGGGTCAGCATCTCGAGGTCGGAGAGCGTGCAGGCGGCCACCAGCGCCTTGCGCAGCGTGAGCAGGTGCCCCTCGCCCAAGGCTACGGGTGTGGGCGGCGCATCGGGGACAGGTTCCGGAGGCGAAGACGGCTGCACAGGATCCTCCCTACTTCTGGGGCTGGGGGTTCGAGTATAACGCAGCCCTCTTTGCAGGACAATCGCGCAAAAAAACTGCCATTGGTCCCTGTCTTTCGGTCACAGCGACCTGGCCGTTGCGGCAGGTGACCTGGCGTCGGTGGATGCCCTATGCTGGGGCTACAACAACCAGCTCGCCGTGAAAGGAATACATTCATGCTGCCGCTCATGTTCGCACCCAAGCGTCTTGTCCTCTCCCTTACCCTCCTGGCCTGCCTGCTGCACCTCGTGGCGCCCATCCCGGCCGCGGCCGGGAGCGCGGCGCTGCTGACGCCGCAGATCTGCCCAGGCGTTTTTCGATCAACGCATCCCCGCCTACCTGGAGCAATATCACATCGCCGGCGCCACCGTCGCCGCCGTGCAGGACGGGGAGGTGGTCTTCACCCGCGGCTATGGCACGGCCGACGTGGCCAGCGGCGCGCCGGTAGAGCCCGGCGCCACGCTCTTCCGCATCGGCTCGCTCACCAAGCTCTTTACCTGGACGGCCGTCATGCAGCTGGTGGAGGCAGGGAAGCTCGACCTGCACGCCGACGTCAACAGCTATCTCGACTTCACGCTGCCCGCCACCTATCCGCAGCCGATCACCATGTGGCACCTGATGACGCACACGGCGGGGTTCGAAAATCGCAATCTCGGTTACGGCGCGGCCAGCGCGGCCGATTTGCAGCCGCTCGGCCAGTGGCTGCCGGCGCATATTCCCGCCCGGGTGCGCCCGCCCGGTGCGGCCGCCGCCTACTCCAACTACGGTGCCGCCCTCGCCGGCTATATCGTCGAGCGTGTCTCCGGGCAGCCCTACGAGCAGTACATCCGCCAACAGATCCTGCAGCCGTTGGGCATGCAGCACACGACGGTCGAGATGATCCCGCCCGCCGGCCTGGCCCCCGCAATCTGCCACCGGCTACACCTATGTCGTGAATAACGGGGAGGGCCAGTTTGCCGCGGCCGAGCCGCCGCTCTTCGAGGTCGGCCCGGCGGGCGCCATTGCGGCCACGGCCGACGACATGGCGCAGTTTATGCTGGCACACCTGGGCGCGGCGTCCAATGGTGCGCGCGTGTTGGAGCCCAAGACGCTGGCGACGATGCACGCCACCGCCTACCAGGCCGATCCGTCGCTGAGCGGCATGGCCCTGGGCTTTTTCGAGCTGAGACCGCCACGGCGAGCAGATCGTCGGCCATGTGGGCGCGGCCATGCCCTCGTTCCACTCGCTGCTGGCGCTGCTGCCCGCAGCGCAAGGCAGGCTTCTTTGTCTCCTTTAACAGCGCCGGCGCCCTGCCGCTGACGACCGGCGCCAGCGCCATCCTGCTGCGCGACTTTGTGGACACACTTCATTCCCGAACCCCCTGCGCAACCGCTGCCGCTGCCGGCCGATTTTGACGCCCGTGCCGCCGCGTATACCGGCGCCTATCGCTTTGCCAACAACCCCAGCTCTTCGGTCACCACGCTCGAAAAGAGCGCCGAACTGCTGGGCGGCGCCGTCACGCTCGCGGCGCCCGGCGACGGCACGCTGCACCTGCGCGATGCCTGGGGCGACAAGCGCTTTGTCGAGGTGGCGCCCGCCCACTTCCGCGAGGTGAATGCCGGCGGCCTCCCCGGCGACGATGCGCTCGTCTTTATGCGCGACGAGCAGGGGCAGGTTGGCTCATTTGCGCTGGCCAGCCGATCGTCGCAGGCGTTTGAGCGGTTGGCATGGTACCAGGCGCCGGTCTTTGGCCAGGTGCTGCTGGCCGTGTGCCTGCTGTTGTTCTTGTCCGTGGTCGTGGCGGCGCTGGCCGGGGGACTATGGCGCCGTGGTAAGGCCGGCGACAGCCAGCCGCAGCGCGCGAGGATCGCCCGCCGCGTGGCCCTCGCCGCCGCCGTGCTCAACCTGCTGTTTGTGCTGGGCTATGCGGCCGTCCTGCTGCTCGCGCCTGAGAGCATCGCCCTCGGCCAACTGGTGCTGCTGGGCGGCGTGCTGACCCTGCCGGTGCTCGCGGCCCTGCTCGCCTGCGCCAGCCTGCCCTTCGCCTGGCTGGCGTGGCAAGACCACTACTGGGGCCTGCCCGCGCGTCTGCACTACACAGCCACGGTCGTCGGGCTGCTGGCATTTGCGTGGTTCCTGAACCAGTGGAACCTATTGGGCTGGCGCTTCTAGCGTCTTGGCGCCCACGCGTGTGGCCTGGCGCCCACGCGTGTGGCCTGGCGCCCACGCGTGTGGCCTGGCGCCCACGCGTGTGGCCTGACGGCCACCCCGCACGGGGCGTGCGGGCTACGCGAGACGTGTTCGCAACCCAATCGCGCAGGGTGCAAGCACGAGTTGTCAGACAAATAAGGGGGAGGAAAAGGAATTCTACATCAAGGTGCTAGCGTTCAACTTGTGGGTACACCATGGCGATTCCATGCAGGTAGGTAAGCGCAATCCCCTCGGCACCGTGACCTTCACCGGCATAGATTTCGCTGCTAACCGTCAAACCAGGGTAGTTGCCCTGCTCTAAGAAGGCAACAAATTGCTGAAAGTTAGGCATGTCATCCTCCTCCAACTGGCCTACTGAAAGGTAAAGCTGAATCGGATTGCTGGCATTCCGCGCGGCCAACTGCGCGTCGTGTTGAATCCAATAATCATACGTGGATGTTCAGAATACGCGCTGCCGGAGATATAGCGCTGAAAGGCATCCGGCTGCTGGAACAACGCATAGAGCACAAAGATGCCACTCGACGAATAGCCTTGCAGGCAGCGATCCGAGGGAATGGTGCGATAGTTCGCATTAATAAAAGGGATCATCTCCTGCGTAAGGGCATCTAAAAAGAGGTTTGCCACACTATCGCTAGCCGCGCCGGGCATCCCAGGAACGTCAAAATCAAGGTCGCGTAACGCAACGAATTCATCAGAGGTTTCCATGTCATAGCCAATGCCGACAATGATCAGCTCAGGTACTTTCCTGAACCAGTTGCTAAAGCGCGTCAACCCAGCCGCCACACCAAAGTTGAAATCACCGTCTAACACATAAATCACGGGATACGCCTGTGTAGATGTCTTGTAGCTGTCCGGAAGAGCGACGGACAGGTGATACTCCCGACCACGGATAGTAGAGAAGAGCGTTCGCGCCTCCGTGCCGAACAAGGCTGCCCGTGGGTACTGTTCACTCATATACGCCTCCTTAAATTTGTCATGCCGCCGAGACTGTCGCCAGCGTTTCGAACATCGAAGTGCCCTTGTCCAGATAGTGGCCCTGATCGTTGTCGAAGGTCTCGTCGAGCAGTGAGTACAGCGCCTTTGTGAACTTAGCTGCCTGGATCTGTTGTGTTTGGAGTTGTGAAGACATGGCTCTCCTTCTCGTGCTACTTTGTGAACCGCAACCGCCGCGCTGCTATTGGGAGAGTGCGAACAGGTGCATATTATAGAAAATTTGTTCTGTATTTATCAACCATCAATTTCCAAATATGGCCAAAAAGCGTTGACATTACCTGAACAGGGTGCTATGGTAAAAGTTCAATTTCCCTGACAATCCTGCACCTGGCCAGTCCGCTTCCGCTTGGCGTGTGTCGCTCCGCAGCGCACCTGTTCTGTGACCTGGAGGACCCAGTGCAACCTCAATTCCACCCACTCGCTCTATTGCGGTCTCTATTCCAGGCGGCCTATCGGCAGCGGCCCGCGAGCCGGTTTTGGCCCAGGGCAGCTGCCCTGCTGATCGTGGTCGGGGCCGCAGCCGTGCTGTGGGCTGCGCCTGTGCGTGCGCAGGCGCAGCCGGTGCATGATTTCGACCAGTGGTGCAAGTGGCGGCGTGGGGCGCAGACGTGGGGCAGCCTCACCCAATCGGACGCAGCAGGTGCACCAAGGCGCATCTGTCGGCGCGCTGGCCTATGACTTTCCGGAAGGCGAAGCAGACAACTTCGTCGTCTTTCAATGCGCCAAACCGCTGGCGGGCACGCCGGAGTACTTGAGCGTATGGGTCTATGGGGATGGCGCGGGCAACCTGCTCAACGCCTGGGTGCAGGACGCCACGGGGCTGCGCTGGCAGTTTGGGTTTGGCCCGGTGGACTTCACGGGCTGGCAGCGCATGACCGCCCACCTGGTGCCCGGCCAGGCGTGGCCCAACGGCCCCCTCGACGGCTCGGATGCCGATACGGTGGCGTACCCGGTCCGCTTTGACGGGTTTGCGCTGGATAACCCGGGCAGCGACGCGGCGGAGGGGGTGATCTATCTTGACGATCTGCGGGCGAGCAGCCAGGCAGATAGTGAATCCGGCACCGAATCCGGCGCGGCTGCGGCAGGCAAGCGGGCAGCGCAGCCAACGCCAACGCCGACGCCGGAGACTCTAGCGCCGACGACGCGTGGGTCCTGGCGATACGTGCGTCCGGCGATGGCGCCGAACCGGCCCAGGACCCGGAGGTTGACTTCGAGGTCGATCCCTCTTCGATCGAGGCGGGCCAGTGCACGACCCTGCGCTGGACCGTGCGCCACGTCCGCCAGTACTTTGTCGACGGCGAGGGTAAGGCCGGCGACACGGGCAGAGCAGGAGGTCTGCCCGGAGGCCACGACCACCTACACGTTGCGCGTCAAGACACTGGCCGACGAGCAGGAGGATTATACAGTCGAAGTAGAGGTGACCGGTGAGGTGACGGTTGAGCCGCCGGGTGAGGGAACAGGTGAGGTGGCGGTTGTGCCCGGCACGGGTGAGCCACTGGACCAGATCACAGTCGACGATGCCGAAGTGCTGGCCGAACCCTTGGATCTCAAAGGCGTGAACGACAAGCCCGGGATTGAAGCGGTTGCGATCGCCGACTGTGCCGAGGCCCGCAAGCTGAAGTGCGCAGACATGGACCAGTACCAGTCCAACCCCAGCTTTGGCAAGTCCACGAAGGCCTGCCTCGTCTGGGTGGAGCAAGGTGCGCCATTTGGGTCCATCGACATTGCCGTGCGCCGGGAAGCGCCCAACCCCGCAAACGGAGCTCTGGACGCGGCAGCCGTGGTTCGCTGGGCAACTTCGCCTGCATCGGCGTGCCCGTCAAGATCGGCCGCCAAGGATCGTATGCGGCTGTGCTCACGGCCAGGGGCGTGAACAAGACGGTGGAGTGGCGCATTAAGTAGGCGTTGGCTCCGGGCCGGCAGCAGCCACTTGTTGCGTTCCAGCCCGACCACACCCGTCACCGCCAACGTGACACGCGTGATGTCAGTGCAGAAGCTGCTGCTAGATGAGGACTAGCGGTATTGCACGCTTATGATGATGTAGTAGAACTATGCGATTACCGCGATAGCGAATCTCTATGCCCGTGGCGGACCAGGAATTACGCCAAGTTGCTGCATGAGGCCGAGAGTGTCCTGATAAGCAACCTCGCGCACGCCCTGCCCGTTTTCAGATAATCCGATGACGGCGCCCCGGAGGCGAATCTTTTTGCCTGTGGGCGGAATGGGTACTGACGGCGATTGGCCTTCATGTGTGCCGGTCAAGACGAAACTCGTGGCGGTCCAGTTGCCGTCAACGAGAATCTGTTCGATTTCAATGTGCAAATCGGGGTACGCCGTGCGAATCTCCTGGACGTATTGGCGCATGGCCTCCCGCCCAACAATCGGCGCCATGGGCAGGACTTCACGCACGATGTCCGGCGAATATAGTTCGTCAATCAGGTCCAGGTTGCCTTGGTTGTAGATTTCCTCAATGACGCGTTCGACCAGTTGCTTGGGGCTGGTGGCCATGGTGGGATGCTCCTTTTTGCTTGGACTTCCGATGACAAAACGATTGTAGGGCAGACTGATTCTATTGGGTTGCCATGCTACTCGCGCCAGGGATACCCCAGGGTGTGGACGCTCAGAGCATGGCCTTGAGCAGCTCCTCCTCGGCCGCCCGCGTCCAGTTGCCGTCTTCGTCCAGCCGTGCGGCTACGGTCGGCAGCACACTCCCCAACTCGGGCAGCGGCGTGAGCGGCAGGGGCTTGCCTAGATTGGGAAAGATAACGACCTTGCCGGCAAAGCGACCGTCGGCCACCGCGTGCAGACCATCGGCGACCCCTTCCATGCCGGCGATGGCGGCCACCGAACGATTGGTGTCCAGCTGCCGGCTTTCCACCAGGTCGCGCACGCGGCACAGATCGGCGATGGACGAACCGCTGGTCCCGGTAAAGCGCACGCCGCGCAGGGCCACAGCATTGAGATCGATGTTCGCATAGGCGCCGGGGGCGACGCCTGCAAATATGTTGATCACGCAGTCGTCCCCAGCTGCGGCGACCGCCTGCTCAAGTGCCTCTGCCACCGGCGCCACAATGACGATATCGTCATATCCACCGCCGCCGCATTCCTCCCCCAGGCGGGCGGCAAAGGCATCGTCGCCGGCAAATTGATCGGCGGAGAGACGGCCAGGGCGACGCCATTGGCCGCGGCCAGCTGCTGGTGGTGCCTGCGCACGGGCTCCGTGCGGGCGGCGTGCAGGTTGGTCGCCACGACCTTGCGCGGCTGGCCCGGCAGTGACAGCACGCGCAGCAGGTGCATCTGCCCTATGGGACCCGCTGCCCCGAGGATCCAGGCGGCACCGCCGGCCCTCAGTTGGGTGCGTACTGGCGTATAGGCAGCCGACAGGTCGCTGCCGCCGGTGCCGGTCACCAGCAGGTGGTCGTAATGGAGGCGGCGGGCCTCGACGGCGATCGGCCGGGCGCTCCGGCCGCACAGCACGATGTTAAAGGTGCCGTCGCGGGCCAGGCGGGCAAAAAGATCCTCACCGTCCTGCTCGTCGCCGCCTAACACTACGATATCGTCGCAGCGGGTCTGGCCGTCGTCGCCCTCCTGAACTGCGATGCCGGCCTGCCCGGCCCAGGCTCTCACCTCCCGCGGCAAATCCCTCGTCGCGCACGGCCAGCACCACCAGGTGCGGGCGCCAAGCGATGGCCCGACCCAGCTCGACGCCGGCGCCGTCCCCCGCCAGCAGGACAACGCCGCCAGGCTTCCACTCGGTGCGGTAGGTGACCGCATACGACGCCTCGACGCACGCCCAGGGTTCGCACAACGCCACTTCGGCATAGCCATCGTCAGGGTGCACCGGCACGAGGTAGTTGCCGTCGTCGCCGTCGAGCACGCGCCGATCGACGATGCTGTAGCGCGAGAAGCCGCCCTGCAGCTCGAAGCCGTAGCCGGTCGGCTTGCCGCCGATGTAGATGGCGGGCTGGACGACAAAGCGGTCGCCCGGCCGGAATTTCCCCCGCAGATCGGCGCCCACCTCGACGACCGTGAGGCATACCTCGTGGCCGAGCACTACGGGGCGCTCACGCATGTTGTGATGGATGTAGTGATGCTGCTCCCCGGCAAGGATCACCCTGACATCCGTGACACAGAGGCCGGCGGCGTCGTGGCGCACCAAGAGTTCGCCGGGGTCGGGATGAACAAGGGGCAGGTCCAGCGGCAGGCCATTGACGCCGAGATTGTCAAACCCGACCCCGTAGAGCGGCCACAGGCGGTTCTGTTTCGGCAGCGTAGCATCAGCGGCGCGATAGCGTTCAAGGCTAGGTGGCTTGGCTGTGGTTTCCATGTGCATCTCCACTGCTCATTGTTGCGGTGCGTCTGGCACTTGATCGACGCTACTTTGAGCAAGTTAAGGCGAAGGCGGTACCGGCGCTTGTTCGACGGGCCAAGGCAGGCGGAAGCGATATGGCGGAGCTTGAAGCATAACGTCATTACTTGAAAATGTCAATATTGTTATTTAGCTTCCCGGATCGTTGATACCGGTTGTCTCCAGTCACTCAATGCACTACAATAGGTGGGACGATCCGCGTGGCGTACAGACACGAGCACAGACGACTTCGCGTTTGTGCTGAATATGAAGCTGAGATTCGACCAGATGCGGGTAGAAATGATCTGAGCCGAAACGCTCGTAAGTGAGGGGATCGTCAGTGCGGGGATCGTCAACGAGAAAACGCTAAGGCCGACGCAGCAGGCGTTCAATTTCATCCACAGCCTGGGCGACGCCCCCCGCCGTGCGCAGTGTCTCCCCGATCCGCCCGGCTTCACGCGCAAAAGCGGGTTCCGCCAGCAAGCGCGCCGCATGGGCACGGATTGCCGCGACGGTCACTTCTTGCTTCCGGAGCAGCAGCCCTGCCCCCAGTTCCACGACCCGCCGGGCGGTCAGCAGTTGTTCCTCCTGCTGCGGTACGACGAGCAGCGGCACGCCGCAGTACAAGCCATCGTGCACGCTGCCCAGGCCGCCGTGCGTGACGAACAGGGCCACGCGCCTGAGCACTTGCGCCTGCGGCACCCAGGGGCGCACCGCCACGTTGGGGGGCAGGGCGCCAAACTCCTCGGCGCCAAACCGGCGGCCCGTGCTGATCAGGACGAACTCGTCGCTGCCCGCAAAGGCATCGATGCACGTCCGGAAGAACGCGGCGGGGGCCTGGACGAGTGAGCCCAGCGAGACGTAGATCAGCCGCCGGCCCCCCGCTTGCTCGAAGGAGAATGGTGCCTCGGTGCGGTTCTCCCGCAGCGTCCAGCCGACAAAACGCACTGTGTCTGCCACCCGGTCCGCATAGGGTTGGAAGTCGCGCGACGTGTAGCTGATGGCGAGATCGCCGGGCGCATTCAGGATCTCCGGCAGGCTCAGGGGCGGCACGCCGTACTGCGCACCGAGGGCCCGTGCGTGCCGGGCGGCCTGCATCCCGGTGGGGGCATCGCGCAGCAGCATCGGGCCGAGGATTTTGAGCATCTCCCACGACAGCAGGTCGCGCAGGGGCGGGGTGGCGAGGGGCAGCAGCGACAAAGAGACGACTGCCGGCAAGTGGAGGCTGCGCGCCGCCAGGTAGCCCCACGGGCACATCCCATCGTAGAGGATATAGTCTGGCGGGCGCTGGCTGCCGCTTGCAGCAGCTCCGGCAGAATCTCGCCGGCAGTCGTGATCAGCCGGTCGGCGGCTTTCTGCGGCCGGCTGCCGTCCAGGCCGGGCCCGCTGAAATAATCGTCGTGCACGGCGGCATAGGGCTGCAGGACCGCGCCGGCCGCCTCGACGTCAGCCCTGAATCCTGGGGTCAGGAAATAGGTAATCTGGTGCCCGCGGCGCACCAGCTCGGCCACCAGCGGCAGCGACGGGTTCACATGACCGTGCGCCGGGACATTGAAAAAGAGCGCCTTTGGCATCAGTCTCACCTCCTCCGGCAGTCTACCACACGCGTGAGGCCAAACCACTGCTGAAGCCCCTGGCAAACGCTGCTGATTATCGTAGCCCAGACCGTACAGGCGCACCGCGTGGTAGCGAACTCGGGTGTCCGCCTTCCCATGGAACGAACGATCTCGTTCACACCGGAGCAGCGTGACAGTACGGCCGGCAATAGGGCGGCGCCTGTTATTGACTAAATGCCGTGTTGGATTGTGCAACCAGCATTGTGGCCAACGCCTCCGCAGTGGATAGCTGTTGGCCGGCAGTGAATGCTGCGACAAACACCGACAGGGTCCAACGCGTCCTGTACGGCCGCCAGCGCGGCGTCCGCCAACGCACGCATGGGGCCGCCAATGGTATGGTGGACCTGGCTGTGCGCATGTTCTGCCAGGCCAAAGAGGGTGGCGGCTCGGTGATACTGCTGCTGCGCGGTGGCGAGACGGGCGGCTACCCAGCACCGCTGCACTCGATCAACGGTGACCCGCGCCGGGCGGGCGCCATCGGTTATGCTTTGCGCCAGTCATTGACCGGCCTGGTCGACGGCGCCTTCGCTCAGATCGACGTCCGTCAACCAAGTGTAGATCTGTGCCAGGTGCAAGGTATCTTTTAGTTGAAGACAAAGCTGCAGGCTCTCAGTCAGCAGCCGACGAGCTTGGGGTGCGTTGCCGCCGTAAAGCGTGACAATGCCCAGAAACGGCTGCCAAGTGCACAGCCCTTGGCGAATATTGAAGGTCGTCGCAATGGTTACTGCTTCCTGAAAGCAGCGCTGCGCCTGCCCAAGATCGTATAGCAGCGCCAGGCGGCCTGCTATGCCACAGCCGTCACTGATTCCCCAGGGCTCGCCCTGTGTCCGCGCCCGTTCCAAACCCTACGTCGCCGGCGCCTGCGCCTGCTGCTCATAGGGGTACGGGTAGTCTGCTTCGTACCCGAGCCGCCGCCCGGCGACGGCTGGCGAGCCCAAGACGAGGGTCTGCACTGTCAATTACGCAGTCCCTAAATCCTATGCGCATTTTCGCATACAATATGACACTCCCAAGACCTCTACACCAGAGAGCGTACACCAAAAATACGAATTGCGATGCAAAAGTCTAGCGCCTGCGCTGACGCCAGGGCCGTTCGCTTCGGCTATTGTAGTTAAAGAGATTAGTGAACTGCAGCAACACTCGCAGGATATGCTCGGTGAGGGTCTGAACTAGGAACGGTTGTATCGCAACAGGTGTCAAGCAGGGCGGTTTTACCGCACACTCCAGGGGGTGTAAAGATGAACAAGGATGTATTCGAAGGCAAGTGGAAGGAAATGCGGGGTCAGATCAAAGAGTGGTGGGGCGAGCTCACCGACGACGAACTGGAACAGGCAGCCGGCAAGGAAGAACAACTCGTCGGCCTGCTCCAACAGAAGTATGGCTATACCCACGAACGCGCCGAAGAGGAATTCGAGCGCCGGCTGAAGGACGCCAAGGAAGCGGTCAAGGAAAGCTGAGGCCCGCGCCAGCGGGGCGCTGCCCCGTGGTGGGGTGCGCTGAAGGCCAGGCTAAGCACACGCAGCACGCCGCCCCTTCAATTATGGGAAGGGGCGGTGTGGAGGCCGTAATGTCCGAATCGTGGTTCTATCACATTGCTCAGACAGGCGAACATTTGCGCTTCGCTACCGTCGACGCGGCTCTGGCTGCGGCAAAGGACGGAGGCTTTGTGTGGCTGCAATACTGCCAGCCAACGAAGGAGGAACTCTCAAACCTCATCGATCCCTTGGGTCTCCATCCGCTTTCTATCGAGGATTGTCTCGACGAAAACGAGATTCCCAAGATTGAGGACTTTCCTCGCAATACCTTTATTCTCATTAACACCTTTGCTTATTCGAATAAAGAACTCTCGATCGGCGAGATCGACCTGTTTATCGGCGACAACTTTCTGGTTACCGTCAGCCAACACAATTCCGAAAATCACCGGCTCTTGGATGGCATCGAGCGCATCCTGGAGACGAACAGCGCGAGTATTCGGCACGGAGCGGCGTTTCTGATGCACGTTATCCTAGATTACGTGGTGGATCAGAAGTTTCTGGCGATTGAAGCACTTGAAGACGAGCTGGATGCCGTAGAAGGCGCGATGCTGGCGGATGCTACAAGCTTCAATCCCGCAGAACTGATCCGATTCCGCCGGTACCTGTTGAGTCTGCGCAAGAGTCTTTTCCACGAGCGGGAGATCCTCGCCAAGATCTGTCGCAAAGATTGTCCTTTTATACCAGAAGAGGCGATCTTCCAGTATCGCGACATCTACGACCATCTTGTGAGATTCTATGAGTTAACCGAGTCTTACCGGGATATCGTCACCAGTCTCATGGAAATGTACTTGTCGATGCTGAACAACCAGATGAGCAGAGCCGCCAACGAGACAAATGCGACAGTCAGGCGGCTGACTATCATCACCACTATCTTTTTGCCGCTCACGCTCCTATCTGGAATCGGCGGGATGTCTGAGTGGTCTATGATGACCGGACCTGAGAACTGGAGGATTGCCTATCCGGCCTTCCTCGCAGCGATGGTAGTCATCGGTTTTGCCAATCACTACCTGCTCAAGTGGCTTGAGAGCAGTAGTCGCCAACGGGAGCGGAGCACGCTGAGATAGGCGGCGACGGCACGGGGCTCTTCAGGCTGCAGCGAGTTTGGCCAGCCGCGCCGTATGGAAGACGATGAGCAAAAAGGAGCGTGCGGCGGAGAGCTGAGGTTGCTCGCCCCTACGTGGCCGGGGCCTGCGCCTGCCGTGCAGAGGGATACGGGTAATCAGCCTTGTACCCCAGCACTTTCCCCATTGTGGCCAGCGAGCCGAAGAGCACGGTCTGGACGGGCCGCGGCGGCCGCGCCAGGATCAGCACGTCCTGGTAGGCACGCATCATCACCGCCAGTTGGAATATGTTGGGCAGGCCGTTTTGGCGCTGACTTTGCCGTCCTGGGCGAGGCCGAAGTAGGTCTCGAACCAGTTCTCCAGCGTGAGCGCCGGCCGCACTTCGACCCGCACGTGCAGTTCTTCGTCCCCTGAGTTCCACCAGAGATGCGGTATGCCGGATGGTACGACGACGGTCTCGCCGGGGACGCCGGCCAGCTCTTTGCCCGCGACGCGCCCGCGCAGGGTGCCTGCGATGACTTCGAAACGCTCTTCCTGCCGCGGGTGGATGTGCTCGGCCGCGACAAAGGCGCCGGGTCGCATGTAGAAGTCGGCCTCAACCAGCTTGCCCCCCGTGGTGGCTGCGGTCTGGCGGAAGATTATGGTTTCGCCCGTGACCGGGTGCGCTAAGACTTCACCTGGTGCGATCATCGGTATGCCTCCTTTGCGGTAGGAGGGCATAAGGTCCGGCGAAGGGAGGATCGCCGCGATCGGTGACCCCATCCGCCGGACCTTATGCCCCTACGATTCGTGCGCGCCCCCTTGCACGACGGCGTGGGCGGCTGTATAGTGGGATTTCCCACGATATAGTGACATAGTGGCAGGCGGGCGGCAATAGGGTGGCGAATTTTGTGGAGAAAGATGTGATGGCGTTCGGGAAAAAGGGGCGGCCGCCGGAGGACCGGCTGGCACGCCAGAACGAGATCTATCGTGCGGTCATACCCCTGATCGTCCAGGGCGGAGCCCGGCAGCTGTCGATGCGGGAGGCGGCGCGGGCGGCCAACCTGAGTATTGGCGGGCTCTACTATTACTTTCCGACGAAGCGCGAGCTTCTGCTCCACGGGTTGTGCCCGGCCGCTCTGCTGAGGTACTGCGCAGGAGTTCCATGCCGAGTTCGACTGCCCTGACGGCGACGGACCCGCGGCGCTACCTAGCGGCGGGCATCCAGGTGGTCGCCAAGCAGGCGCAGTTCTGCCGGCCCTCCATCCAGGCGGCGCTGGAGCTGGGCGCCGACTCGTTCCAGGAGGTGGTGGAGACGCTGCTGGCCTCCACCACGCTGGATTTCGAGGTGCACCTGCAGCAGGCGGCGCCGGAGGTGGATGCAGAGGAGCTGCACAAGTGCGGGCGGGCCATCCGCCGCGCGATCTGCGCCGCACTGCTGGATCAGAGCATGCGCCCGGAGGAGCTGTGCGACGAGCTGCGCATCCTCGTCGACGGCTATGTGGGGCGGGTGCCGGCGAGGGGGGAATCGCCGCAGTTGGCGCTGTGAGGGGTGGACGCAAAATCCGGCACAATACAAAGTGGAGCATCGTCAAGCGGGAGCCAATTCATCCAGGAGAGCCGCGGCAGCGAGCCATATATTGCTGGCCTGCCCACACGCACACGCCGCCGCTGCGATTGCGGCCGGCAGTGCGGCGGCGCGAGCGGCCAGCTCGCGCCCGACGACATCTTCACACCAGCGTGAAGTGGCAACAAAGGGATAACACATGGCAAGGGCGTGCAGCTCGACCGCCAGGACTAGCTTGCCCTGGTCGGCCAACAACAATGCCCCCAGCAAGAGGCCATGCATGTTACCACGAATGTCATACGTGTCGAGGCCGATCTGTAAGGCTGCGCAGAGCTGCCGCCCGGCGCCAACTGTATCGCCTAACCCGTAACTCGCCAAGCCCAGGTTGACCAGGGTGAGGTTCAAGCCTACCGTTCTGCCCTTGCGATTTGCCATGTCTATACTCTGCTGCAGCCAATTCCGCGCCTCGGCGTACCTTTTCTCCGCCAACACCACACGGCCGATAAGCGCGTAACTCATGACCAGGCCGATCGTATCCCCCACTTCCTGGGCCAGGCCCAGCGCGCTCTCGCCGTGGCTGCGCATCTGCCCATACAACCCTAACTGTTGTTTGACCCCACCCAGAAAAACCAGGGCGAGGATAAACCCGGTGCTGATTGTTCCCAGCGCCTGGCAGATGACCAGGCACTCTTCCAGGGCGCGCTGTGCCTCGTCGGCTTCCCCCAGCACCAAACAGGTGGAGCCCAAGATCCATAAACCCCTGGCCAGATCGGCCCGATCGCCCAGCGACGGGATAAATGGCCACGCTGGCCAAGGTCATCTGTTTGGCCGCTACGGTTTGCTGCCAGTGCTCCTGCGGCGCCCCGCCTACAAAGAAATCTCTGGACAAACGGCCCAGATCGATCAGCACCCCCGCTTCGCCATGCGGATCCCCCAAGGCTTGGAACAGGGCCAGGCTTTGTTCATACAGCGGCTTGGCGATCTGCGGCTCGCCGCCCTCATTGGCGATTTGCCCCAGCCGGTACAGCATCACGGCCTGTTCGGCACGCATGTCGTGCCCCCTGCGTGCTGAGGTATCCAGGTGGACCTGCGCTCTGTGCAGCAGCTGCTTTGCATCATCATAGTCGCCCAAGACCTGGCGGAACTTCGCCTGCCAGACCAAGAGACGCACCAGAACGTGGCTTTCTATACCCTGCGTGCCTTGCCCTAAGCTGGCGGCAGCCTGGGCAAACGCTCTTTCCCCTTCCTGAAAACGGCCGCGCCATTCATAGAAGAAACCCAGGCTCTCCATCGCCGCGACAATCTGCTCACTGTTGGCATGGGCGACCGCCCACTCCCAAGCGCAACGTACATTCTCATACTCTGTCTCCAGCTCTGCCAAGGTCACTGCCTGGCGCGGGCCTGTAAGATCGCGGCGCGTTGCGCCAGCCAATCCAGGTAGTAGGCACAATGGCGCGCATGGGTGGCTGTGCTTTGTTGGGCGGCCGCCAGCTCGGCTGCGGCGTACTGGCGTAACAGTTCGTGCAGCGTGTAACGTTCCCCCTGCTCAACCTGCAGCAACGACTGGTTGACCAAGACGCGCAATGTAGGCAGCGACGCACCCGCCACACTTTCCGCTGCCTGGCGCGTAAAGCCGCGCCGGAAGACCGCCAGCCGCATGAAGACGGTACGTTCCGTCTCGCCTAGTCGCTGCCAGCTTTGTGTAAAAACGGCGCGCAGGCTGTGGTGCCGTGCGGGCAGATCGCGCAGTTCAGCTTCCAAGAAGTCGAGGTTGTGGCTGATTTCATCCGCAATGGTCTGCAGCGAAAGCAAAGGAATCCACGATGCAGCCAACAAGATCCCGAGCGGCATGCCTTCGACCAGGCGACAAATGCAGACAATCGCGCTCAGTTCGTCAGCGTTCGGTGCAAACGTGGGCCGCAGCCTACGCGCACACGCAATAAAGAGGGCAACGGCGCCATAGTCGACCGCGGCCGTGGTCGCGGCCTGGGCCGGATAGGCCAGGCTCCCGAGGACATAGTGCGTTTCACCACTGAGCTGCAGCGGCGCACGCGAGGTGACCAGAATCTTGACACCAGGGGCCGCGCGCAGCAGGTCGTTCACCAGGCCGGCCGCCGTGAGCAGGTGCTCAAAGTTGTCCAGCACCAGCAGCAGCTGTTTGCGGTGCAAATAGTCAAGCAGCTGCTGTTCGGGTGCGCGCCGGTCTGCTTGCAGCGGATACCCAAGCGCATCGATGACGGCCAGGATCATGCCTTCCGCGTCGGTTACAGCCGCCAACGCCACAAAGAAGACGCCTGCCCCCGTGTGTGCTCGGCAGCGCCAGGCCAGTTCCTGGGCCAGGTGGCTCTTGCCCATGCCGCCGGCGCCTAAGATGGTAATCAGGCGCACGTCAGGGCTTGCCAACAGCTGCTGTAGTTCCACTAGTTGCTGTTCCCGTCCTACCAAGGGGGTAGTCGGGGCGGAGAAATTCTGCTGGCGCAAGGGCGAGCGCGGTGGCTTGTGTTGCGGCTGAACCCGTGTCGTGAGGAGATGCGTGGTCTGGTTGCGGAACTGGTCCCAGGCCACGGGCGAAGGCGAGCACTGCGGCGTGCTGTTCGGGCGGCATGTTCAGGGTCTGCGCCAGCCGTTCGGCCAGCTGCTTGGAGGGGCGCAGTTCATCCCGCTCCAACTTGCGCACCGTCACGACCGAGCACACCACCCGCTCAGCCAGTTCCGACTGGGTGAAATCCAATGCCAGGCGCTGACGGCGTAGCCAGGTACCAAAGCTACTTGCTTGCTCGTGCATAGGGGAGCCCGCTCTCATCCGCCAATCGGCAGTTGCCGTCTTGTCGTCACGGGATTGTATCACAAATAGGATCACCATTGCTATCACCGGGTGATCTTACCGGCTGGCCAATCATCTGCTTGAATGATGTGCGGCTGGCGCCCATGGCGGCGAACTATCAATAGCTAGAGGAGCAGAGTATGCAAATCAGAAATAAGGTCATCATTGTTACGGGAGCATCTAAGGGAATTGGCAGGGCAACTGCCAAATATCTGGGTTCACTCGGTGCACAACTGGTTCTGGCCGCGCGTTCGGCGGACAGGCTCAAAGAGCTTGAGGCCGAGTTACCGGGCTCATTGAGCGTACCGACTGACATGACAAAAGCTGGAGATGTTCAGAATCTTGTTAACAAAACGATGGATCAACACGGACGCATTGATGTCTTACTCAACAATGCTGGACAGAGCATGTGGGTACCGGTTGAAAACATTGACATAGCCTATTACCAAAAACTGATGGACTTGAATGTTTACGGCTATCTACGTGCTATGCAAGCAGTTATCCCGATCATGCGGAAACAAGGTGGCGGCATGATCGTGAATGTGAGTTCTATGACTACTATGAGAATCGTTACGAATGCTGCAGCCTACGCATCAACCAAACATGCGATTAACTCATTGACGCTTACTGCCAGGGAAGAATTGGAAAAAGACAATATCGTTGTGAGCCTCATTCGTCCCAAGTTAGTTGATACGGATTTTGGGAGAAATGCTATCTTGCCAGAACCTGATGCACTTCGCGACCCAAACAATCCAAATCGCCCACCGATTGACACACCAGAGACAGTGGCTGTGAAAATCGGCGAGTTAATACAATCCGAAGAAGCAACACTTAACCTCTAGCACTCTGTCAAGCCTCATTGTATAGCGGCACGTGGGCGTGCCCCAGAGTCGCACGTGGGCGTGCGAACTAAACGATGACGTTTGACAAGGTACTAGGTTAGGAACTCGTGAAATTCCCCTCCGAATGTTGGATTGTAGGCAGCTGCATATGCAAAATCACGTCGAATGGAGCATCCTGGACGTCGACGAAGACGAGTGGGAACGCCGAATAAATGTTCTGGACGTGGCTGCGGCCGCCAATGGCTTCCCTGTAGCTGTACGACCTGGAGGGGATCATCTAGCCCGCGACGGTCCGGCCATTGGGGGCTACACGTCTTCGGGTCCATGGGCCTCCAGGAATTGGACATGGCGGCAGCTGGCCGTGGGCGTCACTGTGGTGCTGATCCTGGTCGTCGCCATCGGCTACGACGCCTGGCGCACGGCACAACAAGGAATCGCCCATATAAAGGCTGACGTCGCCAACGTTGTCAGGCTCGAAAAGGTCACGTCTCGCGCCGAACTGCCCAGCAGACACAGGTCAGAAACCGCCGAATCCGTCGAGCTGCTCGGCAATGCGGCCATGGTACAGGTCCTGATTACCGACACGTTGGGATCCGGCAAGGTGACGGTATTGCGGCAACCGCGGTTCTATGTCCAGACCGCCACCGGCTGGCAGCTAAGCAGCCCGGTCGGGGCGTTCTGGGGACCCATCGCCTCAGTTGATACTCCCAGCCTGCACTTCATCTTTGGCGCACGTGACCGTGCCGCCGTCGAGCAAATCGCCCCCACCGCCGAACTTCTGTACACCGGGCTCATGCGTGCCACCGGCCAAAGGCTTAGTACCGGCGGCCCGCTTACAATCGAGATCGTACGCGGTCGGTGCGCGGGCGGCGCCATGTATGACCAAGGGCGCATCCAAGTGACCTCACCTGTTTTCTTCAACACCAGCACCATATCAAGTGAAGAGACCTTCGCACGGTTGCTGCGCACAGCGATGTGCGAACCGATGCTTGCTGCTGCGATCGAGCAAGCGTCGGCCAAACCCCAATGGCGGCCACTGCTGCGAGACGGTTTTCAGTGCTGGCTGCTCAACGAAGCAATCGCCGCCCAGGCACGGGGCACCGCGGCAGCATTCGGCGGCAACTATCCGCTGAGCTTGCCCGGTTATATGAAGCTCAACACGTTGCTGGACTTGACATGGCGTCAGGATTCCAATCCTCCACAGCAAAGCGCCACAAGCGGCCAGGCAGCGACATATTATGTGCCAGGTGCCGGGTTCTACTATGTCCAAGAGGGTGCGCTGGGCGCCACCCAACTAGTCGCCTTTATCGCCACTACCTATGGTCTGGACACGCTCCCCCGCGTGCTGCAGGGCTTTGGCGAATACGATGATTGGGAAATACTCGCGCCCGCCGTGTTCGGCCTTTCCGCCGCAGAGTTGGAGGCCGGCTGGCACGGCAACCAAGCGACAAAGTGAGGATATGATTGAACTGTCGTCTGCAGGTTGCACTTCATATGTTTTAAGCAAGGAGAATTCAGATGTCTAGACAATGGGTATTTGGATGGGTGACAACAGTGGCATTGCTGCTCACGATGAGCGTAGCTGCGTGCCAACCGATTACGGCATCTAGCGCCAGAATGGGTGTCATGACGGCTGCGCAAGACGCGGGCAGACGATCCAAGCGAGGCGAACAAGGCCGCAGTGCGGGCCTGGTTCGACGCAATCAACGGCCATGATTTGGCGGCACTAGAACAGGCTGTAGACAAGTACTACGCTCCAGACTATGTCCTCCATGACCCCACCGTTCCCAATTTCGCCGGCGGCGCGGCGACCATCAAGAAGATGATCCGCGAATCAATGCAGGCTATGCCTGACGCTCATCTTGTCATAAACGACTTGATTGCCGATGGGGATACCGTGGCAGTCCGTGCGACCGCAACCGGCACACAACCCGACGGCAAGCCGCTGACCTTTTTCACGATGAGCATAATCCACTTTGTCAATGGCCAGTATGCGGAGGAGTGGGAACTTGCGGAACCAGCGGGAGAAGAGGTTGTCGGCTCAGATAACGGTCACAACTGAGCCGCTGAATCGAGTACATGACGCATCTCGGATATTCAGGTTTAAAGTGTGGGGAAGACGGGGCACACCCGAGGTTCTCGGGTGTGCCCGCTACCTGCACCGTCTACTTTGTGAAGAAGGCGTCAAGGTGGGCCAAAACATCCTTGTTTTGAACATCGTGGCCAAGGCGCAGTGATCCGGTGTCCTGGCGGCAGCCTCTACTGCGCCAAAATACTTACACAACCCTCATCTTTACGATAGTGCAAGCCGCCCGATTCTGTGCTATCCTATCCTTTACCATCCTTACTTGTCTGCAGTAATTGTGCCCGGAGCTTCAAGCCACCGCGGGCTTGCCTTACATTGTATTGGCACTATATGCGCATACATCCGCTCCGCCCCAACCTGGTCCTGGTCCTTGCCTGCCTGTTTGCGCTCCTGCTCTTCCTGATGGGCATTGCCTTGCCCCAAGTGCACCTCTGGGGCAGCTTTCTCGTGCCCATCGTGCTCGTCTTCCTCTGGGGGCGGCGGCGCGACATCTATATCGTCACGGCCCTCGCCAGCATACTGCTGGTCGCCACGTATTGGGCCGAGGCTGACGCCACCCTAGGCGATTTCCTGTCCTACCACGTGCTCTCCCTCGCCATCCTCTGGGGTGCGGCCTGGCTGCTGGCCCAGCGCCGGCAGTCGCATGAACAGCTGCTGCTGCACGATCAGGAATTGGACGAACAGGTCAAGACGCGTGCTGCCGCGCTGGCGGCCAGCGAAGAACGCTACCGGACGCTCTTTGACCATGCCGCCGACGACATATTCAGCGTCGATGCCGCCGGCCGCTTTGTGGAGGTCAACGACGGCTACTGTGAGATGCTGGGCCGTACGCGCGCCGAGATTGTCGGCGCCCATCTCAGCGACATGACGGTGGGCATCACCCCCGAGTTCTTTGCCGCCGTCGGCGAGGAGCTCAAGCGGCACGGCGCCGCCACCTTCGAACGCCGGCTCCGCCACAAGGACGGCAGCTTGCCCGAGGTCGAGGTAATCGTTACGCCCCTGAGCGGCGGCCAGCGCATGGCGGTGGTGCGCGATATCTCGCAGCGCAAGGCCGCCGAACGTGCCCTGGCGGCCTCCGAGGAGCGCTTCGCCCGGCTGTTCAGCTCCAGCCCCGTCGGCCTCATCCTCACCCGCTTAGCCGACGGCATCTACCAGGAGGCAAACGACACCTTCATCACCATGATCGGGTACAGTCGCGAAGAACTCATCGGCCGTACGAGCCTGGAACTAGGCATCATCACGCTCGAGGATCGCCAGCGCCGGGACGCAGTGCTGCAGGAGCAGGGTCACGTGCGCGCGGCTGACCTCGTGCTACGTACCAAGCGTGGCGAGAAGCTTCATACGGTTATTTCCATGGAACCTATAGACATGGAAGGCGATGTCTGGCTGCTCTCCTAAATTGTCGACATCACTGCCGCGCAGGCAGTTGGAGGACGCCTTAGCCGCCAGTGAGCGTAAGTACCGCGACCTCTACGACAATTCGCCCGCGATGTACATGTCCGGCTACCCTGCCGACCACATCATCCGCGACTGCAATCTCACACTGGCGCGCACCCTTGGTTACACGCGGGAAGAGCTTATCGGCCAGCCCAACAGCATCGTGCTGACCCCTGGCTCCTACCGCCGTATGCTGGCGGTGCTGCCCAACTATGCGGCGAGCCGGCGAGTACGCCAACTGCGAAGTGCAGCTGCAGCGCAAGGATGGTACCGTCCTCGACGCCTTGATGTCCGGCCAGCTCGACCCTGCCACGGCGGATCGCCCTGCCTACAGTCGTGTCACCCTGCACGATATCACCGCGCGCAAACAGGCCGAAGCAGCGATCGAGGCAGCGCTGGCCCACGAAAAAGAGCTGGGCGAACTCAAGTCGCGCTTTGTGTCGATGGCATCCCACGAGTTTCGCAACCCGCTGGCAGCGATTCTCTCGACCACCGAAATGCTGGCGCTGCTGTGGGAAGGGATGGACAAAGCGAAAATCGACGATCGGCTGAACCGCATCCGGCGAACAGGTGCTCCGGCTCTCCGCGATCACGGAGGATATGCTCCAGCTGACCCGGCTGCAAACGGGCCACAGCAAGTTTGCACCGGCGCCGGGCGATCTGGATGCGCTGTGCGGCCGCGTGATGGGCGACCTGGCCCAGGGTACGGGCTTGGGGCTGGCGATTGCGAAAGAGGCGGTCGAGCTGCACGGCGGCACCATTGCCGTGGAGAGCCAAGTGGGGGTGGGGGCGGCGTTTACGGTTATTCTGCCCGGCAGTGTGCAGACCCGGTCCTAATCGGGAGACAATTGGGTTAGCCCGTGTTATGATGGCGCGAACTAAATTCTCGCTTAAGGGGAACGCGATGCGCACGGGTCCGCGGCCCAGGCAAAGGCATAAAAAGCAGAACGATAAAGACAGCGGCGCTTCCGAACGCCGCCAGTTGGAGGCCGAGCTGCGCGCCAGCGAAGATCGCTTCCGCCTGGTGCTGGAAAACTCGCCCAGTCCGATCGGCGTGTTCGATCAAACCGGCAGCCTGCGCTATGTCAGCCCAACCATTGCGGCGGTATTTGGCTTATCGCCCGAGGAGATGCTGCGGCGCGCCGCGCTTGTACATCCCTTGATCGGCAAGATCGATCCCACCGAACTTACCGCGGAGCGGCGGGCCGAGCTGGGGGTGGGCCACGTGCATAACGCTGCCAGCTGGCTGCACCTCATGGAAAAGGTGATCTACTGCGCCCGGCACCCGGGCGAAAACGCCAGATCGAAGCGCGCCTGCACAGCAATATCATTGGCGAGCGGGATTATCAGCTTGTGCTCCAAGGCTTTCAACACGACGTGTGCGAGGTCGTCGTCATCCTGCATGACGTGAGCGCCCTGCGCCAACTGGAGCGGCTGCTCAAACAAAGCAATGTGGAGCTGGAGCAGCAGGTGGCCGCACGCACGGCGGAACTGGAGGTGGCCGTGGCCCGCTTGGAGAATGCTCTCGCCGAGGTGCAGCGCGCCAATGCCGGCAAGGACGCCTTTCTGGCGGCCGTGAGCCACGAGCTGCGCACGCCATTGACGGGCATCCTCTGTATGGCGGAACTGCTTGCGTCCGAGGTGCGCGGCCCGCTCAATCATGACCAGGCCGCGTATGCGGCTGCCATCGCGGCGAGCGGGCAGCGCCTGGCTTCGACCATCGGCGACATCCTGCATTACACGAGTCTTGTCGCCGGCAAGCGGCCGCTGCGGACCGCTGCCTGCCATGTGGGCGATCTTTGTGCAGAGGTCGTCCGCGCGCATGGACCGGCCGCCGCTACCAAGGGGCAGCAGCTGACGCTGGCGGTCACCCCACCTGAAATGGAGATTGAGAGTGACCCGCAGGGGATTCGCCAGGTCCTGAAAGAGCTGGTCGACAACGCCATCAAGTTCTCGCCGCCGGCGCACGGCATCCACCTGGCTGCCGTACCGGCCGGCGACGAAACGGGCTGCGTCCGCATCATCGTGACTGACACAGGTATCGGCATGGATGCTGAGCAGCGGGCGGCGATCTTCCGCCCCTTTATCCAGGGCGACCAGACGCTGGCGCGCCAGTTTGAGGGGCTTGGCTTGGGGCTGGCGTTTGTCTACGAGATGGTCACGCGCCTGGGCGGTACGGTCACTGTCCTCGACGCGCCGGGCGCCGGCAGCAGCTTCACCGTCACCCTCCCGGCGCGTGTGGGGGGCGAAACACCGGACTAGGGTTTGTCGTCTTTGTGCCTTGCACTGTGCGCTTCCGCCTCCAGCTAGAAGGACCACATATGTATGAATATGCGCACACATCCGCTCCACCCTAACCTCATCCTGACCGTTGCCCTGCACAGTCGCAATCGGGCTCTTCCTGCTTGGTCTCGTGGTGCCCCAGGCGCACCTTCGGGGCAGCTTTCTCCTGCCTGTCGTGCTCATCTTCGTCTGGGTCCGGCGCCGCGAGCAGGGACTGGACGCCCAGGTCACGGCCGGCACCGCCGCGCTGAGAGCCAGAGAGGAACAGCTCGCCAAGATCTTCGAAGCCAACCCGGGCGGCATCGCCATTACCCGCCAGTCCGACGGCTGCTTCCTCGAGGCAAACGAAGCCTACCTCGCCATGGTCGGCTACACCCGCGAGCAGCTCGTCGGCCGCAGCCTTGTCGACCTTGGCATCATGTCGGCTGCGGCCCGCGACAAGGTACGGGCCATCTTCCGGGAGACGGGCTCCATCCGCGGGCTCGATTTGCAGCTTACGAATGCCCTCGGTGCGCCGGTCGACATCCTCTATTCGCTCGAGCAAATCGACTTCAACGGCGAACCCTGCTACCTGGGCCTCGTCTTCGACGTCACCGAGCGCAACCGGCTGGCCGCATATAGCGGCCGGCTGGCCGCGATCGTCGAGGCATCCCACGAAGCTATCATCAGCGCCGAGCCTCGACGGCAAGATCGTCTCCGTAAATCACAGCGCCGAGGAGATGTACGGCGTCTCCGCCGCGGAGGTCGTGGGCCGCAACGTTGTGGACATTGCCATGCCACAGAATACCGCCGGCTTCCAGGAGCTGCTGGCACACGTTGGGCCGGCGAGGTGGTTACCGTGGACGATGCGCCTTGGCAGCTGCCCGACGGCACGACCAGGTTCCTTGCTATCTCCATCTCCCCCATTCGCAATGGTGCCGGCCAGGTGACCGCCTTTACTGCGCTCGCCCGCGACGTCACCGCCCGCAAGGCCGCCGAACACGAGCGCCTCTTCTTGAGTGCGCTGGTTGCCTCCTCGCCCGAGGCCGTGGTCGGCCGCACCGTAGACGGCACCATCCTCAGCTGGAATCGCGGCGCCGAGCAAATCTTCGGCTACACGGCGGAGGAAGCCATCGGCCGCAACCTCACCATGCTCCGCCGCGCCCGGCAGCCGCGCACAGATGGAGGCGGATATGGCCGAGGTCGCCCAGGGCAATGCCGTCGAAGGCGCCGAGACGCAGCGCATAGCCAAAGACGGCCGCATCCTCGACTGCCAGATTTCCTCCTTCCCCGTCCGCGATGGCGCCGGCGAGATTCTGGGCGTCGCTTCCTTCACGCACGATATCACGCAGCGCAAGGCTGCCGACCGCGCCCTGCGTGCCTCCGAGGAGCGCTTCGCCAGGTTGTTCAATTCCAGCCCGGTAGGGCTTGCTCTCACGCGCCTGGCCGATGGTCTCTTCCGCGAGGTCAACACTGCCTTCGCAGCCATCATCGGTTACGGCCGCGAGGAGATGATCGGCCGCACCGAGCGCGGAGCTGGGCATCATCAGCCCCGCAGACCGTCCGCGCCTGGCCGCCGCACTGCAGGAGCAAGGCAGCTTTCGTGGGGTGGATGTTGTGCTCCGTACCAGGGGTGGGGAGCTGCTGAATACCCTGTTCTCGATCGATCTGATGGACTTTGACGGCGCGCCCTGGATGCTCTCGTCAATCATCGATATCACCGAACGCAAGCGGCTTGAGGACCGGCTGCGCGACAGCGAGGAGCGCTTCCGCCTCATCGTCCAGAACTCGCCCGACATCATTGCCCTGTACGACGAGGTGGGCCAGCTAACCTATATCAGCCCCACAGTCGAAACCACCCATGGCTTTAGTGCCGAGCGAGCGTTGGCGGTCAATCCCCTGCTGTTCGAGGCAATTGTCACGCCGCCGGGCGAAGGGCCGCGTGCGGAGGAGCTGGCACGCGTCCGTGCCATTCCCGGTTCGCGGACCGCCGCAAGACAGCCGACCGTGGCGTACTGCCTGGAGCACCCCGGCGTACAGCGGCACGCGTCGAAATCAGCAGTACGCTGCCGTCGGGTGAAGTCAGGTACTTCGACGCCGCCTACCGGGCCACGTGCCGGGCCGGCGGCAGCCGGCAGGTGGTTTCAATCACCGCGACATCACCGACCTGAAGCGCTACCAGCAGCTGCTGCAGGACACCAACGCCGTGCTCGAGCAGCGGGTGGCGGAGCGCACCGCCGACCTGCAGGCTGCCCTCGCCGATCTGCAGCGCGCCGGCAAGCTCAAGGACGAGTTCCTGGCCATGATCAGCCACGAGCTGCGCACCCCGCTCACCGGCGTCCTCAGCATGTCCGAGATGCTCGAGGAGCAGATCGCCGGCCCGCTCAACGCCCGCCAGGCCTACTACGTCAAGGGCATCGTCGAAAGCGGCGAGCGGCTGCTCAACGTCGTCAACGGCATTCTCGGCTACACCCACCTGCTCTCCGGCAAGGTCCAGCTGCAGGCCGAGCCCTGCGACCTGGCCTACCTGCTCGACGTCTGCGCCGCCTCCCAGCAGCACAAGGCCGCCGAGAAGCGCCAGGTCATCGCCGTGCAGGTCGAGCCGCCCGATCTCACCATCACGAGCGACGCCACCGCCCTCGCCGAGGTGCTCAAGCGCCTGCTCGACAACGCCGTCAAGTTCACGCCCGAGGGCGGCCAGATCGGCCTCGAGGCCCAGCCGACGCGGGGCGTCGGACGGCGCTGCGCCCGATACGGCGTCGACCTCGTCGTCTGGGACACCGGCATCGGCATCGCCGCCGACCAGCTCGAGCACATCTTCCACGCCTTCACCCAGGCCGACGGCCGCCTGCAGCGCAGCCACGAAGGCATCGGCCTCGGCCTCGCCTACGTCGACCAGATGGTCCGCCTGCTGGGCGGCACGATGGCGCTGGAGAGCACGCCCGGCGAGGGGAGCCGCTTCACCATCACGCTGCCGGCCCAAGCGAAGTGAGACGTTGCCGTTGGTTTCGTAGCCGTACCCTGTTGGCCATATCTCGTTCGTGCTTCCGGGGCAGCTGGCGGCCGGCCGCCGTTACCATGCGGAGATTAACGTGGCAGCACCCTCACCGCGTTCCAGTTCCTTGACCGTTATAACGAGCGAAGTTCAACTGCCGGTTTGCCTTGCCCACTGCCGGCAGAGCGGGCGGCAGCACGCCGGCCTATCTGGTCAATCAGACCGCTAAAGATAAGTTGGTGCAAGGGGTAAAGCGCATACCAGTAGAGCCAGCCCAGCAAGCCCTTGGGGGCAAAGAAAGCCGTTTGCGAGGAGGGTTTGCTGCTGTTCACCTGGTGTCACTTGGAACTGCAGCCAGGCTTTGCCGGGTACCTTCATCTCGGCGCGCAGGCGCAGCAGTTGGTCAGGCTCGACTGCCTCGACGCGCAGAAATCGAGCGCATCGCCGACACGCAAGTGATCGGGATCGCGGCGCCCGCGACGCAGGCCGACGCCGCCGATCATGCGGTCGAGGAAGCCACGGAGTTCCCATGCCCAATTCATGTAGAACCAGCCGCGCTCGCCGCCAATGCCGGTGAACGTGGCATAAGATCGCCGCCGGCGATGCTGCAACGAGACGCTGGCGGTGCTCCAGGATCATGCCTTCTTGCGTTTTCAGGATGACGGGCGGCACGGCACCCTGGCTGGTGCTGAGTGCATCGCTCCAGGCGGTTTCGATGTTGCTCGCCTGCAGGCGGGCAAGCGCACGTTCGACCACGGTGCGATAGTTGACCGGCTGGATGGATGGGAAGAGCCGGCGAGCCATGGGATCGCGGACGATGTTTTCGTTGCGCAGACCTTCGATCAAGGGACGGGCGATGGCGGCAGGGATAGGAGTAACCAGGTTGACCCAGTACGACGACAGGCGCGGCGTGAGAAGGGGACGGAGACCATCCAGCGTTCAGGCCGCGCACTCGGCGTAATCGTCATCATTTCGCCATACGTGTTGATTTCTGCCCCACCGATCTCGATGATGCGCCCCGTGCTCTCGGGCACGTCGAGTGCGGCGGTCAGATATTCCAGCAGCTCGCGGATGCCGATCGGCTGGGTGCGGGTGTAGACCCGCGCGGGCAGCATGACCGGGACACGTCGGTCAGGTAACGAATCAACTCGAAGGAAAGATTGCCTGAGCCGACAATCACACCGGCGCGGAATTCAGTAACCGGAACGGCGGCCGCACGCAGTACGTCGCCCGTTTGCTGGCGCGAGCGCAGATGTTCGGAGAGCTCGGGCGAGGTTTCACCCAAGCCGCCGAGGTAAATGATGCGTTCGATCCCGGCAGTGCAGGCGGCCGCCGCGAAGTTGCTGGCCACGTTCACATCGCGCTGGGGAAAGTCAGCACCACTGCCCAGGCTGTGCACCAGGTAATAGGCGACGTTTACCCCCTGCAGTGCAGGGAGCAGCGTAGCGGGGTGCAGCATATCGCCCGTTGCGATCTCAACCTCGTTTTGCCAGGGGCGCCCTTCCAGGCGCACGGCGTCGCGCACCAGGCAGCGAACACGGTAGCCCAATTCGAGCAAGCGGGGAACAAGGCGCCCGCCTATGTAGCCGGTAGCGCCGGTGACTAATATGAGAGGACGTTCTAGCTCTTTTGTTGGCATCTTATTTTGGTGTCGATTGACGTGCTCCCACGGCCAAAGACCACGCGCACTTGGTACACCTTGGCAACAGTATATACGCGTTATGATACAAAGTTAGATACGCAGGATAGAGCGTGGCAACCTGGTTGCGAGTCGCTTGTCCACCGCAGCGATCAGCGCCGGGTATCTTGACCTGGAGCCTGAGGATATCCGCCAGGCCCTCCAGTCAGTCCAAGGATCCCTACCACTATGGCACGGAGGCAATATGGAACGAGCGATCTCGTTCACACGGGGCAGCGTGCCGTGTGCTGCCCCGTGTATACTGGCGAGTTAACAGCATGTGCAGCATTGAGGAACCTAAGAAGAAAGGCTTCGTACGATGAAGGGCTATCGGCCGGCGATGAGTTTTGATGCAGCTGTGGCAGCAGAGGTGCGGACGTACCAGCGGGGATGAAGCGGCCGCCGTTGCCTTCCTGGCGCAGCAGGCGCGTGGAGGGCCGGCGCTGGAGCTGGCGATTGGGACGGGGCGCATCGCCCTGCCGCTGGCAGCGCAGGGGATCCGCGTGGACGGCGTCGACATCGCGCCGGCGATGGTGGCGGAGCTGCGGACGCAGGCGGGGGGCGAGGCGCTGGCCATCACGCTGGGCGACTTTGCCGATGTCGCGGTCGACGGAACCTACGCCCTCATTTACATCGTGTGGAACACATTCTTCAACCTGCTCACACAGGACGACCAGGTGCGCTGTTTTGCGAATGTCGCCGCGCATCTTGGGGAAGGCGGCGTGTTTGTGATCGAAACCTATTCGCCGGCGTTTCTCTACCGGCTGCAGAACAACCAGTACGTCGAGGCTGAAGGCATCGAGGTGGACGCCGTGCGGCTCGACGTGCTGCGCCACGACCCTGTGACCCAGGTCATCGAGGAGAGCCACGTTACGTTGAGCCCGGCAGGGATGCGGTTCAATCCCGTCGTGCAGCGCTACGCCTGGCCCAGCGAGCTGGACCTGATGGCGCAAATGGCGGGGCTGCGGCTGCGCGAACGGTGGGGCAGCTGGAACCGGGAGCCGTTTACGGGTGCAAGCAGCCTGCACGTTTCGGTGTATGGCAGGTAACGGGGCCTAGGCTGCGCAGTGCATATTCCTGCTCCGCGACGTGTCACCTTCGACCAAGGCGGCCACTTAGTGATCGTCAAGGATGCGGTATGGGCGGATGACGACATCTTGCATGCGCAGCAAGCAAACAAATCCGAGCCGGCGGTCATTTAGGGGGCACGGGGGTCAACAGTCCACATCAAACAGAACAGAGTCGAGGGCCTGGTCGAAAGCCATTGCTTTGCCTTCTGCCCAGGCGTGCTGGAATGCTCCCTCCCCAACTCGCCCTGCGCATCGGCCAACGCGACGCAGTACTCGACATGCAGCCGGTGGATCTCTGGCGCCTCGCGGCTAGCCTCCAATCGCTCGCGGGCATAGGCACAGATACTTTCCAACATTCCCCAACGGGGTTCGCCGTCCACCCCCGCCTCGCGAAATAGCAAACTCTTGCTGCTCAAAGTCGCAATGCCTGCTTGTGGCGCAAAGGGCAGGTCGTGGTTTGCATTGCAGACGGCCTGGACAGCGGAGAGGCTGAATCCGCCGGCGAACACACCCAGCCGGCGCAAGAGAGTTCTTTCTCCCGGGGCAAGGAGCTGATAGCTCCAATCAATCGCCCCGCGTAACGTCTGCTGGCGGGGGGGAAGGTAGCGCAAGTCGGCCCGCAGGAGTGCGAGCCGATCCCCCAGGCCCGCCAAGATCTGCTCCGGCGTGAGGTCCTCAATCTGTGCGGCGGCCAGCTCGATGGCCAAGGGCAGCCCATCCAAATGGAGGCAAAGGGCCGCGATGGTCCCCGCGTTAGGGGGGGTGAGACGCCAGTCCGGTTTGCGCGATTGGGCGCGCTGCGTAAAGAGGACGACCGAAGCCAGGCCCCCTAGCGCGTCTGGATCCGGTAGATGCTCGCTGATCGGGCAGTTCCAGCGGCGGCACCTGGATGCGACACTCACCATACGCGTGGAGCGGCTCCCGGCTGGTCACCAACACTTTTAACCCCGGGCAGGCGCTCAGCAATTGGAGCACCTCCGGGCCTGCGTCCAGCACCTGCTCAAAGGTGTCCAAAACCAGCAAGAGTTGTTTGTCGCGCAAATGCCGGGCGACGGCCTGCGCCACAGGCTGCTTCCCTGTCGGCATTAGGCCCAGGCATCTGCCAATGGCCGCGATCACAAGCGGGACGTCATTCACTGTGTCCAGGGGTACGAAATACACGCCGTCCCGAAAGCTCGCGGCGAGGCGAGCCGCGACGGCAATGCCCAGGCGGGTCTTGCCGATGCCGGGTGGGCCGACCAAGGTCAGCAGCCGCACCTCGTCCCGGAGCAAAGCGCAACGCACCGCCTCTACCTCTTCGTCGCGTCCGATCAGAGCAGTGAGCGGGGCCGGCAAGTTGGACGGCGGCGTGGATGCGACCAGTGCTGCAGGCGCTGCGGCGGCAAGTAGCAGGTCCGAGGGCGCAGCCTCCGGCCCCAGTCTCGCCCAGCGGACAAAGGCTGGGCGTTCTTCGGGTGAGACTTCGAGGCACGCGGTGAGCAGCTCGGCGATCTGCTTGGAGGGACGGCGCGTGCCCGCTTCGATCTTTTGAATGGCCTCGCGCGAACAGCCCACGCGCGCGGCCAGGTCCCACTGCGTCAGGTCGAGCGCAGTCCGGCGCTGCTTAAGCCAGCGGCTGAACACTCTCTCTTGCGCCATCGCGAAAAAGCCTTTCGGCCCGCCGACGCGGCGTGTACCTTTTTCGTACCATTCCCGGGTATCTCCATTATAGCCCATTTTGTGGTTACCTGTAAGATGTCAAAATAGCAGGTGGCCGCCGTCGGGAGGCTTGTGTAATGAATTCAGACCTGACCGGCAGTCAAGATCGGAGCCATGAGGACCGCGGACCTTCGCAGCTCTTTCTGCTCCGCGTGTGGCTGGACGACGAGCCCGGTGAGAATGACTGGCATGGGCGAGTCCAGCATCCGGTCACCGGCGAGGCACACCACTTTCGGACCTGTGCGGAGTTGAGACGCATCGTTCTTGGCATGATGGCGCCACAAAAAACCAGATCCATTTCTTGAGGATCAGTGTGCACAATACCTGGTTCGCAATAAAAGGAGTTCTGTATGAGCAAGTCGATCTTTATCCGAGGCTGGACTGTCGTCGCGATGCTTCTGGCCGTCGCCGTATGCGAGCCCCTGAGCGCGCAGCCCGCCCCGGTCCAGACCGCCGCAGACGAGGGGATCATCGCCTACGTGCAGTACTCGACGGACGACATCCACGTCATTTCGCCGGACGGCACCGGCGACCGGCTGCTGTGGACCAATCCCGGCCAGGGCGGGATGAAAAGCGTGATGTATCTCGCACTGGCGGCCTGACGGTCGCGAACTGGCTTTCTCCAGCGAACACGAGGGGGCCTGCTCGTGGTACGACAGCGACGTCTACGCCGTCGGCTACGATGGCGGCGGCTACCGGCGCGTCACCAATTCGCCGGCCTGCGCCGCGCTCGCCGGCCTGCCCAAGGGCTCGGTGACAGTCAACGTCAACAACTACACCAGCGGCATGCTCTGGGTCTACGTGCAGGGCGCGCCGAGCGTCAAGTCCGTCCTCGGCGGCTTCTTCGGCACGGTGACCTTTGACGACGTCGCCGATTTCGGGCCGGGTGTTTACCAGCCCTCAATCGGCATCGGGGGGCTGGACCGTTTCACGTCGTATCCGCCCTACGCCGACGTCCAGCCCGGCCAGACGGTGCCGGGTGGAAACCTTACCGTCATGGCAGTATTCCGGCTTCCGCGGGTTTGGCGCCGGCAAGGTCTCCTGGAAGGCCGACGGCTCGGCGCTCGCCTATGTCATGCGAATCGAACTCCGCCATCACGCAGATTTCCGCCAGCCCGTCCTATGGCGCCACAGGCGTGGATCTCCCGATGGTCGAGAAAGCAGCGCCCGGCCGGTTGCCTGGGGCCCGACTCCCGCTACGAGCGGATCAGTATCTCTATTCATCCGGCATGAACGTATTCAAGGATAACGTCGGCGGGATCTACCTGAACACCGTGGGCGACACGTCCGGCGGCACGCAGCTGGTGCTCATTCTATGACTACTCTGCCCAGTACGTACACGACATCGAATGGCTGCCTGATGGGTCCGGGTTCCTCTTCAGCCTGTCCCATACTCGCGTTGGGCCATTTCTCCGACATCTACGAGTACAACTTTGCGACGCAAGAGATCACGCAGCTGACGCCCACCCTGAACGACGAAAGCGAGTACGGCGGCGCGCGCGGGCTCAGCATCTCGCCCGACGGCCAGCGAATCGTCTTCGAGCGCTCCGTCTACCCTGGACGATGCGCCGAGCAGCGTGTGGATCATGAACCGCGACGGCACGGGCCTGCACAAACTCCTCGACGATGCCGGCCGTCCAGCCTGGGGTCCGACCCCTTCGTTCCCGGCGCCCACGATTACGAGTCTCAACCCATCCAGCACCGCCGTTGGCGGCCCTGCGTTTACTCTCACGGTCAACGGCACGGACTTTTTGCGCAGTTCGGTCGTGCACTGGAACGGGAGTGCGCGGCCGACCACGTATGTCAGCGATACCCGGCTGACGGCCAGCATCTCGGCCGCCGACATTGCCACAATCGGGCTGGCGAACGTCACTGTGATCAACCCGGCACCAAGCGGCAGTACATCCAACTCGGCAGCGTTTGGGACTGTGAAGCAGCTTTACATTTACTTGCCAGGGGTTAAACGATAACGATCAGCAAAGGTGGCCTGGCATTCGGCGTTTGGGTAGGGGGCACGTGGGCGTGGTGTGTCGCCTGCGACGCCAGGAGCTTCGCACGTGGGCGTGCGAACTAAACGGAGGATTATCGGCTCAACGCAAGGACGGAACGGAACTGCCTTTCTGCACGCCCTTGCGTTGAGCATTTTCTGCCTTGCCTACCGCAACCCCTCGACCGCCGCCCGCTCGATGACCAGCCCCTTCTTGTAGCGCGCCATGAAGGTGTTGAAGCCTTCGACGTCGCGCGGGTCCGGGGCGATGGTGGTGCCGGCGGCGCCGGCGAAGACTGCGGTTGCGAGATAGTCTTCGAGGGTCTGGTTGGGGGCCTTGCGCAGGTTGTAGGCGGCGAGGAGGGCGATGCCCCAGGCGCCGCCTTCGCCGGCGGTTTCCATGACGGAGACGGGGACGTTCATGGCGGCGGCCATGATCTTCTGCCCGACTTCGGGGGTCTTGAAGAAGCCGCCGTGACCGAGGATGCGGTCGATCTTGACCTGCTCCTTGTCGAAGATGCCGAGGCCGATCTTCAGGGCGCCGAGCGAGGAGAAGAGATGGACACGCATGAAGTTGGCGAGCGTGAAGTTGCTCTCGGGCGTGCGCACGAAGAGCGGCCGCCCCTCGGTCATGTGCGTGATGTGCTCGCCGCTGTAGTAGTTGTAGGCGAGCAGGTTGCCGCCCTCGGCGTCGCCGCCCAAGCCCCGCCCGGTAGAGGAGCTCGAAGAGCTTGGACTGGCTGACCTCGACGCCCAAGAGGCCGGCAAATTCGCCGAAGAGGTCGACCCAGGCGTTGAGGTCGGTGGTGCAGTTGTTGCTGTGCACCATCGCCACGGGCTTGCCCGACGGCGTGGTGACCATGTCGATCTCGGGGTAGACCTGCGACAGGGGCTGCTCCAGGACGATCATGGCGAAGACGGAGGTGCCGGCGGAGACGTTGCCGGTGCGCGCGGCCACGCTGTTGGTGGCCACCATGCCGGTGCCGGCATCGCCCTCGGGCGGGCAGAGCGGGATCCCCGCCTGGAGCTGCGCCGCTGGGGTCGATCAGCTTGGCGCCCTCGGCCGTGAGCTTACGCCGGCCGGTTCGCCCGCCACGAGCACCTTGGGCAGGATGGCGCCCAGCCGCCACGGCATCCCCGCCGCGGCATAGCGCGCGTCCGCCAGGTCGAGCATGCGCACGTCGTAGTCGTTGATGCTGCTGTCGATGGGGAACATGCCCGAGGCCTCGCCCACGCCCATCACCTTCTCGCCCGTCAGCTGCCAGTGCACGTAGCCGGCCAGCGTGGTCAGAAAGGCGATGTCCTTGACGTGCGCCTCCTTGTTGAGGATCGCCTGGTCGAGATGGGCGATGCTCCAGCGCTGGGGAATGTTAAAGCCCAGCAGGCTCGTGAGCTGCTCGGCGGCGGCGCCGGTCATGGTGTTGCGCCAGGTGCGGAAGGGGGCGAGCAGCTTGCCGTCCTTGTCGAAGGGGAGGTAGCCGTGCATCATGGCGCTAAAGCCGATGGCGCCGATGGTGCGCAGCCGCACGCCGTAGCGGACGTAGACCTCGTCGTTGAGCCGCCGGTAGGCGTCCTGCAGGCCCCGCCAGGCGTCCTCGAGATGGTAGGTCCAGACGCCGTTTTCGAAGCGGTTTTCCCATTCGTGGCTGCCGGAGGCGATCGGCGCGTTGTCCTCGCCGACCAGCACGGCCTTGATGCGGGTCGAGCCGAACTCGACGCCCAACGCAGTTTTGCCCGTGGATATGGCGTTTGCGATTGCGCTAGGATTCATAAGGGTCTCCTGGATTTGGGCATTTTGTATTGGTTGCTGCCGGGTTGGCCGCATAGGCGGCGGGCGTGCATGCAGGTGGCGCACGGGCCGGCATAGCAGAAACTGAGTTTCTCACGAAACTGAGTTTCTCGGGTCGTGCCGCCGGACCTTGTGCCGACGCACGTGCGTCGCGCGAACGTGACGGTTACGGGCGCGCAGCCAGACGCGCATCTCGCCTGGATCTCGATTATCCCACACGCAGTAGGGGACGGCCACAATGGCGACGGGCGACTGTGCGGGGGCGGGGCCGCTGCGGTAGAGCGTGTCGCCCCAGCCGCCGGCCGCACTGTCCTCCACCGCCTGCCCCTCGCCACGGATGGTGACGACGCCCCCCAGCAGGTCGGGCTGCCACTCGGCCTTGAAGGTGGGGATGGCCTCAGGGTCGACCGAGATGCGGTCGAGGATCATCATGTCGTGGTCGACGCCCTCGAGGCAGTAGACGATGGGGCCGCGCTGGATGGCGACCCGGCCCTCGAGGTGGCGCACGGCGGGGTTGGCCCACACGGCCTCGACCGGCATGGCCATGTTGTATTGGACCTTGTCGCCGGGCTGCCATTCGCGGGTGATGGCCAGGTAGCCGTCCGCGTCGGGGTGGAGGTCCAGGGTCGTGCCGTTGACGTCCAGCGTGATGCTCCGGCACCAGCCGGGGACGCGCAGGTGAAGGGTAAAGGTCTGCGGCTGCTGGGGAGTCACCGTGAGCTGCACCATGCCGTTCCACGGGTAGAACGTCTCCTGGCTGATGTGCACAGTTTGGCCGTCGACTGCTAGATCTGCGTCGTTGCCGGCGAAGAGATGGACCCACAGGCCCCCTGGGCTCGTGGAGTAGAAGTATTTGCCGACGCTGGCGATGGTGCGGGCGACGTTGGGCGGGCAGCAGGGGCACTGGAACCAGGGCACGTGGTGGTGGTCGCCGGCGCTGGAGAGCGGGTTTTCGTAGTAGAAGGTGTTGCCGGCCAGCGAGACGCCGCTCAGGAAGCCGTTGTAGAGGCCGCGCTCGAGGATGTCGGCAAAGCGGCTTTCGCCGCCAAACTGGAGCATGCGCTGGTTCCAGTTGATGAGGGCGATGGTGGCGCAGGTCTCGGCGTAGGCGGTCTCGTCGGGCAGGTCGTAGTCGGTGGTAAAGCCCTCGTTGTGGCGCGAGGGACCGGTGCCGCCGGTGATGTACATGCGGCGGCTGGTGAGGTTGTGCCAGAGGCGGTCGCTCGTCTCCAGCAGGGTGGGGTCCTCGAACTCGTCCGCCAGGTCGGCGACGGCGCTGTAGAGATACATGGCGCGCACGGCGTGGCCGACGACCTTTTCCTGCTCGCGGATGGGCTGGTGCGACTGGTTGTACTCGTAGGTCTTGGCCCAGAACTTCTTGGGGTCGTCGCCGCGGGCGAAGGCCTCGACGTCATAGTAGTGGGGCTTGGTTTCCGAGTGCTGGCCGCGCTCGTCGATAAAGAACTTGGAGAGATTGAGATAGCGTTCCTCGCCGGTGGCGTGGTAGAGGCGGACGAGGGCCAGCTCGAGCTCCGGGTGGCCGGGGTAGCCGGGTTTCTTCTCGGGGGCGGGGCCAAAGGTCGCGTCGATGTGGTCGGCGTAGCGGCAGAGGGCGTCGAGCAGCTTGCGCTGGCCGGTGGCCTCGAAGTGGGCGACGGCGCCCTCGATCAGGTGGCCGGCGCAGTACATCTCGTGCCAGTCGCGCAGGTTCTTCCAGCGCATGTCGGGCTGGACGTGGATAAAGTGGGTGTTGAGGTAGCCGTCGGGCTGCTGGGCGGAGACGATCTTGTCGACCACGTAGTCGACCATGGCCTGGAGCTCGGGGTCGGGGTCCGTGGCCAGCGAGTAGGAGGCCGCCTCGATCCACTTGGCCGGGTCCGAGTCGCCGAAGATCAGGGTGATATGCGAGGGGACTTCGCGTTCGAAGTTGAGGTCAAACGCGCCGATGCGGCCGGTCTCCTCGAGCTTGCGGTAGATATGGGGGAGGGTGACCTTGCGATTGGTCACGATGCGTGGCGCCCAGAAATTATCGTGAAAATGGACGTCCGTAAAGGGGACGGGGTGCAATTGGCGTTTGGTGGGCATGGGAGCTCCTTTTGTTTTTGGCGCTGGTGAGTGGGAGTTGGGGAGTATTATACCGCAGGAGGGGAGGTGGAACGTCCCCGGCTCGGCGCACAGCGATCGTCGGGGAGGGAGTGATGCTGCGCCGTGCCGGGGTCGAGGCGAAAATTCGTCGCGGCCACGTGCCGGGGATGTTACACCGAAGCCCGGGCAGGGTGACGGGCAGGGTGACGGGCAGGGTGACGGTGAATCTGGTGCCGTGGCCGGGCTCGCTCTGGACGGCGATGTGGCCGCCAAGGAGGGTGACGAGCTGGTGGGCGGAGGCGAGGCCGATGCCGACGCCTTCGAAGGGGCGGGCTAGGGTCTGGTCGACCTGGGTGAAGGGGTCGAAGAGGCGGCCCTGCTGCTCGAGGGGGATGCCGATGCCGGTGTCCCAGACGGTGAGGGAGACGGTGCCAGAGGCCGAGCCTGAGCATCGCCGCTGCCAGTCTCTGCTGCGGGGTCGAGGCAGGCCTGGATGCCCACGGTGCCGCCCTGGGGGGTGAACTTGACGGCGTTGTCGAGCAGGATATGGAGGATCCTGGCGATGGCGGATGCGTCGCTGCAGATGGCCAGGTCGGTGGGCACGACGGCGAGGTCGACGTGCTGGCCCTTGGCGTCAGCCTTGGCGCGCAGCGCCAGGATGGCCTCGGCGCAGATGCCGGTCAGGAGGCAGTCGGCAGCCTGGAGCGGGTACTTGCCGCCGGCGAGGCTGGTGTAGAGGAGCACGCTGTTGACGGTGTCGAGCAGCCGGGGCCGCTGGCGTGGATCATCTCCACCTGGTGAGCCTGGCGCGGGGTGAGGGGGTCGCGGGCCTGGCTTTGGAGCACCTCGCTCAGCGCCAGGATGCCGGTGAGGGGGGTGCGCAGTTCGTGGCTCACGGTGGCCATGAAGGCGTCCTTGCCGGCGTTGGCGCGGTGGAGCTCGGCGATGGTTTCCTGCAGCTCGACGGTGCGGGCGGCCACGCGGCGTTCGAGTTCGGCGTTGGTATCCTGGAGGAGCTGCTGCGCCTGCTTTTGCTTGGTGATGTCGATGGTGAGCCCGGCGGCGCCGACGACGCTGCCGTCGGGCTCGCGAATGGGGTTCATGTGGCATTCGAGTCGTGCCGCTGGTGGCGGAGAAGTCCAGTTCGACCACAAAGCTCTCGCCGCGGAGGGCGCGGTCGTACTGGGCCTGCCAGAAGGCGTTGACGGCGGGCGGATAGCGCCGGGTGCAGCACCGATTCGCCCGCGGCCAGTGGGCGGCCGAACTGGCGGCGGTCATCCGGCCAAAGGCGGCATTGGCGACGACCAGCCGGTAGTCACGGTCGACCGACCAGATCGTGTTGCGGGTGTTTTCGATGATGGCCAGCAGGCGCGCTTCGCCCAGGCGCAGGGCGTCTTCCGCCTGCTTGTGTGCGGTGACATCCATGGTGCTGATCAGCAAGAACTGCCCATGCGGCAGGTCAAGCAAGTCGGCGGCGGCCAGGCGTTCGCGGATCTCTCCGTTCTTGCAGTGGATGCTGATCTCAGTGGCGTTGATCTTGGTGCCATAGAGCGTGCTGACCGCACCGGCGCGTGTACCGGCGGAGAAGAGCCCGACTTCGACCGAGGTGCGGCCGATCAGCTCGGTGCGACTGTAGCCAAACTGGTCAAGGAACGCCTGATTGACGTCGACGAAACGGCCTTCATCCGGCTGCGACAGGCTTAACGGGGTAGGAGAGGCATCAAAGAGCGTATGGTACTCCTGCTCGCTGGTTGCGAGTTCCCCACGCACCTGCTCGTAGAGTGAGCGCAGGGTGCGCTGGCGGTAGGCCTGTAAGAGGAGGGCGACCAGGGCCACGCTCAAGCCGACGAGGCCGGCCGCGGCGGCCGCATACCACCCGAAGCGGGTCGCCAGCGGTTCGTCGATCTCCACCAGGCTCCTCTGGGCGGCGAGTCGCCAGGGTGTGCCTCCGACGGCAGAGAGGCCGGCCAGCACCGGCGTTCCATGGGCGTTGATGCCTTCTGCGCTGCCTCCTGCGCTGCCTTCTGGCTGGAGCACGGCCCGGACGAGCGGCAGGTCGGTGGCCGTGAGGGGGGCCGTGATGGGGTAGCGAACGATGAGGCCCAGAGAACCGGCGGCCGGAGAACCTGGAGTGACGAAGCCGCTGAGGTCGACTGCGCTATCGCCCTGGCGTTCGGCAAGAATGATTTCGCCGCTGGTGCTGGGGACCGGCCAGCGGCCAAGGATGGGTGTGAGCACCTTGGGCACGTCGAGGGCGAGGAGGAGGGTGCCGACAGGAGCAGCTGCTTCGCCGTAATCCAGCAGGAGGGGGGCGGCCACATTCAGCTGTGGGGGGCCGCCCGGTGTGCAGCGGTAGAGGTCGCCGATCTGCGGCGTGCCGGTGTGCATAGGCGCGGACGATCAGGTCGCCGGTCGGGGCACAGTGAACCAGGGGCCGGTCGGGATAGAGGCGGAGACGCTCCTGGCCTTGGGTGTCGAAGAGGGCGATATTGGTGTAGACGCCCGGGGTGCCGGCGGCGGCCAGGCTTTCGCGGATCTGTGCGGCCATGGCAGGGGTGGGAGCGGCCAGCCAGGCAGCGACGTTGGCGCTAAAGAGGGGGCGGCCGGCAGCGAGGACGGCTTCGTCCAGTCGTGCCTGGCGCATCTCGGCCAGGTCGGCAGCTTTGAGAGCGGCGATCGCGGCGAGGTTCTCACCTTCGGCGCGCGCGCAGGGCATCCAGTTCCGAGCGATAGACGAGGGCAGTCAGCAGGGCGGCGACGGCAGCGACGACCAGCAGCAGGGCGGCGAGCCGCCACTGCCTGTGGGCGCGGGTCCAGAGATCCTGTAGGTGCATAGGTCTCACGCAATTCCAGCCGGCGGCTGCGGGCCTTTTTCCGCGCCGCGCTGTGTTACGCATGGGGGAACCCGGCGCAGCCCACCGGTGGGCAGTTGCAGAATAGATCATGCGTCTGAAGGTGGATTTCGCGCAACTTTCGGGGGTGGGCTTCCCGGGAAGAGGGGGGCACGAGGTCCGGCGGAACAACGGTCGCCGCGACGGCGGGGCTCTCACCGCCGGACCTCATGCCCCTACGCATCGTGCGGGTTGGTGTTATAGTGGGCGGTATGAAAGTCGTGGCGTTTGTACGCAATATCAATGTGGGGCAGAGGGGGTTTCCGAGCCGGCCGCAGCTGGTGCAGGCGTTTTTGGGGGCGGGGGCGGTGAGCGCGGTGTCGTTTCAGAGCAACGGGACGGTGGTGGCCGAGGTGGAGGATGGCCTGCGACCTGGAGGCGCTGCGGGACGGTGCCGGCGAGTATTTACGCGCCGAGTGCGGGTTTGGAGAGGCGATCTTCGTGCGCGAGTTGGCGGCGATCCGGGCGGCCGTGAGCGAGGATCCGTATGCGAAGATCGAGGGTGTTAAGCTTGATTTGGCAGGGTTTCCGCACCGGTATGTGTCGTATTACGAATATGCCGGCGATTTGGAGGGCGTGTTTCCGCTGGAGTCAGCGAAGGGGGACTGCCTGTTGTTCCGAGGGACGGGGCAGGAGGCCTACAGCGTCGCGAGGGAGATCCGGGGCGTGTCCGGCTACCCGACGCCGCTGCTGGAGAAGCGGCTGCAGGTGCCGGTGACGACGCGCAGCTGGACGACGTTGGTGCGGCTGGTGGGGAGGTTTTGAGGGGGAAGCAAAGGTCACCCACCTGACCGATCTTCCCGCATGGCGGCTGCCACTTTCAGGGAATCTACGTCTCCCCGCTTTTCCAGCTCGCGAATGATGTTTTCGTGATCTTCATCGCTGCGGTTCTGGCTCAACTTGTAACCGGCGTCGATGCCCGTGACGTCGACGGCAAAACCGACGATGCCGGCCATCTGCTTCTGCACGAAGTCTTGGGGCAGCCCTTCCAGGTTGTAGGATGTGTTCACTTCGTGGTTGTGCACCAGGCGGCTGAGCAAGGCGAACAACTCATCGTCCTGGACCAAGCGGATTTTGCCGTACACATGGATCATCATGTAGTTCCAGGTCGGCACGTTGGTGTGGTTGTACCATCGTGGCGAGATGTAGGTGTAGGCCCCTTGAAAGATGATCAGTATTTCCAGGTCGCCAAAGGTCTTCCACTGCGGATTTGCGCGTGAGAGGTGGCCGAAGACGGTCAACTGCCCGTCTTCATGTTCGACAATCTCGACAGGCGTATGGGTCGCGAGGGGTTTCTCACCGTCAAAGGAAACCAGGGCGGGGAAGTTGTTCTGGCGGAGGAACGCCAGGATCTCCTCACGATCCTCTTCACGATAGAGTTTTGGAATATACAACGCGGCTCTCCTTTTGGCGCCAGCTGTCGGCGCAATGATTCAGGGGCTTGGGCGGGATCGAGTATACCCTTTTTCGTATGGTTACGGCGAATAGGTGGAGTCTGGGCAACAGCAGGAACTGCTTGCTGAGCATCGGGTTTTGGCTGTGAAGCGCTTCCCGACGAGCCGGCTTATCTATGGCGCCTGGAGGCAAGGGAACAGAAATGTGGCGGGATTGGGTTGATGATGAAGGGAGAAAGTTTAGGGAGACGGCCTTGAGCCGCAAGGGGGTGCCATGCAGAACATTTTGTACCGAACCTACCTGCGTATGCTTGCCTTGTATGCCAGTCTCGGCCAGGGCGCTTACGCCTTTTACCTAACCCGGCGCAGGGGCAACCTGGCAGGCGTGGATCTCAGCTATCTGAACCTGAGTGGGTCGAACTTGAGCAACGGCAACCTGCGTGACGCCAACCTGCGGTACTGCGACCTGACAGGGGTGAGACTGCGGGGGGCCGACATGCGGGGGGCGGACTTGACGGCGGCGCTGGTGACGCAGGCGCAGCTGGACGAGGCGGCGTCGTTGGATGGGGCGATCCTGCCGGATGGGACGGTGTACGTGGAGGTAGGCAGGTAGCGGGGACACCTCCAGGAGGTGGGGGTACTTCCAGGAGGTGTCCGGCTGTTACTCGCTTGGGGGCGGTAGGCAGAGCCTAAGTGTTTTGCCTGCACTGCGGCCTGGTCCAGGTCTTCCGGTGTGAGCGGGAGCGTGGAGGAGGCATTGACGACATGTGCGCTTCCTCCTGTTACGCTTGGGTCGTGATCTCGTAGACCTGGGCCGGCTCGAAGCGGACGCCGATCGCCTCCAACTGCTGGATCAGGCCGCCGAGCGCGGTGCGCAGGCCGGCGGCGTGCTCCATGTTGTCCCATATTGTCACCGCAACGCCCCGCTGCGCGCTGCGGTCCACGCCGCCGTAGTATTTGACGAACCCCGGCAGCCGTTGGAAGGCCGGGATCATCTGCTCTTCGACCAGGCGTGTCAGCGCTTCTTCCTGGGCCGGATCGTACGCGATGGGTGTTACACGAAGGTACATACGTTAGTCTCCTTTGGCTCCAAAATGAACTGATTCCTGCTGATGTTACCCACCCTGGTCTGCCTCGCTTCCAAATACATATTGCATACTATAACACACAATACTGGCTAATAGTAACTGCACAGCGCGCCGGGTTTGGCGAGGCGCTGCCGCCGGTGCATCCAGCCGGCAGGGCGGTGACGAAGCCGCGTGCGGCCGAGTTGTGCGACGTGGTAGAAGCCCGGCTGCCGGCAGGCGCTGCGGCGTCACTGTTGGCAGCAGCACAGGCGCGTAGGCTCCCTGGCTTGGTGGATGCGAATTTGGAGCTGTGGGAGGGCGGGGCTTAGGAGAGGGGGCGTTTGGCCGTCTCCGGCATAATTTGCCGACACGGGCACATTCAAAATACGTTATTCCGTTGGAGGAAGGCATTGGGATGGAAAAGCACCCGATACACATCAAACCAGAATCGTGGCTCGTGTCAGCCGGGCGCGGGGCGGAGCCAGGTGATCCGCTGAATGTGCCGCTGATGCCGGCGTCGAACTTTATTATCGGCAAGGGGCGCGAGTATTCGCGCGACGATGGGACGCCGACGTGGGAGGCGCTTGAGGCTATCGTCGGCGGGCTGGAGGCGGGGGTCGCTACGACGCGGGATGAGGCGATGTGGCATGCGCTGAAGAAGTCGCGCGAACTGACGGGCGCCACACCGGGGACGCTCGAGGCCTTTCTGGCGGTGCGTGGGGCGCGGACGCTGGCGCTGCGGCTTCAGCGGGCGCAGGCGACGGCGATGGTGCTGGCGGAGCGGTTGGAGCGGCACCCACAGGTGATGCGTGTGCGCTATCCGGGGTTACCTTCGCACCCGACGCATGCGATTACCCGGCGCGTGCTCAAGGGGTTTGGAACCATCATCTCGTTTGACCTGGCGGGCGGGGCGGAGTTTGCCGATGCCGTCTGCCGCAGTACTTCGCTCATCCGGCATGCGACCAGCCTGGGGGCTGTGGAATCGACGATGGAGCGGCGGGCGGCCATTCCGGGCCAGGGGCATCTGCCGCCTTCGCTGCTGCGGTTGAGCGTGGGGATCGAGGATGCGGAGGATTTGTGGGGGGATCTGGAGGGGGAGATTGGGGCGGCGGTGAAAACGCGTACCGAATGAATTCGGTGCTAGGGCAACGCCAAACCGGCTGAAGCCGGTTCCCAGTCGGCTGACACTTCCCGGCGGACACCTCCAGGAAGTGGGGTACTTCCTGGAAGTGTCTTACGTTTGAACCGCCACGGATGGCTCGGGTGTCGCGGTTGGCCCGCTCTGCCACAGGATGATGCCCTGCCAAACGGCCCACAGCACGCCGAGGAGGGCGGCGGCGCCTTCGAGGTCGGGGAACACGTAGACGAACAGTGCGGCGGTGCCGCCTGCCAGGTAGAGGACGGACAGAGCAGCGCGGCAGGAGGGCGGTGGTCCAAGCTGCCGATCCCAGCAGCAGGAGCGCCCAGCCGAGAAAGTGCCAGCCGGCGGCGGTGATGCCGGCCACGATGGTGGTCCAGACGACGAGGACCGGGATGGATTCTTCGAGCTGGAGTTCGGGGTGGCCAAGGTGGTACTGGCGATTGGCCGCGCGGATACAGGCGACGAGCACCATGGCACCTCCGGCGAGGACGGCGGCGAGCAGCGCCAGGGCCATACGGTTGGATGCGCGTTCGCCGCTGCGCTCACGCAGCGCGAAGACGGCTGTGATGAGACTGGCGGCCCAGACCGGCCCATAGAGAAAGTCGGCCAGGGCATAGCCGAGCGGGCCGAGGGGGTTGCGCAGATCGCCGACCAGGTAGATCAGCGGCGCCACGAGGAAACCGGCCGGCAGCAGGAAGGAGGCAAGTCCGCCCCATTTTTGCATCGTCATGGCTGAAGCTCCTTGTGGTCAGAAAAGCCGATCAGTGCGCTACTGAACCTGCGCCGTCTGCGTTCCGCCAAACCTGCGCTGCACGACCAGGCCGGTGATTACGCCGGCTGCAATGCCCGCCAGCAGCAGTGCGCCGGGGACGGTGAGCTGCGGGGCCAGCACGGCGGCCAGGATCAAGGCAGCTGACCAGGCGAGGGCGTTGGCGGCGAGCCACCAGGCGGACAAGCCGTGCTGTGTGCGCAGGGCCAGCCACTGGGCGGCACCCAACGCCAAGCCAAAGACGACGCCGGTTACGCCGGCGGTCAGCGCGGCCTGGGTGAGGGCCATACGGGCGGCGGCTTCCCGGTCGGGCGGGCGTGCGGCGACCGGCGCCAGCGCCTCAGCCAAGGCGGCGCCGAGTGCCAGCCCGAGGGTGGCGCCTATCAAGCTCGCGAGCATCCACCACCAGCCGCCTGTTGCGAGCCGGTGGCGGCGCAAGACCAGCCACTGGGCGCCGCCGATGGTAATGCCCAGCAGTGTGCCGCCGACAGCCGCGGCCACCCAAGCCGGCGGTGCGGCATAGGCAATCTGCACGGCAAAGGGCAGCGCAGCGAGTGTGCCCACAGCATAGCCAAGCACCGTGGCCAGAGTCCATTCCAGCCAAAGCAGTCCCAGCTTGTCTTGTCGCATATGCTACCTCCAGCAGGCTATGGGCGACACGTGAAATCGACACCTCCTGAAAGCGACACCTCCTGGAAGTGGGGTACTTCCTGGAAGTGGGGTACTTCCTGGAGGTGGTCACTCCTTGTCGAAGATCACGGTTTCTTGGCCTACCTCGACTTCGCCGTACTTGAGGCCGCCGGCAAGTTCGTAGACGAGCAGGACAGCGCCGGTGGCGGTTACCTGCGTGTCGACCAGGCGAAAGCCGCGCGGGAGGGCGCCAGCGGCGAACAGGCGCTTGCCGCTGCCGAGGACGACGGGAAATTGCCAGATGCGGATGGTGTCGACGAGATCGTGGCGGAGGAGGGTTTGCATGAGGTCCCCGCTGCCGTGGACCTGGATCTCGCCGCCGTCTTCCGCCTTGAGCTGCGCGACCGCCTCGGCGACGTCACCCTTGAGCAGGGTGGAGTTGTTCCAGGTGACCTCGGTCGAGCGTCCGGGAGGCGACGTACTTGGGCCGGACGTTGAGGGGTTCGGCCGGGTCGCTGGAGTTGGGCCAGGAGGCGGCAAATATCTCGTAGGTTTTGCGGCCCAGCAGATAGGCGCCGGCGCGCTGTGTCCACTCGCCCATGCTCGCGGCGAACTGGTCGTCGAAGTAAGGGACGAGCCAGCCGCCGTGGGCGAAGCCGCCCTCGCGGTCTTCGTCCGGGCCGCCGGGGGCCTGCATGACGCCGTCCATGGTGACGAATGTGCCGACGACTAGTTTGCGCATGGTGGTTTCTCCTTATCTGCTGCGTGCCTGGTGGCAATGGAGGGGGCGTGCGCATGTTAGCACGCGTGTTCGATGACGTCAATGGGTTTGGGGTGGGGTCAGTGGCGCAAGATTCGTGCGAGGTGTCAATTACTAGTTGATTTTATCCGGAAAACACAGCATTATTGTCGTGTCGATCGTTGTGTGAGATCGGATGCGGATTTGGGCTCCTTGCCCGAAAAGGATGGAGACGATGGTAACAGCTGCTCCCGATGCTGCCCGCGCTGCCCCGACGGCCGGTGCACTGCCTTTCCCTGAGTCCCGTGCGATGGCGCGGGTGAGTACGACGGCGGAGATCGATGTCGCCTTGGCGGCCCTGCATGCTGCCAAGGCGACATGGCTGCAGACAGATGCCGGCGGCCGTGCTGCCCTGCTGGCGGAGATGTATGAGCAGTTAGGCCGCCAACGGGAGGCGTGGATCGACGCTTCCCTTGCGGCAAAGGGGGTAGCACCTGGCGGCTTTGCGGATGGGGAGGAACGTACGATCTTTGGGGGACTGCTCCGCCTGCTGCGGATGCTGCGCCAGGCGATCCTTAACGCTGCGCACGCTGGCCACCCACGTCTGCCTGCCGCACCCTTTTTCCGCGCCAACGACCAGGTCGTCGTGCCGGTCTTTCCGGCGGCTCGGCTCGAAGGCATGCTGCTGCAAGGGATGCGGGCCGAAACCTGGCTTGAACCGGGTGTGACGCTTGATGCGATGTTTCTGCTGCCGCAAAGCTTGCGGCGCGCGCGGCAAAACGCCGGTGCTGGTGGCAGTGAGGGGCAGACGGAAACGGGGCGTGTGGCCCTGGTGCTGGGGGCGGGGAACGTGGGTGTGCTGCCCTGCGCCGACCTGCTGCACAAGCTTTTCTTGGAAGACCAGGTCGTGGCGCTCAAGATGAACCCGGTGAATGCGTATCTCGGACCGATCTTGGAGCAGGGATTCCGGGCACTGATCGAGCGCGGCTTTCTCCGCATTCTGTATGGGGGTGCGGAGGTGGGCGCGTACCTCTGCGACCATCCGCTGGTGGACACGATTCACCTGACTGGGTCGGACAAGACGTATGAGAGCGTCGTGTTTGGGCTGGGCGAAGAGGGCCGGCAGCGTAAGGCGGCGCGCAACCCGCGCACGGCGAAGCCGGTCACTGCCGAATTGGGGTGTATCAATCCCGTCATCGTCGTGCCGGGCGCCTGGTCGGAGCAGGATCTCAAGAGGGGGGCGGCCATGCTGGCGACGTGGCTGTACTCGAATGCAGCGTTCTCCTGTCTCACGCCGCGACTGATCTTCCAGCACCGCCAGTGGCCGCAACGGCAGCAGTTCCTCGACGCCCTGGGGGACGCGCTGGCGGAGACGCCGCTGCGCGCCGCCTACTATCCCGGCGCACCTGCTCGCCATGCCGCGTTCGGCGCCGCACACCCTGAGGCGAGGTTGTACGGAGTACGGCCGGATAGCAGGGAGAGTGATGAGGCAAGCGACATGCTCCCCTGGATGCTGATCGCGGATGTCGACGCCGGCAACCTGGACGACATCTGTTTCCGCAGCGAGGCTTTCTGCGGCGTACTGTCGGAGACCGCACTTGACGCCGAAAGCGCGGCCGAGTTCCTTGCCGCGGCGACCGCATTTGCCAACGACCATGTGTGGGGGACGCTCACCGCAACGCTGCTGGTGCCGGACGGTGTGACGGCGGACAAGCAGATGGCGCCTGCGCTTGACCGGACGCTGGCAGAGCTGCGCTACGGCACTATCTGTGTCAACCTGTTTACCGGGCTGGCGTACAGCCAGATGAACACGCCTTGGGGCAGCTATCCAGGCCAGGATATTGGCGACATCCAGTCGGGCAGCGGCTTTATCAACAACGTCTTCATGCTGCGCCGGCCGCAGAAGACGATCTTTCGGGCGCCGTTCCAGCGCATCGACCCGGTCAAGGTGCAGAATCGGGCGGCGGGCGAGTTTCTCACGCGCTACGGCGACTTCCAGGCGCGGCCATCGGTGGCGACGCTGATGCGGGCGATGTTGGCGGCGATGAGGAAGTAGAGGAAGGGGAGCGCCCTCGGCAACTTTGGGGATATCAACCAGATGCGCCCGATCAAGGCTGACCAGGTAATCTGCTTGCGCCTTGACGGCAGCAGCCACGATCGGCGCATCTTTTAACTCCGCATAAGCGCATGCCACCAGCACCTCCGCTTTGTCAGGCGCCACTGTCTCGAATGGGACGATGCTCAGCAACTGGTCGAGAACGGATAGTGCTTGCGGCGCCTTGGCATTGAGATTGCGACGTGCTTCTTCTAAGACTACATCGCTGATGACCAATGTTACCTGGCTTTGGACGGCCAGTCGCACGAGTTCGCGCGATGCACCGGACGCTGAATAGCGCGACGATTGGCGCTAGCGCACGTAGGCGTGCGCACTAAACGACGGCAACGGCCAAACGCGCGCTGGTGAGGCCGCGTGGGGGGAGGGTCAGGGCGATTCTGCCGTCTTCGATAGTCAGCGCGCTCGCCGTTTTCCTCGAGCGGCGTGCAGAGCCAGGCGGCCTTCGGCGCGACGGCCGGCGTGAGGTGGATGGTCTGCTCCTCGGCGGTGAGGTTGCGGGCGTGGATGATGAGGCCTTGGCCGTCGACGGCGCGCTTGAGGTGGATCTCGGCGACGCCTTCGGGAGCGACTTGGAGCCATTGGCCCCCCTGGCCGGGCTCGGCGCCGGGGACGCGGACGATTAATGGCGGCGTGGAAGCAGCGGCGGCAAAACGGGTGGAGGCGGCGGGGTCGTAGCCTTCAGACGAAGTCAGCCGGTAGCGCAGGAGGATCTCGCCGCCCTGGCTGGCCTGGAAGTTGGTGTCCCAGTGGTTGTGGATCGCCCACGAGACGAGCGTGGGGGTGCGCGTGTCGAGGGTGTGGGCCCAGCGGCCGGTGGTGATGCCGCCGAGCTGGATTAGGGGCGCGTCTAACGGAGCGAGCGTGATGGACACGTCGCCGCTGCCGACCTCTGCCCAGCGCTGGATGCCGTACCAGTCGCGACAGGAACCGACCAGCTGCTCGGCCTCGGGTTCGAGGGGGACGCCGTTGAGGTCGAGGTGGAAGAGCGGGCCGGCCGGAGTGGAGCCCGGCTGGGCCGGGTCTGCCACGTCGCTGTCACTCAGCGCCAGCGGGAAGGTGACGTAGACGGCCTCGGCGCGGGTGACCAGCTCTTTGTCGACCACCATGTCGATATGCAAGGCCTTTTCGTCGTCGGGCAGGGAGTAGCGGACACGCACGGACTTGGCGCCGGGAGCCTGGAGGCGGACCTCGACGGAGGCGCCGCCGGGGACCACGCGCGCCGGCAGCAGTTCGACGTGCGTCGGGCCGGAGCGGCGGAAGGGGGTGTCGGTGAAGCGGATGCCGAAGTCCTCGCGGTCGAAGTTGAGGGCGAAGAGGGCGCGGCGGTCGTCGGGGTGGTCGATCCACTCGTAGACGTACTGGCCGAGGCGCCACGGCCCTGCCTGGTCGGCCAGCTCGCGGGCGAGGGTCTTGTCCCACCAACTGCGGACGGCGCCGGTGGCCGGGTCGAGCGTGACCTTGTACCATTGGTTCTCGATCGTGCCCTCGCCGGCGTGGGCGTCGGGGGAGACGGGCAGCTGCGTGTAGGGGACGACGGCGTAGGCAAAGGGGGGCAGCTCGACGTCGATCACGGCGCCGGGCGGGACGGGGCTTTCGAGCGGCGGACGCTCGCGGTAATTGCCCACCAGGAACATCTCGAGGATGGCGTAGGGGGTGGCGCCGCCCATGTCCGGCGGGAGTGGATAGCGAATGTGCCGCGTCCAGCCGGAGGGGTTGACGACCAGGAAGCGCTGGGCTGCGGGGTCAGCAGAGGGTTCGGCGGCGACGTACTGGCCCCACCGGCGCCAGGCATCGCCTTCGGGCGGCACCTGGAGGAGGTCGCGCGCCAGTTGGCGACCGCCGTCGGCCAGAAGCTCGTGGGTCACGCCGTAGCCGCCGTAGGCAAAGCTCGCCTTGCGGTTGAAGTTGGCGCGGGTAAAGAGCGAATGGGGGCGGCGGATGCTGGCAAAGCCGCCCCAGGTGTGCTCGTCGTAGAGGGAGACGAGGTGGTAGGCCTCCTCGAGCAGGGCGGAGTCGATCGCGCCAGTCTGCGTGGCGAGCAGGTCGAGGACGGGGAGCAGCTCTTCGGTGGCACGGTTGAGGCCCGTCTCGTAGGCCGAGGAGCCGACGCCGTCGGCCCACCAGTCGGCCCAGTCACCCTGGGAGGTCGGCAGCTGGTCGCCGTAGCGGTCGTGGAGCAGGCGGGTGAACTCGTCGACGGTGACAAAGGCCATCTGCGGCGTGCGGCCGGAAGCGTTCCAGTTACGGACGAAGTCGGCCAGGTTGGGCAGCGGCGGGCCGTTGTCGACGCGGGCAGGGTGGGTCACCTGGGCGTAGAGAAAGTCGTACGGATAGTCTTCGCGCGCCTCTAGGCGGGCAAGCGCCGGAGGCAGCATCTTGAGCGTGGTTTCGTCGTCGCCGAGGCCGTAGCGGAAGATGCCGTAGAGGTAGTGCGGGCCATTGTAGGTCAGCAGCCGGCCGCCGGCGGGGCCGCGCCACCAGAAGGCGGTGAGGTCCGGCTCGGGGCGGCGGCCGCGGTGCATGTTGATCGACATGGTAAAGCTGTCGACGCCGATGGCCGGGAGCAGGTCCGCCCAGCGCCAGGCGGCGCCGTTGACGTCGCACTGCATGGCGGTGGTGATGTTCAGCCCGTAGTCGCGGCGCAGGCGGAGGACGGGGAGGAGCGAGCGCAGCATCCCGGCGGTCGAGAGCATGGGCGTCCAGTGGTACTGCATGGCGGCGACGGCCATCTGCCCGCGGCGGTGGAGTGCGAGGAAGCGGTCCACCTGGCGCGGCGGGCGCTGGGCGAGGTAGCGTTCGACGAAGGAGGTGACCTCGCAGGTCCACTTGTAGCGTTCGTGTTCCGGATAATCGGCCGTGGCCTCGCCGAGTTCGACGGCGCGGTCGATAAACTCCAGGTGCTGGCGGAAGACGGTGTCCTGGTGGTCGGTATAGCCGATATCCGTGTGGGTATGGCTGATCAGGTAGATTGTGTTGATCTTGGGCATGGGTGGGATTGTAGCGCACGGGGCGAAGGTAGGCAATGGCGGCCGTGCAGTCGCGACCCAGGTAATATTGCCTGGTTACAACTCACTGGATATGTGCTAATCTGGCTAATAGAACGCAGCGATGATCGATGTGCTCGGCACAACCATCGCTCGCATCTGCTTTCTACTTCCCACGACTGCAATATAGCTTGAGACGCGCGGCTGTCTCCGCCAAGTCTGCCGCTGCCGAGTTGTACAGCGCAATGCTCGAAAGCTGATCTGCACATTTTGTATAAGTGCTCGTGTTTAGACGCACCGCCAGTCATCACACAGGAGAGCATTTCTGGCTGCAGCACATACTCGCACGGGCCGCATCTTGCGCATTGCAGCTTACGTTCTGGCTGCGACAGTGCTGGTGATCGCAGGGATGCTGGCATATCTCTGGTTATCCCCTCTAGGTTGAGTGCCGCGGCGGCCGCACCGGTGGAGGATTACGCCAAGCAGCTGACGCCATCCAGAAAATTGCGGATGCCTGTTTAGTGTGATCACCTGCTTGTCGCAGCGCACGATAAACGCCAGGCGGCACAGTTCTTTGCGGAGATTTTTCGGCTTGGATGCCCCGGTAGAGGCGGGGTTCTTTGTCACCGTACGGCTCCACGATGGTGTCGAGCTCGCGTCGCCGAGCCGCACGTCGAGTTCCCGGGGCGGCGCTGCACGTCTCTAGTGGACGACGAGACGTTTGACCAGATCTGGCGCGACTCCGGGCAAGGCGGGATCACGTCCTGGGCGAGCCCGCGCATGCAGCTTGTTGGGCAGATTAACACCGAGATTACTCGCGACGTCGCCGCCAACGGCAGACGCATGGCGGCACATTTCTTGTACGGATATTTCTGGCTTGGATGCCCCGGTAGTGGCGGCGCGCGTCACCGTACGGTGGACGAGGGCGTCGAGCTCAGCTTTGCCGAGCCGCGCGTCGAGAGCCGGGGAGCCTACGCGTTTCGGGTGGCGTATGAGGACGTGCGGTTCCCGGCCCGTGACGGCGCGGCTGAGATCGCCGGCTGGTACATGCCAGGGGCAAGCGATGCGCCCGTAATCGTCATGGTGCACGGCCGCGATGCCAGCCGCACGGCCGCCGTTAATGGTAACTTCTTGCAGGAAGCCAAGGTGCTCCACGACGGGGGCTTTGGTGTGTTGATGATCGACCTGCGCGGGCACGGCCAGAGCAGCGACGCACGCGATGCGCCGAACTGTACCCTCTAGGCGAGCTGCGAGGACATGGCCGGGTGGGCCTAGCGGCTCACGGCGCCCGGTGCAGACGAGGACGGCGGGCTGATCACGGCAGCGGCCCGGGAGGCGATGTGGACGGCGGAGGCGCCGACGGGATGGGCGGATGGGATGGGCAGCCGCTTTGGGCCGCCGTTCGCCGCCTATGGGCTGGGGTGGTTTCTCGGCGAGGTAACGGGCCATCGCCTGGTGGGGCACCCGGGCGGCATCGACGGCATCAACACGCAAATGGAGCTGGCGCCCGACGACGGGCTGGCTGTCATCGCCATGACCAACTGGCGTGACCGCAGGGCGGCGCCGGGCTTGCCGGCCACATTTGCGGCGATCGACGTGCTGTATTTGCTGCTGGGGGTGCAGCCGGACTAGCTGCCGGGCAAGCGACGGGCTAGCAGCCTTGGGTAGAGCGGCGGAGGCTTCCAGGAAGGGTGTCCTCCTGGAAGTGGTAAGAAGCGAGCAAGAAACACAGAGAGGACGGAGACGCGTGGAAGAGTATCAGTTTCCGGCAGGCTTTCTGTGGGGCGCGGCGACGGCGGCGCACCAGGTGGAAGGGAACAATATCAACAGCGAGACGTGGGTGCTGGAGCATCTGCCGGGGACGATTTATGTCGAGCCGTCGGGGGATGCGTGCGACCACTATCACCGGTACGCGGCGGATATCGCGCTGCTGGCGGAGCTGGGGTTTAACGCCTACCGCTTTTCGATCGAGTGGGCGCGCATCGAGCCGGAGGAGGGCGAGTTTTCGTATGCCGAGCTCGAACACTACCGGCGGGTGCTGGCGGCCTGCCACGAGCACGGGCTGCGGCCGGTGGTGACGTTTCACCATTTCACGTCGCCGCGCTGGCTGATGCGCGCCGGCGGCTGGCTGGACGAGAAGACGCCCGACCGCTTTGCCCGCTACTGCGAGCGCGCCGGCCGGCACCTGGGCGACCTGATCGGCGCGGCCTGCACGTTTAACGAGGCGAACCTGTCGCTGCTGCTGGCGGAGCTGCTGCCGTTCAAGCTCGACGCGGGGCCGTTCTGGGACACCGCCGCGGAGGCGTTTGGCGTGACGCCCGACCGGCTGGGGCTGTTCCAGTTTGTGACGAACCCCAAGATGCACGAGATCATCTTCGCCGCGCACCGGCGCGCGTACGAGGCGCTGCATGCGGGGCCGGGCGACTTTGGGGTGGGGATGACGCTCGCCCTGCCGGACTTCCAGGCGGCAGAGGGCGGCGAAAGCAGCCATGGCGGCGCTGCGGCAGAAGGTGGCGGACGATTTCCTGGAGCAGCTGCGCGGCGACGATTTTGTCGGCGTGCAGACCTACGCGCGCATGGTGGTGGGGCCGGAGGGGCTGGTGCGGCCGGGGGACGAGGTGGAGAAGAACCAGATGGGGGAGGAGTACTATCCCGAGGCGCTGGGCGGCGCCATCCGCCATGCGGCTGCGGTGACGGGGGTGCCGATTCTGGTCACCGAGAACGGGCTGTCGTCCACGGACGACAGCCGGCGGCAGGAGTATTTCCGGCGGGCGCTGCGCTGTGTGGCGAGAGTGCTCGAGGCGGGCATCGACGTGCGCGGGTACTTCTGCTGGTCGGCGATGGACAATTTCGAGTGGGTCAGCGGGTATGGGCCCAAGTTTGGGATCATCGCCGTGGACCGGGAGACGATGGCGCGGACGCCGAAGCCGAGCGCGTACTGGCTGGGGGATGTGGCGCAGGCGAACCGGTGCCGGTTTGGGTGAGCGTGGATGCTTCCGGGAAGCAGGTTCGTAGCGTGTGACACCCAGAATCCGTGTGATAAAATAGAGTAGGGTTGCATGTGGCGGCAGACAGGAGTGCTAACTATGGCGAGCATGACACTAGACTTAGTACAGCAGTTGGTAGACCGCTTGACGGCGGCCGAACAAGCCCAGCTGCTTGCGTATCTAGCTCCCAAATTGGCTGGCGCCATGAGCGAGCAAGCGAGCGAAACAAAGGTAAAGGCCGCCACGTGGGCTGAGTTTTTTTCCGCCGGTGATGCGCTGCAAGACGATTCTACAGCTGCCGGCCTGTCGATGACGGAGGCCGTCATCTCTATGCGCCGCTAAGAGCATGTATACCCTGGACGCAAGCGTTTGGGTTAATGGTTTTGATCGCAAGGAGCCTGGCGCCAATACGACGCGCCAGTTGCTCCAACTACTTGCCGAGCAAGGCCGTCCTATCGTCATACCCAACTTGGCATTGGTCGAAGTTGCCGGTTCCGTCAGCCGCACGCGCCGCCGACCGGCCAAAGCCATTGCGTTTGTAGATACCATTGCACGCCTGCCGCACGTGACAGTTGTTCCGCTTACGGCGGAGCTCGCCGAGGCTGCAGCGCAGCTGGCAGCGCGCCATGCGCTGCGTGGGGCAGATGCAGTATATGCGGCCGTGGCCCTTGCTGCTGGATTCACACTCGTGTCGCTTGATGGCGAACACCTGACGCGTTTGCGAAGTGTAGTGCCAACACTGACGCCAACCGCGGCACTCGAGTTCGTGCAGCAAAACAGCTGACGGGCCTGAGAGTTGCGCCTAAAAACCATCCGCTTGACGATTGAACACACTCCGAGCACAAGCGAAAAACGCTCTCGTTTGTCACCTGTACTTGCGGACTTCCCCCGCAATCGGCTGCCACTGCCAGCCGGCGCCCTGCTTTACCACGTGGCCGAGATTGGGGAAGGGTGGGAAGTGGTGGGCAAAGACCAGGGCATTCTGCTCGGCGGCGTAGTCGAAGATCGACTGCTTGCTGGTAGCGGCCTCCGCAGGCGACAGGTCGAAGACAGGCAGCCAGTCGGGGTGCTCCAGGTGGAGCGGGGAAAGCACCACATCCGAGACGTGGAGCAGTTCCTCGCTGCCCGACGTGATCGACAGCGCCATGTGACCGGCGGTGTGGCCCGGCGTGGCGATGGCACGGATGCCTGGGACAATTTCCTGGCCGTCGTCGAAGAAGGTGATGTGCTCCGCCAGCGGTGCCAGGTTGCGCCGCACCAGGTCGACCATGGGGATGGCCGAGCCTGCGGAGGCCGCGGACATCCAGTAGTCCCATTCGGCCTGCCCGATGAAGCAGCGGGCGCCGCCAAAGATGGGATTGCCATCCTCGTCGAGTGCGCCGCCGACGTGGTCGGGATGGGCGTGGGTGATGATAACAATGTCGGCGTCCTCTGGCGAGTAACCGGCTGCACGCAGGTTTGCGACCAGGGTGCCGGTGTGCGAGGTGCGTATGGTCGAGGCCTGGAAAGATCTGGGCGGCGTGGGCGCCCAGGTTACCGGCGCCGAGGTCGATCATCACGCGGTGCCGGCCGGTATCGACAAAGAGGCAGGTATATAAGGCGGCAACCTGGTCGGTGCGCAGGCCGTGCTGGCGCAGCGCGGCGTCAACCTCGTGCCGGAGGAACATTGGCAAAAAAGCTGGCGACCGGATAGTTGACGAGGCCGTCAGCTGACGGAGATGCACTCGAAGTCGCCGAGCCGGTGACGGTAAAAGGAAGCGTTCATTTATACCCCCTGTTGTATTGGGAGCGTGAGCATGGCAAGGCAGCGATGCGGGCCATGCGCTGTCTTGTCGCACTCCGGACTTGTGCAGTGACCGCAGCGATGGCGGCATCAATCGCCGGCGGCAGCCTGCTCCATGGCGCGCTCCAGTAGCACTGGGGAAGCGGGTCTCAAAATCCAGGATGCCTACCCAGTTGGGCTTGATGAAGACACGCGCCATGCGCGGGCAGATGGGCGGCAGCTGTGCCAGCCAACCTTGCCGCGCCCGCCTCGCCCATCACCCGTTTGGACAGCTTCCTCATATTCCGGTGCGATACCGTCGACGACGTCCACGCGAATCGTGCCGCGAATCAGCAGCACCTTGTAGGGCATCGTGTCGCTGTCAATGGTCACTGCGACGGCGTCGCCGTCGTGCAGCGCCTTCATCTTTGGCGCGTCGTCCGGCGTACCCAGCACAATTTCGCTGCCGTTCCAGTGGAAGCCGATCGGCACCACGCGTGGCGTGCCGTCGGTCCAGTTGTAGGCAAAGCGTGCGGGTACGGTGGATTGCAGCATCTTCTGCGCCACCGGATCGTCGAGAAGTCCAACATTTCCCTGCTTAGTAGGCATTGCTTCTCCTCTTTGATTATCTACACAACTGCGTGCGCGAAACGAACAGGAATACCGGGACCAAGCGATTTCTTCAGACGCAAGGCGACATCACGAAGGCCAATTCCGCAGCAGATACTGCGGGCGACATTGGTACTAGCGAAAGGGTTGAAGATCTGGTCACGGAGCCGAAATGTACGGGCGGGATACGGCCTCGTGTTGGGAAAAATGCTATGTAGAAGTTACTATCATTTCACAGATAAGTCAACATTGTGAAAGACATCACTTGCGCGCCTCTTCCGGGAAAGGGGCGACCGGGGGTCACTTGGCTTCCCGCAAGGGCCCAATTTAATCCCGCTCCCTTTTAGGCGGGCGAGCGGCTACAATGGCCGTCCGGCGGCAAGGCAAACGGGAGGTCATATGGGCGGCAATATCATCCTGCTGAACGGCACGTCGAGCGCGGGGAAGACGACGATCGCACAGGCGATCCAGGAGGTGATGGAGGCGCCGTACCTGCACACGGGCATCGACCAGTTCCTGATTGAGCATTTGCCGAAAGGCATGGTGGTGTACAGCGGCAAAAAAGTAGGTGTGGGCTAGACAGACAAGGTGGCGCGTGCCTGTACCGGGTCAAAACCGGCGGGCCAGGATGTGTCTTTGGTGTATTTCGCCGTGTAAAGATCGGCCTCGGCAAGGTCCGCTCCGCCGAGATCGGCACCGTCCAGGTTTGCGCGGCGGAGGTCGGTCCCATGCAGGTTTGCGCCGGGGAGGTTTGCCCGGCTGAGGTCGGCCCCCGCAAGGTTCGCCCAGCTGAGATCGGCGCCGCTGAGTTCTGCCCAGGCGAGGTCAGCACCGCTGAAGTCCGCATAGGTGAGATTGACGATCGGGCTGCCCCGCTGCAGGAGCTTGGATTCGTGCAGAAACTGGAGGACAATGCCTTTGCGTTCGGCGTCGACGCGGCGCACGACGGTGAGCGTCCAGACGCGGGCGACGTCTTTCGCTTCGGGTGTGGGCGTCGAGCTGAGGGCATTCTCGAGCATGAGTCTTGCCATCTGGTCGAGATAAGTTTGCAGGGCGGTTTCCTGCGTGCGTTGTTCGGCGATCTCGCGGTCCTCCTGCAGGTCGCGGGTGGCCCGGGCTTCGTCGCGACGTTTATCGGCCCGGTTGAGCAGGTAGCCGCCGAGCAGCAGGGTGGCGGGGATGATGAGCAGTTCGAGCCAGTCCCAGAGGGTCTTGTAGGGCGCGGCTGTATCTGACGTGCTGGCAGATGAGCCAAAGCCGGTCCATGCATATGGGTAACCCGCCAGGATCAGCGCGGCAAGAAGCGCCACGGCGACAATAATCAGGGCGAGCAGGAGGAGGAAACGCAGCCGGGAACTGGCCGTGCTAGCAGTGGGCTTGGCTTGAGGCTCCTGGGCCATGTTGTTCTCGTTTCGTCACGCAGGTTGGCAAGTGGTTCAGTACATTATGTGCTCGCCGTTGTGGCAACGCTAGCGAACGGGTTTCCTTCTCCGCCCATCACCTCTACCGCCTGCCCTGTACTATTGGGCTTTTCGATGCAGATCACCCTTGTCGCCGAGAACCGGACCGCCAGCCCATAATGATCCTGCAGCATCGCTTCGATCACCTCTTTTTGCACCTCGCCAAAAAGCCGCAAGTAGATTTCATGATGAAAGGTGTCTCTGCTAACTTTGATCAGCGGGTCTTCTTCGGCCAGCTCCACCAGGGCTTGATACAACCGATGATTCTCTTCCGGCTGTTGCGCTTCGATCTGAGCTTCCATCTGTGGCACAACAAAGTGCAGATCCTTGACACTATCAGACCACTCGCCCACGACACCCCCAATGCGGATATCCTTGAAGCCCCAGACTTTACAGATTTCACCTGCACCCACCGTGGGGTTCTGAACGGTTTGTCCCTGCCGGAACAGGTGGAGCTTTTTCACTTTGTAGGTAGGAGTTGCGCCCGCCTGCTCGTCTTTTTTGCTGCGCACAGGCACATCTTCTCTGACCTGGATACTACCTGAGAATACCCTGATATAGGCGAGCTTTTCGCCCGCGGCTTTCCTTTCTATCTTGAAGACGACGGCAGAAAGAGGGGCATGCTCTGCGCCCGTGTTGACGGGGAAGAACGCAGCGACACCCCTCAGCAGTTCGGCAACGCCAACCCCGGTTATAGCCGAGCCAAAAAAGATCGGATACAACCTTGCGTCCTTGATCTGGCTCGTCAACTTGCTGAGGACTTGTGCTTCGGTCACCGGTTCATCGTTGACATAAGCGGACAATAGTTGTTCATCATTTTGTGCGAGCAACTCGATACAGTCTTCCCAAAATCCTGGCTCCTGCGTGCGGCTGAGACTGTTTTCGACGAGCGATGCTTGCTTTGTGCCAAGATTTTTGGGGGTATAGAGGGGAATCACCCACGCTGTCAGCTTTTCCTTGATTTGCTGGATGCGGGTATGCGACCTGGCACCCATCCGATCAATCTTGTTGACAAAGATGATCGTAGGAATACGGAGTTGCATGAGGATCGCCATGAGGAATTTTGTTTGCACTTGAATGCCCTCCACGGCGGAGACCACCAGAATCGCGCCGTCCAGCACGCTGAAGGAACGCTCGACCTCCGCGATAAAGTCCGCATGACCCGGGGTATCAATTAGGTTGATTTTCAGATCGTGGACGAAAAAGGACACGACCGAGGCTTTGATCGTGATGCCGCGTCTTTTTTCCAGCTCCAGTGAATCGGTCTGGGTAGTCCCTTGATCGACCCGGCCTATCTTGTCAATGACATTGGTTTCAAATAGGATGCGCTCGGTCAGGCTGGTCTTGCCAGCATCGACGTGGGCGACGATGCCGATGTTTACTATCTTCATAGCGTGGAATCCCCTGGGTATGCTCTTTTCTCACTTCAATCTTCCTTTCTGCCCTGGCAGGTTGAATATTGATAAGTTGCCGCATAGAATCCTCCGGTTCTTGATAGTGAAGCTACGGTGGCGCGCCCTTGAATGGTGCTACCAGATGTGACAATTGGTCGGCCTGGCAAACCAGGCAAGCGCATATTCTAATCTCTTTTTATTGGATGGACAACTCATTGCGATTTGTCCTAATGCCGGTGACCGGGGTGAGCTTGTCGCAAGGTGTCTTCCCGGAAGGGGTTAGTGGCGTCTCGTCGCGGATGAGGCGGCCGTCGGCGATTTCGATGGTGCGGCGGGTGCGGGCGGCGAGGCTGCGGCTGTGGGTGACCATGAGGAAGGTTTTGCCTTCGTCGACCCAGGTGTGAAAGAGGTTGAAGCAGGCCTCGGCGGCGCGGGGGTCCTGGCGGCCGGTGGGCTCGTCGCCAAAGATGAGGGGCGGGTCGTTGGCGTTGGCACGGGCGATGGCGGCCCGCTGCTGGTCGCCGCCGCTGACGCGGGAGGGCAGCCAGCCGGCGCGCTCGGCCAGGCCGACTTCGTCGAGCAGCGTGGCGACGCGCAGCGGCCGCTCCTGGGGCGTGTACATGCCGGCCAGTTCCATCGGCAGCTGGACGTTCTGGGCCACGGTCAGGCCGGGCACCAGGTTGAAGAACTGGAAGACGATGCCGATCTCACGGCGCCGCCAGTGGGCCAGGCCGTCCTCGCTGAGCGCCGCCAGCGACTGGCCGTTGACGATCACCTCGCCGCTGGTGGGGCGGTCGACGCCGGTGAGCATGTTGAGCAGCGTCGATTTGCCGCTGCCGGACTGGCCGACGATGGCGACGAACTCGCCTTCGTAGACCTGGAAGCTGATATCCTTGAGCACCTCGACCTCGTGGTCGCCCACGGGGAAGCGCTTGGTGACGTGCTGGACGTCGATCAACAGCCTACTCATATGCCAGGCTCTCCTGTACGCTGGCCTTGATGGCGCCCTGCGCCGGGCCGATGCTGGCGAGAATGCCGATGAGGCTCGCCAGGCCCAGCCAGGCCGCGACGGCCGCCCAGGAATATTGATAGATGATGCTGATGCCGATCGTGGCGGCCACCTGCTGCGCCAGGGCCACGCCCACGGGGTAGCTGAAGGCGAGGGTGAGCAGCCAGCTCAGCCAGCCGAGGAGCAGGCCTTCGGACATGAAGAGCGTGCGGATCGTGCCGGGGGTGGCGCCGATCGCCCGCAGCACGCCGATCTCGCGGCGGCGCTCCAGCACGCTGATCGAGAGCACGCCGCTGAGGGCGATGCCGCCGACGGCGCCGACGATCACGGCCATCGCCATGAGCAGCGTGGAGATCACACGCAGGTTGTCGGACTGGCGGGTGCTGCGCTGGTAGACGGTGTCGTTCTGCGTGATCGAGGCCCTGATGCCCAAGTCGTCGTAGAAGGCGCGCAGGTCCGCGGCAAAGGCGGGCGCGGCGGCGGGGTCGGAAAGGCTCGCCTGGATCAGCACCCGGTTGCCCACCCGGCCGTCTTGGAGTTCGTCAAGCAGCGTGGCGCGCGGGACCATGCCCATGCGGCTCAGGTTGCGGATGTTGGGGTCGACGATGACGCCGACGACCTGCCAGTCGCGCTCGCTGGCCCAGCTCTTGCGGCCGTCGGCGGCGGGGAGCTGCACGTGCACCCAGTCGCCGGGGCCAACGCCCATCTCCTTGGCCACGCCTTCGGCAAGCACGATCGCATAGGTGTCGTCGGGGGTGAACCAGCGCCCGGCGGCCAGCTGCGGATCGTAGGCGGTGGACGGAACGGGGACGCCGTTGAGTTCTATGGCGCGCGGTGCCTGGGTACCGTCCTGGCCGTCGAGGCGGATGGGTGCAGAGGCACGGTCCGAACGGCGCACCGCCACGCCCATGGGTTCACTTACCGGCTCAACCACGCCGGAGAGCGTGCGCCAGATTTCGACGTTCTCCACGCCGGGGTAGCAGGCGATGCGCGTCGAGCTGCGTCCAGCGCGCGGGCTGGGAGAGGTCGAGCTGGATCGGGAAGCGGTAGAGCTCGTTAAAGAGCCCGCTCGACGCGTAGCTGAGCGTGGCCTGGGTGCTCATGACCGCCACCAGGGCGATCCCGGCGCCGGCGAGCGCCAGCTGGGTCAGCAGGAGGCGCCGCCAGTTGCCAAAGGCGTTGCTGATGGCGAGCGAGAAGACACGGGAAAGCCAGCGCAGCTGGCCCACAAACTCGTCAAGGGCGGTGCCGCCGCCGTTGAGCCCGTAGGAGTTGATCGCCTCGCGCACGGTGATGCGGGCACCGCCGAGAATGGGCGGCAAGGCCACGAGGATCGGCAGGAGCAGGCAGATGGCGGCCTGGAGGAGCAGCGGCCCGTAGTCGAGCCGGAAGGGGCCGGGCGTGATGCCCAGGCGCGTCGACCAGGACGGTGCGCAGGCCGTTGGCGGCCAGGATGCTCAGGGGCAGCGAGATGACGAGCGCACACAGGCCGTAGGTGGCAACGATGGTGATGTAGACCTGCAGGATCTGGCGGCTGCTGGCGCCGATCGCCTTCAGCTCGCCGATCTGCGCCGTCTGCTGGGCGATGATGGCGGTGACCGTGTTGTAGATCAGCAGCAGGCTGAGGAGCATCGTCACGATGGCGATGGTCTGCATCACGAAGCCGATGCCGCCGATGAGGTCGTGCGACCAGCTGTGCGCCGGGTCGATGGTGTAGGTGCGGTCGGTGAGGCGGGGATGACGGTGAGTCCCTGATCTTTCAGGTCGGCCTGGAGCGCCGCCGCGGCCGCCGCGGCACGCTCGGGCGTGTAGTCGGGCACGGTGGCGTAGATGAACTGAAAGCGGTCCTGCCCCGTCAGCTCCGCAAAGTGGCGGCGGGTGGTGTAGAAGATGGGCGTGCCGCCCAGGCTGGCGGGCAGGGTGACGCGGTTGTAGACCACGCCGTCGATGGGCGCGGTCACGATGTGGTCGTCGATGTTCAGCTCGACCTCGGTCGCCGATGGCGATGGGGTAGCCGCGTTCGACGGCCAGCGTACGCCGGATGGGCCAGTTGCCGGCGTCGAGGGACAGGATCGAGAGCTTCTGATCGGTGTAGTCCTCGCGAGCGACCAGCGTCGCCGCCTGCCACGGTGCGTCAGGGGTCGGGCGCCACTTGATGGTGTATTCCATCTGGCCTTCGACCGCGCTGAGGTCGGGGCGAGTGGCCAGGCGGTCCACCAGGTCGCCGTCGGCGCCCTCGACGACACGCAGGCGGATGGCGGGCGCGGACGACGGCTGCCCAACTGCGCTCGGTGTCGCGTAATCACCCCCTGGTAGGCGCCGAGGATCGTGCCGACGGCAAAGGCGCCGATGGCGATGGTCATGATGGCCTGGAGCGTACGCTGCCAGGCGCCCAGGAGGTCAAACCGGATCTTGTAGCGCAGGGTTGTGGTGAAGATGTCACGCATAGGCCGGCGCTCCCTGGTCGCGCAGCACACGGCCCTCGGAGAGCTCGATGCGGCGGGGCATGCGGGCGGCCAGCGCCTCGTCCTGCGTCACCATCAGCACGGTCTTGCCGCCGGCGACCAGCTCGGCAAAGAGGTCAAAGACCACCTCGGCGGAGCCGCTGTCGAGGTTGCCGGTGGGCTCGTCGCCGAGGATGAGCGGCGGGTCGTTGGCCAGGGCGCGGGCGACGGCGGCGCGCTGCTGCTGGCCGCCGCTGACGCGGGAGGGCAGCTTGTGGAGATGGTCCTGGAGGCCGACGCGCTCGAGCAGGTGGGCGGCCCGCGCCCGGCGCTCGGCCGGGGTGTAGCGTTTGGCCAGTTCCATCGGCAGCATGACATTGTTGAGCAGCGTCATCGTCGGCAGCATTTGGAAGAACTGGAAGACGATGCCCAGGTTGGTGCCCCGCCAGCGGGCCAGTTCGGCCTCGGGCAGGCGCTGGATGGCGCGACCGCCGATCAGGACTTCGCCGTCGGACAGCCGGTCGACGCCGGCGATCATGTTGAGCAGGGTCGACTTGCCGCTGCCGGAGGGGCCGACGACGGCGACGAACTCGCCGGGCCAGATATCTAGCGAGACGCCGCGCAAGGCGGGGACCTCGGTAGGGCCGACATGGAAGGACTTGACGAGGTCGCGGACCTCGATGAGCGGGGGAGTCTGAGATCATGGATGGTGTTCATAGCTTCACTAAGGTTCCGGGAAGAAGGTCGCCAGGACGCGGTCGATGTGATGTTCGACCTGGTCGGCGCGCAGCCATATCGACCCGGCAGAGCTGGTTGGAAAAGGCCCCCAGGGCAAACGGGACCGCACCGAGCATCAGCAGGGCGAGCAGGAAGGAGTCGTCGGTGAACTGCGGCAGGCCGCCGGCGTGCCTGGACGGCGTGCAAAGCGCGGGGCCATGCGGGCGCGGATCGGGGCAATCTGCGCCATGAAGTAGTCCAGGCGCGGGCCGCCGACGATGCCCTCGTGCATGAGCAGGCGGGTCACGTCGGGTTGGCGGGCGGTCGTGCGCATCAGCAGGCGGGCGGCGGCCTTGAGCGTGGCGGCGGGACTGCCGTCCTGCTGCTCAGCGTCGGCCACGAGGGGGGCCAGGGCGGCGAGGTAGTTGGCGATGGTGACGTCGATGACGGCGCGCCAGATGTCCTCCTTGGAGCCGAAATGATGGCGGAGGAGGCCGTGGGTCACGCCGGCGTGGTCGGCGATATCGCGCAGGCTGACGCCCTCGAAGCCGCGGGCGGCGAAGACGGTGCGGGCGCTCTCGACGATGCGCTGGCGGGTCTGCTCGGCGACCGCTTCGGACTGGCGGCCGCCGGTCTTAGGTTGGTCTTGTTCCGTCATCGTGCACCTCGGTGGATACCACCTGCCACCCCCAGTTCATTTGTAACGGCCCCATATGCTATCCAATTGGATAGCAATTGTCAAATAGCTATCCGATCGGATAGCAATGAGCAGCAGATGAGGCGCTTGTTTACGCCGCAATAAACAAGATATATGGCATTTGACTGATGCAACTGCCTGTGCCGGAGGCTAGGATCGACTATATGCCGCTTACACGAAAATCAAGTGGGATCATACGAAAGGAGCAAGCTATGCAGTGCGTCAGCGATAGGATCAAACAGAGTGGTCGATTGATCTTCGCCGGAGGTCTTGCGGTGGTGCTGCTGGGTGCACTGCTGCTGGCGCTGGGGGCGATGCCTGCGCCGGCAGCGGCGGCGGGGAACACCATCTGTGTGGGACCTTCCGGCGACTACGCCACGATCCAGGCCGCAGTCGACGCCGCCGCGGACGGCGACACGATACTGGTGAGCCACTATGTATTTACCGAAAACGTCGTAATCACCAAGTCGCTCACCGTCGCGGGCAGGTGGCTCGACGACTGCAGCGCCAAAGCCACGGGTCCAAACGCCGCCACGGTGGTTGTGGCGGACACCGGCCGAGCGTTCACCATCATGCCGAGCCAGGTGGGCGTTTCGATCACCGTTGTTATTACGGACTTGGACGCCGTAGGCGATGCCACGGGGTTAGGCGGGGCACAGCCGATCGACCAGAGTGCGCTGGTGACGTTTAGCACGGGCAATGACGGGCAGATCACCAACACGCTGCCCCCGCTCGCCGCCGCGGGCATGGCCGGTGATTGGCGCGCCCGGGTCGCCCAGTTGGCGGACCAGGGATTCATTCCCGGGGCGCCCACGGCCGAGCAGGTGCTGGCGCGGCTGGCCGGGCCCCAGGCGCAGCCAGAGGCGGCGTCGCAGGCTGGTGCTGCGTACAGGCCGGCAGGTGCCGAAGTAGACTGTCGGCGGCGCGCTGTATGCCAAGGATGCAGGTCTACGTCTGGAGAACTTTGGCGCTGGGAGCTCGGTGGCAAGCACAAGCGGCGACGGCTACGGCGGCGGCGTGTGCATCGTCAATCCGGCGGCAAGTGGCGTCTACATCGTGGATAGCCAGTTCAATCTTAACCGGGCGAGCAGGGCGGGGTTTGGCGTCGGCGGGGCGATCTTCATCCAGGGTGGAGGAGCCAACGGAGATGCCGGCGTCACGATCGAGGGCTCAAGCTTCTTCTACAATACCGCCGCTACGCACGCGGGCGGCTGGGGCGGCGCAGTGGCCGTGATCGATGCACCGCGGTTCAAGCTCAGCGACAGCGATGGCGGCTGCGTACTATCGACCAATGCAGCCGGCGCGGCCGGCGACGGCCTGGGTGGCGGTGTCTTCCTGCAACGTGTCGCGGACGGCGAGATCTCAGGCTGCCGCTTCTTTGCCAACTACGCCAGCGGCGGCAGCGCTGCCGATCCCGCTGCGCCGATACAGGCGACCGCCGGCTACGGCGGCGGCCTCTTTGTCGAAGAAAGCCCCCACATCATCCTCGACGGCAACTTCTTTGACTTCAACGTGGCCCAGACGGCCGCGCCCCAGTACAACCGGGGCGCCCACGGCGGCGGCGCGTTTGTGGTCAACTCGAGCCAGGCTACGATCGGCAACAACACATTTGACCGCAACACGGCGGGCTTTAGCGGCACGGGGCGCGGCGGAGGGCTGGCCATCATCAAAGGTGATGGTTATCTGGAGACTGTGACCGGCACGGTAGTGTATAGCAACACGTTCATCCAGAACTGGGCGACCGTGGTCAACTTCATCGGCGCGCGGGCGGCGGGCTGTTTGCCTACGGCATCGACGATTCGGAGGTGACGAGCAACACATTCACGGCCAATGCCGCCAATACCATGGGCGAAGGTGGCATCCAGATCACACCTATCCCATTTGGCGGCGGGGTCGCGCTGCAGCACATGATGAATGCCCAGGTGGCCAGCAACCGTTTTGAGGGCAACGTGGCGACAGTCGGCGGGGGCGGCGAGGGGGGCGGTCTTGGGATGCGTGGCGCTAAGGGCGCACGTACGGTCGGCATCAACATTGTGGACAACCTGTTTGTGCGCAACCTGGGCAACAGCGCGCTGAAGGGTGTTGCCACGGGCGGCGCGATCTCCGTGGTGCAGGGCGAGTCGATTACGGTGGCGCACAATATGCTCGTCGAGAACTCGGGTGAGCTGAGGACGGACGCGGCACCAGAGCTGGCGGGCGCCGTCATCATGCTCTCGGGTCGGGAAGACACCATAGCGGTCGCCAACTATGTCGGCCTGTGGGATGTCGTCGTCGACAGCAACCAGATCCTGGACAGCGGCAAGGCCTTGTCGGCGACCGTCACGCCGCCCAACAACTTTGCCATTGCCGTGCAGGCCGCCGACCGCTTCACGATCACCAACAACGTCATTGCCGGCAGCACGCTGGGGGGGATCGTTGCAGTCTACGAGTCATACCTTGACGATCAGGGGGATCCCCAAGAGACGCACGGGGCGATCGCCAACAACACGCTGTACGACAACGGGACCTACGGCATGTGGCTGCTCAACCACTGGCGCGCCGACGTGCTGCAGATCACCAACAACATTGTTACGAACAACAAGTACGGTTTCGAAGGGATTAATCTCTACGGTGCCGCTGCGCCCGTAGTGGCTGACTACACCTTGTTGTATGACAACGAGCAGGCTATCGGGCCCGAGGCGCAGGCGGACGAAACGATCACTGCGACCCACACGGTCGCCGCCGATCCGCTCTACTTCGCGCCGGCGCGCGACGACTATCGGCTGCTGCCCGACTCGCCCGCCATCGACGCGGGCGACCCGGTCGGGGTGCCGCCGGCGCCGCCGTACGATATCGACGGCGGGCCGCGCCCATATGGGCCGCGCGTCGACATTGGGGCGTATGAGTGGCAGGGGCAGGGGTATCCGTTCCACTTCTATTTGCCGGGGATCAAGAAGTAGCGATTCAGGGGTAGGGGCACAAGGTCCGGCGAATTCGGAGCGCAGGCGTCCTCGCCTGCTGTTCAACGTAAGAGGATGCAGGCGAGGACGCCTGCGCTCCGATCGCTTGTGTCAGCCGATTTCGCTGAGCTTCACCGGGCGATTCTCCTTGTAGGACTTGGCGGCGGCAAGGCCCATGACGACGGGGACGCGACCGTCGTAGCCGGTGACGGGCATCGGCTTGCTCGTTGAGCACGGCGTCGACGAAGGCGGCGACTTCGAGCGCGTAGCTTTCGGTGTAGCGGTCCATGAAGAAGTTGAGCGGCAGGTCGCGGTGAATGCTGGTGCCGTCGCTGACGGTGGCGGCGTTGGGATAGTTGTTGCCGGTGGCGATGGCACCCTTGCTGCCCAGCACCTCGACACGCTGGTCGTAGCCGTAGGCGGCGCGGCGGCAGTTGTCGATGGTGCCGAGCACGCCGTTGGCGAACTTGAGCGTGACGATGGCCGTGTCCACGTCGCCGGCGGCGCCGATGGCGGGGTCGACCGTGATGCCGGCCTGGGCGTAGATCTCCTCCACCTCGGCGCCGATCAGGAAGCGGGCCATGTCGAAGTCGTGGATGGTCATGTCGAGGAACATGCCGCCCGAGGCCTTGACGTATTCCATGGGCGGGGGACCGGGGTCGCGGCTGATGATGTGGAGGAGGGCGGGCTCGCCGATCTCGCCGGAGGCAATGGCGGCGCGCACGCGGGCGTAGTTGGCGTCGAAACGGCGGTTGAAGCCCACCTGGAGCTTGACGCCGGCCTTGGCCACGGCGGCCAACGCGGCGTCGATCTGGGACAGGGCGAGGGCGATCGGCTTCTCGCAGAAGATGTGCTTGCCCGCGGCCGCGGCGGCCTCGATAAAGGGCGCGTGCGTGCCGGTGACGGAGCAGATCAGCACGGCGTCGATCTGCGGGTCGGCAAAGATCGCGGCGGGATCATCGGTGGCGGTGGGGATTTTGAATTGGGCGGCGACCTGCTCGGCGGCCGCGAGGTTGACGTCGGCGATCGCCAGCATGCGGGCGGTGGGGATGCGATATGCCAACGTAGCCGCGTGCACCTTGGCGATGCGCCCGGCACCGATCATGCCTACATTGAGAACCGTATTCATATTTTGGACTCCTGGGATAAAGGAATTTGAGCTGGCAGAACCCACGTCTGCAAGCCTAATAACGGGTATAATGCATCAATTGTACCAGAGAAATCTGTCACATTCCGCCATTGCGATCCCTGCTTAGGATCCTCTATAATCGTAGGCAGCCCCACCCGGGGCTATGCCGGCTCAACATACTCCAACTCCACGCCACGCATCGTTCCCACGCCGATTTCAGAGCCAAGGCTGCAAGCGATTTACCCATCATATGTTTGGCCCGCGCTGTCGCCGCTAAGGCAGCGCGCGGCTGCGACCACAGGCGGCAGGGAACGGCAGGACGGAGGCACATGGACGGCAGCGAAGACAGCGGGTACTCGGGTCTCTTCTATTTCATGCTGACGATCGGAATCATCGGGGTAATCGGTTTTGTCATGGTATGTGGGGGCATACAGTAGGCGCACAGAACGAGTATACTACCCATGCTAGGGCAGCATTCACTTTGGGGGAAGCATGGGCAGCAGCCGATCGTTGGTTTATGTCGCCGGGCCGTTGTTTGACCCGGGCGAGCGTTGGTATCTCGAACAAGTCGACGCCGTTTGCCGCGCGGCGGGCTACGACACCTACCTGCCGCACCGCGATGGCGGGTTGAAGGCAGGTCCCAATACCGATTTCGGTGCCATCTTTGCCGCCGACCTGGCCGCGCTGGAACGTGCCGGGCTGGTGGTGGCCGTGTGGAACGGGTCCGACGTCGACTCGGGGACGGCGTGGGAGATCGGCTTTGCGTACGCGCGCGGGGTGCCGGTGATTGGGCTGCATGAGGATATTCGGATCAACGACCCGACACGGCAGGTCAACATTGTCGTGTCACAGTCGGCGGAGTCGATCTGCGGTTCGCTGGGGGAGCTCGAGACGGTACTGCTGGCGCGGGGGTGACTTGCAGTTGGCGGGGCCGTCTGCATGGCAGGCGGGCACAAGGTCCGGCGAAGGGAAGATCGCCGCGATTGGGGGTTTATTGCGCCGGACCTTATACCCCTACGAATCGCGCTCGCCCCGAATGTGAAATTCACAGGACGGTTGCCTACTCGCCGCGCAGGCCGTAGCCTAGGGTGCGCAGGGCGCTGCGGAGGGCGGTTTCTTTGTTGGCGGGGATGAGGAGGGTGCGGTCGTCGAGGCGGCGCACGAGTTTGCCGGCCGTGGGGTCGTTTAGGACGGCTTCGGCAACGGCGGCGGTACGGACCCGGATGATGAGGGCCTTGGACTGGATTTGCAGCGCACGGCTGTCTTCTTCGACGCGCTTGAGCAGGTCGTCGACCGCGGGCGGCAGCGGACCGCTGTTGCGCTGCTCGAGAAAGGTGCGCGGCTGATCGAGGTTTGGGGCCGTCTCCAGGAGCGCCAGCAGCTTTGGCACCGAGAGCTGATAGCCGCCGTCGACGGCCTCGCCAATCTGCGCCAACTGGGCGTGATGCGCGGCGGAGAGGGCAGCATGCGGCAGGAGCGTGATACGCCCATCGTCCACGACCGAAAAAAGCGCGGCGTCCACCGGCCGCGAGGGCACGTACGCATCGGCCTGGCCGAAGAGAAAGGCGCCCAAGGAGTTGATGCGAAAGCACATCAATCCGTCATAGCGGCTGTAGATCAGCTCGTCGTAGGCGTACACTTCTGCCGGGAAGATGTCCTTCGGCATCTTCGACGTAGGCGATATCGAGCGCGCCGATACTGGCGAGGATTTCCCACAGCACGGCGTTGATGTAGAGACCGTTGGTCAGCAGCCACATGTCCCGGGTAGATGCCCACTCGCCATAGTTGTTGTACCCGCTGTAGCCTACGTAGAGCTTTTCCAGGCCGCCCTGTTCGATCTCGAAATCGAAGTGCCAGATCTTGACCGCCCGGTAGAAATCCGACACCGCGATCCACACGCCTGCCGGACACCAGGAAAGCGCTTCGACGATATGCTGGTTGCGTGCGGCGGGCGGCGTCAGGCGAACGCCGCGAGCGCGCAGGCCCCGAATTGCTTGAATGCGCGTCACCGCGTCGAAATCGCCGGTTTCGCTCCAGTGCTCGAAGGCATCGAGGAGGAGGTCGGGGTCTTCGGTCGCCAGGTCAGCGCGTCCCCGCCGGCGTCAGCTTGCCCTGGCTCGTGATCAAGCCCGCCTGCCGGGCGAACATGGCCAGCCCGAAGCAGATGATCGCTTCGTCCGCGGCGTTGCCCGCAAAGTCAACTTCAAAGTCACCCTCTGCCAGCTGCTCACGCAGCAGTTCGACACTCCTGGGGGTCAAACGCGACCCGGTGCTGTTGAATTTGAGCAGGCCCTGGTTCGCCAGGCTGAGCAGCGCCAGTAGGTCACGCCGGCCTGGCTCCTCACGGCGCGCAATCGTGCAGGGGATTTGCTCGTCGCCGATGGTGACTGCCACCGTATCGGCAGCGACGCCTTCCAGCCGAAAACGCTCCGGTTCAGGGACAAGCGGCGCCAGCAGCGGCATGATCTCGGGCAGGATGGTGTTGTCGGGAATGAACAGGTCCATCAGGATCGGCTTGCCGTACCACGACCAACTGTTTCTGCGGGGACGGTCCGGCAGACGGCCGTATTGGGCGACAAAGGCGTCGGCGTTGAAGCTGCCGTCGTTGTGATAGGCGGCGGCAACCGCCTTGCGCGAAAGCTCGTCCATCTCGCCCCAAAGCCGGCGCACTTCCATGGCGGAGGTCATGGTCCGCGCCAGGAACTCGGCGCGATCTGCTTTGCGGGTGACCCCCTTGGGGCTGCCGCACAGGTCGACCCATTCCTTCAGGACGTCGCTGTTGTAGTTCTCCATGTAGAAATCGAACAAGCTCATTGTTCCTCTTTTTCTGCGCTCTCCCCGGTGCGGGTTTCGTCGTCGTGAAAGGCCAGTGCCAGCGCCCGGCGGCTGGCCTCGTCGTAGAAGGGGCCGAGCAGCTGTTCCAGGTCCTGCTCGACAAAGCCGGGCCGGCCCAGCCGGCGCAAAACGGCGAGCGGCGCCGCGGGTGGATGGATGCCGGTGGGAAAGTGCTCTAATGAGCCGCCCAGCTGCCAGAAGTTCGTGCTGGACTTCTCAAGCGACTCTTCCGGGGAAGGGGCGTCGACCGTGTAGGCAGCGGGGGGCTCGGCGAGTGCCGCGCCGGCAGCGGCTGCTTCTGGGCCACCCACCTCGGCATCAGCAGTGCGCCGTGCGCGCAGGGCGGCGATAATCTGCTCTTGGCTGCGTCCACGCAGCCGGAACAGCAGGAACGGGTCTTCGTCGAACTGCTCGCCCAAGATGTAGTGCGTCGCGGCCACGTGCTTGCAAGGATTGGCCCAATCGGGGCAGGTGCAGTTGGTGACCAGCTCATCCTCACGCGGCAGGGAAGAGGCTGAGGCCGGCGGCGCTGAAGGCCTCTTCGATCTCGCGTGGCATTTCGCCCGCCAGCAGCTGTGCCGAAAAGATGGCGCGCTCGGCCAGCCCGTCGATCACTGCCTGCCACTGGGCATCGGTGAACGGCGCAAGGCGAATGGTTGCCTTGTAGGGCGTGGGGCGCGAGCCCTGCACACGGGCGGTGATCACGCCGGCCTTCTCGTCGATTGAGAGCACCTGCCCTTTGCGCGGCATAGCTTTGCCCGCGCCGCAGCCGCCCGGCGTCGGTGACGTGCTCCAGCGCCTGGATCCAGCGCTGCGCCCACCAGTTCTCGGCGAAGGCACCGCGCTTGCTGTGCGCCTTGATGCCCTTGCCGGATTCACTGGGTGACGACGGCTTCTGCCGGTCGCTGCGCCAGCTCATGCCAGCACCTCGCGCCGTAAATTGACCAGGTCGCGCAGCTCGTCGGTGGACAGCTCCGTCAGCCAGTTCTCGCCGCCACCCACGATGGCGCGCGCCAGCCCTTTTTTCTGTTCGATCATCGCGTCGATCTTCTCCTCAAGCGTGCCCACGCAGACAAACTTGTGCACCTGGACGTTCTGCTTCTGCCCGATGCGGAAGGCGCGGTCGGTGGCCTGGTCCTCCACGGCCGGGTTCCACCAGCGGTCGAAATGAAAGACGTGGTTGGCGCGGGTCAGGTTGAGCCCGGTGCCGCCCGCCTTGAGGGAGAGCACGAAGAGGCGCGGCCCGCCGCTCTCCTGCTGGAACTGCTCCACCATTTCATTGCGCTTACGGGGCGGCGTGCCGCCGTGGAGGAAGAGCACCGGCACGCCAAAGCGGTCCTGCAGGAAGGTACGCAGGAAGCCGCCCATCTCGGCAAACTGCGAGAAGATGAGGGCGTGGTCGCCGGCATCCAGCAGTTCGTCGACCAGCTCGACCAGGCGCTCCAGCTTGCCGCTGCGGGCGAGGAGGTCGTCGCCGGCGCTGCCGCTTTCGCTCCCTCCGCCCATCTGGTGCAGGAACTGCGCCGGGTGGTTGCAGATCTGTTTCAGCTTCATCAACATCGCCAGCACCATGCCCTTGCGCTCGATATCGCCGGCACCGGCGAGCGCATCGTCGTGCGCGCCCTCGATGGCCTGCAGCGACTCACGCACCACCGCTTCATAGAGCGTGGCTTGCTCTGTAGAAAGGGTGCAGTATTCCTTCGTCTCCTGCTTGTCCGGCAGATCCTGGATCACAGTGGGGTCGGTTTTGACGCGGCGCAGGATAAAGGGTGAAACGAGGCGACGCAAGCGCGCGGCGGCCTCCTCGTCGCCGTAGCGCTCGACGGGCAGGGCGAAGCGATTGCGGAAGGTGTGCTGGCTGCCGAGAAAGCCGGGGTTGAGGAAGTGCATGATCGACCACAGCTCGGCCAGGCGGTTCTCTACCGGGGTGCCGGTCAGCGCCAGGCGAAAGGTCGCAGGCAGCCGGCGGATGGCCTGGGTCTGCCGGGTGGCCGGGTTCTTGATGTTTTGCGCCTCGTCGAGGATCACGCCAAACCAGTCGATCTCCTGCAGCAGCGCGGCGTCGCGCCGGACCAGTGCGTAGCTGGTCGCCACGAGGTCATGTTGGCGGGCGGCGGCGGCGAACTCCTCGCCGCGCATGCGTTGGGCGCCTTGGTGCACCAGGGTGCGCAGGTCAGGGGTGAAGCGCGCCGCTTCCTTGGCCCAGTTGACGACCACAGAGGTCGGCGCCACCAGCAGCACGGGAGCCGGCAGCACGCCCGCCTGCTCCTTGACCCGCTGCAGCATGGCCAGCGTCTGGATCGTCTTACCCAGTCCCATGTCGTCGGCCAGGCAGACGCCGATTCCCCAGCGGCGCTGAAACTCGAGCCACGAATAGCCGTATGCCTGATACGGGCGCAGGTCGGCAGACAGCCGCGCAGGGGGCGGCAGCACGGCGAGCTTTTCGTTGCCGGTGAAGTGGTCGAGCCATTCCCCCAGCCAGCCTTCGGTCTCCACGCCTTCGACGGGCAGGCCGTTGACCTCTGCGCCGTCCAGCGCCAATGTGGCGGCGTCGAGCAGCCCGATTTCCGTCTCGGTGTCTTGACGCTGGTCCTGCTTTTGCCAGAAGCGAATCGCCGCCTCCACCTGCTCGGCGTCGAGCTGCACCCACTTACCGCGCACCTGCACCAGGGGGGATTTGAGCGCCACCAGGCTTTCGAACTCATCCCGGCTCAGCGGCTCGCCGCCCACTGCCAGCTCCCAGCGATAGCGCACCAGGTTCTCCATCGTCAGCAGGCCGCGGGCCACCCCGTCGCTGCCACTTCCGCTGCTTGCGCCTTTCATGCGCACACGCAGGCTCAAGCGCGCCCCGGGTTGGTTCCACCAGGACGGGACGAGCACGCCAAAGCCGCTGGTTTCGAGCAGGGGCGCGGTCTGGCGCAGGTAGGCGAACGCCTCTTCGCTGCTGAGGACGGCGCGCGCCGGGCGCTTTTCATGCAGGCTGCGGCGCACAGGCTCGCTGTGGCGGGCCACGAAGCCAAGCCCGCCGAGGAGAAGCTCCTGCGGGTTGGCGAGCCGCGCCTTCAATCCACGCAGCACGCTGCTGCGCGGCTGCCAGAGCTCCTCTGCGTCGATCAGCAGGCTGGGATCGTCGCGCGCCTGGAGCAGGTAGTGCAGCGTCCAGGGTGATGCAGCTTCTTCGCCGCCAGCCCCATTCTGCCACGGTGGCGGCGCGTCCAGGCGCAGAGTGACACGAAAGTTCTTGTCGCCGGCGGCATTGAGGTTGCGCAGCCAGGCGGCATAGCTGGTCCCAAGGCGCTGCGCCTGGGCGCCGGTGATCTGTACACGCGCGTCGGAGCGCAGCAAGGCGCCGAGCCATTCACGCGCAGTTGGGTCAGAGACAGTATTGGCGACGGCATGCCTGGCCGGCAGCTCGCCGCACCAGTCACGCATGGCGCCGTCGACCAGGAAGGTGAGGTAGGAGTCGAGCAGTTCACGGGCAGAAGGTGAATCCCCGCCAGGGGCTGCACGGCAGAGCGGCGGCATCGCTGCTACCAGGCGTGCCAGGCGTGGGCCGTCGCGCGGACCGTCGAGCACGGGCAGCCAGCGTGCGCTCAGCTTGCCCGCGGCGTCATGCTGCAGGCCGGGCTGGAGCTTATGCTGCGCCAGCGTCTCGAGTGCCAGCAGTGCGGCCGTGCGCCAGAAGTAAACGTCGTCGCCAAGCCGGACGTCATGCGGCAGATCGGTTGTAGGCAGCGCCACAAGGAGCTGCAGCGCCGCAGCCGCGCCGAGGGCGAGGGTGGGCATTTCCCAGGGCAAGAGTGCCGGCGCATCGGCGTCGAAGCTCCATTCGTGGATCAGTTGGGGCGAGGGCTGCGGGCCGGTGCGGCCGCTGGGGAGGCGCAGCGCCAGCATAGTGTCATCGGGTGCGATATCCGGGATCCTTGACGTCGACCCCGGACAGGCGCGTGAGCAGGTCGCGGAGCTGCGGCCGGGCGGCGGCAAAGGGGTGCGGCCGGGCTGTGCGGCGGCGCCTGTCCAGCTTCTCGCCCGCGCCCTGTGCGCCGGAGCTTTCGGCCCAGAGGCAGAGTGCGCCCAATTGGGTGGCGGCGGTGTTTGGCTGCCAGTGGGCATGCAGGACGTACATGTTGATAGTGTAACGTGTGATCGTGCGGCTGACGAAACCCGGTGGTCACTCCTGCAGCACGGCCGCAAGTGACACTCGCAGTTCGACGGGTACTGCCAGGTAGACAGTGCCCTCTACAGTCGTTTCGGCCAGAAGGCAGTGCAGGCGCAGACGGCCGGCGACGCTCTCAGGCAAGTGATACTGCCACCACGGCGAATCAGCAGCGTCATCCCCATACGCGGCGCGGAATTGGTCTTGCGGCATGACACCGCCGGCAGCCAGGACTGCAGCCAGCGCCGCACGCTCAGTGTCGCTCAATCTCTGGCCGACGATGAACTCAATGGTCTCCGGTTCAAGTAACGCTTCCGTCACAAGCTGCTTCAGATCCGCCTTGCGCAAACCAGTCAACCGCCGCTGTGGCGCAACCGCCTTAGCGATAGAGCGTAACACCTCGGCCGAGTAGACTCCCACGGTATCGACGACGGACGGCGCCAGGGTCGCAAGCTTCGCTTGCTGCCGGCGCCGGTACTCGGCATTGCTGGCTAAAAAGCGTTCGTGCGCCCTCTCCCAAATCTCACCAATGCCAAGGTGATACTCAATCTCTTCCAGGTGGGCCAGCAAGTTGGTGACCGGCTCATAATCAGGAGCAATGGAAAGTGCCAAGTTCAACATACTGCGCGCCGCATCATACTCTTTGCGTGCAATGGCGACTTGGGCCAAGCCGTACTGATAGAACGCGAACTCTTCGGGCGTAAAGGTGTTATGCGCTTCCAGGGGTTCAAGGAGTGCCGCAGCCGCATCGACATCCTCGCCAATCAGCTTTACGGCCAGATTGACGCGCGCAAAGACATACGTGGGGTTGATGGTGAGCGCACGCTCCAGCGCAGCCCGACTGGCCTCCTTATCGCCGGCCATGTCCAATGCCGCCGCCAGATCGTTCAACGCGTCATAGGCGTGCGGCTCCAGATCGGTCACCTGGCGAAACAAGGTCACGGCCTCTGCTCCCTGGCCGGCACGCAAGGCCGCCTGGCCCTGTTCCATGAGCTTTACGGCCTTGGCCTTGTGCTGCGGCCGGTCGCCCGCCGGACCGATCGTGAAGCCACGCGCCTGCACCTCGTGCCAGTCGCCGTCACGCCACATGCGAAGTGTCTCACCCGACTGCACACCGCCGCTGGCCTGCAGATAGAGGAAGGCGCTGAGGCGCTGCTCGTCGCTGCCTGCCTGGCTGCAAGCAAACCGGCGCAGCGCAGCGTGCGCGGCCGGCGTCCCCACATAGCGCAGCATGAGCATTCCAAAATCGATGGCATCCTCTTCCCAGATTGACTTTTCGGCCATTACGACCAGCTGGGGATACCGCGCGCTAAAACGGGCGAGCGCCTTTACGGCCCGAGCGTTGGTGCCGTCTTCTGTGGCCACAACCAGTTCGGCAAATTCCTGCGAAACCTTGCGCGGCACCACTTCAAAGCTGAAGTAGTAGGAGAACCGTGGTGTAAGGCCCAGACCGGACTTACCTTGCCGCAGCGCCGTGCGCAGCTTCTCCAGCCGGGGGTCATCGTCGTCCACATCACGCAGGCGGCGCTTGGCGGCCTTCCCGTTGCCCAGGTTGGCGTCGGCGGTGGCAAGGAACTGCTGTACTTGCAAATAGTGGCCCCAATAGCCGATCCTTTCTGGGGTCCAAGCGCCCAAAGGCAGCAGCAAGCGGCGGACACTTTCGTCATCATCCATGACCGCAGCAGCCTCGGCCACCTTCAACGCTTCGGTGGGAAGGTCGGTTGGGACATGTGTGCGGAGTGGCTGCCACACCTCTTGTGCCGCCTCCCGTTCGCCACTCCAGGCCAGGCAGCGCACGAGATTGCACGCAGCCGTGATATTGTCAGGCCTGCGCGCCAGAACCTGCCGGCACGTGGCGATGGCGGCGGGGACCTGGCCGTCGAAGAAGAGGGCCAGGGTAAGGTTGTTGTGCGGCGGCGGCCAGTTGCCCAACAGCCTGATCGCGGCGCGGTTGGCCTCAATGGCGCGACCATACTCGCCGCGGTCCAGCCAGCGCGTCCCGCGCTCCATTTCGCGCAGCCCGGCAACTGCCTTCTCCAACGGCAGGTCCATCTCGCGGGCCATGGCGGTCACGTCCTGGCGCAGTCCCTGCAACACAACCCGCATTTCGTCAGGCAGATCCCCGCCGCGGCGCTTAAGTTCAGAAAAGACATGCAGCGCGCTGCCATACATCTCCAGGTCGACGTAAACGATCCCTAATGGCAGCAGCATTTCCGGCTGCTTGTCCAAGGCATAGGCGCTTTCAAAGTGGAGCAAGGCTGCGTCGGGGTCACCCACGCCATAGTAACACGTGCCCAGCATCATCTTCAGTTCAGCATCTTGCTGGAAGTCACCGGCAAGCGGTTCGAGGATCGCCAGCGCTTCCTCGACCTGGTCGCGCTCTAGCAGGTCGCCAGCCCGCGCCTTGGCGGCGTTCAGGGTGGCAAGACGGGATGTGCGCTCGGGGCCGTATGCTAAACGAGAGGGTCTTCGCCATTTGGCCATTGCAACCTCCATTCCGCGCTCGATGTGTCAGACAGCGAGCGATCTATGCTTACGTGCGATGCTAACACGGGGAGAGGGTAGCGTCAACGGACAGACGGTTGGAGGTGCCGCAATTGCTGCAGCCTTGGCCAAGCTGCCGGCCGCGAGGACGCCTGCGGTATTGACCACGTCCTCAGCCCGCGTGTAAGATACCCAACCAGCTGATGCCCGTTTATCAAGTTACGTTTCCGAACCAGCACACAGTCGAACTGCCGGCCGAAACCTGCGCAGCGATCGCACGCGCCAAGGCCAAGTATGCGGAGCCCCTGTGGCTTTTCCGTGACGAACGTGTGCTGAAGCTGGGCAGGCACCAGTGGGTCTACCCGCACGGAGTGGCGGCGGCACAGGGGCTGTTTGCCCAGTATCCTACGGGGATCGTTGCCACGGCGTGGAAGCTGTTTAACCGCAGCTGGCTGGCAGCGGCGGAGGCGTATCGCCTGGATACGCTGCGTTATCCCAATTATCCGCGCCACTTTGGCAGGGATGTGGTCCCGCTAGTCGACGAAGACCGGGACTCGCAGCAGATCGGCTGGGTACGCATCAACCAGTATACGAAGATGGACCACAATTTCGCCGTCTTTGTGCAGTTCACCCTGCTCGACATGTTCGAACCGTGCCCGCTGCCCGCCGAGTACGCTTAGCCCCGGCATGACAGAAACCGATCGCAACCACTGGGAAGCACGCTACGCGAGCGGAGATGCGCCCATCCAAGCCAGGCCCAACCGGTGGCTGGCGCGCCAGGCGGCTTATGTGGATGCGCTGACGGCGGCCTGCCCGGTCCCGCCACGGGCGCTGGATATTGCTTGTGGGGCGGGTGGGACGGTAGCCTGGCTGGCGCAGCGGGGGTGGCAGGTTACGGGGGTCGACATCAGTACGACGGCGCTCGCACTGGCGGAGGCACAGGTGGCGGCGGTGGGAGCGCAGGCTGCCCTGGTGCAGGCCGACCTGGACAGCTGGCGACCGGCGGCGGGCAGCTGCGATCTGCTGACCTGTTTCAACTTTCTGGACCGGCGGCTGTGGCCCTCCATGCGACTGGCGGTGCGCCCGCACGGGCTGATAGGGCTGCGCACGTTTCACAGGGGGCGGCTGGCAGCGCGGCCCGACACCAATCCCGCCCATCTGCTTGCGCCCGGCGAGCTGGCGGCGCTGGTCGAGAGCTGGGGGTGGCGGGTGCTGGTAGCGGAGAGCGACGCGCAGGTGGAGGCGGTGCTGGCGCAGCGTGGGGAGGCGTGACACCTCCAGGAAGTACCCCACTTCCAGGAAGTGTCCCTTCGGGGGCCGCCGCACGTGGGCGTGCGGGCTGAACGGGAGGTGTGCTGGGGAAGAGCAGGCTTCGACCCTCGCGTCGGCCAACGCCTGCGCTCCGATCAGCCCAGGTAGGCCTGCTTGACGCGCTCGTCGTGGAGGAGGACTTGGGCGGGGCCGGCGGCGGTGATGCGGCCGGTTTCGAGGACGTAGCCGCGGTCGGCGTGCTGGAGGGCCAGGCGGGCGTTCTGCTCGACGAGAAGGATTGTGACGCCTGCCGCACGCAGCTCGTCGATGGCGCTGAAGATGTTGAGCACGAAGATGGGCGCCAGGCCCAGGCTGGGCTCGTCGAGCAGGAGGAGGCGCGGCCGGCACATCAGCGCCCGGGCGATCGCCAGCATCTGCTGCTCACCGCCGCTGAGGGTGCCTGCCATCTGTTTGCGCCGCTCGGCGAGGCGTGGAAAGAGCGTGAATTGGCGCTCCATGTCGGCGGCGATGGCCCCGCGGTCGCGGCGGGTGTAGGCGCCCAGCTCGAGGTTGTCCTCCACCGTGAGACGGGTCAGGATGCGGCGGCCCTCGGGCGCGTGGGCGATCCCCAGCTTGACGACGGCGTCGGGCCGCGAACGCAGCAGGCTCTTACCGGCATAGACCAGATCGCCGCTGCGCAGTGCCACCAGGCGCGAGATTGCCCGCAGCGTCGTGCTCTTGCCGGCACCGTTAGCGCCGATCAGGGTGACCACCTCGCCGGGGTAGACGACGAGGTCGACGTCAGCCAGCGCCTGGATGCCGCCGTAGTTTACGCTGGCGTGCTTCAGTTCCAGCAAGGGCTCACCGGTGCGCGGTGCGCTCACCTGCATCTGTTTGGCGGCACCGCTCATGTTTCCTCGCCCAAATACGCTTCGATCACCTTTGGATCGCTCTTTACGTGGGCAGGGTCGCCCAGCGCAATCATCTGGCCAAAGTTGAGCACGACGATGCGATCGCACAGCCCCATGACGAGCGGCACGTGGTGCTCGATCAGCAGCACGGTCAGATCGAAGGTGCGGCGGATCTCGCGAATAAAGTCGCTGAGCACCTGTTTCTCATTGGGGTTCATGCCGGCCGCGGGCTCGTCGAGCAGCAGCAGGCGCGGCTCCAGTGCCAATGCCCGTGCGATCTCCAGCCGGCGCTGGTCGCCGTAGGGCAGGCTGCCAGCCTGCGCATCGGCCCGGCCGGTCAGCCCGACCAGGTCAAGCAGTTCCAGCGCTGCGCGCGCCTGCGTTCCTCGGCGCGTGCACCGGGAAAACCAAACATGCCCGCCAGCGTGCTGCCGTGCGTGTGAATGTGGCGGCCGATCAGCACATTCTGCAGCACATCCAGCTTGCCAAAAAGGCGGATGTTTTGAAAGGTGCGCGCCACGCCCAACTCCGTGACACGATGGGGCGACAGCCGTGCAATGTCCTTTCCTTCAAACAGAACGCTGCCGGCGCTCGGGGGCGTCAGCCCCGTCATGAGGTTGAAGACGGTCGTCTTGCCGGCGCCGTTGGGGCCGATCAGGCCAAAGATCTCGCCGGCGGCCACGTCAAACGAGACATCGCCGACCGCCATCAGGCCGCCAAAGCTGCGGCTCAGGTGCTGCACCGCGAGGAGCGTCATACCTTGGCCCCCTTTTTGCGCCGGAAAAGGTTGGGGGTGATCAGCCCCTGCGGGAAGACGACGACGACCAGCACGATGAGAATGCCGTAGATGATCGTGCGCCCATCGCGCAGCAGCGGACCCAACCAGGGGGGCAGCATCGGCAGGCCGGCGGCCGCGCGCAGCACTTCGGGCAGGGCAGTGAGCAGCATGCCGCCGACGATGGGCCCCAGGACGGTGCGTGAGCCGCCGACCAGGACAAAGGCCAGGTAGGCGATGGCAGCGTCGAAGGTGCCCTGGCGGCGTTCCAGGTGTTGAGAAAGTGGGCGCTGATCACGCCGACCAAGCCGGCCAAGATCGCGCCCAGCGTAAAGGCCAGCACCTTGTGGTAGGTGAGATTGATGCCCATCGTGTCGGCGGCCAGCTCGTCCTCGCGAATGGCGGTCAGTGCGCGGCCGGTGCGGATGCGCTCCAGCCGGTAAATGGCCCAGGCCACCAGGATCAGCAGCGGCGCGGCGATCCACAGGTAGCCGAGGCTGGTGCCAAAGGGTTGGGGAATGCCGAAGATCCCGACTGCGCCGCCGGTGATGGGCAGGTTGAGCGAAAGCACGCGCACGATTTCGACAAAGGCAATCGTCGCCAGCGCCAGGTAGATGCCGCGCAGCCGCAAGGCTACGGCGCCGATGGCGATGGCGAGCACCGCCGAAATCACACCGGCAATGGCCAGCTCGGCAAAGAGATAGGGCAAGGGAAAGCTGTCGCCGGAGGGCTTCCACACGGTCGTGGAGAGGATCGCCGCCAGCGTAGCCGCCGATGGCATAGAAAGCGGGACTGGCCAGCGAGAGCTGGCCTGCCATGAGCGGCAGGTAAAGTGACAAGGCCAACATGGCGGCAAAAAACATCGTGACGATCAGGGCCCCGTACGCGTTCAGAAAGGTGTTGAGGGACTCGGCCATGTCACACTTTCTGGGCTTGGGGCGGCCAAGCAGACCTTGCGGGCGGATCAACAGCATGATAAAGAGGAACAGGAAGGCGATGATCTCCTTGTAGGCCACGTACTCGGGGGGCACCAGGGCCTCCGTCAGCCCGATGGCAAAGCCGCCCACGACGGCGCCCGGGATGCTGCCGAGCCCGCCCAGCACCATGACGGCCAGCCCCTTCAGGCCAAAGGCGATGCCGAAGTAGGGCCCGGCGATGCCGACGCTGAGGCCGATCAGGACGCCGGCGACGCTGCCGAGAAAGCCGCTCAAGAAAAAGGTAAAGAGAATCAGGCGGTCGGTGTTGATGCCCAGGAGGCTGGCCGTCGTGGCGTCCTCTGACACGGCGCGCAGCGCCTTGCCGACACGGGTGCGGTTGATAAGCAGGGTCAGCAGGACGACCAGCACCATGGAGACCAGGAAAATGATTGCCTGCACGGTGCGGATGCGGATTGCTGATGCGCCCGAGCCGAAGACCAGGGCGGGCGGGAACGCGGAGAGCACGGACTGGGGATAGGAGTAGATCTCGGCGCCCACCAGCAGTTGGATCAGGTTGACGATGATCACCGCCATGCCGAGGCTCGAGACGAGGGTCAGCAGCGGGTCGGCGCCGCGGTCGCGCAGCGGTTTAAAAGCGATGCGCTCCACACCCATGCCGACGAATCCCGCCAGAATCCCGCCGACGAGCACGGCGAGCGGGAAGGGGAGACCGAACGGGAGGGCGCTGTTGGCAAAGAGGCCGTTAAAGCCAAAGGCGCTGCCCGTCAGGGCATAGGTGAAGTAGGCGCCAAGGGCAAACAGCGCGCCGTGGGTGAAGTTGATCACGCGCAGGATGGAGAAGACCAGCGTGTAGCCCAGGGCGAAGAGCGCATAGACGCCCCCGACGGCGAGGCCGTTTAACACCTGCTGTGACAGCAACGTGAAGTTCATACACCCGCTCCCAGTGATGGAGGGAAGCAATCGTAGAAACCTGCCTCAGGCTCGGCGCACCGCGCTCGTAGCCGGCAAGCGCCAGGGCGCCGAGCGAGGGGCAGCGGGCGGATCCGGTGCCTGGCGCTGCCTACACCAATTCGCTGAACCTCGAATCAGGCAGGCAGCGCCTCGCACCATTTTGGACGTGAACCCGCAACGGTCGGATGACCTTTGTTACATCCTTACTTTACCAACTCAAACGAGCCAGTCTGGCCGTCGGCGTTCATCTTGACCTGGGCGACGTAGAACTGGGTCTGGTTGATCTCGCCCTCGGGGTCCAAGGAGATCGGGCCCAGGGGGGTGTCGACCGTGGCGCCGGCGAGGATCTGGGCGTTGAGCGCCTTGCGCAGGTCGGGCAGCGGCATATCGGCGATGGGCGACTGCTCGTTGAGCGCCTTGAGGGCCTCGACGATCACCTGGACGGCGGCAAACGACTGGGCGCTGAACTGGCCCGGGGACTTTTGCTGGGCAGCCTCGAAGTCGGCGACGAACTGCTTGTTGAGGGGCGTGTCGAGCAGCGGGCTGTAGGCCTGGGCCACGAGGAGGCCGTCGCACTGCGCCTGGCAGACGGGGAAGATGTTGGGGCGCGTTAAAGCCGTTGCCCCCCACGATCAGGCCGGTATAGCCGAGGGTCGCGCAGCTGCTTGATGAAGTTACCGCCGTCGGCGGCGAGACCGAGAGAGCGCACCAGGTCGGGCTCTTCCGCCAGGATGGCCGACACCTGGGTGGTGAAGTCGGTATCGGTCGTCTGGAAGGTCTGCACCGTGGCGAGGTCGAGCTTGAAGGTATCGGTGATGGCGCTCTGGAAGACGCCGGTTTCCGACTTGCTGAAGGCGTCGTTCTGGGCAAAGGCGACGGCCACCTTCTTGATGTCCGGGTTGATCTTGAGTGCGGCCTGGAGTGCGTTGGGGGCCACCTTGTTGACGGGGGCCGACCACCGCGAGATGTAGTCGGCCGATCTCCGGGATGCCCTTGGCGGTGTTGGACGGGGCGATCACGGGGACGCCGGCCTTGTCGGCAAAGGGATCGGCGGCGAAGGCCTGCTGCGAGAGGGTCGGGCCGACGATGGCGACCACGTTGCCGTTGATCAGGGTCTGGAAGGCGTTGATGGCGCCCTGCTCGTCGCCGGCGGTGTCCTGGAAGACGAGGGAGATGGGGCTGCCGCCCACGCCGCCCTGGTCGTTGTAGAACTTCTCTGCCAGCTTGGCGCCGTTGACCTGTTCCTGGCCAAAGAGGGCGACGTTGCTGGTTTCGGCGACGGCGATGCCGATCGGGATGCCGGTGCCTGCCGGTGCGGCTTCTGCTGCCGGTGCGGCTTCGGTCGCTGCTTCGGTGGTGGCCTCGGTGGTTGCTGCGGCAGCAGCTTCAGTGGCTGCTGCCTCCGTGGTAGCGGCCGGGCGCGGCGGGCGCAGCGGGCGCGGCAGGCGCACCGCAGGCGGCCAGCAGCAGGGCAGCCAGCACGACGGCGACAAGGCCGACGGGAGTCGTAAAGGATCGTTGCATAGGAAGTCCTCCTCTAGGCGTAGATTGTAGATAGAAAAGGCGTGCTCGGGACAAGCATGTGTGACGGCCGAAGGATCGGCGGCGGGGTTATTGTGCCCCACAACCTCATTCCATGTCCAGTGCCAAGTAACGGGAGGTAAGCGTATTATTGCTGCAGAATCATGCGAGGCTCGCCCCACGAGGTACGTCGAGGGCGCGGGGCGACCTGGCGAGCCAGGCACGGTGGTGAGTTCTAACCAGGTTTAGGGTATAATAAGGGTGGAGGTCCCCATGACTTGCGATCCCGGCGTGTCAGGATCTGCACGTGTGGGCCGCTACGCCGAGCGGCTGCGCTTGCAGCGGGAGATCGATCAGGCCATCCTCAGGGCACAATCGGTAGATCAGACTGCAGATGCGGTCCTTGCCGGACTGCGCCGGCTGGTGGCGTGTTTCCGCGCCAGCGTGCTGCTGTTCGACCACGAGGCCGACCAGATCGAGGTGCTGGCGGCACGCAGCGACTCTCCTCTGCGACTCCAGGCGGGGATGCGCGCACAGCTCAGCCGGGCGTCATTGCTGGGCGAATCACGCCGCGGCCAGACACATATCTGCGAGGATCTGTGTGCTGTGGCCGCGGCCCATCCCTGGATCGCGGCGCTGTGCGCCGAAGGCGTGCGCTGCTATACAAGCATCCCCCTGGTCACGGAAGGGCGGGTTATCGGTGTCCTTACCTTTGGCCTGCAGCAGCCGGGCCCTCCCCCGGCGGAGACGCTCGAAATTGCGCTCGACAGCGCCGATCACCTGGCCCTGGCCATCGGCAATGTACGACTGCGCGAGCAGGTGCTGCGACATGCCGAAGAGCTGGAGACACGCGTGGCCGTGCGCACGGCGGCGCTGCGCTTGAGCGAGGCCCGCTTCGCGCGATCTTCGAAACTGCGCCGCTTGGTATGCTGCTGACCGACAGCGGCGGCCGCGTGCTGCAGTGCAACCCGGCCCTGATCAAGGCCCTTGGCTACGCTGAAGAGGCGCTGCAGCACATGGCGCTCGCTGACTTCGGCGATTCGGACCAGACACGCCGCCAGCTGCGCAGGCGGTTTGAAAGGTTCATGACCGGCTCGGATCAATCCTACAGCACGGAGGCGCAGCTGCGGCGCAGTGACGAGCGGACCATCGCCGCACGCGTGACGATTGCCCGCATGCGTGCGGCCGCAGAGGCTGCGGACTGGGCGGTGGCAATGGTCGAGGATGTCACCGAAGAGCGCCAGGCGCGGGTGGCGCTGGTCCAGGCCGAACGCGAGGCGATCGTCGGGCGGCTGGGTGCATCCCTGGCGCACGAGATCAACAACCCGCTGCAGTCGATCATCGGCTGCCTGGGACTGGTGGAGGAGATCCTGTCGCCTGACGGCGAGGCCGCCGGCTATCTACAGGTCGCACGGGCGGAGCTGAACCGGGTGGCGCGCACGGTGGCGCGGCTGCGCGATCTGCAGCGGGCAGCAGACGTGGACCAGTTTGCCGAGACACGGATCAACGCTCTCGTGGCGGAACTGCTCAAGCTGAATGCAGCAAGATGCGCCGAGCTGGGGATCGAGGTCAGTTGGGCACCGTCGCCGCGCATCCCGCCGCTGCGCATCATGCCGGATCGCGTGCGGCAGGTGTTTCTGAACGTGCTTCTCAACGCCATCGACGCTATGCCGGCGGGCGGCAAGCTGTCGGTCGCGACGAGCGGCACACGGCGGCCGGCGGGTGCCCGGCTGACGGTACGCGACACAGGCGAAGGTATTCCGCCGGCCGTACTGGCGCGCCTGTTTGAGCCGTTTTACACCACGAAGAAGCACGGTCTCGGGTTGGGCCTGTTTACAAGCCGGGGCATCGTCGAGCAGCATGGCGGTACGATCACGGCATACAGCAAGCCCGGGCGCGGCACGACGTTCACGATCTGGCTGCCCGTGGCGCCCATGTCGCCCGCCGAACGGAGATGATTATGATTAGGCCGATGAACTTAAACGGGGGGAGCAGCGGCAGCGTGACGGAGACGATTCGGTCGTTGGTAGTAGACGATGAGGCTGGGATCCGCTTCTTCCTGGATGGAACGCTGCGCCGGGCCGGACACGAGGTCATCATGGCGGAGAGCGGCGAAGCGGCATTGACGCTGCTGCGGGACAGCGCCTTCGACCTGGCTATCGTGGACCTGCACCTCGGCACGCATATCGACGGACTGCGCGTATTGGAGGGCATTCGCTGGCGGTGGCCGCACACGGCCGTCATCATTCTCACCGCGCACGGATCCCTGGAGTCGGCCATCGCCGCGATTCGCGAGAATGTAGACGGGTATCTGCTCAAGCCGGTTGAACCCGCCGAGGTGCTGGCGGCCGTACGCACGGCGCTGGCGCGGCGGCAGGAACGCGGTCAGCCGCCGGAGGCGCCCACTCCCATCCTGCGCCATGGCGCGATTGCGGTGGATTTGGACAAGTTCCGAGTTACCGTAGGCGAACAAGCCGTCGAACTGACGCCGGCGGAGTTCAATCTCCTGAAGCACCTGGTGGAGAACGCCCAGCGCGTCGTGCCGCCGAAAGAGCTGCTGCGCGTCGCCCAGGGCTACGACGCCGGCGACCAGCACGCAGCGCGCCAGGCCATCAAGTGGTACGTTCATCGACTGCGGGGTAAAATCGAGCCCAACCCCGATCATCCCCGCTATATTCTTAACGTGCGCGGCGTGGGCTACACCATGGGGCCTGCCACCTAGAACGCACTGCCCACTGCCAACCATTCTGCACCCAATCTCAAACGCCCTGCCAACCGATCCCAACGGCTGCCACCTTTGCCGCCTGCTATGCTGGTAGCAGGCACAGCGGAGGTGAAAGCGGAATCATGAGCAAGCGCAGGCGCATTCTGCTGGTAGACGACGACCCGCAAGTGTTGTTCGTGTTTGGGGCAGGCCTGCGGGGACTTAGCATCGCGTGCGATGTGGTCACGGCACACGACGGCGGCGAGGCCTACCGGCTGCTGCAGGCCGGCGGCTTCGATCTGCTCGTCACCGACGTCCGGCTGCCGGGGATCGACGGCGTGACACTCACGAGCTTCGTGCGATCGGCGCAGCACTGGCTGCCGGTGGTGTGGATCACGGCGCACGGCTGCCGGGTCGTGCAGGCAGACGCCGCCCGGCTTGGCGTCTATCGCTGCCTTGCCAAGCCGATCGAGATCAGCGTCTTGCGGCAGGTGGCGGAGCAGGCCATGGACAGCCGGGTGCTGAAACACGATGAACCCCGGGATGAGCCGCCAGATGAGTCGCGGGCAGCAAACGATCACTAGCTTGAAAGGAGACCTCGTACATGAAAGCCAGTCGTACCGGACCAAATCGCTCGGGACTAAAGGGGCTGCTCGTGGCGGCCGCACTTGTTATGCTCTTGATCCTGCCGGCGGCCTGTGCTGCACCGGCACCAGGGGCAGCACAGCCGCAGGCAGGTGCGGACGGAAGCGCAGAGCAGGCCCAGGCAGGAACGGTGGGGGCAGCTGGCCAGACCATCGTCGTGGCGCTGGCGCGTGCGCCCGTGTCGATCGACCCGGCGGATCACCGCAGCCGCGAATCGGAGACAGTCATTCGCAACATGTTTGACGGGCTGGTGACACGCGACACGGAAAGCGGCGTGCACATGGAGCTGGCGGAGTCGATCGAGTGGGTCGATGACAAGACGCTTGAAGTCAAGCTGCGCCCCGGGATCAAGTTCCACGACGGGACGGAGATGACGGCCGACGACGTCGTCTACACGTTTGACCGCATCATCAAGGAAGACATGATCGAGTATCCGCAGCCGCACACGTCGCCGCGCAAGGGCTTGATCGCGCCGCTGGAATCGGTTGAGAAGCAGGACGACAGCACCGTGCTCATGCACTTCACGAGCACGTGGCCGCCGGCGCTCCAGCTGCTGGTGCACCAGCAGATCGTGCCCAAGGCCTACCTGGAAAGCGCCGGTACGGAGGGGTTTATCGACAAGCCCATCGGGACCGGTCCCTTCAAGTTTGAGTCCGCCCAGGGCATGGACGAGTTTGTGCTGACGCGCTTTGACGACTACTACGGCGGCGCGCCCGACCTGGCGCCGGTCGATCCGGCCTGCGTATCGACGGCGGTCTTCCGGGTCATCCCGGAAGCGTCCACACGGGTGGCGGCGCTGCTGGCCGGCGAGGTCGACATCATCCAGGAAGTGCCGGCGGAGCTGGCGGACACGCTGGCACAGAACGAGGGCATCCAACTCAAGACGGGCGCAGGCACACGGCCGCTGTGGCTGGAGCTCAACGTCAACCGTGCGCCGTTTGACGACGTCAAGGTGCGCCAGGCGCTCAACTACGCCGTCGACAAGGAGCTGCTGGCCCAAGAGCTGTACGGCGGCCGGGCCGTGGTGCTGCCGGGCGTGCTGTCGCCGTACAACAACTACGCCGACCCGGACCTGGCGCCCTATGCCTATGACACGGAGAAGGCGCTGGCGCTGCTTGACGGAAGCGGGCTGGAGCGCCACGGGCGAGGACGGCATGCTGATGAAGGACGGCCAGCCGTTTGCCTTTGTGATCGACACGCAGGAAGTGACGCGCCAGATCGCCGAGGCGGTGGCGGCCCAGCTGCGCGACGTCGGCATCGACGCCAGCGTGCGGATCTGGGAGTACAGCGTCGTCCAGCCCATGCTGCTGGCGGGCGAGCGCCAGGCCTACATGGGGGACTGGGGCGACTCGGCCTTCGATCCGGTCGGGCACATGGAAGCCAAGTGGCACGGCTATGTCGAAGGCCAGCCCTACGGCCGCGGCAACTTCTCCACCTACGACAATCCCACGGTCAACGAGCTGATCGTCGCCGGGGAGACGGAGGCGGATCCGGAGCAGCGCAAGGCAGCGTACTACGAGGCGCAGCGCATTCTGTACGACGACGCGCCGGCCGTCTTCCTGCTGCTGCCCGAGGTCATCGAGGCGGCGTCGGCCCGGGTGCAGAACTGGCAGCCCGCCGCCGACGGCCGCGTCAACCTGCATGACGTGTGTGTAGAGTAGGATTCCAGTAGTAGGCGACCGGCGCGGCGTGCGGGCATTCCCCTGCTTGCGCACCACGCCGGTCGCCAGGGGAGTCGCCATGCGCGCTACCAAGATCCTCGAACGTATCCTCGCCGCCATCCCGATCATGCTGGGCGTAGCCATCCTGGTGTTTCTCTTTATGCGGTTAACGCCAGGGGATCCGGTGGACATCATGATGGGCCAGGGCGGCGCAGTCTCGGCCGGCGAGATGGAGAAGCTGCGCGCCGAGTTCAACCTGGACAAGCCGCTGCATGTGCAGCTCGGCTACTTCCTGGCCGACCTGGCGCGCGGCGACCTGGGCTATTCGTACGTGCAGAAGCGGCCGGTGGCGGCGCTGATCGCGGAGCGGCTGCCGGCGACGATCGAGATGGCGCTGGGTGCGCTCCTGTTTGCGCTGCTGATTGCGCTGCCGATCGGCATCATCTCGGCCGTGCGGCAGAACAGCGCCGTGGATCGCGTGAGCATGGCGGCGGCGTTCGTGGGCATCTCGATGCCGGTGTTCTGGCTGGGCATCCTGCTCATCATGGTCTTCTCGGTGCACCTGCGCTGGCTGCCCGTCTCGGGACGCCTGGACCACGGCACCGGGCTGCAGCCGGTGACCGGGTTTCACGTGCTGGACAGCGTGCTGACCGGCAACTTCACCGCCCTGGTGAGCAGCGTCAAGCACCTGATCCTGCCCTCCATCGCCTTGGGGGCAGCAGTCGCCGCCATCATCGCGCGTGTCCTGCGCTCGTCGATGCTGGAGACACTGCGGGCCGACTACGTGACCTTGGGGCGGGCCAAGGGCGCGAGCGAACGCCGCGTCGTCCTGAAGCACGCGCTGCGCAACGCGCTCATCCCGACCGTCACCGTGATCGGGCTCCAGGTCGGCGTGCTCCTGGGCGGCAACATGATCGTCGAGACGGTGTTCGGCTGGCCGGGCATGGGCCGGCTGGTCGTCAACGCCATCTTTGCCCGCGATTTTCCGCTCATCCAGGGCACCGTCATGGTCTATGCACTCACGTTCGTGTTCGCCAACCTCGTCGTGGATGTGCTGTACACGTACTTGAATCCGAAGATCACATTATAGGAGCGATGCAGGACGGAAGCAGATGGATACCATGGAACTGACCGCAGAAATGACCCCCGCCAACAGCCGCCGGCGCTTGTGGGGCATCCGGCTGCGGCTTTGGCGGGCGAGCGCAGCCGATTTCCTGCGTGCGCTGTGGCACCACCCGCTGCCGCTGCTGGCCGGGCTGGTGATCGTGGGCTACCTGCTGGCGGCGGTTTTTGCGCCGCAGATCACGACGCACAGCCCTATACGCGGCGACCTGCGGGCCCGCTTCGAGCCGCCGTTCTGGTATGCAGACGGCAGCATGGAGTACCCGCTGGGCACAGACGAGCAGGGCCGCGACATCCTGACGCGCATCATCTACGGCGCCCGTGTATCGCTGGCGGTGGGCGTGCTGACGGTCGGCATTTCGATCGCGGTCGGGCTGCTGCTGGGGGCGCTGGGCGGCTACTACCGCGGAGGGCTGGACTCGATCCTGGCGCGCTCTGCCGACCTGCTCATGGCGTTCCCGTTTCTGATCTTCGCCATCGGCGTGATGGCATTTCTGGGACCGGGGTTTGTCAACCTGATCGTCGCGCTCACCTTTAAGGGATGGGTCGAGTTCTTTCGCCTGGTGCGCGGCGATATGCTGGCGGAACGGGCCAAAGAGTACGTGGAAGCGGCGCGCGTGATGGGCCGCAGCCACCTCACCATTATCGGATCCGAAATCCTGCCCAATATCATCCAGGGCGTCATCGTGCTGGGCACCTTGCGCATGGGGTTCTTTATCGTGACCGAGGCCAGCCTGAGCTTCCTGGGGCTGGGGATCCAGCCGCCGACGCCGGCGTGGGGTTCGATGGTCGCCTCCGGCCGCGACTATATGCTGACGGCGTGGTGGGTCAGCACCTTCCCGGGCATTGCCATCCTGATCCTGGTGCTGGCGATCAACATCTTTGGCGAGGGGCTGCGCGACATCCTCGATCCGCGGCTGAAGGTCGAGTGAGGAACAAGCGCCATGGCTGACCTGCTGCTGCGCCTCGACAAGCTCAGAACCGTCTTTCCGACCCAGCGCGGCCTCGTGACGGCAGCCAACGCGGTCGACCTAACCGTGCGCCGCGGCGAAATTCTTGGGATCGTCGGCGAGTCGGGGTGCGGGAAGAGCGCCACGCTGCTCTCCATCCTGCGGCTGGTAGCCCGCCCCGGCAGGATCGATGGCGGGCGCATCCTCTACGAAGATCGCAACCTGCTCGAGCTGGCGCCGGAGGCAATGCGGGCCGTGCGCGGCAAGGAGATTGCGATGGTCTTCCAGGACCCGCTCAGCACGCTGAACCCCGCCTTTTCGGTGGGCGAGCAGATCCGCGAGTCGCTGCGGCTGCACGGCATGGTCAAGAACGGACGCCGGCCCTTTGACCGGGGGCGCACGGAGCGGGAACGGGAGCGCGTGATCAAGGTGATGGAAGAGGTCGGCATCCCGTCGCCCGCCGATCGCTACAGCGCATATCCCCACGAGTTCAGCGGCGGCATGCAGCAGCGGGCGCTGATTGCGATCGCGCTGGCGTGCGAGCCGAAGCTGCTGCTGGCCGACGAGCCGACCACGGCGCTCGACGTGACCATCCAGGCCCAGATCCTGGAGCTGATGCGCGGCATCAACCGCGAGCACGACACGGCCATCATCCTGGTGACGCACGACCTGGGGGTGGCAGCCGAATTCTGCAGCACGATCGCAGTCATGTATGCGGGGCAGGTGGTGGAACGCGGTACGACCGAGCCAGGTGATCGGCAACCCGCAGCATCCGTACACGCGCGGGCTGCTGCGCTGCCGGCCGACCATTGGCAGCAGGCGCCCGCTTACCCCGATCCCGGGGGAGGTACCCGACCTGGCCGATCTGCCCGCGGGCTGTGCGTTCTACCAACGCTGCGAACTTGCTCGGCCGGCCTGCACCGGCGACCCGATCCCGATGGCGACGGTCGGCGACGGCCACTATGCGCGCTGTATTCAGCCCAGGGGCTACCGGCGTGCGGCCAAGGATGCCGAGCAGGTCGGGCTGACAGTGTAGGTGGATGGGAGCGAGCCGATGGACCCGGCGTTGATCAGCGCGATTTTGGGCGGCGCCCTGATCTTCTGCCTGCGCCTGACCGATGTGACGTTGGGCACGCTGCGGATCCTGATGACCGTGCGCGGCCAGAAGCTGTTTGCGGCGCTGATCGGGTTTGTCGAGGTCACCATTTTCGTGGTGGCGATCAGCCAGGTGGTGCGCAACGCCAACAACGTCTGGAATGTCGTCGGCTACTCAGGCGGGTTTGCCGCCGGCACCATGGTCGGGATGACGATCGAGGAGCGGCTGGCGCTGGGGTACACGGTGATCCGGATCATCTGCTCCGACGTGTCCAGCAGGGTCGCCGAGGCGCTGCGGGCGGCCGGGTATGGCGTCACCGAGATGGGGGGACAGGGCATGCGCGGGCCGGTAGGCATCCTCGAGGTCGTCGTGCGCCGGGCCGACGTGCCAACCGTGCTGCAGATCGTCGACCACGCCGACCGCAAGTCTTTTATCACGGTGGAAGAAACACGCCGCGTCTACCGCGGCTGGCGGCTCGGCAAATAGGCAATAGGTGCCACATGGATACACAGGACCGATCACAGGACCGATCTTTGCCCCTGGTCGAAACACGGGGGGTGAAGAAGTATTTTGAGCGCAGCCCGGGCTGGCTGGCGCGCACGCTGGGGCGCCGGCGCAAGACGACCATCCACGCCGTGGACGGCGTGGACCTGGCGATCTGGCCGGGGGAGACGTTGGGGCTGGTGGGCGAGTCCGGCTGCGGGAAAACGACGTTGGGGCGCGTGCTTATCCGCCTGTACGAAGCGACGGCAGGCGACGTGCTGTACAAGGGTGAGCCCGTGCGGGAGGTGCCCGCCTTTCACCGTGCGGCGCAGATGATCTTTCAGAACCCTTATTCCTCGCTGAACCCGCGCAAGACGGTGCGCGAGATCCTCGACGTGCCGCTGCGGCAGCGGGGGCTGCGCGACCTGCAGGAGCGGGAGGCGGCGGCGCTGGCGCTGCTGCGGCGGGTCGGGCTGCGCGAGCGGCAGCTCGACAGCTATCCGCACCAGTTCAGCGGCGGCCAGCGCCAGCGCATCGGCGTCGCGCGTGCGATGGCCGTGCAGCCGCGCTTCGTGGTAGCCGACGAGCCGGTGTCGTCGCTGGATGTCAGCGTGCAGGCGCAGGTGCTGAACCTGCTCGAAGAGCTGCAGGCCGAGTATCACCTGACGTACCTGTTTATCTCGCACGACTTGAGCGTGGTCCATCATATCGCCAGCCGCGTGGCGGTGATGTACCTGGGGCAGATTGTGGAGGAGGGGCCGACGGACGCGCTGTTTGAGAATCCGCTGCACCCCTACACGCAGGCGCTGCTGGCCGCCATTCCGCGGGTCAACCCGGCGGCGCGGCGGCAGCGCATTCTGCTGCCGGGCGGCGTCCCCAGCCCCATCGACCCGCCGGCAGGCTGCCGTTTCCGCCCGCGCTGCTTTGCCAAGGTGGGGCCGATCTGCGAACAGCAGCAGCCGCCGGTGTTTGTCGTGGGCGAGCAGCGGGTGGCGTGTTGGCTGCATGAGGGGGAGGGCTTCCGGGAAGGGTGAGGCTTCCCCGGAAGGCTTGTGCGGTCCGGCTGCTCGTGCTATGATTACCGTACATACGGCGTACATACGCAAATGAGAGGTGGGTCGCATGGTGCGCAAAATTTTCCGAGCCGGCAACAGCATGGTGATTGCACTGCCACGGGATATGCTCGACTCGCTGCACTTGGGTGAAGGTGGCGAGGTCTCAGTCGAACTGGATGCGGCGCAGGGGCACATCGTCATTGCCCCTGCGCCGGTTGCAGCAGCAGGCGTCGATGAGGAATTCGCCCGCCAGGTGGCAGAGTTCATCGACGCCTATCGACCTGCGCTTGAGGCGCTTGCGCGGTGAGCGGTCGGGATCCGGCCGAGGTAGTCTATCTGACTGCTGTCCAAGTGCTCTTTATTCACGCTCGTCTCTTGGCTGAGACGGGTGGCGCCCCCGGCGTGCGCGATCTTGGCACTGCTGGAGTCTGCCATCGCTCGTCCACGAGCCACGTTTGACGGGCAGGATCTTTATCCTGACCTATACGCCAAAGCTGCGGCACTGATGGTCGGCCTGGTCAACAATCATCCGTTTGTCGACGGCAACAAACGGGTTGGGGTTACCGCAGCAGCGCTGTTTCTGGTGCGCAATGGGTTACAGCTGCGAGCGGGCAACGAGGAACTCGAGCAGGTTACGCTCGAAGTTGCACAAGGACGTCTGACCGTAGACCAGATGGCAGCCTGGTTTAGGCGGCACACGGCACAGGTATAGTACGCGCCTCCCCTTCCGGGAAGGGGTGCGCCGCTATAGGCCCGCCACCTCCGGCAGCACGCGCTTGCCCAGCAGTTCGATCGCCGCTATGTCGTCGGCATCGGCCAGGTGAAAGGTGACGTACTGCGAGCCTGCCGCCGCATACTCCTGCAGTTGGGCGACGACGGCATCCGGTGTGCCGGCGATCCCGTCAAAGTTGGGGTGCTTCTCCTGCTTCGCCGCCAGCTCTATCTCATCGTGCGCGACGAGGATGCCCAGGTGGTTGCTGCGCGTGATCTCCGCATACGGCCGGCCCACGGCTTCGCAGTGCCGCCGCAGCACCTCAAACTTGTGGCCCACCGTCGCGGGGTCGCCAAACACGTTGCAGAAGTCGGCGTACTGGGCCACGAGCCTGAGCGTCACTCGCTCGCCGTCGCCGCCGATCAGGATGGGCGGCCGCGGCTTCTGCACCGGCATCGGGTCGTTGTAGGCCTCGCGCACGATGTAGTGCTTGCCGCTGAAGCTGGTCGGCCGCTGCGTGAACATCCGTTGGACGATCTGCACTGCCTCCTCCAGCATCTCCATGCGCTCGCCCACCGGCGGGAAGGGCCAGCCGTACGCCACAAACTCCGGTTCGTGCCACGCCGCACCCAGCCCCACGATCGTGCGCCCGTGGCTGACCACGTCGAGCGTCGTGCACATCTTCGCCAGCAGTGCCGGGTTGCGATAGGGCACGCCCGTCACGAGTTCCCCGAGCCGGATGCGGCTGGTCCTGGCGGCGATGGCGGCCAGCACTACGAAGCACTCCATCACCGGCACCTCCAGCTCGGGGTGTGCCGCATCGGGGAACATTGTGTGGTCCGGCATCCACACCGAATCGAGCCCCGCCTCCTCGCACGCCTGCGCCACCGCCAGCATCGTGTCGAAGTGGTTCCCATACTTGCCCGGATAAACTCTGCGAAGCTGCAGACCCATGCGCATAGGCATTCTCCTCACTGTTTTCGTCACACGTTTGTTGCAGCCGGTCAAGCACCCCCGCGTCGACATCGCCGGGTGCCGTCAAGCTGATCGGTAGCGGCATGTGCGCGTGGATCGTGGTGCTAGTGCGTTCGACAAACAGTATGATCGAACATAGATATTGTCAACCGGGATCAAGAGATGTCACGCAGTTCGTGCTGGACCGGCTCAAGCGGCTGAGGGCGTAGGAGCGTGATGTAGATTCGAATGCCGTACTCCAAGTGATACAGTTCGTGTGTATGCGCCTGGTGAAGAGGCAGCGATGGGTGACAGCTATGGATATTCAAGAACCCTTGTTTGAGCAGATTTCTGCACAAATCTCCCTTTTGTCTGTCGAGGAACGCCTGCGCCTGATTCAGCAGTTGGCGGGTGGCATCGAAGCTGCGCTTAGCTTACCGTCGGGACGCAGGCTCCAATACGGTCAATTTCGTGGACTACACATGCCATCGTTCCACTCTCATATCCGATTTTCGAGATAAGCCAATCCATCTCCCTCGTCAAAACTGGCCGCTGCCCTATCTGGGGTGTCGCTTGGGCTGATTCTTGTACTTGGTTTGCTGCAATTAGCCTGCTTTAATCCGGTGAGGCTTCCGAGAAGGGGGTCCGTTTCACGAATTTGGCCGCGCAGCCCGCACGCCCGTTTGCCGCGGACGCGTGTGGCCTGACGGCCACCGCGGAGGGGGCGTGCGGGCTACGCGGGAGGTCCGTTCCGGCATGCACAGAGAATTGTGAAGCCTACCCCCGAGAGGGGTGGGCTTCCCGGAAGGGGAGGCGCGTGCTATGATGGGGTAAATCCGGTACAGCGCTGCGGAGACGGTCAACCCCATGGCTGAACACGATCCACCAAATGTTGGCGGCATTGATACGGGCGGCGGCGCCTTTGTGGGCGGCGGCGTTGCGGCGCGCCAGTTCGTCGGGCGCGACAATATCACCAATGTCACGATCAACGTGGCGGGGGCTGAGCTGGCGGCGCTGGCGGCGACCTTGTTGGCGCTGCTCGCAACGCCGGGCGTGCGGCTGCAGGCGGGTGAGGTGGCGGCGGCGGGGCGGACGGTCGCCGTGCCGCCGGAGCTGGCCGATGCGCTGCGCAAGTTTCTGGACGCGGCGCCCGGCCCGACGCAGGCGGAGCGCGAGCGCCAGTATCTGCTGCGGCTGTGCGTGGACCCGGACTTTCAGCAGTGGCAGCAGCGCTACGTCGCGCTGGCGGGAGGCTATCGGGCGGTGCCTGAGCTGACGCCGGCCTACAGCGCCATCCTGGTGCGCGGCGAGGGGCCGCAGCGCCAGATCGAACGTGTGGCGCTGCCCGACATCCGCCGGCCCTGGACAAGCACAACGTGATGATCCTGCTGGCGCAGCCCGGCGCGGGCAAGACGACGGTGCTCCAGCGCATCGCCCTCGACCGGGCGGTCGCCTGCCTGCAGGACGCAGCCGGCGGCGCGGCTGCCGCTGTTTGTGCGCCTGGCGGCCCAGGAGGCGGTGGAATCCCCGCGCACCTTCCTCGCGCGTATGTGGCGCGAACACGTGCCGGGCAGCGGGGACGCCGGCGGCCGAGCTGCGCGACGGCGCTGCGGCAGGGCCGGCTGTGCCTGCTGGTCGACGCCATCAACGAGGCGCGGCGCGAGAACTACAGCGAGCGCATGCTCGACTGGCGCGATTTCGCCGGCGAGCTGCCGGCGGGCAACCAGCTGGTCTTCTCCTGCCGCACGCTGGACTACAACGGCGAGCTGGCGGTGCAGCAGGTGGAGATCGACCCGCTGACGCCGGCGCAGATCGAGGAGTTTGCCGGTGCGCTACCTGGGCGAGGCGCAGGGGCAGGCGTTCTGGCTGGCGCTGCGGGACGCGCCACGCCGAGCTGCTGGAGCTGGCGACGACGCCCTACTACCTGCACATGCTGGTCGAAGTGTTTGACGCCCAAGGCGATCTGCCGGCCAACCGCGGCGCAGCTGTTTGCGCAGTTCGTCTTCCAGCTGTTTGACCGTGAGCGGCGCAAGCGCCATGCCGTGGCCTGGATCGATCCGGCCGCGCAGCACCTGGCGCTGGGCGAGCTGGCGTTTGCCATCCAGGCGGTGGGCGAAGGCACGCAGGTGGACGAGGCTTGGGCGGCGAGCAAGCTGCCGGCGCAGGTGACGCTGCCGCCGCACGGCCGCAGCGTCGCGACGCCGCCTGACGACGTGCTGGCGCTGGCGCGGGCAGCGACCTTCCTGGCGGGCGACGGCAAGGTGAAGTTCACCCACCACCTGCTGCAGGAGTATTTTGCGGCGGAGGCGCTGCTGCGGCGGCTGGCGGCGGGGCAGGACCTGGCGGAGCTGTGGCGCGTCCCCAGCGGCGCCGATGAGATGCCGCCGGCCCAGCGCGGCGAGTGGGATCCGCTGCCGGGGCCGCCGACGCAGCGGCTGGGAGGAGACGACGATCCTGGCGGCAGGGCTCTACCCGGCGGTGTACGACGCCGTGCAGCCGGTCAACCCGGCGCTGGCGGCGCGCTGCCTGCTGGAAAGCGGGGCAGGCGCCGATGCCGCAGCGCACGCGGCGCAGCCAGGCCGACCTGCTGGCGCGGCTGGGCAATGCCGCGATCCACGTGCGCAGCCGCAGCGAGGCGGGGCTGCTGCTGGGCCGGCTGGGCGACCCGCGCTTTGTGGACGAGGAAATCGGCGGCGTCAGGGTAATCCTGCCGCCGGTCGTGGAGGTGGAGGGTGGCATAGCCGAGATCGGCAGCGACGAGGATGACGAGCTGGCGGACAGTGACGAGTCGCCCCGGCACCCGGTTACGCTGACCGCCTATGCGATCGGGCGCTTCCCGGTGACCAATGCCGAGTACGCGTGTTTCGTGGACGTCGGCGGCTATGAAGACGAGCGGTACTGGACAGCAGGCGGGCGCCACTGGCGGCGCGGCGAGCCAGTACCTGGTGAGGCTGACCCGGCCGACTGGTGGATAGATACCTGGCGGACGTTCAAGGCAGAACCCGGCCGAGATTGACCGGCGCGTGCGTCCGGCTGGATGACCGAACGCGACGCCAGACAACCTATGGCGTATCCTGGTCACCTGGGACGAAGAGCGTGTCATCGACCCAGGTGCGCGAGTGGTATCCGCAGGGCGAGGCCATCCACGAGCCGCGCTTACTGGCACGATGCAGCCTTCAACAACCCCAGCCAGCCGGTGGTGGGCGTCTGCTGGTACGAGGCGATGGCCTATGCCAACTGGCTGGCGGCGGTCACCGGGCAGCCCTATCGCCTGCCCAGCGAACCCGAATGGGAGTGGGCGGCGCGCCGCGGCAGGCGGCCAGTTCCCGTGGGACGAGCCGCTGGGACCCCGAGCGGCTCAACAGCCTGGAGGGGGAGAACCGTGTCATGCGCACGACGCCGGTGGGGGCGTACCCGCAGGGCGCGACGCCCGACGGCATCTATGACCTGGCCGGCAACGTGTGGGAATGGACGGCGACGCGGTATGCCAAGTATCCATACCGGCCAGAAGCAAACCTGGAAGACCCGGACGCGACTGGCTTGCGGATTGCCCGCGGCGGCGGCTGGGCGGCAAACCGCAAGATGGTGCGGTGCGCCTATCGCGACAGGATCAATCCCTGGGACAGGGACTACCTCAGGGGATTTCGTCTCGCCAGGACCCTCTCGTCTTAGCTTTTGTCTTCTGTCTCCTGCCTGCTGTCCCCTGATCTTTGGCTTTACCGGCGCGGCGTGGTGGAGGGGAGTGTGTCATCCGGCCCTACGGGCCGATCGATTTTTGAAAAATCGGCTATGAAGACCTACCGCAACTTGTATCCGCAGATCATCAGCTTTGAGAACCTCTACCTGGCCTTTCGCAAGGCGCGGAAGGGCAAGCGCGACCGGCCCGAGGTGGCGGCCTTGAGCTGGCTAATAGAAGGACATCATCGTGGAAGTGACGCCTGACCCGAGGCATATAGAATCAATTCGCGCCGCCAATGTCGTCGTCGGCGGCAGCCAGGTTGTCATCATCGACGGCCAGCCCATTTCGATTCCCAGCCGCGACGAGTTGCTGGCTTATACGGCTGCAGTGGAGAAGGCGTACGACCGGTGGGCCGACCGGGCACCGGAGCCGGCGCCGCTCGGCGAGCAGCTCACGCTGCCGCTCATGGTGCGGCTGGCGGCCTACCACCCGGCGCAGCCGAGCCTCATCCCGCTGCTGTGTGCCGCCTTCAACCAGCACAGCGAGACCAAGCCGGGCGACAGCTCATTGGTTTTGCTACTGTGGGCGAAAAATGTGCGCTTTGTGCTGCTGCTCGACGGAATTAACGAGTTCCGGCGCGAGGCCTTACGGCCGGGCGCAGCGCGCTGCGCACCCTGCTGGCAAACTGCCCCGGCGCCGCCGTGCACCTCACCTGCCGCACGGCCGACTTCGACGTGCATGCCGAAACCGACCCGCAGACCCAGGTGCTGCCCGGGGCGGGGCGCCGGTCGTGGACGCCATCCGGCAGCACGCCGAGGCGGCAGCGCAGGCGACGGCGCTGGAGCAGGTTGCGACGCTCAAGCAGGAGCTGGCCAAGGGCAAGAATGCCGGCGATACACGCGTGGCCGGCATTCTGGACGGGCTGGTCGAATCTCGTCCCCGGCGCCGCCGCCGCCGTGGTCGAGCGCGTTCGGCACGCCGCTGCTGAGTGGGATCGCCGGCCCGGTCACGCAGTTCGTGCTGGACCAGTTCAAGCGGCGGGGGGCGTAGGAGAGTGATGCGGGTATGACGCCGAAAAAGAAATGGAACCGGCACGCCACGCGGCGCAAGCTGTTGGAGATGGTGCTAGAAGCGCAGCAGGTCGAAGCCCGCAATGAAGCCGATCAGAGTTGGGTGACCAGCGGTGAGATGAGGGATCGGCTGAGAAAGCGAGGGGTGAATGTGGAGAATTCACTGCCATAGCCACCAGGATTGAGATTGTGAACGACTCTGACTGCCGGGCACTTGCGTCGAGCGGCCGTTTAGCAATTGTATAAACTCTTTGAAGTCTGGGGAGAGATCCATCAGCTTGGGCATAGTATTCTCTTCGCAGTTCTTCTAGAGCTGCCAGACGCGCCTGGTAGGATTGCTGCTGCCAATAGGCATAGTCGGTGCCTTGTTCGGCCAGCCGCACGATCCGCACCACTTTGGCAATTTGTCGCTGCTGATTCATTGCTCACCTTCTTGCGCAAGAGCATACCATACTGTTGGCTTCTCGTCAGGTACGTTCATGTCGGGAGTGTTGGCCGCAGGTGCGGGTGACAACCGGGACGTAGCGTGCCACCGACGGCATGAGTGCGTGCGGCCTTCGCGTGAGATTCGTGACGCTGCCCGGGAAGAGGTGTCGACCTTCGGTCGGTCTTCCCGGAAGGGGTGTTGTGATATACTTACGGCGAAACCATTCCGCCAACCTGACAGTACATCACGAACTCATGGCCAACGAATCCCTATTGCTGCAACTGACCCAACTCATCGACAACTACGCCCTGCGCCAGAAGCGCGCGAGCGCCGTACAGTCCGCTTTTAAGCTGGTGAATGACGCCCATAACAAGGCGATCAAGGCGCTGCGTGACTACGCCGAGCATGACACCACGGTGGACGTCGCAGGCGCACAGGCGGCCTTTGGCCGCGTGCGGGTGCGCGAGGAGGCGATCGACCCGCTGGCGCCTGACCTGCGCCGCGAGATCAAGACGCTGGCGGCGCTGATTGCTGCACTCAAGGACAGCGCTGACGGCGCTGCGCGCCGAGCCGGTCGACGTGGTGCGGCTGGATAAGGCACTGGCCGTGCTCCAGGAGAGCAAGGAGCAGCCGGTGCTCGACGCCGTCCCCGAACTGCAGAACGAACTTGAGCTGGCCCAGCGCGCGCTGGGCGACGAGTTCGGCCAGAAGCTGCGGGCGGCGCTGGCGGCCCAAGGCGTGACGATCGGCGGCCGGCCGCCCAAGTTCGAGATCGGCCGCTTTGAGCTGGACGTCAATTTCGCCCGCCGCTTTGGCGTGCTCCGCTACGGCAAGGATGTGGTGGCGCCCCATATACCTGTGACCGTCGACGCCACCGTCAAGGCGTACCAGGCCGCAGTCAAGGCCATCGAGGGCCGCACGCAGGACGGCGCGGCCTGGCTGGCGCAGCTGCACGAGGCCTACCAGATCGCGCGGCGCAAGCGCAACGTCCACAGCGATCGCATCAATATCGTCGACGTCTACCTGGAAATGGTGCTGCTGCGCCAGGGGCGCGCCTTTGCCAGCGAGCCGAGCAAGCGCACCTTTACCGACTACAGCCGGCCCCAGTTTCTCTACGACTTCTGACGAGTTTACCGGCCGCCAACGGCTGGCGTATCAAGGCCAGGTCGTCCAAGATGCACAGCGCCACCAAGTCGCAGACCGACAGCCCGGCCAAGAGCATGTGGATCGTCGAGGGCGACTCGCCCTACGACGGGCATTTCTGTCGGCGACATCCAGTTCGAGAAGGAATAAGAAAGATAGAGGTACCCATGCTGCCTGAACCACGGCTTGCCCGCCAGATCGTCGAAACGCTCGGCCAGTCGGGGACGCCGGTCTCCAAGGGCGTGAGCTTCTACAACGCCGGCAACGAGTCGCTGCTCAACGCCATCGACACGCACTATCTCGGCTCCTACCTGGCCGACGGCGGCGCGGTCTTCAAGCTGGTGGTGGGCGACTACGGCGCCGGCAAATCGCACTTTCTCTACTGCGTGCGCGACCGCGCCTGGCAGCGCAACTTTGCCGTCAGCAAGGTCGACCTCAGCCCCAAGGAAAGCCCCTATGACGACCAGCGCCGTGTCTATGCTGCCGTGGCTTCGGCGCTGATCTGGCACGAACTGGGCGGGCTGGGGGAGGACGAGCAAGGGCTGGCCCGCTTTCTCGAAGGCACGCTGCGCCGGCTGGTGGCGCCCAACGGCCTGGACCTGGGCGACGAAGGCGCCGAGGAGCTGCCCGAGGTGCGCGCCCTGCTGCAGACGGTGGCGAGCACGCCGGTCGACAGCCTGAGCTTTCACAAGGCGGTCCAGGGCTACCTCACCGCACTGCTGCGCGGCCAGGCGCGCCGGCTGGAGGCGCTGGAGCGCTGGCTGCACGGCGAAGAGGTCAGCCCCGAGGACATGCGCGACCTGCGCACCATCGGCGTGACCGAGAAGATCAACAAGAACAATGCCTTTAAGATGCTGCGCTCGCTGTGCCAGGCAGTGCGCGCGCTCGGCTACACCGGGCTGGCGCTGCTCTTTGACGAGGGCGACCGCATGTTGAGCATCGGCGGCAAGGCCGAGAAGACGGCCACCGACAACCTGCGCGAGGTGATCGACCGCTGCCGGGAGGACCTGCCCGGCGCACTGTTCATGTATGCCGTGCCGCCCGACTTTCTCAACACGGTCGTACCCAAGTACCCGGCGCTGCAGCAGCGCGTGCAGGCGGCCAACTATTTCTCGCGCAGCAACCCGTTCAGCCCGCAGATCGACCTGGAGCATCTCGACATCCCCGACGAGGAGCTGCTGGAGCAGATCGGCTACCGGCTGCTGCCGATCTTTGAGCTTGCCTACGGCGTCAAGCTGGACCAGGCGCTGCAAACCGCCAACATCCACGCGCTCTCGGCCGCCGCGCGCAACGCCTTTCTGGCCATCAGCCACCGCCGTCTCTTTGTCAAGACGCTGGTTACGGAATGGTACCGCCAGAAGGAAGAGGGCGAGGTCCAACTGACACAAGAGGTGGCGGAGGCGTTGATCAGGGGGCAGAGCGACGCGCTCAACTTACTGGCCGACGCACAGCAGAGTCCGTATTAGAGTGGGGTGCACCTGTGGCACAGCAGATTGTCCACCATCCACATTTTGGTGCGGGCGAGTTGCTCAGGACCTACATGGGCGGCTACGAGTGGGAGGTGCTCTTTGCCTCCGGGCGCCGCTTCCGCCTGCCGGCCAAGGAGTTCAGCGCCGAGTCGTACAGCGCAGTGGTGCCGGCGCCGTCAGCGCTGGCGGAGCCCAAGGTGCGGATTCCGCTTGATATCGACCAGTTCCGCGCCCGCCAGACACTGGAGGCGCTGCGCCTGGGGATCGTGCCGGTCCAGGATGCCGAGACGCTGACGATCGGGCTGGAGGCGGAGCGCGTGACGCTGGACCGGGCGCTCGACCGCAGCCGGGAGCGCAGCGGCGACGTGCTGGCCGTGATCGGCGACTACGGCTTTGGCAAGAGCCATTTTATCGAACTGGCGGCGCGGCGGGCGCTGCGCGAGAACTTCCTGGTCGCCGGCGCCAGCCTGGACCTGGTCGAAACGCCGCCGGGCAAGGCGCACAAGATCTACGAGGCACTCGTCACGGCCTTGCGCTACCCGGACACACAGCGGCGTGGGCTGCTGCCGCTGATCGAAAAGGTGCTGGCGCGGCCGGCGCTGATCGCCGAGTTTGCACGCCTCTGCCCGCGCGAAGTGAAGGATTGCCCCCTGGCGGCTGCCCTGACGGCGCTGGAGGAGTGCCCCAGCCAGGCGGCGCTTGACGAAACGGTGACATGGTTGAGCGGGCAGACGAAGGTGGGCGCAGAGATGAAGACGCTGCTTCAAACGCCCGCCGCGGCTCTACACCACCGGCGAGAATGCGCGCCAGTACAGCTACCTGCTTACCGGCATCAGCCTGCTGGCCACGCTGGCCGGCTACAGCGGGCTTGCGGTGCTCATCGACGAGTCCGAGCACTATTCGCTGCTGCGCGCAGCGCAGCGCGAGCGCGCCGATTCCTTTTTCAAGGCGATGATCGTGAGTGCGCTGGGGCTCAACAACGGGCGCATCGACCCGCGTGACATCCCCGACCATGCCCGGGTCGAGTATCCCGTGAGCTACACGTCAGAGCCGCACCTGCTCTTTCTCTTTGCACTCACGGAGAGCGCCGACCGCATGCCGGTGGGAACCTGGCTGGCGCCTTCGCACCTCGTGCGCCTGGACGACCGCTTTATCGAGAAAGATATCCGCGAGTTCTACAGCACGCTGCTGCGCTACCACGCGCTGGCCTACGACTACACGCCGGCGCCGGAACGCTACGCCGATACGGCCAGCGCGGCGCCCGGCCTGCTGGCCCGGGCACTGGCGCAGCATCGCATCAACCTGCGCCAGCTGATCCGCAGCGCGGTGACGACCTGCGATCTGCTGTATCTGTATCCGGATTATGCAGCAGAGACGATGCTCGGCGAGCTGCGGGCGGGGTTGAAGGTGTGAGGCGAGTGCAGGTTCTCGCCTGCACGTGGGCGTGCAACAGACCCGCACGTGGGCGTGCGGACTAAACCCGCGAATGGGAAGGTATGATGCCGCCAGGGTGAGGAACTGGCTGACTTGTGACTGAGCCTGCGCTCTTGCTCAAGGCGCGCCTTGAGCGCACCTGGCCGGCTTTCTTTGCCCGTTATGGCGCCTTTACGCCGGCGCAGGCGGCGGCGATTCCGGCGATCTTGGACGGGCAAAATGTGATCCTGTGCGCCGCCACGGCCAGCGGCAAGACCGAGGCGGCGCTGGCACCTCTGATCGAGCGCCATGTGCCTGCCGCAGCGTGCGGACCAACAGCTGGCGATTGTCTACCTGCTGCCGACGCGGGCGTTGATCGGGGATATCGCCAACCGGCTGGCGGCGCCGCTGGAACGGCTGCGCGTGCAGATGGCGGTAAAGACGCACGATCTGGATACGTTTCGCCCCGACCGCCCTGCCGATCTGCTGCTGACCACGCCTGAATCACTGGATGCGCTGCTCGCCACCCGGCCTAAAACTGCTGGCCAACGTGCGCGCCGTGGTGCTCGACGAGCTGCACGTACTCGACGGCAGCGTACGCGGCGATCAGCTGCGTGCCGTGCTGGCGCGCGTGCGCCAGGTGCGCGGCCATGCTGCCCGCAGCGGCGATGCGCCCGACGCGGAGGTGCAGTATGCTGCGCTCTCGGCGACGCTGGCAGAACCGGCGCAGGCAGCGGCACGCTATTTCCCTGCGCCGCTGGTCGTAAGCGTGCCCGGGAGCCGCGAAACCGAGATCGAACTGCTGGAAATGGACGAGGATTCGGCAGGCGCGCTGATTGCCTATCTGACGGCTTCCAGGCCCGCGGCTGGCGCAAGGCGCTGGTCTTCTGCAACACGCGCGCCGAAGTGGAAGCCTACGCCACGGCGGTCAAAGCAGCGCACACGCCGTTCGGGCACGCAGTTTATGTCCACTACTCCAACCTGGAACGAGCGCGACGGCAGGAGATCGAGCAGCAGTTTGCGCAGGCCGGGGCGGCCATCTGTTTTGCCAGCAGCACGCTGGAGCTGGGGATCGACATCGGCTCGATCGACGTGGCCATCCTGATCGGCGCACCGGGCAGCGTGGCGGCGTTTGTCCAGCGCGTGGGCCGTGCCGGCCGCCGCCAGCAGCGGATCCACGCGGCCTGCTTTTATCGCACGCCGTTGGAGAAGGCGCTCCTGGCGGCACTGGCCGCAGCGCCGGAAGCGGAACCGACGAGCAGCCCCTTTCGCCCTTCGGTTGCCGTCCAGCAGATCTTCAGCCTCCTGGTGCAAAGCCCCCTCGGCGCGGTCCGGCTGCAGCCGCTGGCGGAGCTTTTTGACGGGCTGCTCCCTGCTGCCGACGTCCAAGCCTTGCTCGGCCATCTGCAGGAACGGGATTACCTGGCTACCGCACGCGCCGGCGAGTGGCGGGCCGGCAAGCGGCTCAACCAGCTGGTCGACATGCAGGCATCCGAGCATGCGCCGCTGAGCCTGTACAGCAATATCCAGAACCGGCCCGCAAAGCTGAAAATCCGCGACCAGAACAGCCAACAAGTCGTCGCCACGGTGGACGCATTGTGGCTGGATCGTGAGGTGCTGACGCTGGAAGGACGACAGCTCGACGTCTCCTGGTTTGACGGCGAGGCGCTGTGGGTAACGCCCCGGTATGGTGAGACTGCGCCGGAGCGGCTGCCCTATCTATCGTCGCGCCAGCTGCTGAGCTTTGCCCTGGCGCAGCGTTTACCGAGCCAACTGGGGTTTGCCCCTGGGACCGCACCGCTGGTAGAGACTCCTAGCGGTTGGCTGCTTTTTCACTGGCTGGGCGACGTATACGGGCAAGCGCTGCTTGACCTGCTGCAGGGCACGATGTTGGTGGAGGAAGCGGCAGCAGCCGGGTCTCTGCCTGCTCGTGCATGACGAGCCGCGCAGCCTGCCGGCTATCAACGCAAGACAAGTTGAACGGTATTTGCAGGACCACGTGCACCAATACGAAGGGCTGCTGGCACTTGGTGCCTATCAGCACTTACTGCCCCGCAGCTTGCGGCGGCGCGCCGTGGTCGAGCAGTTCGACGTCACCCGCTTCGTCGAGGCAGCTGCCGCCCTGCGCATCACACGCTCGGCACAGCCGGCAGGCGAGACACTCGTCGACCTGGCTGCCGGCAGCAGGCGCGGATGAGTACGGCAGTTGGGTTTCAGTCCTTGACAGTACCTTGCAGGATCCGCCCCTATATCCACGCCTGTATCTCATTCAACGCCGCGGCCTAGTGAATAGGCGCCGTGCACTCTCTATAATCGATTGGATTTGCCGCATGGACTAGAGATACGCAAGCAACGGACGTCCCACATTCGTCCCCTCGTGGTGGGCGCGGGACTGTGCACGGGTACCTGTGAATCAATTCTTGCACCTCTCCGCCCAGATTCTTTTCATTGCGCTCAGCGCCATTGCGATCGCCGACTATGTACGCCAGCGCAATCCGCGCCGGCGCGACTTTGCGCTGCTGGCCTGCTCATTGGGCATTCCGCTGGGCATCACGCTGTTGAAGGACGCCTTTGGCATTCGTCTCGGCCTGCTTGATCTGTTTGGGGCGCTGGTGCTCTTTGCGCAGCCCTACTTCCTGTTCCGGCTTCTGCAGTACTATCGGCCCAGCCCCCGCTGGATGCACTGGGCCATCTTGGCCGGCATGGTGTCGTGCTGGGTGATCTTGTTTCTATTTATCGCCAGATACCCCGCAGCCACGCAGGCCGTCATTTTTGGCTACTGCGTGATCGTAGATGCGTACTGCACCTGGGCCTTCAGCCGCGGGATCCAAGGCAGCACCGGCATTCTGCGGCGCAGGCTCACGCTTATCGCCGCCAGTTCCGGCCTGTTTACGCTGGCCGTGGCGGGCAACGTTGCAAGTGCCTTGCTGCCAGGCCTGGCGTCCAGTATCAGCGCCGCCGGGCTGGCGTTAACGTCGATTTCGGCGGTACTGTTCTACCTGGCCTTTGTCCCGCCACGCTGGCTGCGCAACGCGTGGCTGTTTGAAGAACTGCGCGGCTTTCTTGCGCCGGCGCCTGCGGCAGAGCGCAGCGGCCCAGATAAGATGTCCGCTACTGTGAACTGCTTTGCCCAGTTGTGCTCGGCGGCCACCCAGTCCGTAAACGGCATGATGGCCGCCGTGGTGCAGCACGCGCCGGCGGCAGGCGAATTTATCGTCGTGGAGTCGACTGCCTCGGCCTTCATGCCGCAGTTCCCGACTGACGGGCGGCAGATGGTGGAGGACGTCTGGCAGCAGCAGAAATCAGCGACGCTGTACGTTCCAGACGTGCGCAACGCCGATATACGCCGCAGCCTGCAAGCCGTTGGGGCGCGCACCTGGCTGCTGGTGCCAATCATGCCGATGACGGCGCCGATGGTAGCGCCGGCGGTGACAGTTGAACACATCTGGGGTGTCCTGGTCGTGCTGCTGCGCGATCGTTCGCTGTTTATCGACGACGATCTCAACCTGCTCGAGCTGCTTGCCCAGCAGTGTGCGATCACGCTGGAAAACAGGCGCCTGGTAGAAGAACTGCAGGACTATTCTGCGGAGTTGGAGCGCCGTGTCGAAGAACGAACGGTGGCGCTGCGCGAACTCAATGCGACGTTGGAGGAGCGCGTCGAGGAGCGCACGGCAGAGCTGCGCCGCAGCAATGAGGAGCTGGATCGGTTTGCGTATGCTGCCTCGCACGATCTCAAGGCGCCGCTGCGCGCAGTCCAGCACCTGGCGCACTGGGTTGAGCAGGATGCAGGAGGGGTGTTACCCGACGAAGCGCGCGTCACACCTGGCCAAGCTGCAGGGCCGTGTCCGCCGGATGGAAGCCCTGCTCAACGACCTGCTGGCATACTCCCGTGTGGGCCGCGAGCACCACACACCCGAGCCGATCGACATGGCTGAACTTGTCCACAGCGTCGTGGAAATCCTGGCGCCCCCGCCCGGCTTCACGGTGAGGGTTACCGGCGAACTGCCGGAACTGCGGGCCGAACGCCCGCCGCTCGAAGCCGTGTTTCGCAACCTGATCGGCAACGCCGTCAAGCATCATCACCGGCCTGGGGAAGGGGTCGTGGAAATCTGTGCGCGCGAGCAGGAGGGCTATGTGGAGTTTACCGTCGCAGACGACGGTCCCGGCATCGCTCCAGAGTATCATCAGCGTATCTTTGAGATTTTCCAGACACTGCAGCCGCGTGACCGGGTAGAGAGCAGCGGGATCGGCCTGGCCATTGTGAAGAAGTCGGTCGAGCGGCACGGCGGAACAATCCAGTTGGATTCGGCGCCCGGCAGAGGGGCCACGTTTCGTTTCACATGGCCGATGCTTTCAGCCACCCTTTAGTATGCGTTCATCTACACCTTAGGCTGTCCCTGTAAGTTCCTCCTTGGGGATAGTATTTCCATCCCGATTTATCAACGATGTGCGCGAGAGGGCAGCAGGACGCTTGCCTACGGGAGGAGAGTTCGTGTATGCGTAATTTGCGAGGGTCAGCCCTGGCGCTGGTGCTGGTGCTGACAACGCTGTTGGGGGGCATGGTGCCCCAGGCGGTCGTGGCGCAGGGCGCCATAGCGCAGGATGCCACGACGCAGGCGCGCCGGCGCCGGATGCTAAAATCAACGTCGTGCGCAAGGTGCTGGACAACGGGCTCGAGGTGGTGGTCGTCCCGCGACCCGGCACGGGCGTGGCGATCGCCGACGTGTGGGTAGGGGTGGGCTCGATCAACGAGACGCCCAAGAACAACGGCGTGGCCCATTTCTTTGAGCACATGGTCTTCAAGGGCACGCCGACGCGGCCGGTCGGGTCGATCGACCTGGCGGTGGACAGCATGGGCGGCTCGAACAATGCCGCCACGTCCTACGACTGGACGCACTACTATATCGAGGCGCCCAGCCCCAAGATCGACGATGCGCTGGGGATTCTCGCCGACATGACCTACAATGCCGCTTTCCCGCCAGAGGAAATCGAGCGCGAGAAACAGGTTGTGCTGCGCGAACGCGATATGGACGAGAACGACCCGCAGTCGTATCTCTACGACCAGTTTATCAGCGCCTTCTACAAGAATCACCCGTACGGCCTGCCGACCATCGGCACGGCCGAGGGACTCGACCCACAGCAGCAGCAGGACTTCCTGAACTGGCGCGACACCTATTACGTGCCCAATAACATGACGGTGGTGGTTGTCGGCGACGTCAACCCGGACGAGGTGATGAAGACGGTCGAGGCCCAGTTCGGCAGCAAGCCTGCCAAGGAGCTGCCCAAGCAGGATTTCCCCAAGGATGTCGGCCCGCAAGAGATCACCGTCAAGGAGATCGAGCGTGACGTCAACCAGGGTTACCTGATGATGGGGTGGCCGGCGCCGGAGATCGAGCAGCGCACGGATGTCTATGCCATGGACGTGCTGCTCAATGTGCTGTCGGGCGGGCGCAACTCGCGCTTCTACCAGGACATCTACAAGCAGCTGGGCATCGTCAACGATGTGCAGGCCTCCTACTACACCACCAAGGATCCCAGCGTCTTCTCGGTGACGGCGCAGTTCCCCTATGAGAACCGAGCTGCGGTGGAACAAGCGATTCTCGGCGAGCTGCAGAAGGTCCTGGACGGCAAGATCACGGCCGAAGAGGTCGAGCGGGCCAAGACGATCCTGCTCTCCGACGTGGCCCTCAACGACGAGACGAACAGCGGTCTGGCACAGACGCTCGGCTTCTACGCCAAGGTCGCGGGCGATTACAACTTTGGGCTGACCTATCCAAACGGCGTGCGCGCGGTGACGGTAGACGATGTCGTCAAGCTCGCCCGCAAGTATATCGACCCCAAGAAGTACCTGGAGTTGGTGCTCGTGCCGAAGGACGCCAAGGCGGCAGCCGCGCCGGGAGTCACGAGCACGGCGACCGGGACGCTGACGACTACGCTGGACAACGGCCTGCAGGTCATCCTGCAGCCCGATCCCAACACCGACGTGGTGGCATTCCATACGCTGGTGGCGGGCGGCCGTGCCGCCGAGAGTGCCGACCAGGCCGGCATCACCAATCTCACGCAGCAGATGCTGCTGCGCGGCACGACAGACCGTACGGAAGAGCAGCTGTTTGGCGCACTCGAAGATCTCGGCGCCAAGGTGGGTGGCTCCGCGCTGCCGGACGCGGGCGACGTCTCCTTGGTGGCGACACGCGAAACCTGGCAGGAGGCGCTGCCGATCTACCTGGACGTGCTGCTCAATCCCGGCGTTCAGCCAGGACGAGTTCGACCGGCTCAAGGCTGACACGCTCAAGAACATTGAGGCCAGCAAGGACGACCTGTGGACGATGACGGTCAACAACTTCCGCAAGACCTTCTTTGGCCCCGGCGGCTATGGCAACCCGGACCTGGGCACAGCGGAGAGCATCGGCAAGCTCACCCTGGACGATGTGAAGGCCTACTATCAGAAGTACTTTGTGCCCAACAACATGGTGGTCAGCGTCGCCGGCAACTTCGACCCGGCCGTCCTGGCAAGCCCAGCTGCGCGGCCGCCTGGGGGCAGTCCCGGCCGGTGAGGCCGTGGCGCACACGCCGCCGACCGTTGCGCTGACCGAAAACAAGGAGGTCACGACCACGGCAAGCTCGGGTGTCTCGCTATGTGATCGTCGCCTACCCGGCGCCGGGCGCGTCGAGCCAGGATTTCGCGGCGATGAAGGTGCTGAACGCGATTGCCGGCGGCGGCATGAGCAGCCGGCTTTTTGTCGACCTGCGCGACAAGCAGGGGCTGGCTTATTCCACGGCGTCACAGTTCAGCACGCGTGCCGGCGATAATGCCTTCGTCGCCTACATCATTGCCTTGCCCGAGAACGCAGACAAGGGCTACCAGGGCATCCTGCAGATCTTGGGCGATATCCGCGACAAGGGCGTGACGGACGAAGAACTGGACCGCGCCAAGAACAAGGAGATCGGCAATTTCCTGTTGAACCAGGAGACTGCCGACAGCCGGGCCCTGGATGCCGGGTTGAACACGGTGATCGGGACGGGGCTCGACTTCGATGCCAAGTACCCGGAGATGGTCCGTGGGGTCACTAAGGAGGATGTCCAGAAGGTGGCGGAGAAGTACTTGCACAATTACGTGATTTCTCGGCTAGACCCGGCAAAATAAGGTTCAGACATAGATTCGATGCGAGGCGCGCACGACACGTCCCCGGGACCTACGAAGTCCCGGGGACGTGGAAGGTGTGTAGCGGGTTCGTGCGAGGCTTCCCCCACCGGGCGCGTGGTGCGTGAGGTGGTGAGGATGGGGCAAGCCAGGCACGGTTAACGCGAAATGTCCCCGGGACGTGCGAACGCAAGCGTTCGCATGACGTCCCGGGGACATTGGATTTCCCCACTTGTCTCTAACGTGCTTTTAGTGCTGCGTCCACCTCGTCGAGGTGGGCGTTGCGGTGGCGGGAGCGCACCACCCAGTACTCATTGCCCTTGTAGACTTCCTCGAGCAGTGCCGGCGGATAGTCTTCCAACCTCTTATCGACGGCGGCGGCAGACTCGACGGCCAGGCAGCGCCGCCGTCGGCCGGGGGAACGGCAGCCCAGAACGGCAGCGACAAATCATTGACCACAAAATCAATCGGAGGGAAAGCGAGTGCGCCGGCCTGCTCGGTCTTGGCGAGCCCGTCAAGCACGCGCCGTTCCCAGAAAGCCAGGTGGATCAAGGTGATGGCCACGGTCCAGTGCTCGCCGACCCTATGCTGCAGCTGCGTGCTGTCCAGACCGGCGGCCAACGCACGGATGCGCGCCGTGGAAGCTCGGTTCAATTCGACGAAAGAGCGGTCAAGTGCCATCAGTAGCTCTCCTTTGTAGGCGACAAACTGTATCTAGATATGTATCCAAATTGGCGAACTACAGCCGCTATAATACCCGCTATAATACACTGCACGACTCTCGATGGCCACCCTCACGGGCATACGCAGTCCGGGCCATTTCGGTTCACCCGCTTGTGTCGATAGAATACAGCACTTCGGATTCAACCTAGACGAGACGCAAATAGCTGGAGATGTCTATCCCAAATACGGCCCCTACTGCCAGCGAGGACTATATTCGTTCCCTGGTGGAGATCATGCCCGTTGCCATGTATATGTGCAACAGCGAAGGGCTGATCACCTACTATAACCAACGCGCCGCCGAGCTCTGGGGTCGCAGTCCCCAACTGCTTGATCCGGCCGATCGCTTCTGCGGCTCCTACCGCATGTTTCTGCCGGACGGCGAGTTCCTGCCCCACGACCAGTGCCCGACGGCGATCGCCGATTGAAACCGGCCGCAGGCACTCGGGGCGAAGAGGTCCAGATCGAACGTCCCGACGGAACGGTGATTCTTGCCTCCGCCAACATCGACCCCCTCTACGATGAGAACGGGCGCATTGTCGGCGCGATCAACGTCTTTGAAGATATCACCGAGCGCAAGCTGGCGGAGGAGCGGCTCCAGACCATCTACAAGCTCAGCGAGGCCGTCAACCGGGCAGAGGCCGTCGAGCAGATCTACGAACAGGCCTTTGCCGCGCTGGAGCGCGTGCTGCATGTCGACCGCGTGTCCATCCTGCTCTTGGACGGGCACGGGCGTGATGCGTTTTCAAGCCTGGCACGGGCTTTCGGCGGAGTATCGCCAGGGGGCGGAAGGGCACTCGCCGTGGCGGGCGGATGAACCGAATCCAGAGCCGGTGCTCATTCCCGATGTCTCAGGCCGCCGATCTGGGGACACTGCAGCAGCTCATTGCCGGCGAAGGGATCGCTGCCCTGGCGTTTATCCCGCTGGTCGAGAGCGGCCAACTGCTGGGCAAGTTCATGCTGTATTACAACCAGCCGCATGTCTTTTCCGAGGCGGAAGTGCAGTGGGCGAAGAGCATTGCCCGCAAGGTGGCCCACGCCATCCAGCGTACGCAGGCCGAAGCGGCGCTCCGCGCCAGCGAGGAGAAGTTCGCCAAGGTCTTTCGTTCCGGGCCGCTGATTCTCACGATCACACGGGTTGCCGATGGGCGCCTGATCGACGTCAACGAAACGTTCGTGCAGGTGACCGGCTACAGCCGCGCCGAAGCGTTGGGGCGCACGCCCACGGAATTGGGGCTGTGGATACACCCGGAGCGGCGAGGGATGGGCCTTGTGCAGCTTATGGATGGCCAGCTTCCGTACAACAGCGAAGAGCAGTTTCGCATGAAGGACGGGCGCGAACTCACCTGCCTGATCTCGGCCGACCTGCTGGAAATTGACGGCGAAACGTGCATCGTCACCGTGCTCAACGACATCACGGCGCGCAAGCAGGCGGAGGCGGCGCTGCACGAACTCAACGCGACCCTGGAGCAGCGCGTGGCGGAACGCACCGCCGAGCTCGAACGCAGCAACCGCGAGCTGGATCAGTTTGCCTACGTCGCGTCGCACGACCTGCGCTCGCCGCTGCGGGCGATCGACACGCTGGCGCACTGGATCACGCAGGATGCGGCCGAACGTGCTGCCGGAAGCTTCACGCGTGCACCTGGACAAGCTGCGCGGGCGGATCAAGCGCATGGATGCCCTGCTCAACGACCTGCTCGACTACTCGCGTGCCGGACGGCATCATCACAAGCCGGAGCCTGGTGGATACCGGCGCCCTCATCCGCGATCTCGCAGATCTCCTGGCGCAGCCGGCAGGCTTCCAGGTAAAGGTAGTCGAGCCGATGCCCCTGCTGCTGGCCGAACGCATCCCGCTCGAAACGGTGTTCCGCAACCTGATCGGCAATGCCATCAAGCATCACCACGATGCGTGCGGCGGGCTTGGTCGAGGTGTCGGCAAGGGACTGCGACTCCTACTACGAATTTACCGTCGCCGACAACGGTCCTGGCATCGACCCCATTTATCACCAGCGCATTTTCGAGTTGTTCCAGACGCTCAAGCCGCGCGACGAGGTTGAGGGCAGCGGCAACGGCCTGGCTATCGTCAAGCGCTTGGTCGAGAGCCGCGGCGGCACGGTGGCGGTCGATTCGACGCTCGGCGCCGGCGCCAGGTTTCGCTTTACGTGGCCGAAGGTGGTCGATTTTCGCACTACTGAGACGCGCAGCCGAGCGCCGTAAGCTCTACTGCCACCACCATGGATGCGGTTCCTGACGGGACCATGTTCGGAGGCGGCGATACACACCGGCTTCCTATGCGTCATAGTTGCATGTACCGTCAATCAGCTCCAGTGCATTCCCATCCGGATCGGCGAAGAAGCAGGTGCGTCCCCCACCATGCGCATCATTGGGAGGGTAGATAATGCGTACGTCATGGGCTTTGAGCTGTGCCAGGACTGCATCCACATCGTCGACCAGGATGCCAATATGCTTTAGGCCCAGGACGGTTTCGTCTGGGTTCCAAGTGCGAGGAATGGTCGGCACCGAAAAGGCAAACAGCTCGAGGCGCGAGTTACCAAATTGCAGGTAGGCGATCCTGAATCCCCGCTCGTCTTGGAAGTCGAGCTGGCCCAGCAGCGGGAAGCCCAAACCCCCCCGTAGAAGTCGAGCGATTTTTGCATGTCTGCGACAGTCAGAGCGACGTGCTCAAAGGTGAGTTCGCTATTGGATCGCCCTCATGTGATCCAATCAAGATCACGCCGTCCAGGTGCCCGCGCCGGACGTAAGATTGACCTGCCCGTCGCGCGGTTCGATCGCCTGGCGCAGTTCTGCGCTGACCGGTATGCTGTTGTTCACCACACGCGACACGGTCGAGGACGACACGCCTACCAGCTTCGCCACGTCGGCAAGTGTAACGGTCTGTCGATCACGGCGAGAACGCCGTTTTGTGTTGTCCGCTTGCCCCATCTCGGCAGCAGGTCCAGGGCCCGGCATTTCCTCATTGGCTTGCATGGATTAGCCCTTGACCGCGCCCTGGGTCAGGCCGGCGACGAATTGCTTCTGCATGCGCACGTACACCAGGACCACCGGGATAATCGCCATGGTGAGCGCGGCGGTGCAGCGATGGCCAGTTGGTGTTGAACTGGCCGACGAGATTGAAAATCACCGGTTGCAGCGGCTGCTTACTGGGATCCTGGAGCAGCACATTGGCGTAGATAAACTCGTTCCAGATGGAGAGAAACTGCAGGATGACCACCGTGCCGACGCCCGCCCGAGCCAGCGGGAGCATGACCCGGAAGAAGATGCCCCACTCACTGGCGCCGTCGATCCGTGCTGCCTCGATCAGCTCATTGGGCAGCACCTCGAAAAACGCGCGCATCAGGAAGATGGAGAACGGCGACATCGACCCGATGTACAACAGGATCAGCCCCAACTGGGAATTGAGCAGGCCGAAGGTCTTCATCTGGAGATAGAGCGGGATGATCAGCGATGTCGCGGGCATCGCCATCGTGCTGAGCAGCAGCACGTAGGATGACCCGCTTGTAGGGGAACTGCAGCTTGGCAAAGGCGTAGCCGGCTGTGGTCGAGAGAAAAACGATGCCGGCCAGCGCGCAGACCGCGATGAACACGCTGTTCAGAAAATGCAGTCCCGAACTGTGTCTGCTGCCAGGCTTGCGGATAGGCAGTCGAACACGAATTGCTCCGGAATGAACGGACCGTTGAAGATCGTGTTGCGTGCGCGCAGTGACGTCAGCACCATCCAGACGAACGGATAGACGGTCAGCAGGGCACAAGCATGCCAGGATGATGAACGCGGCGATCCGAGCGGGCGTGAAGCGAGACTTGCGCCGGTGCGGGCGTGCTGTGTGTGTCACAATGTTCCCCCGGCTTGGCGAGTAGGCTCAGACATTCGAGCGCCTGTTCATCCAGATCTGGAACAAGGACGGCGAAAACGCACAAGGTCATGATCACCGTACTGAGCGCCGAGCCGTACCCGAATTCCGGCAGGCCGGGATTGGCGAAGGCGACGCGGTACATGTAGGTGCCGAGGACCTGGGATGCGTTGACAGGTCCGCCCTCGGTCATCACCCAGATGACGTCAAACAGCTTGATGCCATTCAGCAGGTTCAGCGTGATCACCATCAGCGTCACCGGCCGCAGCAACGGCACCGTGACATGGAGGAGCCGCTGACGGGCATTCGCACCGTCGATCGCCGCCGCTTCGAGCAGCGTGGCATCGAGGCCCTGCAGGCCGGCGTAGAAGATGATCACATAGAGACCGAATTGCTGCCACACGGCGACGACGCCGATCGACCACAGGACGTGTTCGGGTCGCCGAGCCAGTTTTGCTGGCAGTGCCGCAAGGCCGACGTTGCCCAGCAGGGTATTCAGGCTACCCAGGTTCGGGTCGAAGATCAGCTTCCACAGGGCGCCTGTCACCACCCAGGAGATGATGGCGGGCATGAAGAGCATCGTGCGACCGATCGTCCCCCATATGCCCCACCCCATGTTGAACAGAACGGCAATCAGCAGCGGGAAGATCGGTCAGGCATATGGTGAGCACCCCCGTCAGGAGCAGGGTCACGAAAAGCGCCCGCCGGAAGACCAAGTCGTCGAGCATGCGTTGGTAGTTGCCGATGCCGATCCACTCGGCCGGGCCGATCGCATTCCACTGCTGGAACCCCAGCAGGAGCGTCCGGACGATGGGGATCCCGATGAAGAGGATGAAGAAGATGAACGCGGGCAGCGTCATGGAAAGCCCAGCCAGCCGTTCGCTGCCTGCCGAGCGGTGGGCCAAGGAAGAAGTAGGTGAGCCTGGCGGACAAGTTTGCTCGCGAACATTCGCCATGCTCACCTGCCCTCCTTTCCATCATGCAGAAGACTTCGCGACTCGCCGAACTTCCTTCTCTCCCCCGCTTCCAAAGCGGGTACGGGGACTGACAACTCAGTTGGGCAGCGCAAAGTGCCGCCCACGTCGAACAGGGTTCCGCCGGCTGGCATTGATGGCCCCTAGAAAGCTGAGCGATTAGCTGTAAGTCAGCTTGGCCGCCCCTGCTTCCATGGTCTCAGCCGTCGCCTGGGGATCGGTTATGATTCCCGGCGGTGAACTCCATGATCGTGTCGGCGACGACCTGACCGGCCGGGCCGGTGAGCCAGTGCCGGCAGCCGTCGGCCAGCCACGACCCCATGGTCTTGATGATCGGATCCGTCACCTGGGCCGCGGCGGACTTGGTCGCCGGCAGCGAGACGGACTCGCTCATGGTCCAGGCGTACACTTCCGGCGAGTAGAGGTATTTCATGAACGTGAGCGCCGCATCCTTGTTCGGGCTGTGGTTGGCGACGGAGAAGGCTGCACCGGCCGAGTTGCCGGTCCAGTGCCGTCCACCAGCCGCCACGGCCGGGGTCTTCATGACCTTGAGGCGTTTCAGGAGTTCGGGCGGGGCATCCTTGTAGATGCGGCCCGGGTTCCAGGAACCCGAGTAGAACGCGGCGCCCTTGCCGGTGTACAGCGCGTTCAGACACGATTCCTGGTTCATGCCGGTCTGGCCCTCCTGCCAGAGGCCGCCATCCAGCGTCTTGCGGTAGAGGGTGAGCGCATCGACGACCGGCTGGTCCGTCCACTTCGCCTCGTGGGCGTCGAGCTGGCGGACGGTGTCCGGATCGTCGGAGAAGCCGGTGATCATCGGGAACCACAGGTCGTTGACGCTGTAGCCGTTGTCGGCGGCCTGCATCACGCCCAGGTTGCCGGTGACCTTCTCTTGATCTGGTTGGACGCGACGATCATGTCGTCCCACGTCTCCGGCTCGCCGTCGATCCCGGCCGCGGTGAACATGTCGGGGTCGTAGAAGAAGCCCATCGTCTGCGCCATCCAGCCGACGGCGTACTGGGCGCCCTTGTCCAGGAACATGCTGTTGGCCGACGGGAAGAAGTCGGCCATGAAATCGGCGCCGAGGTCCTTGAGCAGGTCGGCGGCCAGGCCCTGCCGGCCGAACTCGACCGAGTGCACGTGGGGCGCATAGATTTCGGGGAGATCGTCGGCAGCCGCCGCCGCCAGGAGTGCCGGCAGATAGGCGCCGTGACGTCAGACTTGATCTGCAGGTCAACCTTGATGTTCGGGTTCAGCGCCTCGAAAGTCGGCAATGACCTTGGGGAACTGATCCTGCTGATCCGTGTACCAGCTCCAGAAGCGGACGGTACGGCTGGCTGCCGCCGGGCGGCGCTGGCAGCGGGAGCGGCGCGGGAGCCTGGGAGCCGCCGGCGCACAGGCGGCCAGACAACTCCGCCAGCGGTGAGGCCCGCCATGCGAAGAAAATCTCTCCGGTTCGAACGATTCCTTGATCTTGCGCGTTCATGCGTTGTTTCCTCACTCTCCACTTTTGGGAAAACTACAGCTCTGAACAGGGCCGGGAAGCTCTCCCGATCGCCTGGACATCCCCATGACAACCTGCCCGAATACATTTCTGACAGCGCTTGCATCGCCTACATGGCAAGCTGAACCGCTATGGACACGGAATGCCACCGATGTTACGATGTTGCATGATGAGTGAGCCGTCAGTGTACCCAGCGTGCAGATACCGCCGGTACCGAAGTGGATGCACCCCCTCGCCTTGGGCGGATCGGTCTTTGGGGCGCATGGCTGGGAAGGCGACCAGCGCGCCGAGCTGCTGGCGACGATGGAACAGGCCCTGGCCAGCGACATTCGCCATTTCGACACTGCCAGCGACTATGGCGACGGTGCATCTGAACGCTTGATCGGCGAATTTCTTGGCGCCAGGCGACCGCTGGTCTTCCTGGCGTCGAAGGCCAGCGTGGACGAGATGAACGCCGATCTCATGCTGGCAAAGGTCGACGAGAGCCTGGCGCGCCTGCAGACCGATAGGATCGACCTCTACTATATCCACTGGCCGCGCCACGGCCAGGACATGCGCCCCTGATGGAAGGGCTGGAGCGGGCGCGAGCACAGGGGAAAATCGGCGCGATTGGGGTGAGCAATTTCTCGGTTGCGCAGATGGAACAGGTCGCCACAGTGGGGCGGATCGACGCGCACCAGCTCGGTTACAACCTCTTCTGGCGGGTCGCCGAAGAGGAGGTCATCCCCTATTGCCGGCGCCACAACATCGCCGTCGTGACGTACAGCACGATTGCCCAGGGCATCCTGACGGGCAAATTCCCGCGTGCGATCCTCAGTTCACGGCCGGCGATCAACGGGCCAACACAGTGCACTTCGAACCAGCGGTCTGGCCTCACATCTTTACGGCCGTGGAAGAGCTAAAGCAGCTGGCCGTGTCGATCGACCGTCCGCTCGCCCACCTGGCCATTCGCTGGGTCTCCAGCAGCCGGGCATCAACACGGCAGTCGTCGGGGCCAAGAACAAGATGGCAAGTCGAACACAATGCGGCGGCGCTGGCGGGCAAAATTCCCGAAGCTATTTTTGAACGCATGACCGCGATCAGCGACGGTGTGATGCGATTCATGCCCAATACTGGCAACGTGTATCGTTACTACCCATAGCTGTCTGTAAGGGAAAAGTGACAGAGAAGATATTGCCCATGATTTCGCTGCTGGCGAAGACTCAGATTTTCGCGAATCTGGACAGTAGTATGCTGCAAGCTGTGCAGCAAAGTACCCATCGCCGCCAAGTAAGCAGTGGGCAGTTCATCGTCCGCCAGGGTGAACCGGCGTTGATCTTCTACATATCGATGCGCGGTTACGCCAAGATCATCCAATTTACGCCGGACGGGCACCAGATGCTGGTCCGGCAGTATCGGCCCCGGTCAGGAATTCGGCCTGGTTGCAGTTCTGAGCGGATTCGACTATCCCACTTCGGTGCAGGCGATCGAGGAGTGCGAAGGTGTTGGTGTGGGAAGGAGAGCTACTGGCGCAGTTGATTCAACGTGATCCTCCTATTGCGTTCAATGCACTGCGTGTGCTGGCTCAACAGAATCAGGCACTCCAGCGCCGTTACCAGGAGTCGCTGACCGACGCGTCGAGCAACGGCTGGCCCAGGCAGTTTTGCGGCTGGTGGCACAGGTAGGGCATAGCACGCCGGAAGGCATCTTGATCGAGGTCCCACTGTCGCGTGGGATCTGGCGGAAATGGTTGGCACGGATATGTATACTGTCAGCCGCATCATGAGCCGCTGGGAACAGGGCGGGCTTGTCCAGACCGATCGAAAGAGCGTACTGGCGTGACGCCAAGAAGCGTTGGCAACCCTTGCCGCGCCCGACTAGCCTAACTCACCACTTCCAAATCAAACTGGCTGTACCGCTTCCCTATCTCCGTCACACTCACTCCATTTCCTGCGGGTTGCGCGGGGGCGCGGTAAAGACGAGGCGCCTGTCCGATGATATGCTCAACATAAGCCGTATTACTGAATTGACCGCAACGACTTCGGTCCAAAAGGAATTAGAGGACAATATGGGAAACATCACCACGTACTACAAGGGCGACATGCTGTTTGAGGGCCGGATGGGCAATCACAGTATCCTGATCGACGTTCCCGCCGCCATGGGGGACACGATCGAGGGCCGACGCCGCCGGAGGTGTTCATTGCGTCTCTGGGGTTCTGCGTGGGCGCGTTTGTCGTCAACTACTGCAACAACGCCGGCGTTGATATGCGGGACATGACTGTAGACGTCAGCTTCGACAAGGCGGATGACCCGACGCGGCTGACCAACGTGAGGGTCACCGTGAAGCTGCCGCATGGCGCGTGTGCGGCGCAAGGACGCGACGCGGCGCGTCGCCGAACACTGTCCTGTCCACGAGACCATCAATACCATCGACGCGGTGGAGTTCGTGCTGATGGGCAGCGAGGAGTTAGAGGCGACGGTCTAGGCGCGATCCAGACATGGAACAACAGGCTGCCGACGAACACGGCCAGGAGATGCACCGGCTCCGGGCCGATCCTGTACTGAAGATGGTCGTAGGACAGGGGGCGGAACATGAAAACAATCGTTGGCCTCTATATGCGGAAGGAGGAGGCGACAAGGGCTGTGGGGGTGCTGGAAAACGCAGGTTTTTCGCCCGCGCGGTGTGCGTTGCGCAGTGCGGGCGCCATCTGGCAGCACCTCGGTTGCACGCCCGGTCGGGTCCTGGTGACGGATTTTGCTATTTGTGCAGTGCTCGGTATTGCGCTGTACAGCTTGTTGGGCGTGATCGTCGCAGTTGGGGAGGAGGCTCTAGGCTTCGAGCGCACCACGGCCATGGGGGCACTTTCAATCTTTGCCCTGGCAGGTGTGTTCGTAGGCGGGCTGCTGGGGTTCTTTTTTGGCCTGGGCAAGCTGGAACAAGAAAGCCGGCTGTACCTCGCAGGGATCGGCCGTGGGGGCGTTCTGCTGGTTGTCCGCACGGCCGACGAACACGCCGAACGTGCGATGGATGTGCTACACCAGACCGATGCCGAAGGGGTCAAGATCTGCTGGCGCACTTCCGATCATCCGGCGAGTCATGGCCTGCTCCCACCTAAAGACCGCCTGTCGCAATGGTCGCTTTGGTTGGCCAGGGGGCTAGGGCTGGCCCTGTCCTGCTCGTGCTGCTCTTCTTTATCGGCGAAGGCCTGCTGGGCGCGGAACATGCCGATTTTGCTACGATGAAGTTGAAACTGGGGAGGATTTTCTGCTGTTGGCATTGCTGGTGATGCTGGCCGGCGTTGTCGTGGCGTGGCGTTGGGAGGCCATCGGCGGCATGCTGATCGTAGGCAGTGTCCTATTGTTCGAAGGCATCAACGCTCTTGGCAGCGGCTACTGGCAGTTTGGTGTGTTCGACACTCTGTTCCTGTTGGTCGGGCTGCTCTTCCTGTTGGACTGGTGGCACACGGCCGGGGGAACAGGCCACCCTCCAGCTGCCACATCGTCCTGAATTCCACAGAGCATACCGGCTGCAGGGCACAAAGGCACCATGACATGACCGACTTGCTGGCAATCCAAGACCTAAGCGTAGCCGTAGATGGGGGCAGGAACTACTCCAAGGGCTGAGCCTCTGCATACCGGCTGGAGAAGCCCATGCACTGCTAGGCCCGAACGGTTGCGGCAAGACCACACTGATGATGGCCATTATGGGCTACCCTCACTACCAGGTAACCGGAGGCGCTATCCTGTACGACGGCGCTGACATCACACACTGGGATATTACGCAGCGTGCCAGGGCCGGGATCAGCCTGGCTCACCAACGCCCCCCGACGCTGGCCGGCGTCACGCTCCGCAACCTGGTTACCTATGTGATGGGTGACACACCGGACAGGATAGCACAGGGGGAGGAGTTGGCAGCGGCGTTTCATATGGGCCCCTTCCTGGACCGCAGCATCAACGCCGGGTTGTCCGGGGGCGAAATCAAGCGGTCTGAACTGGTTCAGATGCTCGCCATGCACCCGCGGTTTGCCGCTACTTGGCCTGACTCCGGGATTGACCTTGAGTCGCTGGCGCTGGTCGGGCAAATGGTGCAGGCGAGTCGGCACCAGGGGCCGGACCGTCCTCCTCACTCGAATGCGGCGCTGCTCGTGACCCACACCGGTTATATCCTGGACTATGTCAAGGTGGACAAGGCGCACGTGATGTTAGGCGGGCGCATCGTTTGCTGCGGGGAGCCAGCGAGCCTCATTGCCGAAATTCGCCGGCATGGCTTTCAAGCGTGTGTAAGCTTGTTTCGGCAAACGGAGAGCGAGGAGGCCGGCGTCTGATGCCAGCAGTCTTGCGGGAGCCGCTCAATTATGCGTCTGTGGGCCTGGATCAGTACCAGACGCAAGCCGATACACCCGCCCCGGCACTGATCGAACCGGCGCGAGTTGAGTTGGCAGATGCGGCGGTCATGTCCGCCGTCGGAATTGTGCGCGATCCGCAAGACGTGTACCGGCACGTACATTCAACGCGACTTCTACCCCCTCTGCCTGGCAAGCTGGACACGTCAAATTGAGTTGCTACCCTTGGCCGTTGCTCTCGTTCGCTATGACTGGCTGCGAAAAAAATACTACTGGCACGCCGTGCCCCCCGATTTTGACGAAATCACCGCGCACTGTGCCGCCGCCCACGATCCGCAAGGCTTTTTCGTGCGCGTGGCGAAAAAAGGTGCGCAGGTTGCGCCGCCCTGTTGAAGCATGTCTCTATATGACACGCGATGATATCGTCCAGGCTGTGCATAACATTGTCATACTTGAAGAGGGCGCGTCGCTCAATCTTGTCACCGGCTGCACCGTGCACAAGGGCATCAAGGCCGGCGTGCATCTGGGCGTCACAGAGAACTACGTGGGCCCCAATGCCCAACTGACCGCGACGATGGTGCACAGTTGGGGTGCTGAGACTGTTTAACGCCCGTGGGTGGGTACCATGGTTGTGCGCGGGCGGGCGCTATACTGACAATTACTGCTCGTTGCGGCCGGCGCAATCGGTGGAGTCGCAGCCGTGTACCTGGGGCCGGACGGCATGGGATCGGCGGCCAAGCACACGACAGTCATTCTGGTGTTCGCGGGGTCCACGATTGACATTGGCGGTGAATCCTTACTCCAACGGTGAAGACAGCCGTGCTGAGTTGGCCGATTGCGCCGCTCTCCTCTGCACCGGGGGACGGATCTATCAGCGGGGGCTGTTGATTGGCAATGCAAGATGCCGTGCGCACGTGGATTGCGCCGGCTTGATTCTGGACGCTGGGGAAGGTGG
>CAWBRX010000023.1:0-191002 GCA_963791135.1 uncultured Chloroflexia bacterium
TGCTCCGGCAGATGGCCAAGGTTGCGCTTGGCTGCCGGGCGTCTGGGTTTGCCATCGGCATTGCGTTCGGCCAGCGCCTCCCGGGCAGCCTCGGCTTCGGCGACAGCCGTTTCCAGATCTTCAAAAGCCAGCTGACGCTCATCGGGGGGCAACTGCTCGGACCGCTTGCCGTAGAGCGCATGGCGCAGCTCGGCGATCAGGTAATCCTGACGTTCGGTCTGCGCCTCCAGCCCTGCGACCTTGGCCTGCATGCGGCAAACGCCTCACGCACGGCGGGCGGAAGGCTATCCAGATCAAAGGGGAGATCGGCGGGCGCAGGCATGGCGGTTTATACCGCAGGCTCCCGCAAATGCCCATATTTACAAGGCGATCCGAGTCATTCTGTCGCGGCGGGATGCGTCGGTCTGCGGCGCATGGATGCGGCGCCAGTCGAGGCCGGCAAACAGCGCCTCGAACTGCACCCGCGACAGCCGCATGACCCCGTCGCCAACCTTTGGCCAGGCAAAGCCGCCCTGTTCCAGCCGCTTGTAGATCATCACGATCCCGCTGCCGTCCCAGAACAAAACCTTGATCCTGTCGCCACGCTTCGACCTGAACACCACCATCACCCCCGCCTTCGGCGCAAAGCCCAACTCGGCATGCGCCATGGCCGCCAGCCCGTCATGTCCCTTGCGGAAGTCCACCGGCTTGGTCGCGATCACGATCCGGACGGCCTGATCCGGGAAGATCACAGCACCTTCCTCAACGCCGCCACCAAAGCCGCCGCACGCTCCGGGCTGCAGTCCGGCGCCACATGCAGAACTGCGCCACAGATCTCGACCCTGATCACGCCTGTGTCGGCCAGCGCCACAGCGGCAGTATCAGGAGCCGATGGCTCGATCACCAGCGGCACGAATGCCGGGGCCACATCGATCGGCACCACCAGTTCTCCTTTACGCGCCTGACCGCGCCATCCCGAAAGGTGCCGGGCAATCAACCCATACTTCGCCGCAACATCGCAGACCCGCGCGCCGGGCTGAAAACTCTCGGCCACAATCCGCGCCTTGAGATCATCCGGCCAACGCCGCCGCCCGGTCGGACCATCAAGGACCTCGATCCGCGACACTCCCTTCGACCCGCGCACCTCCATCCGGTGCTCGTTTTGGTGCTCCACCGCCAGCCTCCCGCAAACTCAGTTGCAGGACGGAATGCCCAAACGTCACCAAGCCGAAACCACGGGGCCGACGCACCGCTTACGATCGAGCCCGACCGAGCTGATGGATCACGGATCGGGATTCCCGGCCCGGAGCCCGCGTGGCGCCAAGGCTACGTTTCCGGGAGCGCAACGGCGCTCCGTATTGTTCGAACGGATGCGCGTCGCCTCGCGCGGCGCGTGTCCGGCACGAGACAAGGAGAATGGCGAACGTCCCTTTCGCCATTCTCCTTGGTGCCGTGGAGAGTGCTGCGGGCGAGAAGATCGCCCGGAGTAGGCTGGCATGCGCAAGGCGATCCGGCGAGTGATGTGGAAGGATGCGCAGCCCTGATTGTGTGTCGAGGAATTCACACCTTTACCAATCATCAAATACTTCGGCGAAATTTCCGAGACCTCAACTGAGTTTGGGCTGCGCCCGTAGACGATCGCCGAGATCAGATCGCAATGCGATTGGCTTAACAGGGCGCTGAAATAGTCGGACGCGTGGAACGGTTTCCCTCGGCACGCTGGCCGAAGCAGAGCCGCCGCCGAGGTTCGGTTTGCTTGTGCGCCGCCATCGGCCTCATGCCGCCAGCAGCCTCGGCAGTCGGGCGAGGTTGTTGGCGGCCATCGTCAGGATGAAGCGGGCGCGCACCCGTTCGACGCCCCGCAGACGGTCTGCGCCATGCCGCCGACGGTCTTGGCCCAGCCGAAGGGCTCCTCGATCTTCTTGCGGCGCTTCTGCGAGACGGCGTAGCCCTCGTGCCGGGTGGTGCGGCCGTCGATCGCGGAATATCGCGATCTTCTGCGCGACATGCGGGCGTGACGCAGGCTTGGCGCAGGTCGGCGACGAACTCGGCGGCGTCGTAGCCCTTGTCGGCGCCCAGCGTCAGCCGCCGGGTCGATCCGGGCGAATGGCGGTGGATCATGTCGAGCGCGGCGCGCCGTTCGGCATGGCCGTCGGCCTGCGTCAGCTCGGCCTGCACGATCAGGCCGTTGCGGTTCTCCATCAGGGCATGACCCATGAAGCAGAGCATCGCGCCGGTGCCGGGCGACTTCTTGTAGAGCCGCGCGTCGGGGTCGGTCGTCGAGGCATGGGTCGCGTTCGACCGCTTCTCGCCCCGGAAGTCGACTTCGGCATTGCGGTCTCTGGCGGGTGGGGCGGGGCATCGGGGCGGTCTCGGGCTGGTGTCGGTTCGGCGGTGGTTCGGCTTCGGCGGGGGCGGCGGAGGCGGCGGGTCGCCCGGCCCGTCGCCGTCATCGGGCGGCGCGTCGTCGCCTTCGGCTGGAAGCTCTTCATCGAGGCCCAGGCCTTGACCAGCGTGCCGTCGACCGAGAAGTGCTCGTCCGACAGGAGCGGCGCCACCTCGCGATGCGCCAGGATCGCCGCCAGGACCTTGCGCGACATGTCGGTCGTCAGCAGCCGGTCGCGGTTCTTGGTGAACACCGTCGGCACCCAGACCGGATCGTCGATGCCCAGCCCGACGAACCAGCGGAACAGCAGGTTGTACTGCATCTGCTCCATCAACTGCCGCTCGGAGCGGATCGAGAACAGGATCTGGATCAGGCTGGCCCGGATCAGCCGCTCCGGCGCGATCGAGGGGCGACCGAAATCGGCGTAGAGCGCCGTCGAACTCGGCATCGAGGCTGACCAGCGCATCATTCACGACCTGCCGGATCTTGCGCAGCGGGTGCCGCGCCGGGATGCGCTCCTCAAGATCGACATAGCTGAACAGCGACCCGCTCGTCTCGTCCGTCCCCGCATCGCCTTCCCCCGCCAAACCGCCCGGAAAGTGAATCATGTTCCGATTTCGGCGTCGAGCGCGGGGTTTTTCAGCAGCCTGTTAAAGGCGTCGCGCGCAACCTTTGCTGCAGATAGTCGACCACCAGCCGCGGCTGCGCGAGCGGCAGCAGGTGCCCGCCCGGAAGCACGTCGGCCTCGACGCCGAGCCGGTCACGAGCGACTCGGCGCTGCAAGCCGACCGGGAAGAAACGGTCGTCATCGCCGGCTAGAACACGAATCCCGATTGCCGGCCACGCCTCGAAAGTCCACATACCGACCCGAAGACGATGTCGGCCTCGGAGCGCTGATATGGCTCGCCCTCGGCCGCGACCTCGAGGCCGACTTCAACCTGGTCGTGCCTCCGCCCGAACCCGCCGACCCGGAAGACGCGGCGGAAGCGCGCGAGCAGATCGTCACGCCGAGTGGTAGCACGCTGGGCGAGTTGATGGGCTTGCTGTCGCAAGGCACGCCGGAGTTGAAGCTCACGGGGCGGGCTGTGTATGCGGCGGTGAACCAGAGCTATGCCAAGATGGATCGGGTGTTGCAGGCGGGCGATGTGGTGGCGGTTTCTGCCTGTTTCCGGCGGAGCAACGCCGATTGATGCAGGAAAGGTATGGGGACCGCAATGAGCGAACGCAAACGATTTGAGATTACAACGGCTCCGTTATCGCTGGATGATATTGCGGCGCGCGTGACGGATGCGCGCTATGGGGCGATTACGACCTTTGCGGGCGTGGTGCGCGGTGAGACCGTTACGGCGGAAGGGGATCGCGGAGGTGAGGTTATTCATGCCGGGCCGCCGTGTTCGAGCGGGGAAAAACATCGCTTTCTTGCGGGTGTCCAGACGGCGGGGACGCGGACGAGGGTCTGGGGGCGGTTGCCGACGAGTTCGACTACATGCTGGAACCAATCACGGGTGAGGAGCAGCGCCGGCTACTCTACGCTGACATACTGGACCACCTCCGCGACAGCCGGCCACAGCCCGTGATGCTGACGCGCGAAGACTTGTACGGGGCGCTTGCCTGCGTGGTGGTAGCGCTGCTGGCGGTGTTGCCGTCGCTGCTCCCATTGGTGCTGCTGCGCGACTATTCTTGGGTCGCCATACGTACGTCAAACTTCATCTCCATTGTCGTGTTGTTTGTTACCGGCTACAGATGGGGCAAGTATAGCGGCGGTGGCCCGATCAAGACAGGACTGCTGCTGGCGGCGATGGGCGTGATGCTGGCAGCTATTGCCATCCCGTTGGGTGGGTAAGGCATTCAAATTCCGTTATTTAACAATTTTTTATAGAGGAGACAAAGTCAAATGAACCGCCAAGATCTACGGAAACTTCAGGAAATTACCGGCTACCCGGCACTCACGATCACCCTGCCGACTCACCGCACGAGTCCAGACAACCAGCAGGACCCGATTCGCGTCCGGAACTTGGTTTCCCAAGCCACGGAACGGCTGTTGGGCGAGTTCGGCAAGCGTGAGATCGAGCCGCTGCTGAGCAAGCTGGAGAGTGTCGTGGCCGACATCAATTACCGCCACACGCTGGATGGGCTGGTGATCTTTGCCAACCAAGAGATGGCACAGAAGGAATATGTTCCCTTCACGCTGCCCGAGCGCGTGATCGTCGGCGACACGTTCTTCACACGTGATCTCGTGTTTGCCATGAACCGGTCGCCGCGCTACTGGGTGCTGGTGCTTAGCGAGCAGCCCACACGCCTGTACGAAGGCACGCGGGATACGCTGGTCGAGGTGCACGGCAAGGGCTTCCCGATGGAGCATGAGGGTCCCGGCGGCGCGTCAGCCCTACCCGGCGGGTTCGGCGTCAATGTCTCGGCCATCCGTGACGAGCGCCACCGCCAGTTCTTCCGCGCCGTTGACAGCACGCTCGGGCACGTCCTGGCGGGCGATCCCCTGCCTGTCGTCCTCGTCGGCGTCGACCGTTGGGTAGCCTTTTTTAACGAGGTGACGGCACACAAGGATGCGATCGGCGCCACGCTCCACGGCAGCCACGACAAGACCACACCGCCTGAGCTGGCAAAGCTGGTCTGGCCGCTGGTCGAAACCGCCATGGCCGAACAGCGCGCACAGTACATGGAGGAGTTGAACAAGGCTGTCGGCCAGAACAAGGTCTCATCCACCGTCGGCGAAGTATGGCGCGCTGCCCACGAAGGTCGCGGCCAACTGCTGCTGGTCGAAGAAGATTTCCACTTCGCCGGCCGCCTCGACGAAACCGGCGCCATTCTTCTGCCGGCCGATGATCCCTCTGCCCAGGGCGTTATAGCCGACGCAGTCGACGACATCATCGAAACCGTGCTCAGCAAGCAAGGCCGTGTTGCCTTTGTCGCCGACGGGCAGTTGGCACAGTTCCAGCAGATTGCCTTGATCTTGCGCTACTAGGCGAATACAAAGGGTGGGTGGAACAGCAAGTGTTGTTCCACCCGCTTTAGCCCCCTACTCCTGCCACTCCACCTCCAGTGACAGCCCTAGAAACGCCGCATAGCGTTCGGCGGCATTTCGGGCGCCGTGCCTTTGGGCAGGCTTCAATGTGCCAAACGGGCTGATCGTCACGAGCACCGACTTCTTTGAGAGCGTACGGCGCCAGACGCCTTGAATGCGGCCGTCGATGACCAGGGTTGCATATAGCATGCCGTTTGCACCCGGATGAATCTTGGGGGCGTGCTCGGGAGAGAGCACAGCGCTGCGATCTTGGTAGCCGAGCATGTACTCGTCAAAGCCGGGGAGGAGATAGACGGCAGAAGCAGGTGCTTCTTTATTGGCGGACGGAAGGGCCATCCAGTAGGTTTTGCCGTCGATCTGCTCCTGCACAAGGTGCGGCGAGGCGTCCGCCAATGCCCGGCGGGCGTCGCCCAGCGTCTGGCCGGTCCACCAGGCAAAGTCCTGAACTGTGGCGGGGCCATGGCTCGTGAAGTAGCGACGGGCGAGTTCGCACCACGCAGCGTCGCGTTCCATTGATTGAGCTTGCGGGGCCCACTCGTGGAGCAGCGCAAAGGTAAACTGCTTGCCGGCGCGTGCTCCCAAGCAGAGCAGCCCTTCCTGTGCCAGATGGCCGAGGATGTGGATGCCGCGCTGACCCACTGTGGCGATGCCATGCGACTGGAGCAGCGCAAACATGGCAGGGCGCGACAACTGCTTGCCGCCTTGCAAGGCTGCCTGACAGACCTCCCGGCTGCGGGAGAGGGTGGATTCGTCGATGTCGAGCTGCCTGCGCCTGCCGGCGCTTTGGGCGAGCCGGCGCGGGGCTAGCAGATCGAGCATCCAGCGTACGTCCGCGGCGGCTACGAGGTGTAGAGTTCCACGCATCGGCCATGTGCGTACGATGCTGCGGTCGTCGAGTGCCTGCTCGATGGCCGCTTCTGTGCTGCCGGGCAGGCGCAGCCCCACGGCCCACAAGGTACCAAGATAGTCCTGGGCTTGCATGGCTCCAAGCCAGGCTACGATTTCGCCAGGCTGGGTGAAGCCCGGTAGCTGCGATCTGTTGATTGCGGAGACGATAAGAACAAATATTGTTCATTGCGGCGGTTCTTCGTACAGGAGTAATGAGAAGTGCAACGCGCAATACTATATATGACAGAACGATATTTATCCAAGAGCAATGGTAACAACACGGCCGACCGCCAATGTCCCGTGTTAAGAGGGGAGACAAACATCAAATTCCATGGTCACCGCCGTCGAGGGCGAACTGCCCGACTGGCTGTTGCAGGCGGTGGACTGGACGCGGTAGACTGATGCCAGTTTGCCACACGTCGTACCGAACCGTGCGCGGCGCCGGGCCACATGTCGCTGGGCTCTATAAGCCCTATGGCCCGGCGCCACGCACGCGAACCTGCAATCACGCAGAGAGACAGCACTATGCGACCCATTCTGAACAAGCCTGCCATTCTTCCCTTCGCTGTGCGCGGCCCTGCTCCTGCTGGCCGGGTGCAAGCCGGTGACTGCACCTCCTGCAAACTCACCGCCGGCCGCAAGCAGCCGCGCCGGCGCCGGCTGCCACTCAGCGGGGTGCAGAAGCCCTTAACCCACCTCCCGCCGTGGAATACAACCTGGGCGACGCCACCGTCGTGCAGGAGCGCTTCCCCGAAGACAGCCGCTTCCGCAACATGCCCGTGCGCCTCAACGGCGTGATCGCCGTGCCGGAAGGTGACGGCGGGCCGTACCCCGTCGCCGTCATCCTGCACGGCACCCACCCGGGCTGCCCCGTGATGGGCGATATCGATCCGTGGCCCTGCGACCCGGAAGAAGAACAGCCCAACTACCGCGGGTTTGGCTACCTGGCCTCGGCGCTGGCCGCCAAGGGCTACGTCGTGCTGGTGCCCAACATCAACGCCGAAAACACCTTTGGCTTTGGCGAACCGACGCCCCACGAGCGGCTGGGCCAGCTGCTTGACCTGCAGCTGCAGGCCCTGGCCGAGGCGGCCGCGGGCGGCGAGAACAAGTTTGGCGTCGATCTGGCGGGCCGCGCCGACGTGCATCGCCTGGCGCTGATCGGCCACTCGCGCGGCGGCGAGGCGGCCGTGGCGCTGGCCAACAACCCGGATCAGCCCGCTGGGAGCCGCCGGCGGCGCCTATGGCCCGGTCGCCGGCACGCTGCTGGTCGCACCGGCCGTCGTCACGTTCGATCCCGGCCGGCGGCTCACGCGTGCCGTCGGCGATCGTCATCTGCCGGCTGCGACGGCGATGTCGTCAGCGGCGATGGGCAGTTCTTCTACGAGGCTGCGCGCCTGGCGCCCAGAGCAGCGAGGCGCCGTCCACCGCCGTCTACCTGGAGCATGCCAATCACAACGCGTTCAACTCGATCCTGGGCCGCGATCCCTTTGGGGCGCCGGACCGCTCCGCCTGTGCGACGCTGCTCGACCCCGACGCACAGCGCACGTGGCTGGTGGACTATGCCGCCGACTTTCTGACGACACTCTTCAGCCACGACCCCGCCGCTGTGCGCAGCGCCACGATGCGCATGGGCACGTTTGCGTTCGACCCTGCCCCGTCCGAGCTGTATGGGCTGAAAGCAAGCGTGGCCGCCCTGGCCCCGGCCAAAAACCGGCAGCCGCTGTTTGTGCCCGCCACGGCCGAGGAGTTTGCCACCAGCCCGGCCGGCGGCAGTGTGACTGCCGAGGGCGATTCGCACCACCTTCTGCCCGAAGGCTGGTACTCGCCGCAGTCGCATGCCCGGCACGGAGGCCTGCCGCCGCAACACGGTCACGGTGCCCGGCCAGCCCGCCCATGCCGTCGTCGAGTGGGACAAGCCGGGCGGCGCGCTGCGGATCGCGCTGCCCAAGGGCGTGGGCCTGCTCAACTTCTTTGACGCCATCAGCGTGCGTGCGGCCGTGGACCCGCTGTCGCCGCTCAACCAGGCGGGCGCGGCGCAGGGACTGTCCGTGCAGCTTACCGATGGCGCGGGCAAGACCGCCGTCCTGCATACGCGGCCCGATGAGCCGGCGCTGCAGTTCCCCGATGGGAACACGCTGGACGACACCATGTTTGGGCCCATTTTCACCGGCCTGGCGCCGCTGACCACCATCCGTTTCCCCATGCAGGACTTTCAAGGGCGTCAACCTGATGGACATCACCGAGGTGGCCGTGCTGTTTGACGGCACGCCCACCGGCGCGCTGTTCCTGGGCGACGTCGAACTCGTGCGCTCCGCTGTCGGCCGCCAGGAGACGCTGGACGCGCCGCCGAGTGCCGAGAAGATCGCGGCGGCCGAGGCGGGCGACGTCGAGGCCATGCGGCAGCTGGCCAACGTCTACCGGCCGACGGAGGCAATGGGGGTGCAGTACGGCAACCTCGCGCAGGCGGTCTTCTGGTACCGGCAGGCCTGCGCGGCGGGCTACGCCAACGCCCAGGTGGACTTCTATCAGTTTGCGCGCACTGTGGGCCGAAACCACGAGTGACGCCTACCTGGAAGAGGCGATCGCCTGCCTGGAGAGTGCGATCGAGCAGGGGCACCGCGACGCCATCATGGCCGGGGCGTTCCGGGCCGCCTTCATCGACGGCGACTATGCGCGGGCGTGGTACCTCTATGCGCTGCTGGAGGAAAGTGATCCCGACATCGCAGAGCAGCGGCAGTCGTTTGCCGACAAGCTGACGCAGGCAGAGATCGATAAGGCAGAGGCGCAGGCCGCGGCGTGGCGGGCAGAGAACAAGGTCAAGACCTATGACGACTTCTTCGCCGCAGTGGATTCGCCGTTCCGGCAGTAGCCACCAGGTACGCTAGCCTGGCGCCTTCTCCATCGGCGGCTGCGAGGCGGTGAAATCGGTGGCGATGCGGTCGATGTAGCTGCTGACCAGCCACTGCACGCGGCCGTAGTCGGGCGAGGAAACGACGAAGCCGACGTGGTGCTTCTTGACCAGCCGCCACGCCACTTCCGGGTCGTTGTAGGCCGAGGTGTCGGGCCACTCCTGGCGCGCCAGCGAGACGATCAGGCCCGCATAGTCGTGGCGGCGCGGCGGCAGATGGTACTCCTGCCCGCGCAGGCTGGCCACCTCCACGCGCGCCCACTCGACCCACGGGTTGATGTTGCTGGCGTACTCCACCAGCCGGTCGATGCCGGCGCCGCCGACCCGTGAGGCGATCTCCAGGAAGTAGTAGCGCCCATCTTCGTCGGAGCGGATATACTCGGCGTGGGTGACGCCGTTGCGCATGCCCATGGCGCCGATCGTGGCATGGTTGATGGCCTGCAGCGCCTGCTCCTCGTCCGAGCCGTAGGGCAGCGTGGTCGAGGCAAAGACGCCGCCGCCGTGGTAGACGGTCATCGGCGGCAGCCCGTAGCGGTGCGCAACGGCGGCCAGGACTTCCCCCTGCCACACGACGGAATCGACGTGGTAGACGTCGCCGGGCACGAAGCGCTCCAGCACAAAGAACGACTGGCGGTCGCCCAGGGCATTGAGCGCATCCCAGACCTCCTGGGCATGGTGCACCTTGCGGATGCCCATGGAACTGGCCTCGCCGCGCGGCTTGAGCACCCACGGCGCGGGCACACGTTCCATCCACTCTGCCAGGCGCGGGCGGTTGATCACCGACGAGAACTCGGGCACGAGCACGCCGCACCCCTGCGCCTGCATGCGCATCGCCAGCTTGTCGCGGAAGAAGCGGGCCTGCGAGGCGCCCATGCCGGGCAGCCGCAGGTGCTCGCGCAGCGCGGCGGCGGTCTCGACGTCGTAGTCGTCCAGCGCCACGATGCGGTTCACCTCGCGCTCGCGCGCCAGGTAGCTCACCGTGTAGGTGATGTCCGGCTCCTTGCCCAGGTTGGGCAGCGGCAGCGTGAACAACTCGTCGATGGCATGGCGCGGCCACTCCTCGTGCTCCAGCTTCTGCGGCGTCACCAGGATCGTGTAGCAGCCCAGGCGCTTGCATTCTTCGATAAACAGGCCGCCCTTGAAGTAGGAGGCGAGACACAGAATAGTCTCTGGCATCAGGCACCGTTTCCTATCGGCGAAGAACATCGGGTTAGTTGGCCGGCCGCTCGCCTGACTTTGGCGGCGCCGTGGCGGTGAAATCCTGCGCGATCGCGCGTCACATAGTCGCCGAGCAGCGCCTGCACCCGTGCGTGCTGCGGCGCGGACACGATAAAGCCGACGTGGTGCTCCTTGTGCAGCCGCCAGACGATCTCGGGATCGCAGTAGGCCGAGGTGTCGGGCCACTGCTGGCGCGCCAGCGAGACGACCAGGCCGGCGAGCCTCATGCTTGGCATCGGGCAGCTGATACTCTTCGCCGCGCAGGTGCGCCAGTTCCAGCCGCGCCCACTCGACCCACAGGTTGAGCCCGGTGGCGTATTCGAGCATCTTGTCGATGTTGGCGCCGCCCACGCGCGCCGCGATCTCCAGGAAGTAGAACTCCCCGTCGGCGTGGCTGCGGATGAACTCGGCGTGCGTCACGCCGCGCACCATGCCCATGGCCGCAATCGTCTCGCGGTTGAGCGCCTGCAGCGCCTGGTCTTCGGGCGAATGGTACGGAAGCGTGCTGGTGGCAAAGACGCCGCCGCCCTGGTAGACCGTCATCGGCGGCGAGCCGTACTGGCTGGTGACCGTAAACAGCACCTTCTTGTTCCAGACGATCGAATCGACATGGAACACGTCGCCCGGCACAAAGTGCTCCAGCACGTAGTATGACTGGCGATCGCCCAGTTCGTCGAGCAGCGGCCACAGCTCGTCGGCGTTGTTGACCTTGCGGATGCCCATCGAGGAGGCCTCCGAGCGCGGCTTGAGCACCCACGGGGCGGGCACGCTCGCTCATATAGGCGCGCAGGTCGTCGTAGTTGAGCACGTGCACGAACTCGGGCACGGGGATCCCTTCGTCGCGCGCCTGCACGCGCATCGCCAGCTTGTCGCGGAAGTAGCGGGCCGTCGAGCCGCCCATGCCGGGCATGCGGAAGTGCTCGCGCAGGTCGGCCACCGTCTCCACGTCGAAGTCGTCGAGCGGGATGATGCGGTCGATCTTGCGCGTGCCGTGCCAGGTAGGCCACGGCGTTGGTGATATCCGGCTGCTTGAACAGCGTGTTGAAGGGCATGACGAAGAACTCGTCGATGGCCTCGCGCGGCCACGCCTCGTGTTCCAGGTCCTGCGAGGTCACCAGGATCGTGTGGCAACCCTGCCGCTTGCACTCTTCGAGAAACGCGCCGCCCTTGAAATAGCTTGATAGGCATAGGATGGTGGTCGGCATGGCTGCTAATGGTAATGGAAAATCGTCTCTGCATCAAAACGCACGTGAAGAACCGCTGTAACACTCAATGTTACACCTCCCCGGTTGCGCTATCTGGTACAGAAGTGGCGCTTGCAGTGCGCACCAGGCGTGTCATGCTGGAGGCATAAGCAAATCGGGGTCACCGCCCCGGCAACAGTGCCAACCAGTCACACACTCAATATGGAGGATCCTATGCAACGCCACTCTTTCGCTTCCAAGTTCTCGCTCAAGCGGGCAATCAACGTCCTGCTCACCGGTGCCGTGTGCGCCGGTCTGCTCAGCGGCTGCGCCGCCATGCCGTCCGCCCCCAGCGCCGCCCCTGCCGCGTCGGAATCATACGCCGAAGCGCCGGCCGAGGCATATGCGGCTGCCCCTGCCGCCGGCGGCAGCTACTACCCGGCCACCGAGGCGCCGCCGGCCGACATGTTTTATGAGGACTACGGTACGCAGGGCTTCATCCGCACGTCGGTCGACAACCTGTCCACGTTCGCCGTCGACGTCGACACCGGTGCGTACACGGTGGCCCGCGGTTACCTGGCCGAGGACTACATGCCCGAGCCTGACTCGGTGCGCGTCGAGGAGTTCGTCAACTACTTCGATTACAAGTATCCGCTGCCCGAGCCGCGACGAGACCTTCTCGATCAACCTGACGGCTGCACCTTCGCCGTACAGCGAGCGCGAGGACAGCCGCCTGCTCCAGGTCGGCATCCAGGGCTACGACATCCCGGCCGACGAACGCCCCGATGTGGTGCTGACCTTTGTGGTCGACGTGTCCGGCTCGATGGATATGGAGAATCGCATTCACCTGGCCAAGCGCGGGCTCAAGCTGCTGGTGGACGAGCTGCGCCCGACCGACGAGGTGGCCATCGTGGTCTACGGCACCAACGCCCACCTGGTCCTGCCCATGACAGAGGCCGAGGACAAGGACACGATCCTGCGGGCAATCGACAACCTCTGGATCGAGGGCTCGACCAACGCCGAAGCCGGGCTGCGCCTGGGTTACAAGGAAGCGGCCAGGTACTTCAATCCTGACGCCGCCAACCGGGTCGTGCTCGTGTCGGACGGTGTGGCGAACGTGGGCGACACCAGCCCCGAGGGCATCCTGGGCGAGATCGAGCGCTACGCCAAGAAGGGCATCGCCCTGACGACGGTCGGGATGGGCATGGGCAACTACAACGACACGCTGATGGAGCAGCTGGCGGACAAGGGTGACGGCTTCTACGCCTATGTGGATACGATGGCCGAGGCACGCCGCCTCTTCGTCGACCAGCTCACGGGCACGCTGCTGACGATTGCCAAGGACGCCAAGATCCAGGTCGAGTTCAACCCTGAGACGGTCGAGCGCTACCGCCTGCTGGGCTACGAGAACCGCGACGTGGCGGACGACGACTTCCGCAACGACAAGGTGGACGCCGGCGAGATCGGGGCCGGCCACAGCGTGACCGCCCTGTACGAGATGGAGCCGGTCGCCGGGTTGGAGGATCCTGACACGCCGCTCGCCACCGTGCGCCTGCGCTGGCAGGAGCCGGACAGCGGCGAGGTGATCGAGGCCGAGCGCACGCTGACCCTGGGCGACGTCGCCCAGAGCTTCACCGAGGCCAACCCTCGCTTCCAGCTGGCCATCGCAGTCGCCGAGTTCGCCGAGATCTTGAAGAACAGCCCCTATGCCGAGGGCAGCACGCTGGAGGACCTGGCCGACGAGATCGACCGCATCGAGGAGGCGATCGAGACCGCCGAAGGCGCCACCGACCACGACGTCACGGAACTGCGTGACATGGTCTGGACGGCGGCAGAGCTGCAGAAGTAGTCGCGGCTTCCCGGAAGAGGGGGGTCTTCCCGGAAGCGTTGCAGCCAAATGTCCCCGGGACCTGCGAGGTCCCGGGGACATTCTTGTTTTCTTGCCTACCGCGTGAGAATCAGCTCCGTCTGCGGGGCGCCCAGGAAGATGGCGCCCGCCTCCGTTACCACCACATCTTCCTCCAGGCCGACGTAGCCGTAGCCGGGCACGAACAGCCCCGGCTCGACGGTGTAGACGTGGCCGACTTCCAACGGATAGTCGGGCGTGTCGCCGTAGCGCTCCCAGTGCGGGCCCAGCACGCCGCCGCCGTCATGGCAGGCGCGGCCGAGATGGTGGCCGGTGGCGTACTTGTACTCGGGATACCCGGCATCCGTGATCACCTTGCGGGCCACGGCGTCGACCTCGGCGCCGGTGACGCCCGGCTTCATGACCCTGACCGCGGCCTGGATGGCGGCCACGACGGTATCGAACCCACGCTGCACCGGCTCGGGTGCACGGTTCTCGTTGGGCAGCAGCACGTACATGACACGCTGAATGTCGGAACAGTAGTCGTTCTGGCGAATGCCAAAGTCAAAGTGCACGATATGGCCGGGTTCCACCACGATGTCGGTCGGGCCGGCATGGCCGATCGGCGTGTCGGGCCCACTGTTGACGGCGGGACAGGCCGCCCGCTCCCAGGAGGTTTCCAGCTGCAGTTCGTCGACCTGGTCCAGGAGGAATTGGCCGATCTGCTTCTCGGTCAGCCCCGGCCGCACGAAGTCAAAGGTGCGATGATACATCTCGTTGGTCGTCGCAACAGCAGCGGCAATGCGGTCGATCTCGGTCGGCGTCTTGCGCCCACGCAGCGCCCCCACGATCTTCTCGGCCGACATCAGCCGTTCAGCGTAGGGCGTGCCTGCCAGGTACTTCTGCAGCAGCAGGTAGAGCCCGTAGGTCAGCCCGTCGGCGTGCGAGTCGTTGGTCGAGTAGTTGACGGCAATCTGGGCGGGATTGAGCCGCTTGAGCACGTCCAGCAAGGGCTTGCTGAACGCCTCGTGGTAGCCGATCACCTCGCTGTAGACACCCATACGCCGCGTCGTCTCGGCATCGAAGTGGCCGACAATGGCGATGCGCTCCCCCGTGCGGGTGATCAGGAACGCGCTCTGCCAGGTCACATCGTGGCCGTAGATGTAGGGCAGCACGGGATCAAGCACCGCCGAGGTCTCGCGGACAAAGGTCAACCACAGGTCGACGTTCTGTTCCTGCAGGATCTCAATCGCTTGCTCAACCTTCTCTTGGATGATCTTTGTGGATTGGGTGTCGGCCGCCATCGTTTGTCTCCTGAAATGGTTCGGATTTCGTGCAAGGTTCCCCTCGCACGTTGAAGGTGTTGAACACTAGGCGTACAGGGTCATGCTGTCATACAGGTTGAAGGCACTCACATACTTTTCAATCGCCCGCGCGACCCTGGTCGACGACATAGGCGTGCGGGTCGGGCGTAACGAGCGATAGATGTGCATAGAGATTGCGCCGCGCCGCCACGACCTGCGGCTCGGCCCAGATGTAGCGGGCGCTGGTCTGCACCAACCACAGCCGCCGGTCTTCCGCCAGCTCGGCCAGCGGCCGGCCCACCTCGTCCGGCTGCAGCCACTTGCGCCACCGCCCTGAAGCATCTACTGCCTGCTCGAGCGTGGCCAAGAAGCCGGCGGGTGCCAGCCCGCGGTTGGCGCACAGCCGAGCCTCGCGCCGCTCCAGTTCCTGCAGGGCGATAAACTCTTCGGCGGTAAACTCAGGGCCGACGTTGGCGCCGCCCATCCCCGCGGCCGGATAGGCTTCGGGGTTCTCGACCCAGTCGCTGTAGTGGCCCTTGAGCAGCGAGCCGTAGGGGCGCACAATTTCGGTCAGCTGCGCCGCCACGCCGGCGTCAAAGAACGTGGTGTGCAGGTCGGTGCCCACCTGCGCCACGACAAAACAGGGCCAGGCGTGGCGCAGCCCGCGGGCGTCCAGCGCCTCGGCCAGGAGCTGCAGAAAGCGGCGGAAGTTGGCGATATCCACCAGGCCGCCGTGCACCTCCTCCGTCCCCACCTCGTAATCGACCGGCGGCAGCCCCAGCCGCACCCGCTCGCGCTCGGCGTGCTCGATCAGTTCGACGGTGCGCTCCACCACGGTCGGCAGCGCCGGCGGCTGGCCGGGAGGAAGCGTGCGGTCGACCGTGGGGTCAATGTGCAGCAAGCTGTAGCCGGCGGCAAGGCAGTCGGTGAGGCTGGCCTTTACTTCGGCCATGGCCTGCTCCAGCGGCAGGTTGTCCGCGGTATGCTTGTCCTTGAGCCAGGGCCCGCCGTGGTCGAGACAGGGGAAGAGCGGGCTGCGGCAGCCATAGCGCGTGGCGTAGCCCTGCATCTCCTCGACAAACCGCTGGGCCGTCCAGCCGGTATAGCCGCCGTCGCGATCCACCTGGTTGAGGGTGGCGGCAAACAGCATCGGCGCGTTGGTGCGGGCGGCCACCGCCACGGCCGCCTCCAGCACCGCCGCCGAGTTTGGGCACACCGCCACCAGCGTCAGCTCGGTTCCTTGCTTGCGCAGCTCGATCTGCCGCAGCAAATAGTTATGAAGTGTAGCCATAAATCATTCCTAACCTACTAAAGAAATTGATTTATCCCCTTCCGGGAAGACTCGCCTCTTCCCGGAAGGGTGGGTCTTCCCGGAAGCCTGTCAACTCATGGCCAGCGTGATGACGCCCAGGAGGATGGCGGCGGCGGCAGGCAGGCGGCGGCGCAGATTGCCTTCCTGAAGCAGCAGCGCGCCCATCACGGTGGCGATTAAAATGCTTACTTCGCGCAGCGGGGCCGTGTAGAGGACGGGCGTGGTCTGCATGGCAGTCAGCACCAGGATATAGGCCAGCTCGCTGAAGAAGCCGACGCCGACGATCTCGACCTTGTGCTCGCGCCACAGCCCCACGACCTGCGGCCACAGCCGCAGCCCGATCGGCAGCAGCAGCAGGGCACGCACGGCCACCGAAATCGTATCATACAGCACCGGCGGCAGGTGCAGCCGGCTGACGGCGAACTTGTCCCACAGCGTGTAGGAAGCAATAAAGAGCCCGGTCAGCACGCCAAACGCAATGGCCTGGCGCTGGTTCAACCCGCCGTGCCCCTGGGCCGTCGCCCCCACGGCCGCCGCATTGCGGGCAATAATGAACACGCCGGCTACGATCAGCCCGGCCCCCAGCAGCCCAAGCGGCGTCGGCCGCTCGCCCAGCAGCAGGATCGCCCCCAAGGTGGAAAACAGCGGCCCGGTGCCGCGCGCCAGGGGATAGACCACCGACAGGTCCCCCACCTTGTAGCCGCGCTGCAGGGTGACAAAATAGAGCGTCTGCAGCACGCCGCTGCCCAGCAGAAACACCAGCACGATCGGCGTCCACTGCACCTGCTGAAACTCGCCGCGGGCAATGGTGATGGGCAGCCAGATAAGGGTGCCGGCCACGGCTGCCGCCCATACAAAGGCGGCGCCGCCGCCGGCCCGCTTCGCCAGCAAGTTCCAACTGGCGTGGATGCAGGCGGCGGAGAGGATCAGCCCTAGGGCTAACGGAGTCACGGCACGATGGCTTCGCCCAGCACCCAGCGCCGCAGTGCCACGGCGGCGCCGTCCTCGTCGATGGTCGGCGCAATCCAGTCGGCGACGGCCTTGACGTGCTCGGTGGCGTTGCCCATGGCAACGGCAAAGCCCGCAGCCGCCATCATCGGGATGTCGTTTTCGCTGTCGCCGATCGCCAGCACCCGCTTGGGGTCCACGCCCAGGATCGCGCAGAGCTTGCGCAGCGCGCTGCCCTTGTCGACGCCCGGGGCCGTCGCTTCGACCAGCCAGACATGGGTGCGGATGATGGAGAGGCCCGGAGCGAAGCGCTGGCCCATCTCCACCAACAGGTCGCGCCCGCTCTTGGTAGGGTCCTCAAAGGTCATTACCTTGAGCGGCGGGTGGGCGCCCTCTGCGGCGAGCAGCGGCGCAAACTTCTCGCAGTAGCTGAACGGGTAGCCCAGCAGGTGGTGGAGCAGTTCCTCTTCTTCGGGCGTGGCGCCGATGCGGTTGCGGTAAGCATGCGTCGCGCCGTCCTCGCCAAGGAAGTAAAACCCGGCCATAAAGGTGGCGCCGTCCACCCACTCCGCCAGGGCCCGTGCAGCATCCAGCGGCAGGTACTCTTCCATCAATACGCGGCCGGTGCGCGGGTCGCCGATCACGGCACCCTGCGTGGTCACAGCCGGGTATTTCAGCTCCAGATCGCCGGGCAGTTGGTGGCGCAGATAGTCCAGCGTGCGTCCCGTGCCGATCGTCAGCGGCACACCGGCCGCCTGCACGTCGGCAATGGCAGCCTGCACGCCGGGGCTGATCGTCGCTCGCTTGTAAGGGTCAAGAATTGTGCCGTCGAGGTCTAAAATAACAAGATCAAAAGGTCGCATAATCTCCGTATGGTACGGGAACGCGGGCAAAAACGCAAAGAGATCGAACCTACTAGACAGGTACAGTCATTGTGCGATAATGCCGTCGACAGCGCGCAATATCGCGACGCTGCGCGCGCCGTCCGATCTAAGAACATTGGAGTTGTTCATGCCCGAGTATTTGCGCAGGGTACGTGCGTTCAGTCCCGACATGCGGCGCCTGCTGCTGGCAGCTGCCATCGTATTCGTCGTCTGGCTCGGGCTCCTGGCTGTGCTCTACAACCTGTACCTCCTGCGGCTCGGGTTTGACACTCGCACGGTTGGCCTGTTGGCGGGCTGGGCGCCCTGGTGTGGGGAGTGGCCGCACTGCCGGCTGCAGTCGTCGGCAGTCGGTTTGGGCTGCGCAACACCATCATACTTGGCATTGCGGTGTTTGGCTGCGGCATTGCACTGACCCTCACTGTCGAGAGGATGCCCCAGGCGCAGTGGCAGGCTTGGCTGCTTGGCAGCCAGGTGGTGACTAATATTGGCATCGCCTTGGCAACCGTGAATGCCCCACCCTATATGATGGCTGTGAGCGGCGACTACGAACGGCCCCATGCTTTCGCATTTCTGGCAGCGCTAAATCCACTTGCGGCCTTCCTCGGCAGCGTGATGGCCGGCGTGCTGCCGGGCTTCCTGGCCGCGCTGCGCCGCTTGCGCCGCAGGCGGGACTCGACCAACCTGAGCCGTACCGCTTGGCGCTTTGGGTAGGTCCGCTTCTGTGCGTCGCTGGCCATTCTGCCGCTGTTGAGGGCCGCTCCGGGACGCACGGCTGTCGGCCCGGGCGAACATGAGACAAGCGAACGCCCTGTGGGCACATTCGAAGTACTGGCGGACAAGAAAAGCGCACCGGTGGCGACTGCTCGTCTTTTGGGCGCTCGTCATCTTTCTTGAGGCGATGAGCGAAGGCTCGGTGCGCACCTTCTTCAACGTCCTGCTCGATAAGGTCTGGGTGCTTCCACTGCCACCATCGGCCTGGTGATGGGGGCAGCGCAGCTCCTGCCGATCGTGGTGGCGCTGGCGGTGCCCCTCCTGCTGGCGCGCTGGGGCACCGGGTATACGCTGTTGGCCGGAATTCTGGCGCTGGCGGCCTGCCTCGTACCCTTTGCACTTCGGCGCACAGAGCGGCCTCAGAGCACAGATCGCTGCTGCAGACCGTGCTGCTGATCGGCGTACCCTATCTTGCCGCCTCCGCCACCTTCAGCGTGATTCGCGCCTCACGCAACCTGTTCAGCCAGGAGATGGTGATCCCGCGCTGGCGTGCCAACAGCCAAGGTGCTGCGACCTTGGGCCTGGCGCTGGGCTTATCGGCCATTGCGATTGCCGGCGGCATGCTGATCGAAGCCTTGGGCTTTGGTGCGCTTTTCATCGTCGGCGCAATGACCGGAGTGGCCTCTGCCGGGCTGCTCTTCCTGTATCTTTACATGACGAATCGGCGTCGGGCCGGGCAGGCACTGGCCGGACGCTCGGTGTAAACGTGGACGGGGGCGCTGGCCGTCAGATCAGGCCGACGATCTGCCACCACGTCATTTCAACCACGATCATGACGAAGAGCACCACGATGGTGAGCGGTATGCCGTAGCGGAACACCTCGCGCGCGCCGTAGCCGCCGGTTTCGCCCTGGCCGAGCAGGATCGTCACCTGCTGGAACGGCAGCACATAGTGGATGGCGACGGCCGTATAGACCAGCAGCGCGGGCACGAGTGGGCTCCAGCCGGTCGCCGTCGCATAGTGCACCATGGGCGGCGCAACGATCGACATGCAGGCGAGCGCGCTGCCCAGCACCATGTGAATCAACATGGTTGCTCCCCCCACCAGGGCGGCAAAGGCATAGGGGTTCTGCGGCGGCGTGGCGGGCAGCAGCGTCGCAGCCAGCCAGTCCGCCATGCCGGTCGCCTTGCCCACCGTACCGATGGCCAATGCGCCCATGACAAACAGGATGATCGGCCAGTTGACGCCGCCGGCGAGGTCGCCGGTGTCGAGCACGTCGCCCACCACCGGCAGCGCCAGCCCCACAACCACACCCAGCGCAACCCAGGCTGGATCGATATGGTGCAGGCCATCGGTCATCCACAACACGAGAGCGATCAGGACCCAAACCAGCGTCACAACTTCGCGCCTGGAGATAGGGCCCAACTTCTGCTGTTCAAGCCGTAGGGCGGCGCGGTCGATGTGCACCGGCCCACTCTGCTTGAACAGCAGCAGGTGCAGGCCCATCATGAGCAGGCAGGCAATGAGCCCCGGCACTGCCATATAGCGGGCCCAGTCGAGCCAGCCCACGGATACGCCGCTGAAGCCAACGGTGGCAATGTTCAGCGTGGACTCGCCGGTCAGCAGCACCATGGAAGTGACCGTGGCCGCGACAAATACGGACAGCCCGAGCGACGCGGCATCTGCCCTATTCAACTTAGCCTTCTGAATGATGGTCTTGATTACGGCCATCGTGAGCAGCACACGCGGGAAGGGATGGGGGATCAGCAGGCTCAACACGAGGCCCAGCACGTAGGTCAGCACGACCAGGCTGCGGTACGAGGTCGCGTAGCGGATCATAAAGAAATAGGCGACACGCTGGGCCAGGCCCGACTTGGTGACGGCGGCAGCGATCAGGAACGCGGCGATGATGAGCCACATCAAGGGCAGCGTCCAGATATGAAAAACAACGTCCGGCGGCGCAAGGCCCAGTACGATGTAGCCCACCAGCATCAGCAGCGTGGCATAGGCCGGAGGCACGACGGCAAAGATCCACCAGACCACGGTGAAAAGCGTTACGGCGAGGCACTTGCGGCCTTCTGGGCTTAAGCTGCCGGGGAGCGGCGCCACCCAGATAGCTGCGGCGACCACGATGGACAGGCAGATACCAACGAGCCGCCGATCCACGGCAAAAGCACGAACGGCGCGGGCGCTACGCGCGGAGGGTTTGATCAAGGAAGGCCAACACTTTCTGGATGTTCTGCGTCGTCGCAAACGCGGGATCCGCGTGGCGGGCACCGGGCAGCAGTTCGAGCATGACCTTTTCGCTGCCAAGCAAGCTGCGCGCCTTGGCGGCAAAGTTGACGGACTGCTGGTAGGGCACAGTATCGTCGCGGTCGCCATGTTGAATCAAGAAAGGTGGTGCCCCGGCATGCAGGTAGGTTTCCGGGTTGGCTGCCTGCACCAGCTGCGGAATCTCCGTGATCTTGCGGCCGAGCAGCAGCGACTCGGGGGAGTTGGCGCCGGAGTGGGCAAATTCGGGTGCCGGAGCCAGTCCCGATTCCGCCAGCTGCTCGTCCATCTTGAGGAAGTCCGTCGGTCCAAACCAGTCGACGACGGCCTGCACGTGGCAGGGCTGGTCGGGATTGCCCAGCGCCAGATCTTCCAGTTCGGGTACCCCGGCAGTCACACCTGCCATCAACGCCAGGTAGCCGCCTGCCGAGCCGCCCCAAGCTGCGAGGCGGGCGGGATCAAACAGGAAGGCGGCGGCGTTGGCGCGCACCCAGCGGATGGCAGCCTTGACGTCGTGCACGAGGGCGGGGAAAAGCGCCTCGCCGCTCATCCGGTAGTTGATTGACACGACGGCATAGCCGCGGTCCAGCCCCGCCAGCATGGGCGTGACCTGTACGTCGCGCTTGTCGCCGCCCATAAAGGCGCCGCCGTGAATGGAAAGGATGACCGGGAATGGGCCGTTACCCTCGGGCGGCCAGTAAACGTCCAGCGCTTGTGCCGGTGACAGGCGAGCATAGGGCAGATCAAACATCTTGCGCTCGATGTGGGCGGTGTCCGCCATCTGGATCGACTCCGCGAAAAGCATAGTGTGAACCGGGCTGAAGAGAGTTCATGCGGCAACCGCGCCTTTCGCTGCATTCTTGCGGCTTTTGCTGGCCTTGCGATTCTTCTGATAGGTGTCAAACCCGACGGCGGCCAGCAGTACCAGCCCCTTGACTACCATCTGATAATAGTCGCCCAGGCTCAGCAGCTGCAAAGCGTTGTTGAGCACGCCGATGATCAGCACGCCTGTGAGCAGCCCGGTGATCGTCCCCTCGCCGCCTTTAAAGCTGATGCCGCCCAACACCGCCGCCGTCATACAGTCAAACTCCATGCCCTGTCCGGTCGTCACCTGCCCCGAAAAGACACGCGAGAGCAGCAGCAGGGACGTGATGGCCGAGAAGAAACCGCAGATGGCAAAGACAAAGATCTTCATGCGGTGGTTGTTTACACCTGCCAGCCGTGCGGCTTCCTCATTTCCGCCGATGGCAAAGATGTAGCGTCCAAAGTAGGTCTTGTTCAGGATGAATGCGCCGGCCAGCACCACCAGGATCATGATCGCCACCGGTACGGGAATCGGGCCGATATAGCCCTGTCCGAGCCATTTGAACGACTCGGGCAGGCCCGAAATACTGTTGCCGTTGGCAGCGATAAAGGCGATCCCCTTATAGATCGTCATCGTGCCAAGGGTGACAATCAACGGGTGAACGTTGAGCAAAATGCTGGTGTAGCCGTTGATCATGCCCAATCCTGTGCCGAGCGCCAAGGCAAAAACAATCGCGACCAGTGGTGGGACTCCCATGCGCGCCATGAGAATGGCGGCAAGCACGTTGGTAAGCGAAATTTGTGCACCGATGGAGAGATCCATGCCGCCCGAGATCATCACAAAGGCAATGCCCACGGCGCTGATCGCCGTAAACGACACCTGGCGCAGCAGGATGATGAGGTTATTGGGCGTCGCAAAGTTCGGGGCGATGACGGCAAAGAGCAGGAGCAGCCCGAGCAGCACCACCAGCGTTACGTATCGCTTGAGAAATGCGAAGACACTGTCTGATCGATCGGCGGCAAGGATTGTTTCGGCATTCATGGCGAACCCTTTATCAATGTTTTCCCGACGCCAGGTCGAGAATGTAATTCTGGCTGAACTCTGCTGCGCGGCACCTCTCCGGCAATGCGCCCTTCACACAACACGATGACCCGGTCGGACATGCCCAGCAGTTCCTCCATGTCGGAAGAGATCATGATGATGGCGATGCCGTCGTTGGCCAGCGCGCACATCAGGTTGTAGATTTCCTGCTTGGCGCCGACGTCGATGCCGCGGGTCGGCTCGTCAAAGATCAGGATCTTTGACTCGGCTGCCAGCGACTTGGCCAGCACCACCTTCTGCTGGTTGCCGCCGCTCAGGTTCTTGACCTGCTGTCCAAGGCTGGGCGTCTTGATTTTGAGCAGGTCGCGGTATTTTTCGGCCACCGCCGCCTCCTGCCGTGTATCGACCACCGTATGGCGTGAGAGCCGGCGCACCTTGCTGAAAGAGATGTTCCACTTGACATCCATGTCCAGGAAGACACCCTGGTTCTTGCGGTCCTCCGGGATCAGGCCGATGCCCAGGCTGATTGCCTCCTGGGGCGATCTGATCTGCACCGGCTTGCCTTCCAGCAGGATCTCGCCGCTTTCGGCCGGCTCGGCGCCAAAGATGACACGCGCCAGTTCGGTCCGCCCGGCCCCGACCAGCCCGGAGAGCCCCAGGATCTCCCCCTTGCGCACAGCTGAACGAGATATCCTCGTCGCCGTTGCCATACAGGTGCCTGACTTCCAAGCACGACCGGGCCGGGAGCGGACCTGCCGTGCCGGATACGTTTCCTTTAGCTCCCGGCCGACCATCAGGCTGATGAGTTCCTTGCGGCTCGTCTCCGCGGTGCGGCGCGTGGCGATATAGCGGCCGTCACGCAGCACGCTGACCCGGTCTGAGATGCGGAAGATCTCCTCCAGCCGGTGCGAGATGTAGATGACCGTGACACCCCTGCTTTTCAGCTGGCGGACAATCTCAAACATGCTTTCGACCTCCGTCACGGTCAGCGGCGCCGTCGGCTCGTCCATGATCAGGATTTTGACGTTCTTGGACACCGCCTTGGCGATTTCCACGATTTGCTGCTGCGCAGACGGCAGGTCACGCACCAAGGCATAGGGGTCGATGTCAATGTTGAACTGCTGGAACACGGCACGTGCCCGCTTGACCATGACCTTCGTATCGACAAGGATTCCCCGCCCGTCTTGTCGCCCAGGAAGATGTTCTCGGCCACCGACATCGAAGGCACCAGGTTGAACTCCTGGTAGATGACCTCGATACCAAGGCTGCGCGCCAGGTGCGGTGTCATCTTGGCGTATTCCTGGCCGTCGATGCGGATGACGCCGTCGTCCGGCTCGATGGCGCCGGCGACCGCCTTGATCAAGGTGGACTTGCCGGCGCCGTTTTCGCCCAGCAGGGCGTGCACCTCACCTGCCGCGAAATCCAGCGAGACGCGGTCGAGCGCCAGCACGCCCGGATACTGCTTGGTGAGATTCTTTAGCGAGAGTACCGTGGATTCGTTCATCATGGTTTCGCAGACAGGTGTCGACCCGTGCCAGGCGCTGCCCACACCGTTGTGGGGTCAGCAGATTGAAGTGGGCAGCGCCCGGCACGGTGGTTTGTCTACGGCTTGAACAGGTCGCTGCCTACCCACTCGTAGGCGCCGCTGGTCAGCGACTCATCGTCGGGCTTCTCGCAGCTGAAGCTGGCGGCGTCGTTGATGTCGCCGCTGCCGTCGTAGGTCTGCTCCAGCGGGAAGGGGCAGAGCGGCCGCGTGCGGACCACCTCGCCTTGGCTGGCGCCGCCGGCGGTGGGATTGGAGAAGCCGCCGCTGGATTCGTTGCCCGGCATACTGGGTGGCGATGATCTGGTCGGGGGCGACGCCGTTCTCGACCCAATCCTGGATCGGGCCAAGCAGATCAAACGAAGTGGGCGCATCGCCGCCGCTGCAGTGGAACATACCGGGGACCATGAACAGGCGGGCAAACTCCTGTGTCTTGTCCAGCCCGCCCATGGTGTCCTCGACAGCCTGGTAGTAGGCCAGCGTACCAAAGGGCGAGATGGCCGGGTCGGCCCAGCCGTGGTAGAGAATCAGCTTGCCACCACGCTCGACAAATGCGCTGAGGTCAGAATTGGTCGCGTTGTAGACCTTGCCCATCTCGCGCAGGCTGTCAAACCCTGCCACGTCGAACGTCCAGTCGTTCACGCTGTAAGAAGGCTCGGGGCTCTTGGGAAATGCCAGGTACTTCAGGTAGCCGTCGCCGATCCCATACGCCATGCCCGTGATCCAGCCCGGCCAGCCCAGTTCGGAACCCACTGCTTCATGGCCGGGATACAGCGCCTCGCCATCTTCCGTGACAGGCCCCTGGTACAGCTTGCGGGCAGCTTCGACCTGCGCCTCGGTCAGGCAGGCGGCCGTCGCTACCGGCTGCGCTTGGGCCAAACATGCCCATGGGTGGCATACCGGCCGACGCCTCCGTGCCTGCTGCCGCATCGGTGATCGGCGCCGTACCGGTAATCGGGGCCGCGGCCTCTGCTGCCTGAGCCAGCGGCAGTTCGCCCGTGACAGGCAGCCCGCCGGCAATGGGCAGTGCACCTGTGATGGGCAGTTCGCCCGTGATTTCGGGTGCCGCAGCGACCGCGGCCTCGGGGGCTTCGCCTTCCTTGCACAGCAGGACGCCCGGATCGAAGTCGCAGCGGCGCGGGTCGGTGATCTGCCCGTCCTTCAGCCCATCGGCGGCGTCACAGTTGTCCAGCGCAGCCTCGTTGAGCAGCTGAAACTGGGCCTGCTGGAGGATAAAGCTGCCGTCCTCGGCCTTGTTCGCCAGCCCGTTCCACGGCTCGTACTCGCCGTTGAGCGGCGCCTGGATGGCCGCCGGCGCGCCGGCGATGACGCCGTCAAAGTCCTCAGGCCAGCGCTGGGCTTCCTGGAGGGCCTGGCGCCCGCCGTTCGAGCAGCCGAAGTAGTAGGAGTAGCTGGGATCCTTGTCGTAGAAGGCAGCGACAATGGCTTTCGCCACCTGCGACGTCACATGCTCGGAGCGGTAGCCGAAGTCCTCACGCAAGCCCTGGTTGTCGTAGCCCCAGATGGCGTCGCCCCCGCCCATCATGCCGCCACTGATATGGCCGGAATTGTCGAACCCAACGGCGAAGTTTTGCTCTATCCCCGTATAGCACTGGTCGGAGGGGTTGAGACTGCCGCAGTAGCCACCACAGCCTACCTGCAGATAGCTTTCGTTCCAGCCCGCGGTAGGCAGCCAGAGTTCGAACTGGATCTGCGACGAGATGAGGCCAAGCACTTGGCAGTACTCCGGCTGCGTATCGGTGGCAGAGACAATTTGCGTGGACATGATCGACGCCGGCGCGCCGGGAATCGAACTGAAGTCGCTTCATCTGCAGGTCGCCACAGGGGCCGGACGGAACGGGCGGCAGGCCGGGCTGGGCAAATACAGGCTTTGATAGCAGCAGCATGACGCTAAGGGCAAGTGCGGTGCCTGCCAACGCCATGAGCCATTTCTTGGCCGTACTCGGACGGAGCATGAATACAACTCTCCTCGTTCATTGTGTCGTGATTGCCTCTTTATTGAACAGCTTTGGTTTATTGGACGTTCGCCGCCGTCATGGGCGTCAGCGGGTCCAGCGTCTCCTTGGGGAACTCCTCGCCGTTGACCATCTTCTTGACCAGGTTGTAGGTGTCCAGCGCCAGGTTGTCGCTGCCAAAGCGCACTGTGCCGCGAAAGACGCTGTTCCCACTCTTGATAGCAGCCATGGCATCCGGTGTGCTGTCAGCGCCATAGATGGCAAACGTGGCAGGGTCAATGCTTGACATGGCAGCTACGGTCTGGGTAGCGCCGAGGCCCTGGGCATCGTTGTAGGCCAAGATGAGCTTGATGTTGGGATGCGCGGTCAGCAAGTTCTCAGCCGAGGTCGCACCCACTGTAATCGTGGGGGCGCCGCCTACGACGCCGGCGATCTTGGCCTTGGGGCAGAGTGTCTCTACCGTGGCGATGCCGTTCGAGCGTGCGGTCGCTTCGGGCGTGTCGCGATTTTCGATAATGCCCACTTCCACGCTGCCGTCGGCAGCATCGGCATAGGTCTTGTCGATAAAGTCGCAGGCCATCTGGGCGATCATGGCCCCCATCGCATGCTGATCCGTGTGCATGATGGCATCGTACGAGCCGGTATCGCCGCCGGCGACCATCACCTTGATGCCGGCCTTCTGGGCATCCTCGATCACCGACGTGACACCCTTCGGATCGATGGCCATCACGATGATGACGTCGACGCCCATCGTGGTGAAGTTTTCGATCTGGTTGACCTGCTTGGTGGCGTCACCTTGTGCGTCCGCCACGATGACTTCGACCCCATCCTTGGCGAAATAGTCGGCCACGTTTTTGGTCAGGTTCGCCAGGAATGGGTTCGACGCATCGGGAACGGCATACCCTACGCGCTTGGCCTTGGCGGGCGCGGCATCACCCGCTGCCGCAGCGGTCGTGGCACCGGCCGCCGGCGCTTGCGCCGGTGCAGCCGCACAGGCAGCCAGCAGCAGGCCGGCGAGGACGATAACGGCGAGTAGGAGGGAGCGCGACTTCTGCATCAGACAATTCTCCTTGTAATAGGTTGCTGTAGATGGGATCGTAGGAAAGTACCGATGACTTGAGGATACAGAGCCGCCAGCGCCGGATCAATTCAAATTATGCTAGAATGTATTCCCAATCGGAATACAACAGCGAGGTTTTTATGGAACTCAAGCAGGTACAGTGCGTTCTGGCCGTCGTCGAGGCCGGCAGTTTCTCGGCAGCGGCTGAAGATCTGTATATTTCACAGTCTTCGCTGTCCAAGCTGATCATGGCGCTGGAAAAAGAGCTGGGGGTCAGGCTCTTTGACCGCACCCATCGCCAGATTGCGCTCACTCCAGCCGGAGAGGCATTCCTGCCGCATGCACGCAGTCTCGACGCCGCCTATCGAGGACTGTTGGCCGACATGGTGGCACACCAGGCGAACCCAGCACTGACGATTGTGGCTATCCCGGTCATCGCCCAGTACGACATTCCGTCCTACGTCGCCCAATTCCGCAGCGCTCACCCCGACATTGCGCTTACATTGGAAGAGCGCGAGGCATCCGCCATTCTGCCTGCCCTGCACAATCACCAGTTCGACATGGCGTTTGTGCGTGACAACTACTTGGATGCGACGCAGTTCGTAGTGAAACAAATTACCGGCGATCACATGGTCGCCGTGGTTTCCACCAGGCACCGGTATGCGACGCGTGCCTGCCTGGCCTTAGAAGAGCTGGCCGACGAAAACCACATCATGTTCGACAAGGGTACGGTCGTGCACGAACTGGCCGTGGAGGCGTGCCGCGCCGCAGGCTTCGAGCCGCGCATCTTCTATGCCAGCTTGCGCGTGGAGAGCGTGCTTGGGCCTGGTGGCTTCAAACAGCGGGGTTGCGTTGATGATGGAGAAAGTGGTGAAATATCATCAAAATCCAGACGTTGTCGCTATCCCTTTGCACGAGGTGATCGCCAGCAACATCGTCCTGATTGCGCCCAAAGGCAGGAAGCTGGCCTGGCCGGCACGTCTATTTTTCGATTTCGTCGCAACCGTCAACCACGAGTCAACCGAAAGCTGAGCACATCATGGCCCATCCACTTGTCGACCAACTGCGCTTTACCCGCAGCGAATGGCTGCGCGCCCTCGAAGGGGTGACAGAAGAGGACGCATGCCAACGGCTGCTGCCGATGAACTCGATCGGCTGGATTGTCGGCCACCTCGCCTGGCAGGAGCAGCGCTACTGGCTCACCTTCAGCCAGGGCCAGACGCCCATCCCAGGGCTCAACGAGGTTGTGGGCTACGGCCACCCGGCCACGACGCCGCCGCTGGCAGAGATGCTGGACGCGTGGCGCACGATTACCGAGACGGCCGACCCCTGGCTGGACCAGATCACGACCGCCAAGCTGCAGGAGGAAATTACCCTGCGCGGCTGGCGCACGACGACGATAGGCTCGCTGATGCTGCGCGTGATCTATCACTACTGGTATCACATCGGCGAGATCATGTCGATCCGCCAGCAGCAGGGCCAGCCCGATTTGCCGGACTTCGTCGGAGATATCGACGACCTGGCGCCGTACCGGGCAGAGTAAATACGTCTGCCACGGCACGGATCAAATCAATAGGCCAGGCCAAAACCGTACGGATAGAGCGGATGCTCGGAATCATGCGGCAGGTCGGCCTTCTGGCCGCGGACTGCATCCATTGAGCTCGGCAGTTCAAACGGCAGCTTGCCTTCGGGTTTGGCCTTGCCGAAGATCACGTCCAGCACCGCCGCATCGCTGGCGCCATAGTCGGCGAGCAGCGCCTGCGCCTCCGCACTGATCTCGGGAATGACCGCCGGGCGATCCAGGTAGATCACGACGATGGTTGGCACAGTTTGGAGCAGCGCCAGGATCTCGGCTTTGGCTTCCCCCTTGAAGTCGAGGTCGCCGTGGTGAAAGCCGCGGGCAAAGGGATTCTGCGTTTCCACGGGAATCCACGGCGTCTGCAGCCGGATAATCGCGAGATCTGCGTCTTGCGGTGCGGCCACGACCTCGGCATAGCCCCCGGCGACCGCCGGGTCAATATCCTTCACGAAAATCTTGGGCCTGCCTTGGAGAGGAAGGACCTGGTCCTCATTCTTGAGCAGCGTCATGGCGCGGCGCTGTGAATCCGCTCCTGCCGCCACGGCAGCCGGGGCGCCCAGCACCTGCGCCACCTGCTCCTCGTCCACAAACGGGTTGTCAAACAACCCCAACTGGAACTTGAGACGCAGGAGCCTGCGCACGGATTGGTCTACCCGTGCCTCGTCCAGGCGGCCTGTATGCACCAACTCGACCACCAGGTCGGCGCAGCTTTCGCCGCCAAACTGGTCCACGCCGGCGTCGAGCGCCTTGCGCACCCGCTCTGCCCGCGAAAGATGCTCCACGCCCCAGGCGCGTGCCGGCCAGACAACACCCGCCATCTGCGCATCCGTGATCAGGCCCCAGTCGGTGCAGACCACGCCGTCGTAGCCGTACTTCTGGCGCAGGAGCGTGGTGATGATCGTCTTGTTGAACGACATCGCCACATTCTCGTCAGTCTGGTCGACCGGAATCCCATAGTAGGGCATCATGGCGGCCGTCTTGGCGGCAATTGCCGCCTCAAACGGAATCAGATGGTAGGCAAAGTTGTCGCCGGGATAAATCTGGCCTTGCTGGAACTCAAAGTGCGGGTCCAGCCCATCCTTTTGCGGCCCGCCGCCGGGGAAGTGCTTGGTCATGCAGGCCACGCTGTGCGAGCCGAGCGCTGCGCCTTGGAAGCCATCAATGTAGGCCTCGACGAGACGCGCCGTCAGGTGTGCGTCCTCCCCGAACGTGCCGCTGATGCGCGCCCAGCGCGGCTCGGTGGCGAGATCGATCTGGGGGTGCAGTGCCATGCGGATCCCGACGGCCAGGTACTCTCGCCGCACGATGTCGGCGAACTCGCGCACGAGGCCGGCGTCGCCGATCGCGGCCATGCCAAGGGTCTCGCACCACTGCGAGAAGCCGGAGGCGCGCATAGCGAAGATGTTGTGGCTGAAATGGTTGCGTGGGTCGGAGGCGATCGTGATGGGAATGCCGAGCCTGGTTTCCTCGGCGAAGCGCTGCAGCTTGTTGTGCCAGGCCGCCACCGTCTGCGCTTGCGGAATCTCCCACAGGTTGAAGTGGGTCATCCTTTGCTCGACCATCTGCGACATCGCCGCGCGTGGATGGGGCGGCCCGTGCGGATCAGGTTCAATGGAACCGTCAGGGTTGACGACGGCGCCGTTGATGAACAGCATGCCGGCTTTTTCTTCCAGGGTCATCTGCCCCAGCAGGTCCTCCACCCGGGCTTCCACGGGTTGGCGAGGATCTTCGTAGACATCCAGTCGCCCGTTCTTGTTCAGATCGCGGAACACAACGCCATTTTGCGTGCGAACAAGGGCCGATTGCGTAGCTGCCAGTCCGCTGCGCGCTGGTTGAAGTCCCAGCCTGGGTTGAAGTCATGACTTCCCTCCTGAGGGGTTTGCGGGTCCAATGGATCCCAGATGGTGCGGCGCTGTCTGCGATTATACACCGGCAGAAGCTTCTAGAGGCTGTGCGAGCGGACTTTGTGTCCTACGGTCATGGGCAAGACGAGGTGCAGGCGAGAGGACGGAATTATCGTCCTCTCGCCTGGTGCAAGACTACAAGTTGAAGGTCACCATGCGGTCGCGGCCCTGGTAATCCTTGTGAACATCGGCATTGAGTGCCTGCGGCAGGATATCCGCCACCAGGCCAAGCACCGCCTGGCCCTGGTCGTAGCCGATTTCCAGGAACACTGTGCCGCCTGGGCAGAGATGGGACGGCACCTGGCGCAGGAGCCGAGCGATGACGTCGAGCCCCCGCTCGCCGGCTTCCAGCGCCAGCTGCGGTTCGTACTTGCGCACGTCGAGGTCCAACGTGCGATAGTCGGCGCTCGTGACATAGGGAAGGTTCGCCACGATCACGTCGACAGGTTCGGGGAGTGATGCCAGCAGGTCGCTGTGCAAGAGCGTAACCTGGTCGCGGCTGTCGTGCTTTGCCGTGTTGGCGGCGGCCACGGCCAGCGCATCCGGGCTCACGTCCAGGGCGTAGATGCGGGCATTTTCGGCGTTGGCGGCCACGGCCAAGGCGATCGCGCCGCTGCCTGTGCCCACATCGGCCACGGTAACGGGCTCCGGGCTCTGATTGGCGGCGACGACCAGCACGGCATCCACCAGCATTTCAGTTTCCGGCCGCGGGATCAGCACACGCCGATCCACCTGCAGCTCGATACCATAGAACTCCTTTCGTCCAATCAAATACGCCACCGGCTCATGCTTGACACGGCGTGCGATCAGCTCGGTAAACTGGCTGGCCTGCGCATCGTCGAGCGCGTACTCGAAGTGGGCGAAGAGCCAACTGCGGCCGACGCCGAGCACGTGTGCGAGTATCACTTGGGCATCCAGACGGGCTGTCGATACGCCGGCTTCCTCGAGCCGCTGCGTGGCCGCATTCACGGCGCGGCCAACCGTTGTGGCGGGCATGAGGTTCCACACCACGGGCTGAAGTACGGGCAACACTGCCACAGCTACCTCCTTAGAGAGAAACACTTGTGCGGGACACTACCATTTCCGGCTCTTCGTTGAGCGCGGCGGGGCGGCATCACAACAACCAATTGTAACAAGGATCAACTTTGTTGCAGCACGCACGGCTGACAATCGGCTGACGCCTAGCGGCGTTTGCTCCGTAGCAACGTGGCTCCTGCCGTGCGTTTCCAGCGTTTGGGCTACGAGTTCGCCATGAGTTCGCCGGGGTCTCGTGGCGCTGCTACTCTTCGCTGCCGGCCCCCAGCGCCTGCAGCCGCTCGCTCTGGTCGAAGGAGGACAGCTCGTCGATAAACTCGTCGAGGTCGCCGTCCATGACCGACTCCAGCTGGTACACCGTCTTGTTGATGCGGTGATCGGTGACCCGGTTCTGGGGAAAGTTGTAGGTGCGGATTTTCTCACTGCGATCGCCGGAGCCGATCTGGCTGCGCCGGGCGCTGCCGAGCGCATCCTGCCGCTTCTGCTCTTCGACCTCATACAGCCGGGTGCGCAAAATGCGCATGGCCTTGAGCTTGTTCTGCAGCTGGCTCTTTTCATCCTGGCAAGAAATCACGATCCCCGTCGGGATGTGCGTCAGGCGCACGGCCGAGTCGGTCGTGTTGACGCTCTGCCCGCCCGGACCACTGCTGCGAAAGATATCGATGCGGATGTCGTTCTCGTTGACCTGGATGTCGATTTCGTCGGCCTCGGGCAGCACGGCCACGGTGGCGGCGCTGGTGTGGATGCGCCCCTGGCTTTCGGTGACGGGCACACGCTGGACGCGGTGCACGCCTGATTCATACTTGAGCCTGCTGTAGGCGCCTTTGCCCTTGACGGCAAAGATGACTTCCTTGAGACCGCCGAGGCCGGTGTCGTTCACGCTCAACTCCTCGATCTTGAAGCGGTGCTGCTCGGCCCAGCGCATGTACATGCGGTACAGCTCGGCCGCAAACAGCCCTGCCTCTTCGCCTCCCGTTCCGGCGCGCACTTCGACGATCACGTTCTTGTCGTCGTTGGGGTCCTTGGGCAGCAGCAGCGCCTTCATCGTGCGCTCCAGCTGCTCGCGTTCGCCTTCCAGCGACTCCGACTCCATCTGCGCCAGCTCGCGCATTTCGTCGTCGCTGTCTTCCAGCAGCAGCTGGTTTTCTTCGAGTTGCTTGGCTACGTCCTGATAACGCCCGTACGTTTGGGCCAGTTCCTCGATCTCGTTGCGCTCCCGGTCCAGCTCGTTGAGACGCGAGAAATCTGCTGCGACTTCCGGATCAGCCATCTGCTCGGTGATTACATTATAGCGCTCGGCAACCCGCGCGACCTGGTCCAAAAACGTAGCCATACCTAAATCCAGTTCCCGATCTATTTGTGATTTAATCCGCAAACACGGGCAGATTGCCGAGCGCAGTGATCTCGCTCCAATCGCCCGGTTTGCCTTCGGTAAAGACGGCCATTTCGCCCACAACCTTGGCGCCCGCACGCTCCATCAGCGCCCGCATCCCGCGCAGCGTGTTCCCCGTGCTGATCACGTCGTCGAGCAGCAGCACCTTCTTGCCCTCGACGAGGTGGCGATCCTTGCCGTCCAGCAGCAGCGTCTGCGGCGCGCCGGTCGTGATGCTCATCACTTCGACTTCCAACGTGTTGGCCATATACGGCTTCTTGATCTTGCGTACGATCACAAAGGGAAGCTTTGTGCGCACGGAGAGCGCGTGGCCCAGCGGCACGGCCTTGACCTCGGGCACGATGATCACCTGGGCATCCAGCGGCATGCGGTGCGACAGCAGATCCGCCGCCGTCTCGACCACTTCGGTATCGCCCAACATGTTGAAAATCGCGATTTTTACTCCGGGGGCCACCTCAAAGAGCGGCAGTTTTCGTTCCACATGCCCAATGCACACATTGTACACGCGGCCGTCGTAACTCATGATGCATTCTCCCATTTCTGCGGCGCACGCTAGACGTTGAAAACCTCGCTCCGATACGAAGCGAGGCGAAGGGCGGTAGCCGGCAAAGCAAAGAGAATTGTACCACACTCGCCCTCTGTGCGGGAATCACAGGGGCGATCACAGCAGATCATTGGCGGCCGCCATATCTCCCGATTGTTTGCCTGGCGGTAGAACCAACGCTTAGTGAGTTCCGCCGACGTGAAATACAGCGCCACGATGCCGAAGATGACCAGTAAGTACGGCAGCGAAAGCGGCACAAACCCCAGCAGCCCGGCGAGCGGTGAATACGGAAGATACAGCGTTACCAAAATGACCAGCGCCGTCACGACCATCATCGCCCGGCTGGGCCGGCTGTGATTGAACGGCAGCCGGGTGCGCACAGCAAAGACGACAAGTCCCGCCGACAGAATGGATTCGATAAACCAGCCCGTTTGAAAGCTCTGCTCGATCGGCCTTCATCACCAGCAGCAGTACGCCAAAGGTGGCAAAATCGAAGAGTGAACTGAGCGGGCCAAAGATCAGCATAAAGCGGCGAATAAAACCGACGTCGATGCGGTGGGGGCGTTCGACAAACGCGTCGTCGACGCGGTCACCGGAGATGGCCATCTCCGGCAGGTCGGTGAGGAAGTTGATCAGCAGAATCTGCTTTGGCAGCATGGGCAGGAACGGCAAGAACAGCGAAGCCCCCGCCATGCTGAACATGTTGCCGAAGTTGGCGCTGGTCGCCATGAACACATACTTGAGCGTGTTGGCAAACGTCTTGCGCCCCTGGACGATCCCCTCACGCAGCACGTCCAGGTCCTGCTTGAGGAGCACAAGATCGGCCGCTTCTTTGGCGACGTCGACGGCATTGGCGACCGAGATGCCGACGTCGGCGCTGTGCAGCGAGGGGGCATCGTTGATACCGTCACCCATATAACCGACCACATGCCCGCGCTTCTTCAGCGCCAGGATAATCCGCTCCTTTTGATTCGGATCCACCTCGGCAAAAATCGTGGTCGCCTCTACCGCATGCCACAACGCTTCGTCGCGCAGGTTGTTGAGTGTGCTGCCCGTCAGCACCTGCGCGCCGTCCAACCCGACGATCTCTCCCAGGTGGCGCGCGACATATTCGTTGTCGCCGGTAATCACCTTGAGGTTTACGCCAAGTTCCGCCAAGGAGCGGATTGTCGCCTGCACACCATCCTTGGGCGGATCAAAAAACAGCAAGAATCCGGCAAAGGCCATGCTCGCTTCGTCGGCGGCCGCAAAGGGATGTTCCTGGCGCTCCACGGGCTTTACTGCAATGCCCAACACACGATACCCCTGTGCGCTCCACTCCTCGTAGCGCTGCTGGATGGCAGCTAACTGCGGTTTGTCGAGGGCTCGCTCGCCATCACCATTCTGCACACAGGAACAAGCGGCCAGGATGTTCTCCAGCGCACCCTTTGTGATCATCTGCAGCGCAGCACCCTGGCGCTGCACCACCACGCTCAAGCGTTTGCGGATAAAATCATAGGGTATCTCGTCGACCTTGGCATATTCCTCGGTGTCGCTCGCCCCCTTGCTAACAATCGCTTCGTCCAAGGGATTCTGCATGCCCGTCTGCATCTTCGCATTCAGAAAGGCGTAGAGATTCACCAGCGCCGAAGGTTCGCCGTTGACATCCAGTGCGCCGTCCAACTGCACGACTCCTTGGGTAAGCGTGCCGGTCTTGTCCGTGCACAGAATATCCATACTGCCGAAGTTCTCGATCGACTCGAGCCGCCGCACAATGACGCCGCGCTTGGCCATTTCCTGCGAGCCGCGTGAGAGATTGATGTTGATGATGGCGGGCAAGAGTTGGGGCGTCAATCCAACTGCCAAGGCGATCGAAAAGAGCAGCGAGTCAAACACCGGCTTCTGCATGAGGACGTTCAAAAAGAAAATCCCGAACACCAGGATCAGCATGACCTCGGTGAGCAGATACCCCAGCTTGCGGATGCCATGCTCAAATTCCGTCTCCGGCGGACGCAAGGTCAACCGGCCTGCGATCTGGCCGAAGGCAGTTGCCGGGCCGGTCTGCACGATCAGCGCTTTGGCGCTGCCGCTGCGGACATTCGTGCCCATAAACACGACGTTCGTCCGCTCCGCCAGCCCTGCGGTTTGCGGACTCACCCCCGGCGTCTTTTCCACAGGAAAAGTCTCGCCTGTCAGCACGGCCTGGTTGACGAAGAAATCGTTGGCTTCGATGAGCACGCCATCGCCGGGAATCAAGCTGCCGGCTCCGAGCAGCACCACATCCCCGGGCACGACTTCCGTCGTGGCTATCGAGGTGGATTTTCCGTCGCGCAGGACGTCAGTGCGCGACGACACTTGTGCGCGCAGTTTCTCGGCCGCGTTGTTGGCGCTGTTTTCCTGGTAGAAACTCAGCAGGGCGCTGCCCAGGACGATCAGCAGGATGATGGCCGCATCCACCCAGTCGCCCAAAAAAGCCGAAACGATCGTGGCGAATATTAAGATGATCACGATCGGGCTCGTGAATTGGTTGAGCAAGAGCCGCAGCGGTGTGACATGTTCTTTGGACAGAATCCGGTTGGGCCCGACGCGCCGCAGAATTGCCTGGGCCTCGCTGCTGCTCAGACCGTCAACCGACGAGTTCGTGCTTTGTGTGACTTCTGGTAGTGACTTCGACCAGTACGGGAAAGATTCCATGGGCATAAAACAGATGATTACTGATTGGGAGCATATAGGCACGGAGTCCGGTGCAATCAGGGCGCAGGCGTCCGCCGACGCTTGCGTCGGAACTTGCATCTCCCTCTACCGAACGCCGTGCCTTTCTACAATAGCCGCACCCTAAGCGCAAGTGCGCCGAGTGTCAACTTCCTGCACACTTGGTGAGGAGCGCAATCAAGGGATCACGCAGTACAGAGGGTACCGGCATACGCCGGGGTGGCAGCTGCTGGGGGCTCACGTGGCAGCAGGATGGTAAAAGTACTGCCATGGCCGCGCCCGGCGCTTGTCACCGACGCTAGCCCCCCGTGGCTTTCGACAATGGCCTGCACGAGCGCCAACCCCAAGCCTGCGCCGCCGGAGTCCCGATCGCGGGCACGGTCCGTGCGATAGAAGCGGTTGAACACGTAGGGCAGATGTTCGGCCTCTATCCCGTCACCGTTGTCGCCAATCGCGATCTGCACTACGGCGCTTGCCTGCCCCACCTGGATATTGATGGTTCCTCCAGGCGGTGTGTGGCGCAGCGCATTGGTCAGCAGGTTCTGCAGGACTTGGGTAATGCGAGCGCGGTCGGCACAAATCATGCTGGGTATGTCCGGCAGAATCACCCCGAGCGTTATCTCCCTAGTTTCCAACAGTGCTTCATACAGCTCTGCGGTTGACTGCACCAGTTGATTGGCGTCAATCGGCTCCACGTGCAGCGGCAGCTGCCGTGCTTCGGCCTGCGCGAGGACATGCAGATCGTCGACCAAACGGTTAAGATGGCGTGTCTGATCGTAGAGGCGCGCTACCTCAGTCTTGTCCAGTGGATATACGTCGTCGAGCAGCGCACGCAGGTTGCCCTGCAGGACGGTAAGCGGGGTGCGCAGTTCATGCGCGACGTCGGCAAGCAGGTTGCTCCGCAGCACCTCGGCTTCTTCCAGGTCGGCAGCCATCTGGTTAAAGGACGTAGCCAGTGCCACCAACTCGGTACTGCCTGCCGGCGTCACGCGGTGTGCGAAATTTCCTTTGCCAAAGGCGGCAGCACCGCCTGCCAGCTCGTCGAGCGGTGCCGTCATGCGGCGGCCGAGGAAGATGCCGCCGCCGATCGCCAGCACGCCACCCGTGGCGATCAGGATCACCGTATCGCGGGTGAGCAAGCGCGGCAGCCAGCTTGGCGTTGTCGTGTCTTGTCCTGCGCGCTCCAGCCGTTCTACCGGCGACAGCAGCTGCGGGCGCATGATAAAGGTGACGCCGATCATGGTAGCGGCGGCGATGATCACAACGCCGACAATGACGGCACTGAATTGAACCCAGAGCCTGTTCAGCGAGAAGCGGCTCATGGCACCTCCGCCAATTGGTAGCCTACACCATAAACCGTGCGGATATACACCGGCTCCTTGGGTTCATCGCCCAGCTTGCGGCGTAGATTCTTGACGTGTGTGTCTAGCGCCCGTTCGGCCCCATCGTAGCTGTAGCCGAGCACGCGTTCGACCAGTTCATTGCGAGTGAAAGCATAGCCTGGTGCCTCCATCAGTACCTTGAGCAGGAGAAACTCGGTACGCGTGAGCTCAAGCTTCTGGCCAGCCAGCGCTACTTCGTGCCTGCCGACATCCATCCGCAGTTCGCCGACCTGCAGAGTGGAAGCTCCTGCCGTCTCCTGCTTCCATTGCGTACGGCGCAAGGCCGCACGCACGCGCGCCAGCATCTCGCGCGGGTTAAATGGTTTCGTGATGTAGTCGTCGGCGCCAAGCTCCAGCCCCAGTATCTTTTCGTTGTCGTCCACCTTGGCAGTCAGCATGATGATCGGGATGGACGCCACCGACGCATCGGCACGAATGGTGCTGGTGATATCCCAGCCGTCTATCCCCGGCAGCATCAAGTCAAGCAGCAGCAGGTCCGGCCGCTCACGCCGCACCGTGTGGAGGGCCGTCTCTCCATCCAGCGCCACCATGACCACAAACCCCGCTTGCTGCAGGTAGCTGCTCACCAGCCGAAGAATGTCCTTGTCGTCATCCACCACCAGGATATGCTCATGCGCCATAGAACTGCTCCATCGTTAAGCGAATCACGTTGCATACGGGCCGGGCACTACTGCACAGAGTGGAGACCACGCGTACATCCCCGATATTCCGCAGCGCTACCGCGTTCTTCTACAGAAGATCCTAGACGGCAAATGTGAGTAAGCAGTGGGGAAAAGCTGTGGGGAACATATATAAATGTTTAAGAGACGATGAGACGCGCAGCAGGCCATTGGCAGTATTACGTGCTGGCATATGGCCTCTGTCGCGTGCTACAATCGCCTGATGCAAAACGCCACACAGACTACGACCCACCCATCTTCACATCACGACACGGCCCGCGAATGGTGGGTGCTGATCGCCGTGGGTCTTTGCCTCTTCCTAGGCAGCGTGGATGGCAGCATCGTCAACGTCGCTCTGCCTACCTTGATGCAGGACTTCAATGCCGATTTTCCCGCCGTGCAGTGGGTGGTGCTGTCTTACTTGTTGGGGTTGACTGTCCTGATGGTCAGCATGGGTCGTCTGGCAGACATGATCGGTAAGAAACGCGTCTTCTCTACCGGCATTGTGCTTTTCCTGCTTGGCTCTGCGCTGTGCGGCCTGTCGCCGAACATCTACGTGCTGGTGGGCTGTCGCTTCCTGCAGTCGATCGGCGCCGCCATGATGCTGGCGCTGGGCACGGCGATCCTGACGGAGGTCTGGCCGTCTTACAAGCGCGGGCAGGCGATCGGCTTTGCCGCCGGTTTTATTTCGCTGGGGATTGTCTTTGGCCCGGCCATTGGCGGCATTATGCTCCAGTACTTGAGCTGGCACTGGATCTTTTTCGTCAACGTGCCGATCGGCGCCGTCTCGTTTGCCCTGGTCATGCTCTTCGTACCGCCGCTGCGTCCCAGCGGCCATCGCGAGTCGTTTGATGTTGCGGGCGCTGCCACATTGGGCTATTGGCCTGCTGTGCCTCACTCTGGGGATCACGCTCGGCCAGAATGATGGCTTTACGGCGCCACACGTGCTCGGCCTGTTTGCCGCAGCCGTCGCGCTGCTGGTGCTCTTCGTCTGGCTCGAGATGCAGGTGCGCTTCCCAATGCTGGACCTCAGCCTGTTTCGCGAGGCGCAGTTCAGCCTCAACCTGTTTACCGGCACCATCGTCTTTGTTGCCATCGCCGGCGTCGTCCTGCTGCTGCCGTTCTACCTCTCGCTTGTGCTCAAAGCTGCCGGACCTCCAGGTAGGCCTTGTACATGGCGATCGTGCCGCTAATCATGGCCGTGCTCCAGCCGCTGTCGGGCATGTTCTCAGACCGCCTGGGCACGCGCATCGTGAGCACAGTTGGGCTTGTCTTTATCCTGGTCGGCTACCTGTTAATGACCACGCTGCCGGACAGCGGCTCGCCCATGGGCTACGTGTGGCGCTTCCTGCCCGTTGCCATCGGCATGTCGCTCTTCAATTCGCCCAACAACAGCGCTATTATGGGGTCAGCACCCAAGAATCGCCTGGGCATTGCCTCGGCACTGCTCAGCACGATGCGCACTCTGGGCCAGGTCATCGGCGTCGCTGTGCTGGGGGCATTCTTCTACCACCGCCTGGCCGTCCACAACGGCGCGCCGATCGGTCTCGAACAGGCTCAGCCGCAGGTTATCACTGCTGCGCTGCACGATCAATTCTGGGTCGTGTCTGCTGCTGATCGCCGTCGGCCTGGTCACCGCCCTGCTCACGTGGCGCTGGGAAATCCGCCACGGCTTGAACCGCAAGCAGCGCGGCCATGACACCGAACGCGAAAGCGCACCGGCGATCGAGAGCGTCTGAATCAGGTTCAGATCAGCGGTATCTCCTCGATCGTCTCCAGCACCGGCTCGTAGCGGCAGCGGCAGCCGCGCAGGGATGTGCAGGCAGGGTGCGGCAGTTCGGGCACGCGGGCGACGAGGAATTCCTTGCCCAGCATCTTCTTGCATTCGGGGCAGGTGTACTCGTCGTCAGGCCCGACGATTTCGATGCGCCGCACATGGTCGCCGCCCTTACAGCGGCGCCAGGTTTCCTGGTTGTCTACGTACAGCCCCATCTGGTAGGCCTTCCAGTAGGCACCCTCGGCGCCGTCCATAATGCCCGGCTGCGCCAACTCTGCCTGTACCGAGGCAGGTACCTGGTCGGGCGGCAGCCGCCAGTAGGCGCCCCAAAGGTGCTGCTCGGCGGCATAGCGCTTGAGCCAGTCGACCGTCTCAGGACTCAGCCCATCGAGCATGCGGTGTTCGAGAAAGAAGATCTGGCGCGTGAGGGCGCTGTGGCTGGGCTGGGGATCGGGGCCAGTCCAGTCAGCCTTGCCCAGCGGCAGGCGATTCTCATACTGGCGGCGCACCGTGAGTGCTTCGCTCGTCATGCGCGTGGCCAACACTTCGCGCACCTTGGCCCTGGCGGCATCCGTTTCTGCCTGCATGCGCCGGCGCCAGGCCTCCACGTAGGGCATGGCGGCTGTCGTTACGGCATAGGTGCCATCCGAGGTGCCACCTGGGCGCTTCTCCAGCCAGCCCTGTTTCAGAAACAGGGCGATCTCGTCGGCGTAGGGGCGCGGCAGCACGCGCGACCAACGCGCCTGCTCCTTGGGGTCGTGCAGCGCCTGCGGTGGGTCAAACTGCGCCAGCAGGTCCAACTGGGAATACTCCTTCAGGTCCTGCGATTCCACCAGGGCGGCGCCATCCAAGCGCTGGCCGCCAAACAGATTCTTGAGAAAACTCATAGTCAAACTCTCCTGAAATTCGGTCCCGCCGGCGCGGCGGTTCAACTGCCAGGTTGAGCCAGCCCGGCCACGACGCCCAGCAGCAGTGCCGTCAGCTTTGGAACGATGACCTTGCCGGCGTCAATCACCTCTTCATGGCTGGGCTCGGCGCCTGCATCCAGGTCGGCCACGGCCACGTTGGTGATCGTGCTCAACGCCAGCACGTCGATACCAGCATGGTGTGCGACCAATGCCTCGGGCACAGTGCTCATGCCGACGGCGTCGACACCCAGCATGCGCAGCATACGGATCTCGGCCGGCGATTCAAAATTCGGCCCAGACAGTACGGCATAGACGCCCTTCTGCAACCGCAGCCCCTGCGCGGCCGCCACTTTTTCGGCAAGCTGCCGCAGCCGCAGCGTATAAGTGCGGTTGACAGCCGGGAAACGTGGGCCAAACTCATCCAGGTTGGGACCGCGCAGCGGATTGACGCCCGCCATACCGACAAAGTTGATGTGATCCTCGATCAGCATGATGTCGCCGACCTGGAAGGCAGGGTTGAGACCGCCGGCAGCATTGGTCAAGATGAGCGTGCCGATGCCCAGCCGCTGCATCACGCGGATCGGGAGCGTCACCGACTGCATCGAATAGCCTTCGTAATAGTGGAAGCGCCCCTGCATGGCGCACACCGTTACCCCGGCCAGCTTACCGATGACCAGCCGCCCAGCGTGACCGGCTACCGTGCTGACGGGAAAGTGCGGGATCTTGGCGTAGTCTAGAACATCCGCATCCTCGATCTGTTCCGCCAGCCCGCTCAACCCGCTGCCCAGGATCAGTCCGACCGTAGGGCGATGGCGAGTATGCTCGCGAACATAGTCGGCGCTTGCGCCGTAGTCCTGGAAGGTGTACTGCGTATCCATCCAAATCAGCCTTTCGTGCCAATGGGAAAGTTGCGCTACAATTTTCGCAGACTCCGCATAAATCGAGAAAACGCAGCGAGAGGAAACAACGCCATGCCCGCCCCTGCTATTTGTGTCGTCGGCTCCATCAACCTGGACATGAATGCCTATGTAGACCGCTTTCCGAAGGTGGGCGAAACCATGCACGGCCTGCGCTTTGCGACCGGCTACGGCGGCAAAGGCGCCAACCAGGCGGTCATGGCAGCACGCATGGGCGGCGCCGTCACCTTTGTCGGCAGCGTCGGCGACGACCTGTTTGGCCGCGATATGCGCGCCAACATGGAGGCCGAGGGCATCTCGACACAATACATCACCACGAGCGCAGGTCTCTCGTCCGGGGTCGCGGTGATTACGGTCAGCGAGCAGGGCGACAACACGATCATCGTCATCGCAGGCGCCAATGGGCGTGTAGACGCCTCCGCCGTCAGTGCAGCCTGGGAGGCCATCGCCTCGGCGCGGGTGCTGGTATGCCAGTTGGAGATCCCGTTGGAAGGCACACGCCTGGCGCTGCGCAAGGCGCGCGAAGCAGGGGTGATGACGATCTTCAACCCGGCGCCCGCCAGCAAGGACCTGCCCGACGAGCTGTTTGAACTCAGCAATATCTGCTGCCCCAACGAGACCGAGGCCGAGATCCTGACCGGCGTCACCATTAACAACGAGGAGGATGCGGCCGAGGCGGCCCACCGCCTTCTGGATCGGGGGGCGCAAAATGTCATCATCACGCTTGGCGCGCGCGGCAGCCTGCTGGTGAACGGGGCCGAAACACTGCACATTGAAACCGAAGTGGTGCAGCCGGTGGACACAGTTGGCGCCGGCGACGCCTTTGTCGGCAGCCTCGCCTATTTCCTGGCCGGCGGCAAGGCTCTGCCCGACGCCATCCGCCGCGCCAACCAGATCGCCTCGATCAGCGTCCAATACGCCGGCGCTCAATCCAGCTACCCGCGCGTCAAGGACCTGCCTAAGGGGTTGGTAGAGTAGCGACGTGGGCATCGATCACATCCCCCCTGAGGCGACGCCGCTGGCCCGCATCTTTGGGCACGAGAGCGAATATTGGACGACGGTTGCGGCTGTCGAGCAGCGCGCGGGGTTTAAGTGTTTCTACAACTCAGCCTATCCAACCCGGTTTGACCCCAATCATGCGGGCGATTTCTGCGGCGGCGAAGGTGACGGGCCGCGGATTGCCGCCGAGGTGATCGACTTCTACCGCGGCCGCGGCTGCACGCCTGTGGCCTACGTGGACGCGCTTTCCACCCCCACCGATCTGGGTGTGTGCCTGCTGGCCGCCGGCTTTGCCTATGCAGCGCAGTGGGATGGGGCCTTGATGCTCTATGTTGGGCCGGATGCCGGGCGCGCGTCAGCAGCCGAGGCCGAACTGGTGGTCGGCGAAACCGCCCGGCGCGCATGGGCGGAGATCGCCGACGAGGAGGCCGGCGCCGATCAGCAGGGCATGCTGCGGGCCATGTACTACGCACAGCTGGACGATCCCCGCATTCGCGCCTACCTGGCACGCGTAGATGGTAAAGCCGCTGCTCACTGCCTCCTGTTCAGCAGCGGCGGCATTGGGCGCGTCGAGACGGTGCGCACGCGCAGCCCTTATCGCGGTCGCGGCCTGGCTGCGGCCATCGTCCGGCGGGCCGTCGAGGACTCGCTGGCACTTGATCATCAGCTGACCTACATTTTTGCCGAAGACGGCGGCGCGGCCCAACGCCTCTATGCGAGCCTGGGCTTCCGTACCGTCATGACCGGAGCCATCCACACGTACATGCTGGGCGAATAAGCCACGCTCCTACCTGCTCAGGCGGGGCAGATACAGGTAGTTTGGCCAAGGCACGCGCACGATCCGGATCGTGTACATCTGGGTCGTCACGCCGTCCAATGCAACGACCACAATCGTCACCACATTGGGGCCCGTGCGCAGTTCTACCGTGGCCGCCGCCGCATCCAAGTCCTGAGGTATGCCGTTGATGCTGACGGCCGCACCGGGCTGGCTTGCTGCGAACAGCAGGTCAAGGCTGCTCACGCCGGCCGCCACTTCCGTATCGTAACCCAGTACGGCGGAACTAAACTGAGGCGAGAGCGTGCCGCTGCTGGTTGACAGCTGCTTGAGGCTGGCATCAGTATAGACGCTATGCCAGTCAAAATCCTGCTGCAGCACAGACTTGTCGGTCATCGCCACCGCAGCAGTAATGGCCGGCAGGCCGGTGCTTGTAGCCGTTACGACTTGCGTCCCCGGTGGCAAAAACAGGTTATAGAACGCGTCCGGCACCGCGGGATCCGTAGTGCCGGCACTGGACGTGGCAAGGCTCCCGCTGCCGACCCCCACACCAACCAGCGGGACGCCGTCTGGGCCATAGGTGCTGCCGACCAATAAGCCGCCACTGAGTGGCAAGCACTGGCCGGTGCCGGCGCTGTAACCTGGTGCCTGGCAGGTATCAGGATCAGCCGCTAGTGCGATGTTCAACTCTGCGCCGCCCGCAAGAGGATCAAAGGCTTGCACATAGGGCACAAAGCCCGGCGTCCAGGCATTGACGCTTACCGTATACGTGTAGCCCTCTATCAAGGTTACGGTGTAGTAACCGGTCAGAGGATTGGTCCATACGGGCGCCAACGCCTTCGTGAATTCAAGCGACGCGTACAAGGGGTAGCCATGCCCGGCATCCGTCACCCGGCCGGAGATCGTACGCACCGGCAAGGCCGCAAGCGTCACGTTGCGCGTAATCGCTGCGCCATCGGCGACCGACACGCCGCTTTCGCGGCTGTCTGCATAGCCGTACGCCGACACGGTCAGCGTGTAAGATCCGATTGGGAGTTGGATCGAATAGTGCCCCGCAGCATCGGTGGGAAACACGACCGCATCGGCCCCACTGACCGCCACCTGCGCGCCCGCTACAGGTTCGCCCCCCGTTCCCTGCACAATACCTGCCAAGGTACCGCTGCCGATATTGGGCCGCACGGCAAATTCTGAGGAAACATTGTAGAAGATGTTGCCCGCACAGCGGACGCGCACGCGGGCGTGATCCGTGGGCACAGCCGGCACCGGCACCAACTCGCTCCCATCGTTGGCGGTAGCGGCAGCCAGCATAGAGGGGAATGTGGCGCCACCATCGCTCGACAGTAGAATATCGACGAGGCGGCAGGCAATTGGCGCCGCGCTCGTGTTCGCGGCATTCCACTGCACGAAGCGCTGAAGGCCGGCCGGCCACGCTGCTCCAGCAGCCGGCACTGTCACGCTGAAGGCAGAACCGGTGTCGAACACCGTGAGCTGTACGCTGTCGTAGTTCGCCCCGCCGCCGATCGCCTGGTTATCACGCGCAAACAGCCGGAAGTTGAGGGTCCGGTTGGTCGTGGGATATACCTCCCCCAATGCCACGGTGCCGGACAGCACATTTGCCGGCGCAGGAAAGGCGCGGCTTGCGCCGCCGGTTGAAAACTCATATACGCGGTAGAGAGCCCCGCTGCCCAGGTCGGTCATGGCCTGCTGCAGCGTGGCCGTACCAGTATAAGGCGCGGAAAGTACGTCCACCTGCTGCCAGCTGTAGGTCAGTGGCTGTCCGTCGGGGTCACTTGCGGTGCCGGAGAGCACAAATGGCGTACGCGCCGGGATGGCGTAATCCTGTCCGGCATCCACGACCGGAGCCTGGTTACTTGTAGGCGTGATCGTGCCACAGCTGGAGCCGTTCCGGTTGCGGCTGTAGTCATACATCTGGCCAAAGCTGGTGACGTGAAAAGTCGTGAAGTAACCCGGCAGGTTCTGCTCTGTGCCGCACAGCCCACTGTAGGACATGATCGTGCTGCCGCTGCCCGGCTCATAGGCGTTGGCGGCGCTGCGATTGCCGCTGCCGCAAGCGGAGCTGTTGGCGTTGAACGTATGGTAGGCGCCAAACTGGTGGCCCAGTTCGTGCGCCGTAACCATCACCGTATAGGGGTTATCTGCCGGGCCGGAGCCGCTGACCCCACCGCCCTTGTAGGTGCCGCTGCAGGCGACGCCGATATAGGCGATCCCCCCGCCGGCAGTGCCCAGGGCGTGGCCTATATCATAGTTTGCGCTGCCAATCACCGCATCAAGGTTGTCGCGGTTCTGCCCCAGCATCAGGTCCATGCGGTTGTTTGTGTAGGGATCGGCGTCAGGGTTCAGATAGACCAGCTTGGCGTTGTCGGCGACGAGATCAAAGTGGATCGACACCTCGCGCTCGTAGATGGCGTTGACCATGTTGATACGGGTCACGATCGATCCCATCACCGCGGCGACCTTCTCGGCATCGGTCGGATTCACAAGACCGGCGTTTGCTATTGCGACGGCCGAATACTCGCCCGTAGCGGCGACCGCCAGCCTGTAGGTGCGTAGATCCGGACCTGCAGCAAGCGCGGTCTTGAGCCCGTCCAATTCCTCCCGCAGGCTGGCATCAGCTCCCACAGCCGCATCGCCGACGGCATGTTCGGCGTCGCGCACGGCGCAGACAAACGTCTCGTCTTGCGGGTATTCGCTTGCCAGATAACTTATGTAGAGTGAACTGCCGGCCGTGCCCTGATGCGTGATATAGACGGTGTCCGCTGGAGACAGGACAAGAGCATGAAAGCCCTGGGCCGAGAGCCCCAGGCGTACCGTAGCGGTGGGGTCATCGATTCCACGCCCGTGGTACGTTTGGATGTCCGGAAACTGCGCTGCCAGCCCAGGCGCCATCACCGGCGACACCTCGACGGCAAAGTGCTGGAAACCGCCTTGAGGCATAGGCAAGGCCAGCTGCAGCGGGGCGGCAGCCGCTGCAGGATTCCCGCTGCTGGCCGGCGCCTGTGCCAAGTGGGCCTGCAGCGAAGTCGTGTCCAGCGCAAGGAGGCGGTAATGCAGCGGCAGTGAGTCCTGCCCTCGCGCAGCCGTGGTTACCAGCCCATCATCTACGTCGGTCCACGCCGTGCTGCCATCATTGGGATAGCCTGCGCTTGGCTGGGCGTGGGCCGGCTGCACCAGCGCAGTGACGAGGAGTGCAGCACATGCTGCAGCGAATACGGCCATCCTTGCAAGGCGGCCGGTCCGCCATAATCCAGAGGAGATCATCTAGCACCGTTAACAAGTATGAACTGCAAATCCGCGCGATTGTAGCGCAAGGAGCGCGTTAAGGAGAAATATGGGGTCGAGCCTCCTGTGCGGGAGGAGGCGGAGGTCTAGAAATCGACGTTGATGCCGCCACGCCGCGACTGCCGGGCCTGCCGCTCACGTGCGGCTGTCTGCTGCTGCTGAGTCTCTTCCAGGAACTGGTCGAGCAGGGCACGTGCCGCCAGCAGCCCCTCGCGGCGCGCCGCCGCCGCATGGACCCAGAATTCCTCGGATAAGCCCAGGTCGTTGTGGCGCATCTCCTCGACAAAGCCCGTGGCCCCTTCGAGCAGCCATGCCAACGGGTTGAATGAGTCTTCCCGATCGTCAGAGGGCCGGCGCGATGGTTTCTCGTAGGCAGGGCGGTATCCCCGCGCCGCCGCACGCGTGCGATTGGTGGCAGGGGGCGTATCGTCCGCTTGCTTCGGCTCATCAAAGAAGGCATCGTATTCGTCGTTTATAGGGGGCACTGTCTGCCTCACTTCCATCGTTCTTGCCCATGCGACAGGGCTAGGCGGGCCGCCGCACGACGACACGCATGACTTTGTAGTCCTCGGCGCCAAACCGGTACTTGTATTCCTCATTGCCCTGCATGAAGTCAAAGACCGAACAGCCGGCGGCGATGGCATACTCGATAACATAGGCCAGCATCACCCAGCCCGGGCTTAGCTGGGCGTAGGCATGAGGATCGTAGCCGGAATTATACAGCCATAGGCGCCGATTGTATTCGAACGCATACATGGTGGCAGCCTTCTCGCCGTTGATCGTCAAGAAGAACAACCGCAGCACGCCCATGTCAAGCGTCCGGCGGGCGACGGCCAGGAAGAATCGCCGCATTTCCGGCGTCATAAACTCTGCCTTGTCCTCGCGGCTGGCGCGCTGGAGGACGACAAAGTCATCCACCTCGGCTTCGAGCACATGCTGCTTGCCTACCAGCATCAACCCGATTGTCGCTTCACGCTCGGCCCGGCGCTGCTTGCGCCGGATCTCGTGGCGCTGCTTCTTGTCCACCTGGTTCTGGAGGTAGTCCTCGAAACGCCGCGGCAGCACAAACTGCGGCGCCGTGTCCTCCTGGAAGACTTCGACTTCCAGTCCGCTGTCTGCATAGAGCGCAGCGAGGTCACGATAGGTAGCACTTACCTCGGGCAGGTTGCAGAGGTCGAAGATATCCCACTGGGGCGCATCGCCGCTGTGCAGCCAGCGCAGCAGGTGCGCATAGACCGCGTGCTCCCAGCCCTGCTCGATAATCAGATCCAGGTAGTCGCTGACTTCGATGCAGCCCACCAGGTTCAGCTGGCGCTTGCCTGCGTCCGGTCCCGAATCAAGCGTTATCAGATACAGGGCAGCGATGCCCACGAGTGCATCAGTATCGCTGCGGCGGAACGCGACGATCCAGAGATCGCCGGCACCCAGGTTCTCCCACCAGGTCGTCTGCCATTCGTAGGTCGAGAAGAAATTGTCAAAACGGCTGCGCTTGAGCAGTGGGTTCCACTCTTTTTCTAATGCGGCAAAGCCATTGGGGGAGGCGTGTGGGCCATACACCTGATAGTACAACTCTGCGCCCTCGGCCGCTGCGGCGCCTGCCGCACGGGGTTGGGGATCTGCTCCCGGCGCCTGCTTCTCCATACACATACAATCGTCGCGCATTGTTGTTCCTTGAGATCGATCGGTCTCTTCAGCACGCGGCCGCACGAGCGCTGAAGCGAACGGTGCGGCCTTTTTTGCGTTGACCAGTATAGTGCAGCGCCCCGACCCCGACAAGTAAGCGGGCCCACACGATAGGACCCACTACTCTCCCCAACCACCGCCACCCGGCGTCTCGACACGCAGGCGCTCGCCGGCCGCCATCCGGCGTGTAAACTTGGAAGGCAGTTCCTCTTCGCTGCCGTCTGGATGGATCAACACGTTGCGCCCCGGCCGGCCAGACGCGCCCCCGGCCAGCCCCCACGGAGCCGTACTGCGCCGCTCGCTCTGCATGGTGACGACGGCGGGTTCGAGCAGCAGGTACTGGCGCACGATACCGTCGCCACCCCTGTGAAGGCCCGTCCCACCGCTGTCCCGGCGCAGGCTGTAGCGTTCGAGGCGAAAGGGGAAGGCGATCTCCAGGGCCTCGATCGGCGTGTTGAGCGTGTTGGTCATGTGCACCTGCGCGCCGCTCAGACCGTCGCCGAGCGGTCCCGCGCCCATACCGCCACCGATCGTCTCGTAGTAGGTGTACGGCGCACCGCTGCTGCGCTTGCCACCGATCAGCAGGTTGTTCATGGTGCCCTGGATGCCGCCGGAATTCGATCGGGCAGCGCCTGTGCCAGCGCACCGAGCACGACATCGACGATGCGCTGCGACGTTTCCACGTTGCCGGCAGCCACGGCCGCCGGCCGCTCGGCGTTGACGAGCGAGTTGGCCGGTGCGTGGACGTGGACCGGCGCAAAGCAGCCGGCGTTCATCGGCACGTCATCCTCGATCAGGCTGCGCACCACATAGTAGCAGGCCGACTGCGTGATGGCGATCACGGCGTTCAGCGAGCCCGCTACGACCGGGCTCGTCCCTCCGAAGTCAAAGTGGATCTCATCGCCTACAATCGTGACGGTAACGCACACCGGGGCCAGCGTCACCTGCTCGCCCTCCACCAGTTCCAGCACGTCGGCAAAGGCATAGGTGCCGTCTGGCCACGCGCGATGGCGGCGCGGGTGATGCGCTCGCTGTAGTCACAGAGGTGCCCGGCATAGGCCAGCACCTCGGCCAGGCCATGGGCTGCGACCAACTCTTGCAGCCGCCGCTCGCCGACCGCCGCAGCGGCACGCTGCGCCGCCAGATCTCCGCGCCGTTCGGCAGGCGTGCGCACGTTAGCCAGGATCAGGTCCAACGCTTCCGCATTGAGCACGCCGGACCGGTAGAGCTTGATCGGCGGGATGATGATGCCTTCTTGAAAGATCTCGGTCGACAGCGGCAGCGAACCCGGCGCCATGCCGCCCACGTCGGCGTGGTGGGCCCGGCTCGCCGCAAAGAACGAAGGTCGCGCCTCCCCGGCAAAGATCGGGGTGATCATGGTGATGTCCGGCAGGTGATTGCCGCCCCGAAAGGGATCGTTGACGATCACCACGTCGCCTTGCTCCCAAGTGGCGAAAGTGGCGAGGATGGTAGCCACACTCGCCGGCATGGCACCCAGGTGGGCAGGGATATGCGCCGCCTGGCTGATCATGCGGCCCTCGCCGTCGAAGAGCGCGCAGGAGAAATCCAGCCGCTCCTTGATGTTTGGCGAATAGGCAGTGCGCCGCAGCGTTACGCCCATTTCTTCGGCCACGCCTGTAAAGCGATGCCGATAGACTTGCAGCGCAATCGGGTCTGCCCCTGGACGGAAACCAGGGTGGGGGCCCGATGCCGTACGCGATGCCTTGTAGCTCATGCCAGGCCGTCGATGATCTTCGCCAGCGCCACGTCGCGCTCGGTGATGGTACTGCCGGTGACGTGGGTCACCAGGTCGATCGTCACGCGATCGTAGACGTTCGACCACTCGGGATGATGGTCCATGGCGTGCGCCTCGACGGCCACCATGGTCATAAAACCGAACGCCTCAGTAAACCCACGGAACTTGAATTCGCGGTGCAGTTTGCCGTTGACAACACTCCAGCCGGGCAGATCTTGCAGGGCATACTGGATTTGTCCATCGGTCAGGCTGGCAGGCTTAGGCATGACTCACTCCACAAGATCAATTGATCAGCGATTGGATGCCGACGGCGCCGGAATTGCCGGCACTGCCGGTATAGATGGTCCACTAGATGGCATGGACGCGTTCGCCTCACGGTTGACGGCAGGCAGATACGCCTGGTGTGCATAGGCACGGATGGCTATGGCGTACTTGGCATTAGGCCCGTACGGGTGGTAGTAGTCAAGGCTTGATGCGTTGTTCTCCACGCTCAAGTACAGCTGGCCGTCAGCCGTTGCGCGCCAGAGCAATGTCGCATCGTCCACTACGGTGCCGAAAAGCGGGAATGGATCCTTGTCCCTCCCATTGTCATTATAGACCAGCGGCGTGTGGCCTTCGTCGCCAAACAGCCAGACAACCGTGTCAACCGGCGCAGTATATGTGACAAGGTACTGGGTCTGGATCTGGTAGAGATGCCCGGCCTTGACGTCGAACTTGAGCCAATCCTGGTCGCCGGCCTGGTGGAAAGTGTGCGTCTCCGTGACCCCGAAGGTGGCGTACACCGATGCTGCTTGGGCTGTATCGTCTGGCTCGTAGGTGTCGGCCCCTGTACAGACCGCAGCATCGGGGTTCTGCACACAGCCTTCAATCCACTGCGAGTAACCCGCCGTACGCGTAAATATATCAGGGCTGCTCCCGCCAACACAGCCAAGCGGCCCCGCTTTGACAATGCCGATTTGGCGCCACTGGCCGTCAGGCTTTTGCACCATCAGCGGGCCGCCGCTGTCGCCGCTGCACACCGCCTTCGTCATGGTCGGATAGCCCGCGCAGATCAGGTTGCTGCTGAATGGGAACTGCCACAGGTCGCTGCAGGCTTGATAGCCGATGAGAGGCAGTGACACTTCCTGGAGCGCATCAGGAAATTGCCCGTACCAGCTGTAGGGATCCATGTTGCCCCAGCCGGCGACCGTCCCGCGCAGATAGTCCAATTCATTCCCGTCAGCGGCTGGCGCAAACAACGTGAGGGTAGTGTTTGTCACCGGCTCAGACAGATGCAGCAGGCCCAGATCGCCGTCAATCGTCAGGTCGCTGTAGTCGGGGTGCATCAACAATTTGTCGGCCTGGATGCGCCGTTCATTGCTGGAAAGCAGGTGTGCGCCAACCAGCACGTCGATCAGGGATGCGTCCATGCCATCCAAGCAGTGCGCGGCTGTGAGCACCCATTGGGGCGCGACGAGCGAGCCGCCACAGAAAAAACCGTTGTAGGCCTCGCTCGTCGTATGCACAACCAGCGCCACCTGCCAGGGCCAGGCGCCAGGAGCAGCTTCACGCCCACCCACGATGTCAGGGCTCTGCTCCTGCTGCACGCCGGCACCTATGACAGGGCCAGGTACGGGGCCAGGCTCCTGCGCATAGGCAGTGAGCGATCCGGCAAGGAACAATGAACAGATGAGAACGGCCAGCAAAGCGGCGATAGCCGGCCTGCGGAGACTGCCTTGTACGGTAGACATGTTCTTCTCCTGGTGGAACGGGGTTCACGACGGTTACGAACAAATCACGGCAGCGAACAAAAGCCGGTACCTACTATTGTAGCATCTTTTGCAGTTCGTAGAGCCGGTTGAGCGCATCTAGCGGCGTCAGTGCATTGACGTCGAGCGCACGCAGGGCATCGACCACGGGGTGAACCTCGGCAAAGAGTGATACCTGCGTCGCAGCCCTGGTGCGGCGTGCGCTGCTTTCACCCAGGCGGCGAGGGCCGGCTGCGCCACTCCGTTCGAGATCTTCAAGGATTTCGGCGGCGCGGTTGACGACGGCCGACGGCAGCCCGGCCATGCCGCGCGACGTGGACGCCATACGAGCGGTCCGCCTTGCCCGGCACGATGCGACGGAGGAAAACCACATCTTCACCGTCGCCGCTGTCGTCGACGGCCACGTTGTAGTTGACCACGCACGGCAGGCGCTCGGCCAGGTCGGTCAGTTCGTGGTAGTGAGTGGCAAACAGCGTCTTGGCGCGCAGTCCCGGATGGTTGTGGATGTATTCGACTACCGCCCAGGCAATCGCCAGCCCGTCGTAGGTGCTGGTGCCGCGCCCGATCTCGTCCAGGACCAGCAGGCTGCGGCTGCTGGCGTGGTTCAGAATGTTGGCCGTCTCCACCATCTCGACCATAAAGGTGGACTGGCCGCGGTGGATCTCGTCGCTGGCGCCCAGGCGTGTGAAGATGCGATCTACCACCCCGATCTGCGCGCTGTCGGCCGGGACAAAGCTGCCGATCTGCGCCATCAGGGTGATGAGGGCGGTCTGGCGCAGATAGGTGCTCTTGCCGCTCATGTTGGGGCCGGTGATCAGCTGCACGGCGGCCTCGGGCACGAGACGCGTGTCGTTGGGCACGAACGGCTCGTCGCGCAGCGTCAATTCCACCACGGGATGGCGGCCGGCTTCGATCTCGATGGCAGGCCCCTCGTCGACCACGGGGCGCACATAGCGGCGCAGCAGCGCCACTTCGGCGAGGGCCGTGTAGACGTCCAGTTCCGCCAGTGCCTGCGCCAGCTGCAGCAGCTGCACGCCGTACGCGCCGATCTGGCTGCACACCTCGCCAAACAGGTTCTGCTCGATCTCCAGCCGCCGCTCGTCGGCGTTGAGGACCAGCGTCTCGTACTCCTTGAGTTCGGGCGTGATGTAGCGCTCGCCGTTGGCGATCGTCTGCTTGCGAATGTACTCGGGCGGGGTCTTGGCCGCGTGCGTGTTGGTGACCTCGATGTAGTAGCCAAAGACCTTGTTGTAGCCGACCTTGAGGCTCTTGATATCCAGCCGCTGCCGCTCGACCTGTTCGAGATTGGCGATCCAGTCCTTGGCATGGCGGCTCTTCTCCATCAGCCCGTCCAGCTCGGCGTCAAAGCCGGGGCGGATGATGCCGGGCGTCGCCAGGGTGGCGGGCGGATCGTCGGCCAGAGACGTCTCCAGCAGCGCCAGCACGGCCTCGCAGGCAGGCAGCGTGGGCAAGAGGGCGGTCCGCAGCGTTGGCGCCCAGGCAGCCGTGCAGCGCATGGGATCAGGCGCAGTACCTGGCGCATCCCGACCAGGTCGCGTGGCAGGCCGAATCCTTGCAGTACGCGGTTGGTCCAGCGCTCCAGGTCGCCGATCTGGCCTAGCAGCCCGCGCGCCTCCAGCCGCAGCACGCGTATCGTCGACACAGCACTGCACGGCGTCGAGGCGGCGGTTGATGCCGTCCACATCGAGCAGTGGCTGGTTGATCCAGCGCCGCAGCAGGCGGCTGCCCATGGGGGTGAGCGTGGAATCGAGCACGGCCAGCAGGCTGCCCTTGGCATCGCCGCCGCGCATGGTTTCGGTCAGTTCCAGGTTGCGGCGCGTCGACTCGTCGAGCAGCATGAAGGCGCCGAGCGTATAGGTATGCAGGCCCGTGAGCAGCGACAGCGCCTTGGGCTGCATCTGCTGGAGATAGGCAAGCACGGCAGCGGCGGCGCGCAGGGCATCCGGCTTGTTGTGCAGGCCATAGCCGTCGAGGCTGGCGACAGCCGAAGTGGCGCTTGAGTGCGGCCGGCCGCCGTATCGGGCTCAACCTGCCACGGCTCCACCTTGGACAGCAAGGGGTGCAGATTGGCAATCAGCAGGTGCACCGACGAGTCTTGGGGCTGCCAGTCGACGGGGATCAGTTCGCTGGGCTGGAGGCGGCTGAGTTCCTCGCCCACGCGCTGCTCCACCTCCTGCGTCGACGCGCCGGTGATCTGCGTGGCACCAAACTCGCCCGTGCTGATATCGCAGTACGCCAGGCCGGCGGCGCCACCACGCGGAGCCATGGCCACGGCCACCAGGTAGTTGTTGCGCCGCTCGTCGAGCATGCCCGGCTCCACGACCGTGCCCTTGGTGACGACGCGGCGCACCTCGCGCTCTACCAGCCCCTTGCCCGGCTCGGTAATCTGCTCGGCGATCGCCACCCGGTAACCCGCCTCGACCAGCTTGGCGATGTAATAATCGACGGCGTGGTACGGCACACCCGCCAGCGGCACGCGCTGGTCGTTGCCGACCGGGCGGCTGGTAAGCACCACATCGCACACCCGCGCCACCGTCTTGGCATCCTCGTCAAACGTTTCGTAGAAATCGCCGAGGCGAAAGAGGAGAATGCAGTCGGGGTGCTGGCTCTTGATCGACAGGTACTGCTGCCGCATCGGCGTGGTCATAGCGGGTCGGCTCCGGTAGGAGAGAGTTCGTGTGAGGGGAGTATTTTAACACAGGCGCCATGATATGGCATTCTGAACGCTCAACCGGCGCACACCTGTTCCACATTACCGCAAGGCAGAGACAAGAATGAGCTATCCCATCCTCGAGCACGACCCTAGCCGTGAAGCGTTGATTGAGCCGTCAAAGATCATCAAGCCGCGCGATATTCCGCAGCACTGCGTGATCTGTTTCTTTGGCGAGGTGATCGAGAAAGTGGTGGCGGAACACAGTGCCAAGATTGTGGCACGGAACAAGTGGGAAGACGGCCAGCACCCGGTGTATGAAATCACGTATCGCGATCGGCGGCTGGCCTTTTTCCATCCGGGCATTGGCGGCCCCTTGGCAGCCGGGCTGCTCGAGGAAGTGATCGCCTTTGGCTGCCGCAATTTCATTGCCTGTGGCGGCTGCGGCGTGCTGCAAAAAGACATCGCCGTCGGCCATCTTATCCTGGTCGGCAGCGCAGTGCGGGATGAGGGGGTCTCCTATCACTACCTTCCGCCGGCACGGGAAGTGGCAGCCAACCCGGCAGCCGTGCAGGCGGTGGCCCAGACCATGGAACAAAGCGGCGTCCCCTACCTTCTCGGCAAGACCTGGACGACCGATGCACCGTACCGCGAGACGCCCAACAAGATCGCCCTGCGCCGGCAGGAAGGCTGCGTGACGGTAGAGATGGAGGCCGCCGGCTTGATGGCCGTGGCCCAGTTCCGCGGTGTAACCTTTGGGCAGGTCTTATATGGGGGTGATGACCTGAGTGGTGCCGAATGGGACCATCGCTCGTGGTCGTCACGGCACGATGTGCGCGAGAACCTGTTCTGGCTCTGCGCCGATGCATGCCTGGAACTGTCGCCTGCAACAGGGGGTTAAAACGGGAGCAAGCGCCTTGAGCGGCTTCTTCGTAATCAGTGTTACAATTCCTGCTAACCCGACCTCCCTTTTATTCACTGCGGCACTTGCTGCCGCGCCACACACTCATATATATCCAAGGTGACATTATGGCGAGCAAAGTCTACTGGGGATCACCACGACAGGCACGGCTGGATGCCAAGGAGACGCTCCCGGCAAAGCTGGATCTGATCCTGGAAGAACTGCATGTGCGCGACCGCGTGAAGGATGAGACGGTCGTCATCAAGCTCCACTCGGGCAACAACCTGGGCTACTCCACGGTGCACCCCATCTTCGTGCGCAAGGTCGTCCAGGCGGTGAAGGACGGCGGCGGCCGGCCCTTTATCACGGATGTCGATTGGGACGTACGCGGGGCCGAAGCGCGCGGCTATACGCCGGAAGTGCTCGGCTGCCCCATCTATCCCTCCGCCGGGCTCAACGACCACTACCAGTACACGCACCCCGAGCAGCCCTACAAGTCGATCAAAGAGTGGCATATCGCCGGCATGATCGAAGACGCCAGCTTCCTGATCAACTTCGCCCATGTCAAGGGCCATCCGAGCTGCGGCTTCGGCGGCGCCATCAAGAATCTCGCCCTGGGCTGCCTGACCGGCGCCTCCCGCAGCGCTATGCACGACGTGATGCACTACGACCAGTACTGGTTCCCCGAGAAAGTCCTCGACGCCTCGATCTTTAAGGCCATCCTGGACTCGTGCCCGTTTGGCGCCCTGGTTGAGGACCGCCATCACCCGGGCCAAATCCACATGCACTTCGAGGAGTGTAACCAGTGCGGGCGCTGCCTGAAGGTCGCCCCGGCTGGCAGCCTCAAGATCGATCCTGCCAACTTCTACTCGTTCCAAGAAGCGTGCGCCATCAGCACCTCAATCACGCTCTCGACATTTGCACCCGGAAAAGCCACACACCTCGCCCTGGCGACGCACATGACGCCGGTCTGCGACTGTTTTGGCTTTACCAGCATGCCCATCCTGCCCGACGCCGGCATCTTTGGCTCGGACGATATCATTGCCCTCGAGACGGCAGCGCTGGATATGATCGCCAAGACGCCGCTGATCGAGGAGAACCTGCCCAGCATGTTCGAGGTGCACACTCGCGAAGGCCACCCCTTCCGCTGGCTGCATGGACCGCTTAAGGACCCGTACCTGGTCACCGTCTACGGCGAGCAGCTCGGCCTCGGCTCACGCAGCTACGACCTCGTCGACGTTTTCCCCGTCGCCAAGGTGGAGCGCGCGGAAGCCGTCTACATCGCCGCGCACTAGCGCAACACGCAGGCCCACGGCTGCGGATCTCCTGCGACCGTGGGCCCTTTTTCATTCACTCCCCAGAGACAAACGGCAGATACACCCCTGGAACGTGCAGCGGCTCGTCGCCCGGCTCTAGCCCGGTCGGATCGGTAATAGTCACATCTGCCTCGGCTTCCAACAGATAGTCGGGCAGTGGCAGGCCGTTCACATAAGTCCCCCCGCTGAGCGTGACCCGATTCACCACCGGATCGGCGGATGCAGCCAAGGCGCGCAGCACGATGGGCAAGGTAACAGCGTCCCCTGACCGAATCAGAGGGACTACCTGGACTGCCGCGCGCCCGCCCGCCGTGAGCGTCCAGCCGTGGTTGTCGTTCGGGCTGAGTCCTAGTTTATCCGGGAAGTACTCGCTGACCAGCAGGTTAGTCAGGGTGACGGCGCTCGTGTTGGTCACGACGATGCTGAATGTCACGTCGTGCCCTACCTCTACGCTGGCCGCCTGCCCCGGCGCCCGCTGCTTGCCAAGCCCCAGGCTGAGGAACGGATACTCCGTGTTAAAGTAGTTGCAGGTCACAACCTCACCGGCCCGCAGGTCGATAAAACTGGGAGCCACGTAGCGGCGATCCTCGCCCAGGCAGAGCGCCAGGGCCTGGTGCAAATCGGCAGGCATGATCTCGCTGACCGAATAATGCATCGCCGCACGCGCCATCGTGGGCGGCAGCGAGTCTGAGACAAAGGCCGGGCCTGGTCCGGTCAAGATCACGTCGCCGGCAAAGTTCGTGGTAAAGGTGAACGGCTGCGTCGCGAAGTGCGGATCGGTGAACTTCTGGATAATGACCTGGCCGTCCACAAGCGTATTCGTGATCGTGCACGTCATCAGTTCCCCGGGTTCGAGGTCAAGATTGAAGGGGGTACTGCCATCACTGCAGGCAAAGCCGGTCTGCACCCACCCTCCAGGTAGGGGAACCGTCTCGGCTACCGTATATACGCCCACGGGCAGGAAACCCGACGAATGCACGCCGCCATCGCCCAGAGGAAAAGAGTCCGGCGCATAACTGGCAGTAAAGCTGAACGTAGCGCTGGCGCCTGGCGGCACCAGCTGCTTATGCAGTTGAATCCCCCCCATCTGCCGGTTGGTAAACGTGCATGTTACGGTCTCGCCGGCACTTACGCTGATTCCGGACGGTTCGCTGCCGTTGGAACAGTTGGTAGCCACCTGTTCCCAACCCGCAGGAACTGTTTCCGTAACGGCGTAGCTGCCGGGTGGCAGCAGGCCAGAACCTGCTGCCTGGCCATCCGCCGATCGAAAGATCGTGTTTGTATAGCTGGCCGTAAAGGGAAAGGCCGTCGTGCTGCCAGGCGGGATCGCCTCTTTGACTACCACAATGCTGGCCTTGCGCGTGTTCGTGATGGTGCACGAGTAGCTCTGCCCCAGTGCCGCCTGGAACAGCCCGGTCGCATCGCAGTCGCCGCCAATCTCGGTCACATATTCGTCCAGAGGTCCCGACTCACCCACCACACGCTGGCCCGCCGCAATCGGCAGTGGACCGATCGTCGCCCCGCCGCCGGACGCGCTCCCAATCGGGGAGCCGTCAAGCGTGAGGTCAAACGTATGATCGTAGTCAGACGCAATCACAACCTTCGTCACTATGAGCGCAGCCGGCTTATCCGTGTTGATGATCGTACACGATTTCGCATCCCCGTTGGCCAGGCTGATGCTGCCGTCGGCAGCGCAGTCGCCCTCAAACCCGGTGGTGGTGTAGCCTGGCTGCTGCTGCTCTGACACGGCATAGTCGCCGGCGCCCAGCGTTATCGTCACGCCGCTGGTCACCGCAGTAACGGCACCGCTGCCGGCGACCTGAAGTGGGAAGTTTGCCGCAGAGAGCGTACCACCCCAGCTGTTGGCGACAATCTTAGTTACGGCCAACTGCGGGCGGGTGACATACGCTGCGATGTCGCTTTCTACGAGGCACTCCTCTGGCCCCCCTTGCGCAGCGCAGCCCTGCACAACAAACTGATTGATGTGTAAGCCGCCGGCTGCCGGAAATGCCGTCGACGTACAGATGTAGACGGCACTGGGTGCCAGCGGAGCAGGCGGGGCCGCGCAGCCTCCCGTAGTGAAGAGGTCGTATAGGCCGCCGTCGAGAAAATCGGCAAAGGTCAGGTTCAAGTCTACCGTACCCGTATTCGTGACAATCCACTGCCACTGCAGCTGCGTCCCTGCGTCCGTAACCAGCGGGGCATCCGCCGTGGTTAGGTGATACGGTCCTCCTGTTGGCCCAACCAGTTTCTGGACGGCCAGCCCCACACCCTGTCCGCTGGAGATAGTAACCAGCGCGTCGTCGCTGTCAGACACAGGGCCAAGCGCCGTTGCCCCCGTCACAGTAGCAGTGTTCGGAAAGGGTCCAGCCCCTGCGCCCCAGTTGTGCGTGGTCGTGTAGAAGGCCTGGGCGCCGGGTGCGATCTGGGTTACGGTGTTCAATTCCTGGTCGATACCCAGGGCGGCATCGACGAGAACGATGGGTGCGGTAATGGTCACGCTGCCCGTGTTGTAAATCCCAAAGCAGTAGATCACTTCGGTGCCTGCCGGCACCTCGATCTGATCATGGGCGGCGGCGCAGGTAGGATCAACGATGCTGGTAACCAGCTTGTCCAGCCTGATCCCGGCAGACTGCCGCCGGTTGACAAAGGTGCAGGTAATATCTTCACCCGCGCCCAATGCAATCGCTGCTGGATTGGGCGAACTCCCGCCGCTGCAGCTTGCGCTGACGAGCTCCCATCCTGGCTCGGGCACCTCGGCGACGCTGTACGCACCCGCCAGCAGGTTGCCGAATACTGCCTGCCCCACGGTGTCGACGGTAGTGATGTTAAAGGGATTGGTCGTGGTCAGCCCACCGGTGGAGTTGAACGGGAAGGTTGTGTCATACAACCGAATCCCGGCACCTTGTATCTGTTTGACCACGGTAACGCGGCCGCGTGCTGGTGGTTCGTAAAGGTACAGGTGATGGTCTCGCCCGCCCCCAGGTTGATGGCGCTCGTAGGGCTGCCATCACTGCAGGTGGACCCCACCAGATCCCAGCCGTGCGGCAGGGGCAAGGACTCGGTCACGGTGTAGGTGCCGGGTGCAAGCAGGTGCGACCGGTATGCCTGGCCGGCAACAATGCTGATGTCTGGCCCAAAGCTGGTCGAAAAGCCGAATTTCTTCCGGCTGATGGGCTCGGTGACTTTCTGGATCACGATCTGGCCGCGGTGCGTGTTGGTGATGGCGCACACCGCCCGCTCGCCTGTGGCAAGTACAAATGCTGCGTCGTCGCTGCGTGGGCTCCCGCTAGGGGGATAGATAATACAGTTGATGGCGCCTGCCTGCCATTCCTCGCCCGGGTCAAGTTCCTCGACAGTGTAGAGGCCGGGTGCACGGTCCAGCCACGCAACATGGCCGGGCACCCCGCTGCTCGCAGAAACCGCACGAAAATCCTCGCCGTTGAGCGCAAAGCGGAAGGTGCCGCTGCCTCCGACTGCTGTTTTGACCAACTCGACACTCGCCAACTGGGTATTGGTGAAGGTGCAGAACACTGTGCTCCCCAATACAGGCGAGTTCCTCCGTGCTGAGGTCACGGGCCGCACGGAGATAGGCGCGTTGCTGTTGTCGCAGTGTGCACCGGTGTTCTGCCAGCCGGCTGGCACGGCCTCTTCTACAATATAGGTCAGGGTAGGCGTGAGATCGCCGCTGACAAAGGCGGGCTGCGTGTCGGTCAGCGTAAATGCCTGGATCAGGCTGGTGCCTGTGCGCAACTGGAAGTTGAACGGCTGCGTGGCACCCGTGGGATCCGTGATCTTGTCTACTTCGATGTTCGCGCAGGCAACGCCGGAGATTGCCTCGGCCTGGCCATATTTGAGGCCGGGAGGGCTGCCCGACCAGTATGAGAGATAGGCAATGTTCTCGACCGGGCCGCAGTCGGCGACGGAGGTCGGCGCCATGATGCGCACCTGGCGCGACTGACCCGAGTTCAACGTGCCCAAACTACAGGTCAGCACGCCGCCGGCAATGCTGCACGCGGCGCTGTCGGCTGAGACCACGACCCGCCAGGCCAGCCCCGGCGGCAATGTGTCCGTGATGCGCACGTTGGTGGCTGGTGTTGCCTGCGTGTTATGTACGACGATAGTAAAGCCGATTTGGTCGCCGGCATTGACGACCGGTTCGTCGGGCACCTTGACGATTTCAACCTCACCGGGTGGCACGACGATCGGTATGCGCAGCGCCTGGTCTGCACTGCATTTCGCCTTTGTGTTAGGCACAGCCTGGGCCGTGCTCGGTGCACATGTGAAACACGTTGTCCCAGCTGACAATGGCCGACACATCCAGGTAGCCATCGCCATCATGGTCGTGGCAGGGCAGCGTAATCAGGGGAAGGTCATAGAATGTAAGTACGTCCTGCTGGATGTCGCCACACGTGTTACCGGTCCCGATCTGCCCGTTGTAAAAGGGCCCAACGCCGGAGGTGACGTCGACATTGGCGTTGGTGGCCGAGATGGGGTGTAAGTAATCGTGCGCGTACTGTACCGCTGTAAGCGCTGCCGCCGTCTTTGGCCACAAAGATGCCGATATCGTACCGTTCCTTGGCTGTCGACCTCAGCCTGGCGCGCGAGATGGACTGTCACCGTGTCCTCGGGCTGCTGCAGACCACGTCCGTGCTGTCCGGCAGCAGATTGACGGCTGCCATGCTCACGTCGTTGGCGGTACAGTTATTTTCTCGGCTGGTGACGTCGTTGACACAGGTGCCGCCGGGGATGATTTGAGCAAAGGCCGGCTGCGGTGCGAACACCATCAGCGCCGCAGTTGCCAGCAACCCCGCGCCGATAGCGCGGAGAAGCTGTACCCGAACGGTGGCATGGCGAAGACACTCCCACATGGAGCCCTCCTTATTGATGACTTGACTTGAGCGTGTAGAGTGCCGTCTGTGGGCCGGCCAGGCGCAAGCGCCTATTTCCCTCAGGATGAGGGTGCAGGGCGGAGGGTCAGTTCAAGCATACTACCTGAAGACAGAGTTCTCAAAATTTAAGCTACACACAAAAAGTAAGGGGAGGCACCCGCGTGGACGCCTCCCCTTTTCTCACACTATCAGCTTGGGCATCCTGCCCTACTCGACCAGCCGGTTCAGGACGGTGAGCACGTATCCCTTGGCGTCTGCTGCGGTCACGTCTGGACTGACCAGCGCCGCCACGATGACAAACTCGCCGTTTTGATGGCTGATCGCCGCCACGAACTCGCCGGCATTGGCAGGCAGTGCCAGCCAGAGTGCTTCTTGGGCACCATTGTCCAGTTTATTACTGCCAAGCCATTCCACCTGTGCCTCCGAGTTGCCTTGCGCTGCCTCATACAAGGTTGGCAGGAACTCGTCGCTCATACCGGCGGAGAGCTGCGTCTGAAGCTGGAGAATCGTGAACTGATCCACCTCTTCCTCACCACCGCTCACGAGCGGCAGCAGATGCAGCAACTGCTGGGCATCTTCCCCTGACAGCCGGCCTGTCACCGCCGCATACGGAGTGTCGACCTCTGAGGCAAGGTAAGGCAGCGCAGGATCAAGAGGCGTGTCGGCCAGTGTCTCCGGGCCACCTTCCGTCGCGTAGTAGCCGCAAAAACCCGTGGGCTCCGGTGCGCTGCTCGACAGCGGCGCAAAGACCAGGTTGGCGATTGGCCGTGGGTTCACATCCGCCTGCAGGATGGCAGCGGCATCAAATCGGCTGAAGCCCGGGCAGCGTTTGGCCATGCGCGGTTCGGGCACCGCAACCTCGGCCGGGTGCTGGCCGCTGACGACAAAGGTCGCTAGCCGTTCGCCGTCTTCATTCGCCTCGACGTGCACCATGGCAATCACATAGTCGCCCAACTCATAGGTAAACGCGGAGTCGGGCGTCAAAATGGCCGAGAAATCGAGCAGGGTCTTGTCCTCACCGGCCTGCATGGCCAGCGTGCCTTCCGCCAACATGGTAGAGCAATCGTCCGGGCTGAAGCAGCCTGAATCCTCAGACAAGGAACGCAAGGTGACGCTGACGTCTTCCGCTTCGATGCGTCCAGTCTGGCCCTGCCGCAGCACAAACGGCTGGTCTAAGTCCACATCTACCGTCTTCCCGGCGGCGCTGACTGGCGTGGCAACCGGCGTTATCTCGACTTTGAGTCCGGGTGTTGGTGTCGGCTTCGGCGTGTCGGCAGCCGCGGCCGGCGAATACAGTCCTCCGACAGAAAGAACCACAAGCAGCATAGCGAGCAGGCTCTGGCGCATGTACAGCATAGGTCAAGAATATCTCCATTGATTTTCATTGATAAAGATGGTTCGGTGCCATCCCATCCATTATCGCGGCCCATGCTGGCGGCCGCTGTGCCCCAAGACACAAGTACAAGTGCGGCAGCGCGCAGGCGCATGGCGCAAAAAAAGAGGAGACCTCCCAAGGAAGCCTCCTCTTGTCGTGCAGCTTGCGTGCCGGCCATCGGCACGCGCCATATTACATGTCCATGCCCATGCCGCCGCCGCCGCCCGCGGGCATCGCCGGCTTCTCTTCCGGGATGTCAGAGACCAGCGCGCTGGTGGTCAGGATCATGGCGGCGATGGAGCAGGCGTTCTCCACGGCGCTGCGGGTGACCTTGACCGGGTCGATGATGCCGGCCTTCAGCATGTCGACATAGTCGTTGGCGAGCACGTCGTAGCCGGTGGTCATCTTGCCGTCGCTGTGCAGCATGCGCACCTTCTCGATCACCACGGCGCCGTCCAGGCCGGCGTTGGTGGCGATCATGCGCATGGGCTCTTCCAGGGCGCGGCGCATGATGCGCACGCCGGTGGCAGCGTCGCCTTCCAGGTTGATGCTGTCCAGCGCCGGCATGGCGTTGATCAACGCCACACCACCGCCAGGGACGATGCCCTCTTCGACGGCCGCACGCGTGGCGCTCAGGGCGTCTTCGACGCGGTGCTTCTTTTCCTTCAGCTCGGTCTCGGTGGCAGCGCCGACGCGGATGATGGCCACACCGCCGGCCAGCTTGGCCAGGCGTTCCTGCAGCTTCTCGCGGTCGTAGTCGCTGGTGGAGGCCTCGACTTCGGCGCGGATCTGGTCGATGCGGCCCTTGATGGCCTGCGCCGCGCCGGCGCCGTCGACGATCGTGGTGTCGTCCTTGGTGCTGACGATCTTGTCGCAGCGGCCGAGGTCCTCAAGCTTGATGCTCTCGAGCTTGCGGCCGAGTTCTTCGGTGATGACCTGGCCACCGGTCAGGATGGCGATGTCGCGCAGCATGGCCTTGCGGCGGTCGCCAAAGCCCGGGGCCTTGATGGCCAGGGCGTTGACCATGCCGCGCAGCTTGTTGAGCACCAGCGTGGCCAGCGCCTCGCCGTCGACATCTTCGGCGATGATCACGATCTCGCGCTTGCCGATCTGGACCAGCTTCTCGAGCACCGGGACGATGTCCTGGGCGCTGCTGATCTTCTTGTCGGTGATCAGGATGTAGGGGTCGGACGATTTCGGCTTCCATGCGCTCGGCATTGGTGACGAAGTAGGGGCTCAGGTAGCCGCGGTCGAGCTGCATACCTTCGACATACTCGGTCTCAAATTCGAGGCCCTTGCTCTCTTCGACGGTGATGACGCCGTCCTTGCCGACCTTGTCCATCACGTCGGCGATCAGGTCGCCGATGTTCTGGTCGGCGGCCGAAATGCTGGCGACCTGGGCGATCTCTTCCTTGCCGGCGACCGGGGTGGCCATGTCCTTGAGGGCGGCGACGACGGCGTCGCGGCCGGCGACGATGCCGCGCTGGAGCATCATCGGGTTGGCGCCGGCGGTGACGTTCTTGAGGCCTTCGTTGACGATGGCCTGGGCCAGCACGGTGGCAGTGGTGGTGCCGTCGCCGGCCACGTCGTTGGTCTTGGTGGCGGCTTCCTTGAGGAGCTGGGCGCCCATGTTCTCAAACGGGTCCTTCAGCTCGATTTCCTTGGCCACGGTCACGCCGTCATGGGTGACGGTCGGGCTGCCCCACTTCTTGTCGAGGGCAACGTTGCGGCCCTTGGGGCCGAGGGTGGTCTTGACCGCATTGGCGAGCTGGTCGACGCCGGCCTTCAAAGCACGTCGTGCTTCATCTTCGTAAATAATCTGCTTTGCCATACTTTTGTTTCCTCCGCAGTACTATAAAACTATAACCGTGTAGACGCTCGTCAGACTGCTAACAACAATGTAGACGCCTGGTGAATACGCCTATTCGACGATGGCCAGAATGTCGGATTCCTTGAGAATCAGGAGTTCCTTGCCGTCAAGCTTGATCGTGGTGCCGGCATACTTGGCATAGAGCACCTTGTCGTCGACCTTGACGTCCATGGCGATGCGCTCGCCAGTTTCCTTGCGTGCGCCGGGGCCGGCGGCAATGACTTTGCCCTGCTGGGGCTTTTCCTTGGCCGTCTCGGGCAGGAAAATGCCAAGCGTGGTCTGCTCTTCCTGCTCGATGGGCTGCACGACGATGCGGTCACCCAGTGGCTTCAGGTTCATATTAAATCCTCCTACACAAACTCTGATGTTCGCTCTTGAGAAGTCTTGTTACTGTTTCAGTTTAGGGATTGCTACCCACCCGTTAGCACTCGACACATCAGAGTGCTAACGTGGCCTATCATACCGCAGCGCTAAAAGAGCGCGCAAGTTAGACAACTTCCAATTTGCGCACCTTTTGTCAGTTCTACACCTGCGAGGCGACAGAAGTTTGCTAGTGGAATGTTAGCGTTTTGTTAGCGTTCCCCAGACACCCTTTCAGAAGGACTCCGACCAGAGGTCGGCACTTCCAGGAAGCTACTGGCGCCGCTTGTCGGCGAGGAAGCGCAGCATCTCTTCTTCTTCGGCCACATACTCGTCCAGGTCGAAGGCGGCATAGAGATCACGGCTCTGCGTGAAGTAGGCTACGGCTTGCTCGCGAGCCCCCTGTTCGAGGGCAACATGGCCGAGGTTGTGCAGCGTGGCAGCCAGGTCGGTCCAGGCGCCGCGCTGTTCAAGGAGCTGGCGATCGCGATCATACCACTGCAGCGCTTGGACAGTCTCCCCGCGGGCATAGCAGACTGAACCTAGATTGTTGTAGCAGGCGCTGATGCCGGTAACATCGTCCAACTGGCGGAACATACGCAAGGCGTGTTCATAGGCGTGAACGGCGTCGTCGTACCGTTCGGTCGCCTCGAGCGCCAGCCCGATGTTGTTGTAGGCGCTGGCAGTGAGATGCTTATCCTGGAGCCGCAGGGCCACGCGCAGTGCCTTGGCATGCTCGGCAAGCGCCTGCTCGTGCTGGTTGAGGCTGAAATAGGCGCTGCCCAGGTTCATGTAGGCCGTGGCAAGGGCCGGCTGATCGCCCAGCTGCGCTGTGCAGTCGAAGGCGGCCTTAAAGCTGTCGAGCGCGCGGCGCGGCTCGTCGAGGACCCGATAGGTGGTGCCCAGGTCGGTGTAGAGATAGGCGAGGTCGGACAGAAGATCACGCTGGTCGAAGATCGGGCGGGCGCGGTCGAGCCAGGCGATGGCCTCCGGCAGGCGGCCGAGGAAGAACATCTGGCGGCCGAGATTCATCAAGAACCAGGCGTAGTTGCGCATGTCGCCCATGGCAAGCGCGGCAGAGCGCACCAACGGCCAGCCAGCGCACGATGCCGGGCGGATGGCGCCAGAACGCGTAGTCGGCCAGGGCCAGGGCATAGGTGCGTGCCAGACGCAGGTCGGTAAGCGCGGGCGAGCCCGGGACAGGCGGACTTCCGGGTGGCAGTTCACCTTGGGCAGGCGCGGCATGAGCGGCGACAACCTTGGCAAGCGCAGCAGGATCCGTCTTAGGATCGGCAATGATCTCCAGGGCACTGCCTTCAAAGAGGCGCTCCACGCGGCGGGCACACCAGTCGGCGCCGACAAAGATATTGCCCCAATCCCTGTCAACTTCGGGCCAGCGCTGGAGCGGAAGCTTCTGGTACTGTTGGACACGAGTGACGTAGAAGGCGGCGTGCCGGCGATCCCACTCTTCGCCGAGCATGACGGCGTTTTCGTTGAGATAGCGGCGCACCATGGGGTGGATGTAGGCGCGCTCGTTGAGACGATCTACTTCGATCAGGCCGCGTTCGGCCAGGGCATCGAGTGTGGCCTGAAGCTCGGCACTCGTGCCCAGGTCGTCCCAGAATAGTGAGTTAAGAGCGGGAAAAGTGATGCCTCCAACGCCATGGACCATGCGGCTGAGGAGCACGACAGCCTGCGGATTTTGCAGGGCGTAGTTCTCGACGGCAAACGAACAGAGGGCGTGCGGCGAAACCTGGTCTGGGTTGTCGACGCTGAGTTCGCTCCAGCCCCGCAGGATGCCCGCCAGTTCCTCCCAGGGGAAGTCGATCATCAGGCCGAGAGCAAAACGCATGCAGAGCGGGCTGCCGCAGGTGAGCGCATGGAGATCGTCCACATGGCGGAGCGCAGCATCGCGAACCTGCACGGGCGCGCGCTTCCAGATAAACTCGGGTACGTCGGCGACGTCAAAACCTTTCAGATGGATGTGCTGATACTGGACCAGGTTGGCGATCGCCGCGCTGAAATTGCGGTCGATGAGCAGAATGCGCGACTGGCCTTCGTTTTCGTGCAGATGGCCGATGATCGAAACCAGGGTGTTCAGTTCCTGGGGCGTGGCGCCCGCCAGCTTGTCGAGAATCAGCAGGCGCTTGCGCTTGTAGAGCTGCTCGAGGATGCCGATGCCCCAGCGGTCATCGCTGATGCGGGTGAGGGCCGTGCCAAGGACACTGTCCAGGGTGCGCACCACGTCGTAGAGGCGGAAAGGGTTCGTGCCGGCGGGGCTGACACGAATGATGCCGTCGCTGAAATGGTGAAAGTGATTCCAGGCCACGGCCGTAGCAAGCGTGCTCTTGCCCATGCCCTGTTCGCCGCTGATGGCGATGGCGGGCAGGTCGTCGCCGCCGGTCAGCCAGTCGTGCAGGGTAAGCAGCTGGCGACGGCTGCCGCTGAAGCCTTCCAGGCGGTATAGGCCAAGGTTTTGCGGCGTTTCAGGTGTTTCGGTCTGGCTTGTTGGCTCCACCATTCACTCCCGCACTACGACTGCAGTAACAAGCAGGGGAATTCGCTGACGGTAGCGATTTCGGACTGCAAGGCCTGGGCAAAGAACTGGCCGCCGCTGACGCCGCGCATGGCGCGGGCGGCCGCACCGGCGTCGATCAGGATCAGGTCGGGCCGAACGCGGCGGGCCAGTTGGTTGATGTTGACGGCGTCACGTTTTCGACCATGTCGACCTTGGCAATCACGCCGTCACTCACCGCCTTGGGGCGGTCGATGGCATCGCTGACGATGACGGTGACCGCGGGATTCTTTTTCAGCTGGCGTAACGCCTCGCTGCCGGCCTGCTCGGCCCCGATCAACCAGATGCGCATGGATCCTCCCCCTAGATAAGCCCCAACGTGCTTAGCACGGCAAAAAAGACAAAGACAAAGATGGCGGATGGGATGCCGACGATCAGGCCGCTGCGCAGCATGCTGGGCGAATCGACGGCGCCGGAGACGGCGACCAGCGTCATCCGGGCCGACGAGTTGGGCAGCATGTAGCAGAGCGCCAGCGTAAAGACAAACGGCAGGATCAGGCGCGGAGGTGCGATGCCGCTGGAGACGCCAAGCGTCACCAGGATTGGCGACAATATTGCACCATACGTCACGCTGTTCATAAACTGCGTGAGGGCAAATGTCGAAATAACGAGCAGCGCCAGGATGGCAATATAGGGCAGACCGCCCAGCAGCGGCTCGACCAGGCCGACGATCCAGGCGCTGGCGCCGCTCTTGTCGAGCGCATCGCCCAGGGTGAGGCCGGCGCCAATGACGAAAATGATACCCCAGTTGACGCCCTTGAGATCGTTCCAGTCGATCAGTTCCTCGACCGAGAGCAGGGCAACGGCAAGGATGGCGACGGTAGCACTGCTGAGCAGGGTGGCCGGCAGATGCAGCCAGTGTTCGATCATGGCGCCGCCGACCCACAGGAAAATCGAGAGCCCGAGCACGCCGATGATCTCCTTCTGTTCGCCGTTGAGCCCGCGTGCCTTGACCAGTTCGCGCAGGGCGGGTGTGACCTCCAGGTTGGCGTTTGGGACACGAAAGGCAAGCAGCAGCATGATCCAGGTAATCGGCACGAGGGCCACCACCATGGGCAGGCCATAGGCAAGCCAGTTGAAAAAGGTGAAGGGCATCACCTGGTTGAGTTGGCCGGAGGCGATTGCGTTTTCGCCGCTGCCCATGGGGGTGCCGATGCCGCCGATGCTGGCGCCGTACCCGATGGCGAGGACCAGGACGGCGAGAAACTTGCGGGCGTCTTCTTCGTCGCCGACCTGCTGGGCGATGCTGATGGCGACGGGGATTAACATCGCAGCGGTGGCAGTGTTGAGCACCCACATACTGAGAAACGCAGTCAGGGCGATCAGCAGCAGGATGAGACGGTGAAACTGGCCCCGGCTCCAGACGATGGCATACAGGGCCAGGCGCCGGGTCAAGCCCATGCTTGCGCAGCGCCTCGGCCAGAAACAGGCTGGCCAGGATCAGATAGATGACCGGGTCGGCGAAGGGGGCAAAGGCACCGCCGGTATCGTCGATCCCAAGCGCGACCTGGGCGACGGGCACCAGCAAAGCAGCGATCGGCAGCGGCACGGGCTGCAGCGACAGAATCATGCCGGTAAAGACAAAGAGCGCCAGGGCGCTGTGGCCCTCGGGCGAAAGGCCGGGCGGCGTCGGCGTCATCAGGACAAGTCCCGTGGCAGCCAGCACAATGAGAAACTTGCGGAGGTCAAAGACCTTGCGGCTGGCCGCCTCGAGCGGCTGCTGGATGAGTTCGAGTGGAGTGACGCGGCGCTGGAGGCGGCGTTTGGTCGTGGTGGTGCGGTCCTGACGGCGAGGGGCCAGCCCCGTCGCTGCCAGGTCAAGATCCGAATCGCCGCTGCCGGCCAGCTGAGCAGCGGTAAGCGGCGGGCCGCCTCCCCTTGTGCCATCCGCACTGCCGGGTAAACCGCTGCCGCCCGTTCCGTCTGCGCCGTCGGGGGCATCCAGCCAGGTTGCGCGTTTGGGAAGGCTTGACTTCAGCCGCGGGCGGTTGGTCGACATGGATTATGGTGGACGCTACGGCGGCGTCTGTTCGGTATCGCCGGGCTGCTGGCTGGCACAGATGCGCAGGCCGGCGAGGGCAGGTTCGCTGGTTGGATTCTTGGCCAAGGCCTTGCGCAGCCAGGGTTCGGCGAGGTCACACTCGCGCGGTTCCTTATTGATGTGGGCGAGGCCGGCGGTGTAGAGATAGTCCTCGCGCGCCGTATCGCCGATGAGAGGTAGTCCCTTTTCCAGGTTGGTGACCGCGTCCTCGTAGTTGCGGCGGGGGTACAGTGCCATGCCGAGGTGCACAAGGGCCGGGCCGTAGTCCGGGTTCATCTCGACTGCTTCACGCAAGACGCGTACGGCCTGGATATGGTCGCCGGCGTTGTAGAGTCCCTCGCCGAGAGCGTCGAGCGTTACAGGGGTCTTGTTGGCGTCGACCGCGGCACGGTAGGCCTCGATGGCCTTGGCATAGTCGGCCTTACCGATCCGGTAGATACGCGCCTTCTCCATGAAGAGATCGGCGCGCTGGGGGTCCTGGGCCAGGGCGCGGTCGAGTTCGGCGAGCGCATCGTCGTACTTGCCGAGCTTTTCATGCAGGTAGGCTTGGTTGCGCAGCGCGAGCACGTGGTTGGCGTCGATGGCAAGCGCCTGGTCTAGATACTCCTGGGCGATATCATAGTTGCCGACATCGGTGTAGATCTCGGCGAGCACGGCCATCGTCTCGGGATTCTGCGGGTCAAGGTCGAGAGCATCGAGAGCGTGGTTGAGGGCGCTCTCAAAGTCGCCTTGCCAGTCCTCGGCGCGGGCAAGGGCGGCGAGCGCGGCAGGATTCTTTTCGTCGAGTTTCACGGCCTCGGTGGCTGTTGTGAAGGCCGCAGTGATGTCCTGCTCGATCATATGCAGGCGGGACATTGTGATCCACGGCTCGGGGTTGCCCGGTTCAAGCCTGGAGATCGTTGCATAGGCTTTCAGGGCAGCAGCGTAATCGCCGCGTGAGAGCGCGTTCTGGGCATCGGCGACGTAGGCGACTGCGCTGACGGTGGGAGTAGGTGTCGGCATGGCGACGCGTGGGGTCAGCCAGTTGGGTCGGGTCTGGTAAAAGACGATCGCAACGGCGACGAGCAGCAGCAGGGGCCAGAAGCGGCCGAAAAAGCTCGGGCGGCGGCGGCGTGGTTGGTACTCACGGTCTAGATACATAGCGTGACTATTATACTCCAGCGTGTCCAGTGCGCGCAGCAGCGCGGCGAGGGCACGAACGGCGGCCTGGTGCGAGACGCGAAGAAGCAAGGCCGGCATCCTTAATAGAGCGGCCTGCACTTCAAGCGGCACTTGGCAAACGACCGGCACGTGCGGGTCGTTCCGCGCAAGTTCTCATCCGCCTCTCATGACAATTTCCTTCTACAGCAGTATTATCTGGACTCAGAAGTTTGCGGAGGAGCCCCCACATTTAGAGGCAGCCCTCGTTGCTTACCTCCGCGCTTTCATTATTTCCCAAGCTGAGACGGCTTATTTGAGCTTGCCTCCCTATTTGAGTTGATATGTAGTTCGGCCGCGTACGGCTGCATGTTAGCTGTCCATCCGATCACCGCCAGGCGGTGGGCTCAGGGTAAAGCGTATTCAAACTCAAATCACCCGTGGAGGAGTAAGACGAATGAGAGTTTTCGCGCGCACGCATTTGCGCCTGCCGGCGCTGTTCGTACTCGTATTGGCACTGCTGCTGGTATCCCTGCCGGCGAAGGCCGACGGCAACCCGAATCCGGGGATTGCTGCCACCCAATCCAACGCCTACGGCAAGAGCTATGGCCAGTGGGCGGCTGACTGGTGGAACTGGGCGCTGTCGGGCCCAGACGGCAACAACGTCCTGCAGGACACGACCGGAGCGCTGTGCGGCCTCAATCAGTCCGGACCGGTGTGGTTCTTGGCCGGCACCCTGAACAGTGGGGCGGCCGAACGCACTTGCACCGTTCCCGCCGGCAAAGGCCGTCTTTTTCCCCGTGGCCAATTCATTCCTTTCTGCTGAGGCACGCAACTACGGCCAGACGAGGAAAGCGGTAAAAGTCGGCTGGCAGAAGAGTTTTGATCGCGGCAAGTGCAACAATCGACGGTCAGGACGTCGCGGATCTCGCCAGACTACTAACGTCGTTTCGCCCGAATTTCGATCTGGTTCTTCCGCGCAACAACATTTTCGGTGCTGGACCGCGGGCACCTATTCGCCCTCGGCGGCGATCGGCTATTCACTTGATGCTTGCGCCGCTGTCGCCAGGCCAGCACGAGATTCACGTCCAGGCTGTGTTCAAGAACGCTAACACCGGCGGCGACGACATCATCGACGTGACCTATCATCTCACGGTGAGTTCGTAAGGCGCAGAGACACGTACTGGGATCGGGCTTACGCGGCGCCCGATCTCAGCATACGGACAAGCCAGCAAGCCAGTCACACGGTCACCGAGATGTTTGCCGTTGCGAGGGCAATTGTGGTATAAATGGGATGCTACGTTTTGCCCCCGTAGCTCAGTGGATAGAGTACTGGCCTCCGGAGCCAGGTGCCTGGGTTCGAGTCCCAGCGGGGGTACTTTTTCTTCGCCAAATCCGCAGTTCAGCCCTCAAGTCCATTCCCGGATAGTCCGGCAGTATCAGCGCACTCCCCGCGCTGTGATATACTATTTCCATGAGAGATAAAGAGGGACACGTGACCCATATTGATGTTGAGCAAGCAAAGGTGCGTTTTGCCGAGCTACTCGAATTGGCAGCAGCAGGGCAAGAAGTGATGATCGACAAGGATCAGCGGCCTTTTGTTAAGCTCTCGCCGGCTACTTTGCCGTGCCCCCGGCGCGTGTTTGGCAGCGCACGAGGCAAGATTCACATAGCTCCCGACTTTGACGAACCGCTACCCGACTTCCAGGACTACAGCTAGCCATGTTTCTGCTTGATACGCATGCTTTTCTCTGGTTCATCGCGGGTGATGAACAGCTTAGCAGGCGCGCACGCGCTGATGGGTGACGACAACACGCTGCTCTTTCTAAGCGCTGCAAGCTTATGGGAGATCGCAATCAAGGTCAGTACAAGTAAGCTGATCCTAACTGCGCCGTTTTCAGAGTTTATTCCGGAGCAACTTGCAGCTAACTACATAAACATCCTACCGATAGAGGTACAGGACTTATCCTTACTGGTACAGTTGCCGTTCCACCGTATCGGGATCCCTTTGATCGCCTGATTGCTGCGCAGAGTCTAGCAAGGTCTCTGCCGTTGATCAGCGTGGATTCAATTTTTGATAGCTATCAGGTACAGAGAGTTTGGGACAACTGAGTCGTTATGGCCATTCCCGATTTTCAGACACTAATGTTTCCACTTCTGCAACTCACAGCAGATGGGCAAGAACACTCCATTCACGAGTTTGTCGATACACTAGCGAAGCAATTTAGCCTTACGCCTCAAGACCTTGCAGAGCTATTGCCGAGTGGCAAGCAACCAAAATTCTACAATCGCGTGGGTTGGACAAGGACACATTTATCCAAAGCGGGGCTTCTGGAGACAACTCGTCGCTCCTACTATCGAATTACAGATCGAGGCAGAGCAGGTACTCAAAGAAAAGCCGACTCGCATAGACATGAAGTATCTGCGGAAATTTCCAGAGTACGTTGAGTTTAAAGATGGAGCAAATGGACATACTGACCCGCAAGGTATGCCGGGCCCTGTAGAATCCAACGCCACACCTGAAGAATTACTAGAAGATGCCTATCAACTTATTCGCGAAAATCTGGCATCGGAACTCCTGGTCCAAGTAAAAGGCGGCAGTCCAGCATTCTTTGAAAGGCTTGTGGTAGAGGTTCTGGTCAAAATGGGCTATGGAGGCTCACATCGAGAAGCGGCCAGGGCAGTTGGGCAAACAGGGGATGAGGGTGTCGATGGAATTATCGATGAAGACCGCTTAGGGCTCGATGCTATCTTACGCAAAACTAGGAGTTGACAGAGATGGCGGATAGGGATATGACATTGCGTCATGGAACCGAAACGCCGACCTGTCACACGATTGGACTACTGTCAATATCTGCTGATCAGTCAGATCAACTACACGCTGACGAATTTTGCTGAACACAGTGAGCATTTCAGTCATGATGCGGTGAACCGTTATCTGGCGGGAGACCAGATACGGCCACGATTGGTGTGGGAGAACGTGCAAGCGCAAGTGGTACAGACGCCGGACAGGGTATGTGGTCTTTGATGACACCATCATCGACAAGGACTTCTCGGCGCAGATTGAATTGGTGCGGCGGCAGTACAGCGGGAATGCGCATGGCCTGGTCAAGGGGATCGGGGTGGTGACGTGTGTCTATGTCAATCCGACGCTCGACCAGTTCTGGATCATTGACTACCGCATCTATGCGCCGGAAAGCGATGGCAAGACGAAACTCGCGCACGTGCATGACATGCTGACCAACTGCGTCTACCAGAAACAACTGCAATTTGGGACGGTTCTGATGGATACCTGGTATGCGACCAAGGACGCCATGCTTGACATCGAGCAACTGGGCAAGCTTTACTACTGCCCACTCAAAGATAATCGGCAAGTGGATGACTCTGGTGGTACGGCGCCCTACCGGCGGGTAGACGCACTGACGTGGTCGCCAGCGGAGTGCACACAGGGTAAGCGGGTTAAGATCAAGGGCTTTCCCAAAGAACATAAGGTGAAGCTGTTCCGGGTGGTGCTGTCTCCTCAGCGCACGGACTACGTCGTCACCAACGACCTGACTCAAGATGACACGCAGGCCGCACAACAAGCGTGTGGCTTGCGCTGGAAAATTGAGCAGTTTCATCGCGAAACGAAGCAACTCACCGGCTTGGAAGGCTGCCAGTGTCGCAAGGCCCGCATCGTCCGCAATCACATCGCTTGTGCCATCTTGGTCTGGGTGCGCCTCAAACAGGTCGCCGCCGAAACCAACCAGACGATTTACCAGGTCAAACATGGTCTCTTATCCGACTACTTGCGCCAACAGTTGAAGTCGCCCGCCGTCACTATGATGCTTGTTACATTCAGGCCAAACGCTGGGACTCTGTAGTAGGGAGACCAGAAATCCAAAAATTTGTTGGCGCATTAATGGGCAAACGGGCACGCAAAGGCATCTTTATCACAACTTCCACTTTCTCAAACGAAGCAAAAAGCTACGTTAACAATATCGATTCAAAAGTCGTGTTAATCGATGGCAGACGATTAGCAGACCTAATGATAGACTATGATGTAGGTGTCGCCCAGGTAACGTCGTATCAGATCAAACGGATTGACTCGGACTATTTCGGTGTGAGTTGACGAGATCATCGGTTACGGCTCGCCCCCGTAGCTCAGTGGATAGAGTACTGGCCTCCGGAGCCAGGTGCCTGGGTTCGAGTCCCAGCGGGGGTACCAAAGTCCAACCTGCAGCCGCAGTTACTCCAACTATACTTTCTCTAATTGGTGCGTCACGTGAAAACGGTGACGCATCACGATTTTACAGCCCCAATTACCTGCTCCGCAGCGGCACCAGCTTTCGCTAGCGCAGCCAATTCCTGTTGGCCAGCGGGCAATTCATGGGCTTTCCAGCAGTGTACGACCGAAGAACAGTCGCACACCGCACAGTGAGCTTACGTCGTTTGTCACTCAACACAGGGCGACCTGTCCCGTATACTAGGAAGTGCGCCGAAAGATGACGACAAGCTCTATAGCTGCCAGGCGGCGCAAAGAACTGGTGAACCACTGATGCTGCAGCCGGCGGCGCTCGTGCGCGACTATACGGCGGTGATCGTGATGCTAAGCATCGCGGGGGCGGCGCTTGTGCCGGCAGCCGTGTGGTACCTGGTGGCGCGGGCTCATGGTGTGAAAAGCGCCAGCGTAGGCAAGTACTGGCTGCGTATCTTCCCAATTCTGTGCTTGCTGACAAGCGCGGCGATCTGGTTGGGCATCTTCAAAGCGCCCCCGCGATGACGCCGCATGATCAGTTGGAGGATCGCCCGCAGCAACAGGCTGCCCGCTGGTCTAATCAGATCTCTTGTTGTACAGCTCGATTTGCCAGCGCCACTCGGAGTGGTCGGACGCATGCCACCAGGAAAGGAGAGTGCCGACCTCGCCACCGCTGAGAAGGACAAGACTCCCGAGGTCTTCGGCCGTGGGCCAGATGTCAGCGCGTTCGACGCGATCGCCATTGCGAGTGAGGCGGGCGATGGGCGTATCGGCTGCAGCTTGCAGGTCCTGACCCTGGGCAATGAGTATGTCGCCGTCATAGACCTTGACGGCGAGCACCTTGGGCGCGGCGTGGACGAGCAGCGTGTCGGCACCGTCGATGCGGCCGCGCCCGAAGGAAAGACCGCTGGCCGCGGCCTGGGGGTACCAGAGATCCCAGGTTTGCAGAGATTTGGCAGGCATGTTGTTCCTCCGTCTATATCCCGATCTGCGGCAGATTGTACCACAGCAATACACGGACTTTCAGCGGCTCTGCGGCGGATGCAGGAGCAGAACCACTGCTAGAATCAGCGTAATGTCGCTTGAACTCTACCCCGAGCGCACCTATCCTGGAGGGACGGTAAATGTACATGTCCATCCCGGAGGCAAGCTCAATGGCGACAGTTCCTTTTGAACACGGTGCAGTTTACACGCGGCTCCAGATTCACGATGTTCTGGGTGGTGGCGTGCAGAGCTACCTGCCGCGACGAGATGGACGCGTCGTATGCGGCTGTTTCACGCAGACGCTCAATCCGACAGCGCCCGACGTCGTGCTGGTGGGCAACCGGCCGCATGTGATCCGGGACGCCAAGCTGTTTGCCGCGCAGCGCTATCCCGTGCCGGTATTCATCAAGCAGGGAATCAACCGGTGGGAGTACGTGGGCAATTACATGGTGGAGCGGTACTCGACGGACCCGGGCGAACTGCAGTCGCTGCGCAAGAAGGCTGCACGGCCCCATGCAGTGGGTGCACTGTTTTTGAAGAGGGTGGAGTAAGCGAACTCGGCGTCTGCCGGCTCAGCCATTCCTGTTGCGTGATTGGCGCTTGTTGGCTACAATGAGGCGGTCCGGCCTGTGCCCCGACTCACTTTCTTCCCATGCCATCCGCCGGCTTGCCGCCAAACGATAAAAGGACTCTACCATGTTTATTCGCGCCCAGAAGGGCCTTACATTTGACGATGTGCTGCTAGTGCCCAAGCGGTCGCCTATTGCTTCGCGCAAGGACGTGGATGCGTCGACACGGCTGACGAACACGATCCGGCTCAATATTCCGATCCTGAGCGCAAATATGGATACCGTGACGGAGGCGTCGATGGCGATCGCCATGGCGCAGAACGGCGGCATCGGCGTGCTGCATCGCTTCATGACGGTGGATCAGCAGGTGCGCCAGGTGCGGAAGGTAAAGCGGGCACAAGGCTTCATGGTGGAGAACCCCTACACGATCGCCCACGATGCCTCCATCGACGATGCCGAGAAGCTGATGGACCTGCACGAGGTCGGCGGGCTGGTTGTGATTGGGGGCGATCAGCGCCTGATCGGACTGGTGACCCGGCGCGATATCCTGCTGGCACCCGAAGATCTGCACCGCGTGGACGAGGTGATGACGCCGGCAGACAAGGTGGTGAGCGTGGGACCATCCGTCACGTCGAGCGAGGCCCGTTCGATCCTATACCAGCACCGGCTGGAGAAACTGCCGGTCGTGAGCCAGCAGGGCAACGTGGTAGGGCTCATCACATCGCGCGACGTGGCTAAGGTGGAGCATTCGTCAAACGCGGCGGTGGACGATAAGGGCCGGCTGCGCGTGGGCGCGGCGATCGGCGTGCAGGAACGTGATATGGAACGCGCCGTGGCACTGGTCGAGGCGGGCGCAGACGTGCTGGTGCTGGACATTGCCCACGGGCACGCCGACCACTGCATCAACATGGTGAAGCTGCTGCGCAGGACCATTCCAGGCGTACAGATCGTGGCAGGCAACGTAGCGACTCGTGACGGGGCACGCGAACTGGCCGAGGCCGGGGCGGACGCTATCAAGGTCGGGATCGGCCCAGGCTCAATCTGCACGACGCGCGTCGTGACCGGATTTGGCGTGCCGCAGTTGACAGCGATCATCGACAGTGTGGCCGGCGTGCAGGAAGCGGGACTGGACATCCCGGTGATCGCAGATGGTGGCATCAAGACCTCAGGTGACATGGTAAAGGCACTGGCGGCGGGTGCCAGCACGGTCATGATCGGCAGCCTGTTTGCCGGGTGCGAAGAAGCCCCGGGGTCGCCGGTAGTGCGTGACGGCAAAAAGGTGAAGGTAGTGCGCGGCATGGCCTCGCTGGGAGCGGCGATGGGACGCAAGGCAGCGGAAAAGCCGCAGGACGAGAGCGCCGAGGACCAGGAGGACTGGGACAAGGTGGTACCAGAGGGCGTCGAGGCGGTCGTACCGTACCGCGGCGAAGTGAGCGAGATCCTCTATCAGCTGGTCGGCGGGCTGCGGTCGGGCCTGTCGTATGGAGGGGCGCATACGATCTGTGAGTTGCAGGCGAATGCGGAGTTTATCGAGATTACGGCAGCCGGGGTACGCGAGAGCCGCCATCACGATGTGGATAGAATTTGAGGCAAGGTTTGCGGCAGCGTGTGCAAGCTGCAGATACAGCCGGAATTGCTTGGTGAGAGCGTGAGGTTTGGGAAATTGCTCCTGATTGGCGCATACTGAAGGCGCTGGCGTAAATAATACACTGTAACCGACTTCCATTGGGCCGAGGGGTTGTGCGTGAGCGAGCGTATTCCGTTGGTTGTGCACATGAGTCACGAAGCCGGTGTTCATGTTGGCGGCGTCGGGGCCGTGTTGGATGGACTGCTTGCTACGCAGGCATATCGCGAAGGTGTGGCGCGCACACTCCTGGTGGGGCCATTAAACCGCGCTGACGCAGCGGCGCTGGACCGGCTGACAGATCCCAACAACGGGGTGCAGATCGCATACAGCAGCCAGCACGGCATCTACCAAGGGGTCGACTACAGCCGCCGGGCGGCGTACGAGCAGATCGAGCGCGAGTACGGCGTGACCCTGCTGTATGGCACGCGACAGTCCGGTGGCCAGGCATGCGAGCTCATCCTCGTCGATGCGGGACAGGGGGACCAGGATAAGCTCAACCAGTTCAAATTTGACCTCTGGGAGCGTTTTGGGCTCGACAGCGCCCGGCACGATGCCAACGCAGAGTATAACCTGTATCTGGCGCTCGCCCGCCCACTGTTAGCGGCAATCGAGGCCACGGGCGCGGCGCTCGGTACACAGGGCAGGCTCGCACAGAACCAGAAGTACCTGGTCGGCCACGAGTGGCTGGCGATGCCCCTGCTGCTGGCAGCACAAATTGACCAACCTGGGCAGTGGCGCACCATCTTCTATGCGCACGAAACGGCAACCGTCCGCCGCCTGGTGGAGGAGAGGCCGGGACACGACACCTCCTTCTACAACGCGATGTTTAAGGCCAAGGAATGGAACCTCAGCCTAGAGGCAATCTACGGCAGCCAGGACCACGACTACAAGCATCCTCTGATTCGGCTTGCTACCCGCTGTGACGCCATCTTCGCCGTGAGCGACGTAGTCGCAGACGAGCTGCGCTTTCTGGGCGGACGCTTCGCCAACAGCAAGATCGAGGTTGTGTACAACGGTACCGCAGCCGGACAGATTACGTTAGCGGAGAAGCAGGCGTCCAAGGCACGGCTGCAGCAGTACGCCGAACGGCTCTTAGGTTACCGGCCCGACTATGTCTTTACCCACGTGGGACGCATGGTGCTCTCGAAAGCGTTCTGGCGCGACCTTCGGCTGCTGGAACACCTGGAGAAGGTGCTTGGCCAGGCGTGGCCAGACGGCCGTGCTGTTTGCGCTGGCGAGCAGCCTGCCCGGGGGACGCCGGCCGCAGTGGGTGTACGGCTGGGAAGAGCAGTACGGCTGGCCCGTGGTACATCACGACGACAACGGCGACCTGGCAGGACTCGAGCGCACCTACTATTACGAAAACCTCGAACCGTTCAACCAGCGCCAGCAGACGATTCGCGGGATCCTCGTCAACCAGTATGGCTGGAGCCGCGAGCGGTGCGGCGTGCGCATGCCGCCTGATATGCGCTTTGCCGACATCCGGCGCGGAACGGATATAGAGTTTGGCCAGAGCATCTATGAGCCCTTTGGGATCGCACAGATGGAGGCACTCGGCTACGGCGCGCTCTGCTGCGTGTCGAGCATGTGCGGCTGTATCGGGTTTGCGGCACGTGCAGCAGCTGGAAGTGACGTAGCGACGCCGTCCCGGCTGCCCAACCTGGTGGTGGCGGACTATGTGACACTGCCGCAGGGTTACTGGCTGGGGAGCCCATATGATGCCCTGGGGATCGACCAGGGGATTCGCGACTGGATCGAGGGAAACAACAGTGAGCGGGCAGCGCATATGCTGCTGGCACGGCTGCCACAAAATGACGAGCAGGCGCAAACCCTGCTGGATAGCGGCTGTGCTGCGGCGCAGGCGATGAGCTGGGAAGTCGTAGTGCGCGATTATTTCTTGCCTGCGCTCGCGCGGGCAGCCAACGCATAAGGGTACATACAAGCCAAGGGGGCGACTGTGAGCAAAAAGAAGACGACCCAACCCGAGGAAATCCTTCCACCCGAAACGCAGGCAAATCCGACGCGAGCGTCGGCGCCTGCAGCCCAGGAACCTGCCCTGCCGCCAACTACAATTGACCGGACACAAATCACGGCGATCTGCGGTGGCTATCATGGCGCGCCCTTTGATGTGCTGGGGCCGCACGCAGTAGAGGGAAAGGGCCTGGTGGTGCGCGTATTCCGGCCGCTGGACGCGCAGGTCTTTGTGCTCGACCCCGCAAGCCGGCATGCGCACAGAACTCACGAAAGTGGACCCCGCCGGCTTTTTTGAGGGCGTCATCCCAGGACACGCAGAACCGTTTGCCTACCGGCTGATTGTGGTCGACGCGGCGGGCAGCGAATACGAGTTGGAGGACCCCTTCCGCTTCCGCGACTGGCTGCTGACCGACTTCGACATCTACTTGCACGGCGAGGGCAATTTCTTCGACAGCTACACCAAGTTTGGGGCACAGTTCCGCACCATCGACGGCGTGCAGGGGGTCAACTTTGCCGTGTGGGCGCCCAATGCCCTGCGCGTCAGCGTGATCGGCGAGTTCAACCTGTGGGACGATCGCGTGCACGTGATGCAGCAGCGCGGACAGTCCGGGCATCTGGGAGATTTTCCTGCCCAACCTGCCGGAGGGCACGCACTACAAGTACTCGATCAAGTCGCGCTTCCTGGGCTACCAGGTGGACAAGGCCGATCCGTACGGCTTCTATGCCGAACTGCGCCCGACCACCGATTCGCGCGTGTGGGATATCAACAAGTACGAGTGGAACGATGCAGCCTGGCTGGCGAGCCGGCCCGAGCGGCAGGCGCTGGACAAGCCGATGAACGTCTACGAGGTCCATCCGGGATCATGGAAGCGCGTGCCCGAGACCAACGGCTTCCTCAACTATCGCGACCTGGCGCACGACCTGGTCGCCTATGCCAAGAAGATGGGCTATACGCATATCGAGCTGCTGCCCGATCACCGAGCATCCCTTTGACGGCTCGTGGGGCTACCAGGTGACAGGCTACTATGCGCCTACCAGCCGCTTCGGCACCCCCGACGACTTTATGTACTTCGTCGACTACTGCCACCAGCACGACATCGGCGTGCTGCTGGACTGGGTGCCGGCACACTTCCCCACGCGATGCCCACGGCCTGGGCTTCTTTGACGGCACCCACGTCTACGAACACTCCGACCCGCGCCAGGGCGAACACAAGGACTGGGGCACCAAGATCTTCAACTATGGGCGCAACGAGGTGCGCAACTTCCTGCTCTCCAACGCCCTCTTCTGGTGCAAGCAGTATCACCTCGACGGGCTGCGTGTCGATGCGGTGGCGTCGATGCTCTACCTGGACTACAGCCGCAAGGCCGGCGAGTGGGTGCCCAACAAGTACGGCGGGCGCGAGAACCTGGAGGCGATCGACTTTATGCGCCGCTTTAACGAGTTGGTGCACAGCGAGACCCCGGGCGTGATCACCGTGGCCGAGGAAAGCACGTCGTGGCCGATGGTCACGCGGCCGACCTACATGGGCGGTCTCGGGTTTGACCTCAAGTGGAACATGGGCTGGATGCACGACACGCTGGCGTACATGCAGAAGGATCCGATCTACCGGCGCTACCACCACGGGCAGCTCACCTTCAGCCTGATCTATGCGTTCCACGAGAACTTCATTCTGCCGTTCTCCCATGACGAGGTGGTGCATCTCAAGCGCTCCATGCTGGACAAGATGCCGGGCGACGTGTGGCAGAAATATGCCAACCTGCGGGCGCTCTTCACGCTATATGTACGGCCACCCCGGCAAGAAGCTGCTGTTTATGGGCGCCGAGTTTGGGCAGTGGGCGGAATGGAGCGAGGCGCGCAGCCTGGACTGGCATCTGCTGGAAGGAGAAGACCACCAGCAGTTGCAGAAGTTTGTCGGCGATTTGGGCAAGCTCTACCTGGCAGAGCCGGCTCTGTTCGAGGTGGACAACAGCTGGGAAGGCTTCCAGTGGATCGACTTTGCCGATGCCGACTCGTCGATCATCAGCTTCCTGCGGCGGGCCAAAGATCCGAACGACGTGCTGATCTTCGTCTGCAACTTCACGCCCCAGCCGCGCCCGGGATATCGGATCGGGCTGCCGGTGGATGGATTCTACCGGGAGATCCTGAACAGTGACTGGGAGCAATATGGCGGCAGCGGCGTCGACAATGCCGGCGGCGTCGGAGCAGAGGCGCTGCCGTGGCAAAGCTGCCAGTTCTCGGCGCCGATCAACCTGCCGCCATTGGGCGTGGTGGTGCTGAAGCCCCAGCGACGATAGACGATCCCGTCAACGAGACGGCAAAAGAAACGGCAATAGAGCAGGTCGTGGACATCACCAGCAATGCACTCATCCTCGTCGTCGAAGACAGCGTCGACCTGAACATGGCGCTGTGCGAGATCCTGACTTCGTACGGGTATCGCGTGCAGTCCGCGCACGACGGCTATACGGCGCTGGATGCGCTGCGCAGCGAACGGCCCGACGTAGTGCTGTGCGACATCATGATGCCGGGCATGGACGGCTATACGCTGCTGCAGCATACGCGAGCCGACGTAGACCTGCGCACCCTGCCGTTCATCTTTCTAACGGCGCTCTCCTCGTCGGCCGACCAGCGGCGGGCCAAGCAGATCGGGATCGACGATTACCTCACCAAGCCGATCGACAGCGGCGACCTCGTGGTCGCGATCGAGAACGTGCTCAAGCGGCGGCGCGTGACCGAGGAGGAGACACGGCGGCGGCTTGACGAACTGCGCAACAGGATCGTGGGACTGCTCCAGCACGAGTTTCGCACGCCGCTGACGTTCGTGCTTGGCTATGCCGAGCTGCTGGCCAACACAAATCCCACCAATCTGAACTGGGATGAAATGCGGCTGGCGGCGGCGGCGATCCTTGACGGCGGGCACCGGCTGCAGGCACTGATCGAAGGATTCCTGCTGCTGGCAGAGCTGCAGAACCGTACGCTCAGTGCCGGCGAGCTTGACCGGCTCGACGCTGCCCAGCTCTGGCGCGACGTAGCGAGTGAAATGGAACAATCGGCCGCAGCCGCCAACTTGAAACTGGAGGTCGTGGCGCCCAAACGGCCGCTGTATGTCACAGGCGACGCGCACTTGATCGAGGAATCGCTGCGCAGGCTGCTCGACAACGCCATCCGCTACCGCCGGCGCGAGTCGCGCAGCGTGCGCATGTCGGTGGTTTCGGTCGCACCCTACGTAGGCCTGAGCATCCAAGATGAAGGGTCGGGTATCGCCGAGCCGGCGGTGGCCGAACTCATGCAGCCGTTTGAGCAGCCGGGGCGCGAGCAGCGTACCGGTGTCGGGGCCGGGCTAAGCCTGGCATTGATCAAGCACATCATGCGCCTGCATGGCGGGCGCCTGCAAGTCGAGAGCACCTACGGCCAAGGGAGCACATTTACGCTCTGGCTGCCTGCAGCCGTAAGCGAGCCACAGCTGCGCTGAGGCGTTATGACAAGCGTACAGACGGCGTACGGAATCGTCGCCGATGACCTGACAGGTGCCGGCGATGCAGGCGTGCAGTTTGCAGCCGCTGGGCTGCGGACGCGTACACTGCGCGACGACTGGACGCCGGAATCCCTGGCAGGGGCGGAAGTCGTGGTGGTGGATACGGCCAGCCGCGGGCTGGCCGCTGAGCAGGCGTACCGGCGCGTGCGCGCGGCGGCAGCACGACTGCAGGCAGCCGCCACACAGGTGGTATACAAGAAGATCGACTCGACACTGCGCGGGCCGCTGGGGGCCGAAATCGACGCAGTGCTGGATGCGTGCGGCCTGAACCTGGCCCTCGTATGCCCGGCTTATCCGGCCAACGGCCGGACGCTGGAGGACTGGGGTGCTGCTGGTCGGAGGTATACCGGTGGCAGAGACCCCAGCGTCCGCCGATCCGCATGCACCGGTAGAGGAGAGCCACCTTCCGACACTGCTCAGCCGCCAGGCGCACCGCACCGTGCAGTGGCTGCACCGGCCCCCTTCGGGCCATACGGGCGCCACCCTCACGGCGGAGTTGCACGCACTTGCGGCAGGCTGCGGGGCGGACGGTGCAGTTGTGGTGTGCGATGCACAGGATGATGCCGACCTGGCAGCAATCGTGCTGGCAGCCCAGAGCCTGGAACAGGACCAGGTGCCGCTGCTGGTAGGTTCGGCAGGGCTGGCGCGGCCGCTGGCAGACAGGCTGGCCGCCGAACGAAACCCTGGCGTATTGGTGCTGTGCGGGTCGCTGCATCCGGCGGCGCGCAGCCAGGTGCGCCGGCTGGAACAAGCCAACGATCCACATGTCACAATCATGTCCACACCTGACCAGGCAGGGGTTTACCCCGATCCGGCAGCGGTACTGGCCGAGGATGCGCAGTCCTGGCTGGCGGCACATGCAGCCCACGGTATCGTCGTGACTGGAGGCGACACGCTGCACGCCGTTTTGCGGGCCTTGCAGGCGTATGGAGTAGACTTGATTCAGGAAGCTGCGCCTGGTATTCCCCTCGGACGTATTGCCGGAGGGCCATGGGCGGGGCTGCGTATCGTCAGCAAGGCGGGTGGATTTGGCGGGCCAGACGCCCTGGCAGACGCGGCGCAGCTGTTGATGCGAAAGGACGCAATCGATGGCAGATGACAAGCGGCCCGTACTTGCGATCACGATCGGCGATGCGGCGGGAATCGGACCGGAGATCGTGGTCAAGGCACTGGCGCGGCCGAAGGTGCGGCAGTTGTGCCGCCCGCTGGTCGTGGGCGACATAGCGGTAATGCGCGAGCATCTGCGCTTCTGGCCGAGCGGGCAGACAGCCTGCCTTCGTCGGGATCGATGGGGTGTCCGCCATCGAGGCGTGGAACTGGGCAAGCGAGGATTTGCCGGTGCTGCAGCCGGGGGCGCCGCTTGCCGGGCTGGAGCTGGGAAAGCTGTCGGCATTGGCGGGGCGCGGTGCGGTCGAGTATGTGCTGGCGGCAGTAGAACTGGCAAAGGCCGGCAAGGTGGCCGGCATCGTCACGGCACCGTTAAACAAAGAGGCCATCCACCTTGCCGGCTACACCTACCCGGGACACACCGAGCTGCTGGCCGAACAGTTTGGCGTCAAGCACTATTCACTGGTGCTCTCGGCGCGCGGCCAGTTTGTGTTTCATGTCACTACCCACGTATCGCTGCGCCAGGCGCTGGACCTGATTACGGGGGATCGCATCCTGGGCCAGGTGCGGCTCGCGCATCTGCTGGCGAAGGCTCTAGGGCGCGGCGAAGAAACAATTGCCGTTGCCGGAATCAACCCGCATGCAGGCGAAGGCGGCCTGTTCGGCCGCGAGGAGATAGAAATTATCGCACCAGCCCTGGCGGTCGCCAAGGCGGAGGGCATCGCGGTCGTCGGGCCGCTTGCGGCGGACGTCGTCTTCCCCCAAGCGGCGCGCGGGCGCTATTCGTTCGTGATTGCCATGTACCACGATCAGGGCCATGCCACGTTCAAAAGCCTGTATTTTGACGAAGGGGTAAATGTCACCGTGGGGCTGCCGGTGATCCGCACCTCAGTGGACCATGGAACCGCTTTTGACATTGCCGGACAAGGGGTCGCCAGCGACGAGAGCCTGGTGGAGGCCATTCGGCTGGCGGCGCAGTTAGGCCCCACATGGGGAGCTATCAGCGCCGAAGCGCGGCGCTCTTTATAGCACGACAGAACCAGATTCCACAGAAAGGAACGAAAATGCGGATGCGAAACAGTTTGAGACATGGGGCATTCGCCCTCGTCGTAGCGATGCTCGCTCTAGCACTGGCAGGCTGTGCGGCCGGGATGCCAGGTAGGCAGACGATGCAGGCAGGGGCCCAGCAGGCCATGCCTGTGCCGGCGCCGGAGTCGGGCAAGTTAACGGTTGTAAATGTGCGAGCGCGGCCGGCACCGCTGGAAGGTGGCAATGGGGCGGCCTTCCTGACCGTGCTGAACGGCCTGGACAAGGCAGTGCGGCTGGCAAGCGTATCAGGCACCGCGGCCGGGGCAATTGAACTGCACGAGACGGTGAACGACAATGGGGTTATGAAGATGGAACCGCACCCGGAAGGGTTTGAGGTCCCCGCGGGCGGCGCACTGGAATTGAAGCCAGGCGGCAAGCACGTGATGCTGCTGGGACTCACCAAGCCGCTGGCAGTAGGCGACAGTATCGATCTGACGCTGAACTTTGAAGGCAGTGATCCGATCACGCTGACTGTTCCTGTGGTGGATATTCAGGCGGCGATGCCCTCAGCAGCTGAGACGCCCAAGCCTTAGTATTCTCTCAACAGTCATTGGTTTTGTCCGCACGTGCCAGCCACATCAACATAAGTAGGCGACAGCCACCCGATGAGGGCGGCTGTCGCCTTTTTTGGGTGGTAGGGATTGACAGTTGGAGGAGTGCTGGCGTATACTCGCACACGGCAATTGAGACATTTTCTCATTTACCGGACTGAGAGGACGGATGATGACACGCTTATACAAGTATTGGGCATTGTGCATAGCAGTATTGGCGGCGATGCTGGTGCTGGGAGGCTGCGGATCGGCCCAGCAAGCGACACAGCAAGCGGCTGGGCCGAGCGCCGGCCCTGCGGGTCTGCCCAAGGTAGTCGCCGTAGAGTCGTTCCTTGCCGATATCGCCCAGAACGTAGCTGGGGCACGGCTGCAGGTTGAAACGTTGATGCCCTTGGGCGTGGACCCGCATGCATTTGAGCCTACACCCCAAGACGTGGCGCATGTCGGCAGCGCCAACGTGTTGATCGTCAACGGCGCAAGCTACGAGTACTGGCTCGACAAGGTCCTTGAGAACGCAGGCGGGCAGCGGCAGGTGATCGAGGCCAGCGCGGGGCTGGCGAGCCGGGATCCCGGAGTTGATCCCCATTTCTGGCTCGATCCCACCAACGTCGTACGCTATGTCGAAAACATCCGCGACGGGTTGAGCACCGCGGATCCGGCAGGGAAAGCAACCTATGCGGCCAATGCAGAAGCGTATATCGCCAGGCTGAACGAGTTGGACGGGTGGATCAAGGGCCAGATCGAGCAGATACCACCCGCACGGCGGCTGCTGGTGACAAACCATGAGAGCCTCGGCTACTTTGCCGATCGGTACGGGCTGAAGATCGTAGGCACGGTGGTGCCTAGCGTGACGACCGAAGCCTCACCTTCGGCCCAGCAGCTAGCTGCACTGTCAGACCAGATCCGCAGCAGCGGGGCGCCGGCGGTGTTCCTGGAAACAGGGGCAAACGCACAGCTGGCGCAGCAGCTGCATGACGAGACAGGCATAACGGTGGTGACGGATGTCGCCGCCGAGTCGCTTACGGGGCCGGATGGGAAGGCGCCGAACTACCTGGAGATGATGCGCTACAACACAGAGCAGATCGTCGCAGCGCTAAAGTAGATGGCGGGAGAGGAGTTGGGGATGTTGGAGCCGGCGCGGTTGGATATTGAAAACGTGACAATTGCGTACGACGGCGCGCCGGTCTTGCGCGATCTGACGTTTCAGGTGCCGCACGGGGCACAGGTAGCCGTGGTCGGGCCGAACGGCGCGGGCAAATCGACGCTGTTTAAGGCGTTGGTCGGCCTGCTGCCGCTGCAAGCAGGCCGCATCCTCGTGCATGGGCGGCTGCTTGGGAGCCACCATGACTGCGTGGCCTATGTACCTCAGCGCGGGGATGTCGACTGGCGTTTCCCGGTCAACGTTGCAGATGTGGTGATGATGGGGCGCTTCCGGCACCAGGGTTACTTTGGGCGGCCCAGCAAGGCCGATCGCACGGCGGTGGCCGCGGCGCTTGAGCACATGGGAATCGCTAACCTGGCAAAGCAGCCTATCGGCGACCTTTCGGGCGGGCAGCAGCAGCGCGTCTTTCTGGCGCGTGCGCTGGCACAGGAGCCGCACATCCTGCTGATGGATGAGCCGTTTACCGGGGTCGACGTGACCACGCAGGAGGCGGTGCTGCGGGTGCTCGATGAACTCCGCGCCGAGGGGCTCACGGTGATGGTATCAACTCACGACCTGAGCCTGGCGATGCAGCGATTCGAGCTCGTACTGCTGCTCAACCGGCAGGCTGCTTGCCTATGGGCCGCCGGCAGCGGTGTTTACACCCGAGCACGTGCGGGGGGCATTTGGCGGGCAAGCATTGATGTTAGGGGGGATGGTCGTGGTTGACCAGTGCTGCCCGCCCGAAGAAACAGCAGGAGTGTAGTCAAATGCAAACCCTGCAGCCGTTGATCGACTGGCTGATGACACCCCTTGCCTACAATTTTATGCAGCGCGGGATGCTGGCAGCAATGATGGTGGGGGTGCTGTGCGCCATTCTCGGCTGCTATGTCGTGCTGCGGTCGATGGCCTTTCTGGGCGACGCCATGGCGCATGCCGTGCTGCCGGGAGTGGCGATCGCCTACCTGCTGGGCGGTAACCTGGTGTTCGGGGCGTTGGCGGCAGCCGTCGTGGTGGCACTTGGCATCGGCTTCTTCTCCCGCAAGGGGCAGATCAAGGAGGACACGGCGATCGGGATCCTGTTTACAGCCGCACTGGCGCTCGGCATCGCGCTCATCAGCAGCATCCGCACCTATGCAGTCGACCTTAGCCATATCCTGTTCGGCAACGTACTCGGGGTAAGCGAGACCGACTTGTGGATCACGGCGATTATGGGCGGGGCAATTCTGGTGGCTACGCTGTTGGCATACAAGCCGTTCCTGTTGATCTCGTTTGACCCGGTGCTGGCCTCTACACTGCGGATCCCCGTCGAGTTCTTTCGCACGCTGATGCTGATCCTGCTGGCGTTTACAATCGTGATCTCGATCCAGATCTGTCGGCGTAGGCCTGGTGGCGGCGATGCTGGTGACGCCCGGGGCTACCGCTTACCTGCTGACGCGGCGGCTGCCGGCCATGATGGCGATAGCGGCGGCAGTAGGGGTGGTGGCGAGCGTAGTGGGCCTCTATGCCAGCTACTATTTGAACATCGCTTCCGGCGCCGCCATCGTGCTGACGGCCACACTCTGTTTCTTGCTGGCGTTCTTGTTTGCGCCGGGCCGCGGCTTTGTGTGGCAAAAGCTGCGCTGAAACCCTTATCGCAGCGCCAATTGGAGGTAGCTTTGTATGACGCGTACTGCCCCGGGCCGGCTTCGTATCATCGTGCTGGGATTGGTGTGTGCCCTCCTCGCCTTGGTACTGTGGCGCGGGGCGCGGCTTGGTTGGCTGGCGTGGCAAGCAGTGGGAGCAGCGCGACAGTTGCAGGCAGACAGCGGTTTAGGCAGCACAAATGGCCAGGCAGCAGTCGGCGCACAGCTGCCGCGCCTGAAGCAAGATTTGCAGCGCCTCGACGAAAAGCTGGAGGCGCTGAGCGCTGAGATCACACCTTTGGCGCCGGCAGCACACGCGCTGGGAGGGATGCCCGGATACGGCAAGGGTATTGCACAGGCGCCGGAACAGCTGGCAGCCGCCAACCGCCTGTTGAGCGCGGCGCTAGCGCTTGAGCCGCAGTGGGAGTGGCTGCTGGGCGTCGACGCGCCGCGCCATTATCTGCTGCTGGTGCAGAACAATCATGAACTGCGGGCGACCGGAGGGTTCCTCTCGGCGTTTGGCACGCTGGTGGTCGACCAAGGCCAGATCACCGACTTGGGCTTTGCCGACAGCTATGATCTGTTCAGTATGGACCATGTATATCCACCGGCACCCGCGCCGATGCAGGAGTACATGGGCATCCAACTGCTGACACCGCGTGACGGCAACTGGTCGCCGGATCTACCAACGGCGGCGGCAACTATCCGCGAGTTGTATGAAAATGAGACTGGTCAGGCAGTCGACGGCATCATCACGGTTGATCTTGGCGCAGTGCAGCACTTGGTGAAGGCGCTGGGCAGTGTACACGTGCAAGGTGTGCCGGCACCCATCACCGCCGAGAACGTGGAACAGGAGCTGGCCCAGTTGTGGGAGCAGCCGCCGGCCGGCGCTGGCGGGCAGGCGAGCAGCACAGGGGCAGGCACAACCGACTGGTGGGAGCAGCGCAAGGACTTTGTTCCGCTGGTAGCCGAGGCGGCACTGGCGCAGCTGCAGGCTGGGAAGTTTGACGCCGCCGACCTGGCAGCTGAACTTGTGGCCGCACTGGACGAGCGGTCGATCCAGGCCTGGATGGACCAGGCGCAGGTAGAGCAGGTGCTGGCCGGGCAGCAGTGGGATGGTGGGCTGCAGCCGCCGGAGAATGGTGATTACCTGGCGGTGGTGGACAGCAACGTGGGATACAACAAAGTGAATGCCGCCGTGCAGCGGGAGCTGGAGTATGTCGTGACCTGGCCCCAAGGACCGGAACAGCCTGCCGAAGTGTCGTTGACGCTGACTTATATTCATCCAGTAGTGGCAGAAGATCCGGGGTGCAACCCGACGCCACGGTATGGAGGTAATTACGCGAACTTGATTGCGCGCTGCTACTTTGACTACATACGGGTGCTTGCGCCCGCAGGCAGCGATCTGGTCGACGTCGATGGGATCGATCCGCAAACGGTGACTCAGCGCGGCAGGCGAAAAGGGGACGCAGCAGTTTGGTGGCTACCTCGTGCTGCCTCCCAATAGCAGCAAGGATGTGACGTTCAGCTATCGGCTGCCGCGGGGGATTACGTCCGACGGCTATACGCTGCGCGTGCAGCGGCAAGCTGGCACAAAGGCCCTGCCCATCCGCGTGACAATCAACGGCGTCGAGCGCACCGCTACACTAACAAGTGGAGCATGGCAATGGCAGTAGGACCCCGAAAAAGTATGGCGACCGAGTTCGGGGCGAGTTCCTTAAAAATAGTTGACAATTCAGCTTTCGATGAATAAAATATTGTGAAGTGGGTCGGTGGCGGAATGGCAGACGCAGCGGACTTAAAATCCGCCGAGGAAACTCTTGTGGGTTCGAATCCCACCCGACCTACCAGGGATGTCGCCGGATTCTGTTCACGCAGAAGACACCCAAGCGCAAAAACTGCATTAGGTGCCAAACTGTTCTTACGAGGTGAACGGACATGCCGAGGATCACGCGCTCCCTGGGCCGCCTGCTACTATTGGCGGCCATTACGCTGGCGACACTGCTGCTGGTACAAAGACCTGCCCTGGCGCAGGAACGCATCCACGTCGTCGCGCACGGCGAGAATCTCTCCACCATTGCTGCACGCTACGGTCTGACGCTACAGGAGCTGTCGGCGTATAACGGCATTACCAATCCCAGCCTGATTTTTGTCGGTCAGCAGTTGAATATTCCGGGCAGCGGGCGTGCACCCCAGGCGCTGGCGCCTGCCGTAGGTGCGCTGCCGGGGAATGACGGGTACTACACTGTCGCGCGCGGCGACTCCCTCTCACTGATCGCGCGCAACCACGGCATGACGACTGACGACCTGATGCGGTTGAACGGCATCGCCAATGCCAATATGATCTGGGTTGGCCAGAACCTGCGCGTCTCGGCACGAGTGCCGGCGGTGCCGTTGGCCGTCGAGCAGGCAGGCGGGCGGGCGCCGCAGGCAAGTGCCGCCGACGGTATCTACGTCGTGCGGGCGGGCGACACGTTAAGTGCGATCGCGGCAGTCCAAGGCAGCACCGTGCAGCAGCTGCTGGTCGACAACGGGCTCCCCAATGGGCGTTTCATCTATGTCGGGCAGCGGCTGCGCGTCCGGCCCGCCCAGCCCGAGAGCGCGCTGAGTGTCGTCGCAGCCCCCAGCAGTGGCAAGAAATGGATCGAAGTCAACCTCTCTGAGCAGACGCTGACGGCTTGGCAGGGCGACGTGACCGTGATGCACACTGCCATCAGCAGCGGGCGCTCTGCCACGCCGACGGTGACCGGGCGGTTTACCGTCGGCAACAAGTACCGGGCGCAGCGCATGACGGGGCCAGGCTACGACCTGCCGAACGTGCCCTGGGTTATGTACTTCCACGGTGGCTATGCGATCCACGGCGCGTACTGGCACAACAATTTTGGTGTGCCGATGAGCCACGGCTGCGTCAACATGCGCACCGACGAGTCACAGATGCTGTACGAGTGGGCGCCTTCCGGCACAGAAGTATACGTTCACTATTGAGCACAGTACCGGGCACATTGGGCGTGTCTATGTGCAATTTGTAGCTAGGCAGGACGCTGTGCTTGCGCTACAATGGTGCAAAACGCATATTTAATCGATTTCAGCCTTAGGAGTACGTTGGTGAGTTTATCTACATTACAGCGAAACTGGGCACATAGGTTGCGTGCTGGCTTGTTGGCCGGCCTGTTGGGCGTCTTGCTGTTGGGCATGCCGGCACAGGTGCATGCCACTGAGGATGAGCCCAGCGGTGGCTCGACCAATGAACCGGTGGCGATGAACGGCAGCGTCCCCGGCAGCGACATCACGGCTTCCCTCCCTCGGCCCGAGATGCGCCCGGCAGTACCCTTCGAGTCGCCCCAGGTAGGACCCGTAATCAAGCGGGCCTTCGCCGACAATATTGAAATGCGGACGACGGCCTTCATCCCCTCCGACTTGTCCCACCTGACGGCGATCAAGATGCCGAAGAACGAGAAGAAGTGGATCCGGGTCGATCTGAGCGAACAGGTTGTCGTAGCGTATGAGGGCAACAAGCCGATCCGGGCATTTGTGATCTCTTCGGGCCTGTCACGCACACCGACGGTAACCGGCGAGTTCCATATCAAGACCAAGGTAAAAGCCCAAACGATGTCGGGTGGTTCGGGGGCGTACTACTACAACCTGCCGAACGTCAAATGGGTGCAGTACTTCTACCAGGAATATGCCTTTCACGGCACATACTGGCACAACGACTTTGGGCGGCCAAAGAGCCACGGCTGCATCAACATGACGAACGCCGACGCCAAGTGGCTGTTTGACTGGGCGGGACCGACCTGGGATGGCAAGAAGGTGTGGTTTAATGCCAGCAAAGACAACCCGGGGACATTGGTGATCGTCACAGAGTAAGGCTTGCCAGAAAACTCGTACTAGCAAACGAGTCTCCAGCGATCGTTCATTCGCCGGAGACTCGTTTTTTATTGCCGATTTCTTGCTTCCGTCAGCCTTCCTCGCTGCGTGGCGAGCCGCGCAAGGCGAAGCTTGATGACGGCGGCACCTATATTGGCCATGGTACGGACGACCACCATGTCATTCTCGTCAAAATGGCGGGAAGGATCACGTGACACGGCAAAGATGGCGCCGAGCGCGTCATCGCCGCTGCTAAGTGGCACCAGCAAGGCTTGGCCCGCTTCGTTGTAGTAAAGATCTTCGGGAGCGGCATATTCCTGCTGTGGATTAAAAAAGAGCGCCTGGCCGGCCTCTATCGTCCACATCACCAGGCGATGGAGCGAGACATGCAGAAGATCGCCGCTTGGCTGCGGACGATTGCTCAGAATACATAGGTCGGTCCACGGCAAATTGATGAAATGTGGCATGGGCGCCCCGCCCTGCAGGTCGGGCAGATGTTTCCGCAAGATCAATACGAAAACCTCAACCCCCACCAGTAGATCGGCGATACCGGTGGCAGTGGCCACGAGCAGGTCGCACATGGGATCGAAGATGGGCAGCGAACGGGTGAAGAGCTGCAAGCCCACTAGCTGGTCGGCGCGATCTTGCAGTTCATGCCGCACCTGCGCGTTATAGAGCGACATGGCGGCCGCACCCGCAATTTCCATCAGCTCGACACATGACTCCACATCGTCAAAGCCGTTGGTCTCGCGGCGACCCAGAATCAACGCCCCCATCGCGATATGGTCCTTACGCAGCGGAACAATCATCATCGACCCTTCGCGCTCAAGCCACGGAAACTCCTGGGGCCGTGGACGCACGCTGTCGGCCAGGTCGGAGATGACCACATAATCAGCCTCTTCAGGGTCCAGCCGGCGTACTAGGGCGTGGGCCAGTTCACCCCAAAGCGGCAGCGGGCACTGCTTACCAAGGAAGCGCAGCGGATCGGTCACACCGCGCATCTCGTGATAGACGTAAGGGCCCAGTTCAGTCTCGCCTAGCAGAATCACGACAAAGCTGTACTGGCGCCGCCACAAGATTTCGACGAGCAGGCCGAGGACTTCGCGCAAAGCAAGGTTCTGACCCAAGCGGCGCGAAGTGTCGTACAAAAAGTTGATTTGATCCAGGTTTCGCCGCAAATCGCGCAAAACAGCGATTGCTTCGCTGCCTTTGTCGCCGAGGTCCCCCTGCCGCAGCAGTTGTTCAAGCTCCAGCAGGTTACTCGAGAGCGAAGCAAGCGGCAAAATGATTGACGATTGATCCACCTTATTCCCTATTGCATCTTTTGCGTTTATTGTATAATCTTATTGCAAGTAAGCAAATTTGTAAACTAAATCTGGATGGCCGCTTATGCCTTTCGACGATCTGCTGGACGCACCAAAACTTACTCCTCTCCAGCCGCTGCGCATTCTCCTGGTCGACGACGAGCCGACAACACTGCAGCTTGTACGGCGCCTACTGCAGGCTGATGGCCATGAAATCTTTGAGGCCATCGACGGCGAGCAGGCGATCGAGCAGTTTGAGCGTCTGCACCCCGACCTGGTACTGCTCGACGTCGTGATCCCCAAGATGGACGGCTTGGAGGTCTTGCGCGAGATCCGGCAGCGCGACAAGCTGTCCGGAGTGATCATGGTCAGTGCGCTGAGTTCGGAACAGCTGGCAGTCAAGTCGATGCTGGGGGGCGCCGACGACTATGTCGGCAAACCGTTCCGGCTGAAGGCAATTCGCATGAGCATTCGCCAGGTGATGGATAAGGTGCGATTGCGGCGCCATAATGCCACGCTGCAGACCGAACTGATCGCCGCCAACCAGAAGCTGCGCAAGTACATGGCCGAGCCGCTGGTGCACAGCTTGCTCAATAGTCCGAAGGCGCCCGAACTGGGTGGCGAGCGCGAGGTCATCACCGTGCTCTTCCTGGACTTTGCCAACTTCACGCCGTTGGCTGAGCAGCTTGCCCCTGACGACGTCGTGCGTATCCTCAACGATTACTACGCCTTGCTGACCAACATCGTCACGGAGGCAGGCGGCTATCTCGACAAGATTATGGGTGACGGCTTCATGGTGCTGTATAACGCCCCGGTCTTCAGCATCGATCATGCCACGCGCGCCGTGCAATCGGCAATTGCCATGCGGCGGCTGATCGTAGAAGCGAATCGGACGCGGGCACATAAGCTGTCGGTCCGCATCGGCCTGCATTCGGGCGAAGCTGTGGTCGGCAACATCGGCACCTCAATCCTGATGAACTACACGGCCATTGGCGATACGGTAAATACAGCCGAGCGCATCGAAAAGATTTGTGAGCCGGATCAGATTTTGATCAGTTCTGATACGTATGCCTTGCTGAAATGCGAAGAACTCGACCCGCGGCACGTGGTGATGAAGCCGCAGGGCAGAAAGCAGTTGAAGGGCCGCAGCATGGGCATCGAAGTCTTCTCCGTAGAAGACCTCACTTTATCAGTCCATACCATCACAATGCCGGCCGCTGAACCGGTCCTACCACAGGTGGTTTAGCCCCCAAGTACGGCCGCTATTCGGCCAGCACCTGGGCAATCACACGCATGACGTTGGGATCATACATCATGACGCCGTGCGCAGGGGACCAGACGCGCTTTGTCTTGCCCACCGGCAGCACGGAGCTGTTGGCAGGCACGATCGTCAGGTCGAACGGCGACCAGATCGACGTGAACTGCACCTGCTCGAGCGCCGTGAGATCGCTGTTCAAGTCAAGAATGAACTCGCTGTCGGGACGCATCTGCAGGGCGGCCTGCAGCGTAGCCAGCTTGGCAGTCATCGTGCCGCGGTGCGGCGAGGCAGCCGTGACAAACTTCTGCACACGGCGCCAGCCATCCATTTTTTGCACGTAATAGCGGTTGATCAACCCGCCCATGCTAAAGCCGAAAAGGTTGATGCGCTCGCCAGGGGCAAAGCCGCCGTCGATAAAGTCGGCAAGCTGCTGCGCGAGACGAGGAATGGGCGCACTGCCGTCGCTGGGCTGCGGCGAGCAGATTACCGCCTTGTGCCCGGCAAGTTCCAGGAACGTGCGCAGGCGGCCAAGCGTACGCACATTATCAAGCCAGCCCGGAACCAGGATGGTGTGGATTGGTCTGTCTGCTGACATCTCGGCGATCGCTCTTCTAGGTTCTTATTGCGCCTTTAACTGCAATTTGCATTTCTACATCATCTGGAAACCTGCGGCAGGTAGCGGCACACCGTCGCCGGCCCAGCCACCGTGACCTGCGTATTCTGGTTCGGCAGCAGCGTAACCTGCTGTGTGGCGACAACCCCGCTGCACCCCGGCACTTGCAGCGTGTAAGCACCGGACAGAAGCGGCTGGCCGTCATCGCTCGACGCAACTTGTGCCTTGCCGTCAGTCCCCGTCACTCCTGCGTACGTCATGCCCGTCTGGTCGAAAACCAGTCGCACCGGCAGCGCTGCGACCGGCTGCCCCCCCACACCAAGCACGGCAACCGTGGCCGTGGCAGGCGGGCGAGCGTCGAGAATAGCCTGCAGTACGTTCAGGCGGCCGTAGCCGTATACGTTGTTGGGCGATGTGGGCGACGGGTCACAGTCGCCGTTGATCACCGGAGTGGCGCTCTGGCGCAGGATCTGCTCGGTCCGCTCGATGTCGCCCACAAGTTCGGGCGCAACCGACCACAACAGGGCGACGGCGCCTGCCACGTGCGGCGACGCCATGCTCGTTCCGCTTCAGAGTGCCGTAGCTGTTGGGGATGCGTAGACAGAACGTTGACGCCCGGCGCAGTCAGGTCGGGCTTGAGCCGGTTGCTGCCGTCGACCGTCACAGGTCCGCTGCTGCTGAAGGAGGCGATGGTGCCGGTCTGATCATGGGCGCCGACGGAAAACGAGCTGTCGTAGATGGCGATCGGATCCATTACCGATTGCACTGGGCGGACTCAAGAAGCCGCCGTCGTTGCCGGCCGAAGCGGCGACAAAGATGCCCGCTGCACGCACCGTATCGACCACCTGGCGCAGCGTCTCAACGTCGCACCCTTCCTTGCGGCGGGCAGCCCCAAGAGTTGTTGATGATGCCGGGGCCAGTTCGGGCTTGCCGTCGGTCAGGGGGTTGCCACCCTGGGGATAGGGAGCCATAAACCATTCAAAGCAGGTCGTGTACGAGTCGGGCGTGCCGACCCCGCCCCGCATGTTGCGGCAGCCAATCCACTTGGCGCCCGGGGCCATGCCAATGAACGGTGCCGCCGTCAGCGCCTGCGTCGCCCAGCATCGTCCCAACCGTGTGCGTGCCGTGGCTGCCGTCGTCGCAAGGAACCTGGGCGTCGGGGCTGCAGCGGTAGACGTTAACGTCGGTGCTGTTGCGGCCAAAGGCATCGAACCAATTATAAGCGTGCGCGGCGGTTTGAGTCTGGACATTCCAGCCGCGATACGTGCTGCGCAGGGCGGGATGGTCCCAGTCAACCCCTGTGTCCTGGCTGCCGACGACGATGCCCTGGCCCCGAACTCCCAATGCCCAGACCTTGTCAGCCCCCGTATAGACCAGCCCATATGGCAGCTGCGTTGGTGCGACAGCTGCTGCCCCCATCAGAGTTGGGCCGGCACTCGTGCGGGATTCGGGCACTGTCGCAAACAACGGCCACAGGGAGCGGCCGCTCTCTGCGTTGCTGGTCGGCACTCCGGCCGGCAACGCGACCGGCACCGACTCAGTCTGGCGCACGGCAGGATTACGCGCCAGGCGGTCGACCTCTGGCCGCAGGCGCAGTTGGTCCGCCAGGGTCTGATCCCCCTGCACCTCGATCATGTTGACCAGGTAGTGGGGCGTATAGCGCACACCGCGTGCGTTGAGCCAGGCCCACAAAGGCGCCTGGGTGCGCTCGGCGTGGGCAGTCAAGACACGGTAAAGTTCGGCCCGGCGGTCTTGGGCCGTAGCAGCCTGCACCCCGGCACTGGCAAGCAGTGTGGATGGATCCGGTTGGTCGCGGAAGACGACCAGAAAAGAGACAGGGGTAGTGGCTTGCGCCAGGTCGTCTGCCAGCAGTTCGTTGATGTCGGCACGTAGCGTGCTTGAGGGCTCGACTTCTTGGGCTTGTACAGTGGCGACCAGCAGCAAACCCAACAGGGCACCGGCCGCGAGCATCGCGCAGACGATCAGGGCAGCCAGCCGGCGGGGAAGGTGCGGAATATGGAAGAAACTCATGTCCTTATTCTACCCGAATCAACCTATTCGACAATTGTGGGCAGTGTTGCGGAAGAATGGGCCATCTCCGTCAAACATGAGAGCCGCAGGTATAAACACGCAATAAACAGAGACGTAGACAGACACAGCGAGGCGCATGGCCTCAGGAGCAGACAGAGCTATGAGTACGATCAATGTGGGCGATACGGCCCCGGATTTCACAGCGACCACGGATGCAGGGACGACAGTGCGGCTGAGCGACTATCGCGGCAAGCGCGTCGTGCTGTACTTCTACCCCAAGGACGACACGCCTGGCTGCACGACCCAGGCCTGCGGCTTCCGCGACAACTACCTCGCGATCGAGGAAAAGAACGCCGTCGTGCTGGGCGTCAGCCCGGACGGTGCCAAGTCACACCAGAAGTTCAAGACCAAGTTCAACCTGCCCTTCACGCTGATTGCCGACGAGGACCACAGCATCGCCGAGGCCTACGGCGTCTGGGTGGAGAAGAGCATGTACGGCAAGAAGTACATGGGCATCGAGCGCAGCCACTTCGTGATCGACGAAAACGGCAAGATCGTGGACGCACAGGTAAAGGTCAAGCCCGAAGACAGCGTCGAGCGCGCCATCGCCACATTGGGGTAACCGCCTCGTGCCTGGCGCTGTCCAAACTACCTGTCCAACCTCATGCTTCGTGGACAGCGCCTCGCACGGTTGCACGCGGACAGAACCGCCCCAGGCTCGCCGCACAGCGATCGCATTCGACCGGTTTGACGGGCGGCGAGCCTGGGGCGAGCACGGTTACTTGCGCACGCGCCAACAAATAAAACCGGTTGGTGTTGTCTTCCGGCGTCTCCGCAAACACAGGCTCGGGCCAGGGCAATACGAGCGTGGCGAGATCGTAGAAGCCGCTTAGCTTGCGCAGCGGGCCAAGGATGCGGTGCGAGATTGAGGGATCGCTCCAGGTTGCGGCACTGCCATTCGTAGCTCCCGCAGTAGTACGTCTTTACCGTGAAACCCGCAGCGGCCAGCCGTTGGCGGTACTGGACCAGGTCTGCCTCACAAGGCAAGCCATTTAACACATGTTCATGCAGCCAGCGATGATGGTCGCCGTGCACGTCACGATAGAGGCCGTCCAGCTTTGCCTCGTAGGCGGAGTGGCCCGGTGTGCCGAAAGGGGCCGCTACCAGCAGCGTGCGGCGGGCGACACGCTGGCACTCGGCCATGAAGTGAACGCGGCCGCCGGGCGGCACGTGCTCCAACGTATCGAGGCTGACGACGACGTCGAACGAACAGTCGTCAAACGGCAGAATGTCCCCGGCATAGGTCATGTCGCCGGTGCCGTCGACATTGAGCGCGACGACACGCGCCGCGGGCATAAAACGGCACAAGCCGCCGGCGAGTCCGCCCACATCCAAAACTGACCCCTCCAGGTCCGCGCCCAGCAGGGTGCCGACGGCCTGGTGGCGTTCATACATGTCATAGCCCATGCGCATATCGGAGATCGTTCGTCGCTTCACCATGGCTTACCTCCTGCGCAGGATTGTAGCCTACTAAGCAGATGCTCGAAAAGCGGCGGTGGGGCGCCGTTGTTTTTCGCTCCATCGTTTGTTATACTTCTGCCCTGACCTCGATACTTACGCACTCTTACGTTCTGCAAGCCAGGTTAGGCGGAGCTGCCATGTCCCTCTGGAAAGAGTATTACACCCCCACTTCGATCGCCGAAGCGCTGCGGATTCGAGCGCAGCATGGGCACGACGCCCAGTTTGTGGCCGGCGGCACGGATCTGATCCTCGACTTGCAGCAGGGGAACCATACCCCGTTGGTCGCCCTGGTGGACGTGACGACGATCCACCACCTCAACGAGATCCACAAGGAGGGCGCCTGGATCGTGCTGGGTGCCGCTGTCACGCACAGCGACGTGGAGGCCAATCCCCTGGTGCGGCGCCATGGCACAGCCCTAGCCGAGAGCTGCGGTGTCGTCGGCGGGCCGCAAGTGCGCAACGTAGGGACCTTGGGCGGGAATGTGGCCCACGCCCTGCCGGCAGCAGACGGGACGATTGGCCTGCTGGCGTTGGAGGCGGAGGTGCAGGTCTGCACCCTGCAGGATGGCGAAGTCGTGGCCACCTGGCAGCCGCTGCTGTCGATCTTCGCCGGGCCGGGGAAGAGCAAACTCGGCGACAACCAGATGCTGGCGGCGTTCCGCTTCGGGACGCTGCAGCCGCGACAGGCCAGCGCCTTTGATCGCATCATGCGCCCACAGGGCGTGGCACTGCCGATCCTGGGCGTGGCGGCCAAGCTGGCGCTCGACGAGTCGCTGCAGCGGGTAGCACGCGCATCTATCGCCGTAGGGCCTGCCGGCCCGATCCCGTTCCGAGCAAGCGAAGCGGAGCAGGTCCTGCTCGATGCCCCGGCATTTGACGCGGCCGCCGTCGACGCGGCCGTACAGGCAGCGCTGGCGCAGGCTGAATTGCGCACGAGCAAGCACCGGGCCAGCAAGGAGTACCGGCGCGAGGTGCTGGACGTGCTGCTGCGGCGGGTGCTGCGACGGGCGTTCGAACGCGCACAGACCGAACCCGGGGCGTAACAGGCGCAGAAGGCAAAACAGGCAACGATCAGGCTTGTCGTTTTTGATTGGGGATACACCACCATGCCAACACTTTCATTAACTGTCAATGGCGTGCCGCACAGTCTCGACGTGCCCGGCAACCGGTTTCTGGCCGAGGTGCTGCGCTATGACCTAGGACTGACCGGCACAAAGATCGGCTGTAATGAGGCCGAGTGTGGGGCGTGCACGGTAGTCGTAAACGGCCGCAGCGTGGACTCCTGTATCTATCCTGCCTTCAAAGCGCAGAACGCCGAGGTGCTGACAATTGAGGGCGTGGCAGGCGAGTGGCAGCGGTGTGCGGGCTGCACGAAGGAACAGTGCGACGATGCGGCCGCATCATCACCAGCGGCGCCGGTGACGGAGGGCGAGATCGAACTGCTGCACCCGCTGCAGCAGGCGTTTGTGCTGCACGGCGCCACCCAGTGCGGCTACTGCACCCCCGGTTTTATCATGCAGGTAAAGACCCTCCTGGACGCCAACCCCGAGCCGACGGACGATGAGATCAAGCACTGCCTCAAAGACACCTACTGCCGCTGCACAGGCTATGCCTCGATCCTGACGGCGATCAAAGCCGCAGCGGAAAAGATGCGCACGGGGCACCTGCCGCTGCCCCATCTGCCCGAGACGGTTGAGGCGCTGGATGCCGTTGGACAGCCGCTGCCGCGGCCGGATGCGATCGCCAAGGTGACAGGCCAGGCGCTCTACAGCGATGACTACCTGTTCGAAGGCATGCTGCACGGCGCTACCTTGCGCAGCGAACATCCCCACGCCCGCATCCTGTCTATCGATACCAGTGCGGCGCTCGCCCAGCCGGGCGTGCATGTCGTGCTCACACATGCCGATGTGCCGGGGGATCCACGCCATGGGCTGGTGGAATACGACTGGCCGGTGTTTGCCGGTGGGCCCTATCCTGCGCGCTATGTCGGCGACCCCATCGCGCTGGTGGTAGCAGACACCAAGGAGCAGGCGCAGGACGGCGCTGGCACATATTCGTGTCGAGTACGAGGTGCTGCCGGCCGTGACGGACCCGGTCGCGGCACGCCAGCCCGACGCACCGGTCCTGCATCCCGACCGGCCGACAGGCAACCTGCTCAAGCATATCAAGGTGCGGCATGGCGACGTAGCGGAAGGGTTTGCGCAGGCCGACGTGATCGTGGAGCGCACCTATCGCACGCCGATGACGGAGCACGCCTTCTTAGAGCCGGAGTGCTCGGTGGCGGTGCCCGCCGGGTGGGAGGATCCACGCTATGGTCTGCACGACAAGCTGACGATCTATGTCGGCAGCCAGATCCCCTACTCCGACCGCCACCAGGTGGCGCGCTGCCTGGGGCTGCCGGAAGACAAGGTCCGCGTCAAGGGCGCTGTCATGGGCGGCGGCTTCGGCGGCAAGGAGGATATCGCCGGGCAGGTGCACGCGGCGCTGGCCGCCACGGTGACGGGGCGGCCGGTCAAGATCCTCTACACGCGCGAGGAAAGCCTGCGCTTCCATCCCAAGCGGCACGCGACACTGATCCGGATCAAGACCGGTGCCGCGCAGCGATGGAGTGATTACCGCCGTCGAAGCCGAGCTGTACGGCGACAGCGGCGCCTATGCCAGCCTCGGCGAGAAGGTGATGACGCGTGCGACGACCCACGCCACCGGCCCCTACGTGGTCGGCAGCGCCAAGATCGACTGTTACGCCATGTATACCAACAACGCCCCGTGTGGCGCGTTCCGCGGCTTTGGCGTAACGCAGTCGGCTTTTGCCGTCGAAAGCAACATGGACATCCTCGCCGCCCAACTGGGCATGGACCCGGTCGAGCTGCGGCGCATCAACGGCATGACGGTAGGAACCACGACTGCCACCGGCCAGCTGCTGCGCCACAGCGTGGGCCTGATGGAATGCCTGGCACAGGTAGAAGACGAGATTCGCCGCCAGCAGGAGGAGATGGGACAGCAGCATGCCAGCCTCTGGGCGCCGTATCGAGTAGGTCCCAAGGCATACGCCTGGGGCATTGCGGCAGGCTACAAGAACACCGGTCTCGGCGGCGGCGCACCGGATAAGGCCGAAGCCGAGGTGGAAGTTTATGTCAACGGCACTGCCTCGATCCGCACTTCAAGCGCCGAGATGGGCCAGAACCTGGTCGGCGTCCTGGCAGCGTGCACTGCAGAAGAGTTGGGCCTGCCCTTCCGCAGTGTCAACGTGCTTGTGATGGACACGGACCTGGCGCCGGACGGAGGGCCGACCACGGCCAGCCGCCAGACGTTTGTCAGCGGCAACGCTGCCCGCCTGGCTGCACGCAGCATGCGCGAGCGTATCCAGGGCGTGCTAGCCGAAAAGTTTGACGTGCCGCCAGAAGTCATCGCATTCCACGAAGGGCTGGCCTACGTCGACGAGGCAAGGCTGGTGGCTGTGAAAACCGCGTCAGGCGACAATGGGCAGGCGAACGGCGCCCAGAACGGGAAGAATGGCAAGCACTCCAGCACGCGGACGATCGCCTTTGGCGATGCGGTCAAGTTAATGATCGAGGAGGGGCGTGAGCCCAAGCTGCGCTACGAATACTGGGCCCCGAAGACACAGCCGTTGGGCACGGGCGGCGATATGCACGTGGCCTTTAGCTATGCTGTGCACGCCGCCCTGGTCAGCGTCGACGTCGAGACGGGCGAGATTGCCGTCGAACGTGTGGTCTCAGCCCACGACGTGGGCCGCGCCATCAACCCGCTCAGCCTGTCGGGCCAGATCGAGGGCGGCATCGTCATGGGCATCGGCAATGCCCTCACCGAACACTACGTAGAAGAAAACGGCGTGCCCTGGACCCGCCATCTAGGGCAGTACAAAATGCCGGGCATCAAGCACGCACCATCCATGACCAACTTCGTGATCGAACACGCCGTGCCTGACGGTCCCTACGGCGCCAAGGGCGTCGGCGAGATCAGTTCGATCCCGATCAGCCCCGCCATTACCAACGCTATCTACAATGCCGTCGGCGTGCGCTGCCTGGCGCTGCCTGTAGACCAAGATGCGCTGCTGCTGGCGATGAAACGCGGCCAGCACGAAACTGACCGCCGCTGGGGCGACCCACCGGCCAGATAAGGAAGACACAGGCGTCCCCGATTGTCAGAACCTGTCACAAGAAGGAGTATAGGTGAGTTCGTCCGTTTCGCAGGGAATACGCAAAGAGTACCGGCGGGGTTCGCTCCAGGAAGCGGATGCGAACCCCGATCCGATTCACATGTTTGGCGAATGGCTGCAGGTGGCGGTCGAGAGCGGGCATGCGCGAGCCGAATGCCATGACACTGGCGACGAGTACCCCTACCGGCCACCCCTCAGCCCGGGTGGTGCTGCTAAAGAGCTACGACAGCCAAGGCTTTGTGTTCTACACAAACTACGAGAGCCGCAAGGGACGCGAACTGGCTGACAACCCGCTACGCGGCCCTGGTCTTCTGGTGGGGCGAGCTTGGAGCGCCAGGTGCGGATCGAGGGCCTGGTGAGCAAGGTGAGCGCCGCTGAGTCGGACGCGTACTACGCCAGCCGGCCCTTGGGTGCGCGGCTGGGCGCCTGGGTATCGGCCCAGAGCAGCGTGATCGAAGGACGCAGCGTGCTCGAGGACCGCCTGGCAGAGGTGACGGCAGAGTACGCCGGGCAGGAGCCGCAGCGCCCACCATTCTGGGGCGGCTACCGGCTGGCACCGCAGTGTATCGAATTCTGGCAAGGCGGCGTGCATCGCCTGCACGATCGCCTGTTGTATACACGGCTTGACCATGGCGCATGGCGACTGGAACGGCTTTCCCCGTAAGATACGTGCTATAATAGCGAACAGCGTGATGGTGAGCGACGATAGGGGCGAAGAGGCAGGCCTATGGCTGTCGACAACATGCAATCCTCAAGCGGTTCGCAGCAGACTACGCAGCAGACTACAACAACGTATACGACCACATACGCAACCAATACGAGACGCCAGCGCGGCGCAAACGCGCGGAGATCGGGCTCGCACCGGAGCGCGAGACCGCGCCCGACGCCGTTATGCGTCCCCCCGACGAGAGTTCGCGTACGCCCCACTGGTTGCTAGTGGCGTGCGTAGGATTGTTAGGAGTGGCCGTGCTGCTGCTGCTTCTGGGGCGGCTCGTCAACCCCAACGCTACGCTGGCCGAGTTGTTCGGCTTCCCTGAGTCGGTCCAAACTGGGCAGACGATTACCGTAAACACTACCAACTTGAAGTCTACTGCGGCGGCCTACCTGGCGCAGCTGCCGGGATTCCGGCTCTGGCTGACCGATGACTTTGCCGCGCCCAGCAAGTATGTAGCGGCTCAGGCTGTGCCCGGCCAGGTGAACGCGGCGGTAGTGACGGACATCGGCGTCTATCGGATGCAGGTTGAACCTTACCAAATGGGTTGGACGCTGTTTGACCTGGCCGATCTCACCTCCTATCATCTCGAAACCAGCGCCACCGTGAGTGCCCAGTCACCCGGCGGAGCCGCCGGGCTGATCGCCCGCTTCGGCGGCCCGGGCAACTTCTACCTGCTGACCGTCGACGGCGCCGGGACCCCCAGTGTACAGCTCTGGAGCGACGGGCAGGCCGTAACCCTGCAGGCGGAGCAGGCAGTCGTCAAGCCGGCGGGACAGGCGAACCGGCTGGCAGTCGAAGATGATGGCGCGCGTATCCGGTTCTATGTCAATCAAGCGCTTGTCAGCGAGATTGTCGATCCGCAGCTGCCGCCGGGCCGGCCGGGCCTTGCTGCCGCTGCCCCCACCGACGAAGCTGCTACTGTCGACTTTGACTGGATTGCAATTTACCAACCTGAATGATGGCCCAGCAGTAGATAGTGCACGCAATAAAAAGGATGTTGTTCATGCAGGAACTGCTTGCCGCAATAGCGCGGCAGGATGATGAGGAAGCCGAGCGCCTGGCACAGCTGCTGGCGCCGGCCGACGAGCCGGCACTCCTAGAGCTGCTGGAGAGCACGAATGAAGACGAACGCTGGTGGGCAGTGCGCGGGCTGGCAGTCGCCGGCAGCGAACGCTGCATCCCGCAGTTGGGCCAAAGTCTGCACGATGAGGCAGCCGCCGTACGCGCCGCAGGGGCCATGGCACTGTCACAGCTTCATGCGCGCTATCCCACGGACGTTGTTGCCTATCTGGCTGCCGTCGCCAATCTGCTGGCCGACGACGAGGGGTATGTACGGCAGGCTGCCGCCGACGGCCTGGCGCAGTGTGGGGACGATGCAGTACAGGCCCTGGGGCACGTGCTGCGCACCAGCGACCACCAGGGGGCGCGCACCCGTGCCGCCGGGGCGCTGCGCAAGATCGCCACGATGAAAGCGGCGGCAATCCTCTATGCGCTGCTCAACGACGATAACCACTTGGTACGCGCGTATGCATACGAGGGCCTGGATGAGATGGGTCTGCTCGAGAACGTCCTCGTGATTCCTGGCTAAACCTTCCCCGCTAACCTTTCTCTGCCCAATTCTGTGCAGCATCAAAGGAATGCTATAATCGAGGATATTTTGCGCCCACTGGCTAATGCACTGGGCGCCGCAGCAAAACCCATTGTTAGAATTGCGAGGACTTTGATCGTGGTTAATGAGGATAATGCTCGTCGTGCCGCAACGGTTTCCCCGCTTGTCGTTCTAGCCTCCCTTGCAGTAGCCATCTTGCTTCTAGCCGGCTGTGCCACATCCGCCGCCAATCTCCAGTCGTCGCTGGCCCAGTCCGGCCAGGCAGCCAGCCAGGCGCCGGCTCCGCAGGGGCTGGAGGGGATCGTCGCGCCGTTGTCGGAGTACGCGCAGGCTTCGTCGCCGCTGGCGACGCCGACGCCGCTGCCCAACGCTGGGGAGAAGCAGTACATTACCGTCAACACCCAGGGCGTGCGCGCCAACTTGCGCAACGGCCCTGGCACGACCAACGCCATTGTCACGAAGGTGCCCGCCGGGTCATCGCTGGAAGTGCTGGGCCAAAGTCCGGACAAACGCTGGTATAAGGTTGCGGTGCCGGGCGCCACGGGCGATCAGCCCAAGGAAGCCTGGATCTCCGCCGATATCACGCGCACAGGCGGCTCGGCGGCGGACGTACCCGTACTGGCAGAGGGCGAGGCGCTGCTGCCGGCAGACCTCAACGCCAACTGGAAAGTCGACTGGTCGTGCAATTCCGAGCGCTGTGAAGTAAAGAAGTGCAGCGCCGACGTCGTGGCACAGGTCACCCGCCCCGTGAGCAATGGCTATCTGCCTGTCGAGCACAAGGTGACGTGGGCCGATGAGTGCTTTAACACCGACGCGTGGACGTTTGAGGTCGACCAGGCGACGGGCAAGGAGCGCAGCGGCGAAGCCAGCGATAACTTCCTCTACGGTTACTGGTTGGGAGCCAAGCCCGGCGACGCCAACGGCGTGCTGCCGATGCAAGACGGCCGCGGCGTCGTGGTCTACTGCTCCGACCCGCAGAAGGTTGAGATCGAAGAAGGCGGCGGCTGGACGACGGTCTATGAAGGCAGCACGTGCCATGACGTCAAGACCGGCATGCTTGTCTATATGAACTACGTCAAGCGCTGGCTGTTCACGGGTGAGTTCGAGGGCAAGACGTACGACAAGGCGTACTTCGGCGACAGCGAGAAGCTGGAACAGCGCCTGGTCGATACGAATGTAGCCCTGGACTACGCGACGAAGAAGTAGACCTACCACGCATCTGAAAAGGAGGCAGGCCGCATGCGGCCTGCCTCCTTTCTATTGGGGCTTTAGCGCCTGGTATGACAATTGAAAGAGAAGGTGCCGCCAATTGTCGGTTAATAACTCGTGAACCCTGGAGTACAGTGAATATGGTACTTACTCATAATCTGAATTCGCTTCAGATGCGGTTTCAATGGTACTGGATGAGCCGGACCTTCAGGCATGCGAATCAAGACGTTCCTGGCTTTGCTTTCCCTGGTGATAACGGTGGCGAGCTGCACCAGCATCGGCCCGCCTACCGGCGCGCCGCAGCCCTCCGCCCGGGAGCCGCTCGTCTTCTACAGCTGGGCCGGCTACATGCCCCAGGGCATCCTCGACTCTGTATCAAAAAGAGTATCGGCGTCGCGGTCAAATATATCAGCTACGACGACCAGGATGAGGCTCTGGCGGAGCTGCGCGCCGGCAAGCGGCAGTTCGACGTTGCAGTGTTGGGCGATGTTTACCTGGCGACAGCTGTAAAGGAGGGTTTGCTGGCCGAACTTGACTACCAGAACATCCCCAATTTCCACAACCTCGGCGCCAATTTCCGCGATCTGACCAACGATCCGGCAAACCGCTGCTCGATCATGATTCAGTGGGGGACATCGGGCATCATTGCGCGCACGGACCGCTTGGTCCAGCCGCTCACGGCCTGGGCCGACCTGTGGAACCCTGCATACGCCGGTAGAGTCGGCATCTGGCCCTACCCACGCGAGATAATCGGCATCACACTGAAGTCGCTGGGCTATTCCGTCAACACCGAAGACCCCGACGAACTGCGTGCAGCCGCGGACAAGCTGGCGCAGCTGCGCAAAAATGTTTACATGCTGGATCCGGCCGCCCCCACGGGCGCGGGGAGTCTGCTCGACGATAAGAGTGTTATGTTCTTCGGCTGGAGCTTTGACGCCATGGAAGCGCAAGACGAGTTGGACACTGCGGTCTACGTCTTGCCGCGTGAAGGTACCATCCTCTGGTCGGACAGCCTAACAGTACCTGCCAACAGCCCCCACAAGCAAGCAGCGGAACAATTCATCAACTTCCTGCTGCGTCCCGATATAGGGGCACAAATGGTAAACGAGATGTGGATACCGTCCCCCAATGAGGCAGCGCGTCCTTTCATCAAACCCGAGATTTTGAACAACCCGCTGGTCTATCCCCTATCGGAGAATCTGGGTGAGGCCGAATTCTACGCCACGGTAAGCGCAGAGACGCAAAAGCTTTACGACCAAATGTGGGCGCGTTTCCTTGCCCAGGAAGGCCCTGTACCGGATGAACCGCCTGTCCAATAGCCGCAGCCTGAGGGGGATCCTGCTCTGGACCCTGGGGGTCGTGTACCTTGCCAGTTTTGTCATTATCGCTACGGCGCTGGCAGGAGTCATATACCTCGACCAGGTGACAGTCTGGAGTGAACGGCACACAGAAGCGGCGACCGTTTCGGCCAGAACACTCACCATGTTCCTCGACCGGGCGCGCCAGATGCTCATCACTGTTGGCGAACTGGACCACGGAACAGATCCGGACATGGCTAAGGAGATCGATCGTGTGCTCCTGAGCGACACCTCCCGGACTGTGCTGGAGGTCGTGCAGGTGGATGGGCGAGGGCGCGTCGTCGGCAGCGCTTTTCGTGCTGCCTCGGTGCTGACAGACGTTTTTGCCGTCCGCCAGTCCAACTGGTTTCATGTCGCTCACGGCGGCGAGACATACCTGGGTCCCATCCAGATTTCACCCAGCGGAGTACCGTACACGGTAATGGCCATCCCTAACCGAGACGGGGGCGTAGTAGCGGCACGGCTGGATATGCGCATCCTATGGGAGCTGGTCGGAGATATGCACTTTGGCAAGACGGGGAACATCTACATCCTCGACCAAACCGGCCGGATGTTGGCACATGACAAACCGGCATTCGTGCTGGCCAATACCTCGCTCGGCCGCCGCCCCGAATTTACGGCCTTTTTAGAGGCACAGGCGGCGCAGCCACATGCAACATGGTCGGACACCTACGAGAATTTTCAGAGCAACCGGGTATTGGGGATGTTTACAGGTCTGCCCGGCACAAACTGGGTGGTGGTGACAGAGATCCTGGCCTCGGAGATTTATGGCGCCAGCCTACGTGCGGTGCTCGTGCTGGCAGCAGGCATGCTGCTGCTGGGGCTTTGCGTGATGCTGATCATGACGCCCATCCTCAATCAGGTGCTGTTCAGACCGCTGGAGCAGGTGCGGCAGGGTGCCCAACAGATCGGCGAAGGTCACCTCGACCATGTAATCGAGTTCGACGTGCAGAACGAAATTGGCCAGCTGGCCGCATCATTTAACGAAATGGCGGTGCGTCTGCGTGCACGCGACCGCGAAATTGCGGCGCACACTGCAGCCCTGGCGGAAGCACATGAGCGCGCCCTGGCAGCATCGCGCCTCAAGTCAGAATTCCTTGCCACGATGAGCCACGAGATTCGCACCCCGATGAACGGCATCGTCGGCATGGCGGACCTTTTGATGTCCACGGACCTGAACCCCGAACAAGCTGAATACGCACAAGTGATTCACGGCAGCGCCGATGCGCTGCTGACGATCATCAACGACATCCTGGATCTGTCGAAGATAGAGGCTGGTCGGGTCGAGCTGCAGACAGAAGACTTCTCCCTTCGCAATGTCGTAAACGACGTTGTCGATCTGCTGGCGATCACGGCTTATACCAAGCGGCTGCGCCTGGCCGGCCACATTGCACTTGATGTGCCGGCGTACTGCCGCGGCGATGCCGCCCGCCTGCGCCAGGTGCTGCTAAACCTGGCCGGTAATGCGCTCAAGTTCACCGAACAGGGCGAGGTATCCATCACGGCCCGTGCGGGCGCAGGGCTGGCAGACGTGGAGGAGGCATCAAGGGGCGTTCGATTTGAGGTCCGGGATACGGGCATTGGTATCCCGCGTGAGCAGATCGACCGGCTTTTCACCCCCTTTACCCAGGTCGACGGTTCCTACACACGCAAATACGGAGGCACCGGCCTGGGATTAGCCATCAGCAAGCGCTTGGTGGAGTTGATGGGTGGAGAAATCGGCGTCGAAAGTGAAGTGGGCTGTGGCTCGCTGTTCTGGTTTACAGTACCCCTGCCGGCCGTACCCGCAGGTATATGGGAGCCGCAATCACAGACAGCCTTACACCTTGAGGCGGATACTCTCGGCACGTTCAACTCAAACTCCAGCAGCCAAGAGAAGAGTTCCTCTGTGCCAGCAACGAACAGCAGCGATCAGGCGATTCTGCTTGCAGAAGACAACGTGGTGAACCAAAAAGTCATTCTGCGCCAGCTGCAGAAATTAGGATATGCGGCCAAGATCGTTACCAACGGCCGTGAAGCTGTCGACGAGGCCCTGCGCTGCCACTACAGCGTCATCTTGATGGACTGCCAGATGCCGGAACTGGACGGGTTCGAGGCTACCCGGCTTATCCGGACGGCTGAGATCGGCGCCAACCATCACACACCGATCGTTGCAATGACAGCTAATGCCATGCAAGGAGATCGCGAAGCGTGCCTGGCCGCCGGTATGGACGACTATTTATCCAAGCCGCTGCGGGTCCACGAGCTTCAAGTAATGCTGGATCGCTGGCACGCGCCCGTAAAGACGTAATCGCTATCTGCAGGACGAACTCAGCTCGTTACAACGCCGGCCCATTCTCCGCCGTGCGCAATGTCCGGACGACATCGTAAATGAGCAGCAGCCCGAGCGGCAGCCACCAAGCGTCGAACCTGGCACCGTTCACCCACGCGACCAGCAGGCATATGGTCACGCCTGCCCAGCGGAATCCCCAATGTGCAACGACGGTGCGCAGCGGCCGCGAGTAGCGCCACCACCTTTTGGCATCGCCGTGTACGGCATGCAGCCCGCCCTCTTCATGGCCGGCTTCCCAGAGCGGAATCGCCAGGGCATTCATCACGCCACATACTACGAGGCCAACCAGAGTCCCTAGCAGGGGTTGCGCGGCAAACGTGGCAATCAGAACCGCACTCCACACGCCAAGCCCGCGCGGGAAAGTCAGCCATTCGTGAATCTCGACCCAGTGTGCAGCCATGTAGCTGCGGGGGTCTTCAATGTGCTCGAACTGCTGCTTGGCGGCAGCTCGTTGTTTGTCAATTTGATACATGATTCCTCCCTGCAGCGAGTATTGCATAGCTCTCCACGCACTGCTAGAGACAATTGACCTACACAGCGGGTGACATTTGGACCACCAAGGGCATGCAACGTTGATTCTTTCCAGTTAAACATATCCAGAACTGGCTCGTTATTCTCTGCCTGCACAATGCAGCCGTACTTTTATTACTTCTGCTTTCCTGCAAATCTCTCCATAGCGCTTGGCACGAACAGCGAACGTGTCCTGCGTAAAAAGCTGATGTCTCCCACGTCGGCAAATACGGTTTCACCGTGCACATCATCCATGCACAACACTGCTGGGATTAGCTGACGACGAATCGGCTAGATCTCACAGGTCGATCTTGCATGTGCGCTTGTCTATCACTCAAGGAGATACTCAGATGGCAAAGGCTGTCAACGGCAACGGCAACAAGAGGCGCTGGTCCGCCGGCGTCACGCCGTACGCGGAAATGGGCTACTGGCAACCCGATTACGAACCCAAGGACACGGACATTCTCTGTGCGTTTCGCATCGCTCCCCAGGAAGGCGTCGAGCCAATCGAGGCAGCGGCGGCCGTGGCAGGCGAATCTTCGACGGCCACCTGGACGGTGGTCTGGACCGACCGGCTCTCGGCCTACGAGCACTACCAGGCCAAATGCTATCGGGTCGATCCGGTGCCGGGCACCGACCAGTACATTGCCTACATCGCCTACGATCTCGACCTGTTCGAGGAAGGCTCGATCGCCAACCTGACGGCATCGATCATCGGCAACGTCTTCGGCTTCAAGGCGCTCAAGTCGCTGCGTCTGGAGGACATGCGCATCCCGCCCCACTACGCCAAGACCTTCCAGGGGCCGCCGCACGGCATCGTCATGGAGCGCGAGTACCTCAACAAGTACGGGCGCCCGCTGCTCGGCGCCACCATCAAACCGAAGCTGGGCCTTTCGGCGCGCAACTATGGCCGCGTGGTCTACGAGGCGCTGCGCGGCGGGCTGGACTTCACCAAGGACGACGAGAACATCAACAGCCAGCCCTTCATGCGCTGGCGCGACCGCTTCCTCTACTGCATGGAGGGCGTCAACCGCGCCCAGGCGCATGACGGGCGAGATCAAGGGCCACTACCTGAACGTCACCGCCGCCACCATGGAGGACATGTACGAACGCGCCGAGTTCGCCAAGGAGCTGGGCAGCGTCATCGTCATGATCGACCTGGTGATCGGCTACACGGCGATCCAGTCGATGAGCAAGTGGGCGCGCAAGAACGGCGTGCTCCTCCACCTGCACCGCGCCGGGCACGGCACCTACACGCGCCAGAAGACCCACGGCGTCAGCTTCCGCGTCATCTCCAAGTGGATGCGGCTGGCCGGCGTCGATCACATCCATGCCGGCACGATCGTGGGCAAGCTGGAGGGCGATCCCAACAGCGTGCAGGGCTTCTACGCCACGCTGCGCGGCGAACAAGCTGCCCCCAATCCGGTGCAGGGTCTCTATTTCGAGCAGGACTGGGCCTCGCTGGCGGGCGTCATGCCCGTGGCATCGGGCGGCATCCACGCCGGACAGATGCACCAGTTGCTCCACTACCTGGGCGAGGACGTGGTCTTCCAGTTCGGCGGCGGCACCATCGGCCACCCGGACGGCATCGCCGAAGGCGCGGCCGCCAATCGCATTGCCGTGGAGGCGATCATCCAGGCCCGCAACGAAGGGCGCGACTACTTGAACGAGGGGCCGGAGATCCTGGCACGCGCCGCGCGCTGGTCGCCGTCGCTCACCAAGGCGCTGGAAATCTGGAAGGACATCACCTTCAACTTCGAGTCGACCGACACGCCCGATGTGGTCGTGACGCCGACGTACTAAGCAGAGGAGTGCACGATGCGCATCACCCAAGGAACCTTCTCGTTTCTGCCGGATTTCACCGACGACCAGATCAAGGCGCAGATTCAGTACTGCCTGGACAACGACTGGCCGATCTCCGTGGAATACACTGACGATCCGCACCCGCGCAACACCTACTGGGAGATGTGGGGGCTGCCGATGTTCGAGATGAAGGACGCGGCAGCCATCATGCAGGAGGTGACTGCCTGCCGCAAGACTTTCCCCGACCAGTACATCCGCGTCAACGGCTACGACCGCAGCCTGGGCCGCGCCACGACCGCGCTCAGCTTCATCGTCAATCGGCCCGCCCAAGAGCCCACGTTCGACCTGGAGCGCCAGGAATTTGCCGACCGACAGGTGAAGTACTCGCTCCGGACACGGCGCTGAGGGGCTCAGTTGGAGTCTATCTATGACTCGAAGACACCGTGCCAGACACCGCAACTGACACCGTGCCGGACAACCCACAGATCGATCTGGATGCCGCCTATCGCCCGTCCAACGTGCAGGAACTGCTGGACGAGCTGGATCGCGATCTGATCGGCCTGCCCCGGTGAAGACCCGCATTCGCGAGATCGCCAGCCTGCTGCTGGTGGCGCGGCTGCGCGAACAGATGGACCTGGGCACGGAGCCGCCTACGCTGCACATGAGCTTCACCGGCCAGCCCGGCACGGGCAAGACGACGGTGGCCATGCGCATGGCCAGGATCCTTCACCACCTGGGCTATGTGCGCAAGGGACACCTGGTGGTGGCGACGCGCGACGACCTGGTCGGCCAGTACGTGGGCCACACGGCGCCCAAGACCAAGGAGATGCTCAAGAAGGCGACCGGCGGCGTGCTCTTTATCGACGAGGCGTACTATCTCTACCGCCCCGAGAACGAACGCGACTACGGTCAAGAAGCCATCGAGATGCTGCTGCAGGCAATGGAAAACCAGCGGGGCGATTTGGTCGTGATTCTGGCTGGCTACAAGGAACGTATGGCAACCTTCTTCCAGGCCAATCCCGGGTTTCACTCGCGCATCGCCCATCACATCGACTTCCCAGACTATTCGGCGGAGGAGTTGATGCAGATCGCCGAACTGATGGTGCGCCAGCAGAACTATGCGTTTGATCCCATGTCGCGGCAGGCATTTGAAGAATATCTGGTCTTGCGCATGAGCCAGCCGCACTTCGCCAATGCGCGCAGCGTGCGCAACGCCCTGGACAGGATCAAGCTGCGCCAGGCCAACCGCCTCGTGCGCCAGGGAGGCATGGTTTCTAAGGAGGAGTTGATGCGTATCGACGCATCCGATGTGCGCCAGAGCCGGGTATTCCAGGGAGGGTTGAGCGAAAAGGAGAGATCAGCATGATGCGAGGAAAACGCCCGATCATCATCGGTATCGTGGGCGACAGCGCTGCAGGGAAGACCACCATCAGCCGCGGCCTGGTGCAGCTTCTCGGACCCGAGCGGGTGACCCATGTCTGCACGGACGACTATCACAAGTACGATCGCCGTGAGCGAGCAGAATTGGGCATCACCGCGCTCCATCCGGACTGCAACTATCTGGACATCATGGAACTGCACCTGGAGCGGCTGCACTATGGACAGCCGATTCTCAAGCCGGTCTACGATCACGCGACCGGCACCCTGGTGCGGCCCGAGTATGTCCAGGCCAGGCAGTTTGTGATCGTCGAGGGCCTGCTGGGCTTCTATTCGTCGGTCATGCGCCAGTTTTACGACGTGAAGGTCTACCTCGACCCACCCGAAGACCTGCGCACAGTCTGGAAAGTCAAACGTGACACCACCAAACGCGGCTACAGGCCGCAGCAGGTGCTGGACGAACTCGTTAAGCGCGAGCCGGATTCACGTGACTATATTCGGCCGCAGCGCAGGCACGCCGACATCGTCGTCCAGTTCTACCCGCCGTCCGGTGTGGCATTGGAGGACGCCGGGCCGACGCTCAACGTCCGCCTGACCTTGCGCCCGACGATTCCACACCCCGACCTGAGCTACCTGGGGGGCCGGCAGGGCAGCGATGAGGCAGGCATCCGCCTCAAGCTGGGGCGCGCCGACGGCATGCCGGTGGACTTCCTGGAGATCGACGGCAGCGTAACCGCCACGCACGCACAGGAACTGGAAGACGTGATCTGGCAACATCTGCCCGATCTGCAGCCGCTGCGCGAGGATATGTTTGGCGATTACCAGGATCGCGCCGAGACCAAGCACAGCCATCCGCTGGGGCTGACCCAGCTGCTGTTGACCTACCATCTGCTGCGGCAGTACAAGGATTCGTCGTCGCTTCCCTTTGCGCCGCCCGTAGCGGCCATGAGCCGGCTGCAGGGTACGCCCGTCAGGGAAGTGCAGTAAGGCCCGTGCCTGGCTCGCTCCAAAACAGGGTGGTTGGCCTGCACACCCGTGGAGCGAGCCGGGTGCACCGCCACCTTTCGGAGCGCAGGCGACCGCCGACGCAAGCGTCGGAGCCTGCCTTGCAGACGGCCCTACCTATTGCGCGGCCGGCGCCACCGTGGTGACGATCACCCGCACGGCGCCTGCCGCCAGCAACGCCTGCTCCACCGCTGCCTGGCAGTCATACCTGACCAGAGCGATAACGTTGCCGCCGCGCCCGCCGCCACTCAGCTTGGCGCCCAGCGCTCCGGCGCTCTGGGCGGCGGCGACAAGGCGTTCAAGCGGATCAGAGCTGACGCCAAGCTGCGCCAGCAGAGCATGGTCTTCGTCCATCAGCTCACCCAGCAAGGCAAGATCGCCGGCTGCGATCGCCTTGCGCCCCGCCTGGACGACGGCGGCGATGGCGTCAAAGAGAGCCTCGTAGCGGGCAGGCTGCGCCTCCCAGCCGCGGCGGACGTCGCCGACGGTCTCCTTGGTGGGGCTGCGGATGCCGCTGTCGGCGATCGCCAGCGTAAATGGGACCGGCGGCACAAAGGCTTCCGCCGGCTGGCCGCGCACAAACCAGATGGGGGTACCGTAGGCGATCACGGTGTTGTCGATGCCGCTGGGGGTGCCGTGATAGATACGCTCGCTCTCGATAGACGATGCGGCTGACTGTTTGGGGTTGGGCGGCACGCCCCGCCTGGGCGAAAAGCGCGCGCACGAGCGCGGTGCTGAGCGCGGCGCCGCTGCCCAGGCCGCTGGCAATCGGAATGGTGCTGTGCAGATCGATCTGCCAGTCGGGCTCCTGGGCTATGCCAAGTTCGGCCAGCGCCAGGCGCGCCACCAGCGCCAGCGGCTGGTCGGCAGCGCCGTCCTGCAGGCGTACGCTCTCGCCCAGGTCCTGCGCCACGACCACGCAGCCGCTGCCGGGGGCAAGCGGTGTCACGGTGGCGGTTGCAACGGTCTGCCACACAGGCGCAGCGATGGCCGGACGGCCGTAAACGACGGCGTGCTCGCCCAGCAGGATGATTTTGCCGGGAGCGGTCGCAGTAACTGTCGGCACAATCACGTAAGCGCCTCAAGCAGTGGGATGAGTTCGTGCGGAAAAAGCGGTATGCCTTGGGCGGCCAGATCGGTTGGGTGCACCCAATGGGCTACATACGTGCTGCCGTTCATCTCTACTACGGGTAGTTCGTCATACTCGTAAAGGGTTTCGTCTTCAAAACGCAGGAGCCAATTGAACATGATCTCATGGCCTCGCACGCCGTTGTGCTCAAAAAGGTTTTCCACAATTCCGAGTAGACGTTCGGCATATACAGCATGGCCAAGTTCTTCCACTGCCTCACGGCAGGCAGCCTCCTTCGCACGTTCGCCAAACTCGATTCCTCCGCCGGGCGGCCGGTAGAAGACGCGATCAGGCCCAGGAAAGCGAACGGCCAGGATGGCGCCGTCGCGCGGGCGGATAAAGATAGCCAAGGCCACGGCACGGATACGCCCTTCAGCCATGCTGTTCTCCCTATAGATTCGCTATCAGCACGTCAGGAACATCGGTGATCAGCGTGGTCACGCCCAAGGCGGCGAGGCGCCGTGCTTCGACCGGCTCGTTCACCGTCCACGTGTTGACCTGCGCCCCCAACGAGCCTGCCCAGGTCATGTAGTCGGCGTCCACTAGCCGGTGATCCGGGTGCTGCGCCTCGGGCCGGATCGGCGGCCCCGCCCAGATCGAACGGAAGAAGGCCGGCATCTCGTTGTCGTAGAGCATGCCCAGGGCGATACGCGGATCGAGGTGCCGCAGCTTGACCAGTGTGATAGGGTTGAAACTCGATACGATCACCTGGTCATAGAGATTCGCGTGGCGAATAATGGCGACCACAGCGTCCGACGCGTCATTGCCGTAGGGGTCCATGCTCTTAATTTCGATGTTGATGCGGCAGCGCTTGCCCACCAGTTCGAGCACCTGGGCCAGCGTGGGCACGGACGTGCCCGCAAATGCCGGCTCAAAGTGGCTGCCGGCGTCGAGACGCGCAACCTCCTCGTAGGTCATCCGTGCGACCTCGCCGTGGCCGTCGGTGGTCTTGTCGACGAAAAAGTCATGGATCACGACCAGGCGGCCGTCGGCGGTACGGTGAACATCCAATTCGATGCCATCGGCCCCCATCTCCAAGGCCGCGGCAAAGGCAGGCAGGGTGTTCTCCGGGGCAACACGGCGTGCGCCGCGATGGGCAAAAATCTGGGGACGATGCGACTGGTGAGACATAAAAAGACCTACTCTGCTTGGCTGAGTTCGACGAGGCGCTGGCCATCGATCAGATCGATCGGCTTGCCGGCAGCCCAGATGCGGGCTTCCTCGCTAAACGTGCTGTTGGTGACTAAAAAAGCATACCCTGCGCCATGATGGATCATGGTGCCGTAAAGGTCGCGCACGATGGGAGCGCCGACGGTGCCGCGGTAGCGCTTGCACTGCACGATCGCCTGCTGGCCAAGGCCATCCGTCACCAGGATGTCGATGCCGCCGTCCTTGGTATCGCGGATGTTGTCGACTCGGTACCCCTTGCGCTCAAACAAGCGGTAGGCAACGTAGGCTTCGAACTGCTGCGGCGTCAGTTCGCGCAGCTGTGCCAGGTTGAGCGCGGGCCACCGTCCGGGCAGCAGCCCACGCCGGAAGTTGGACCATGCGCTGCGCCAGCCCACCGCTACCGCAACCCCGAGCACGACGCAGGCGACCAGCAGGCCGGCATCCACAGTGTTGGAGAGGTGGATGCCGCGCGTCCAGAAGCGCCAGCCCAGGCCAGCATAAAGCACCAGCCAGGTGGCAGCACCAAACGTCAGCAGCCAGCCGCTCATGTGCGGGCGCCGCAGCTTGCGGAAGACAGGTTGCTCAAAGGCAAAGACAGATTGCGCCATAGCGGTAGGGTGCGCTGTATGTTACTTAAACAGCCAGCCGAGCAGCCCCTTTTTCTTGGGCATGGGCGGCGGCGTCCACTCCGGTTCGGGCTCGAGTTCCGCTTCGAGGCCGTACTCCTCCTCGATGCCGAGCTCGCGCTTGAGTTCGTCGGACATCATGGCAGGAGTCCACATCGGCTCCCAGACAATTTGTACGTCCACGGCAGTCGCCCCGCCGGCGCGCAGAAACGTATCGACGTCGGCCAGGATCTGCGGCCCCAAAGGACAATGGGGCGTGGTGAGCGTCATCGTCACGAAGACTTGGTTGGCGTCCTTGACTTCCACGCCATAGACAAGGCCTAAGTCGACGATATTCTGATAGAGTTCAGGGTCAATCACGTTGCGCAAAGCTGCGTAACACTGATCTGCGGTAAGCTGTTCGTTCATGGTGCAATATTTTACACCACCCGCCGCCCAAACCACACGTCCACATATAAAACGTCCCCGGGACCTTACGCGAACGCTGGCGTTCGCCGGTCCCGGGGACATTACCTGCGCTACATGCAAGGACTAATGGTGGTCCTTCTGCAGTATCTCGATCATCATGCCGTTCGTCGCCTTGGGGTGGATAAAGGCAACCAGGCCGTGCACGCCGCGGCGCGGCGTTTCGTCGATGAGGCGCACACCCTGCTGCTTGAGTTCGGCCAGCACGGCGACGATGTCGTCGACTTCGTAGGCAATATGGTGGGTGCCCTCGCCCCGGTTGGCCAGGAACTTGGCCGTGCCGCTCTCGGTGTCAGTCGGCGAGATCAGCTCGATCGTGCTGTTGCCGGCGTCGAGAAAGGCGGCGACAACTTTCTGCTCGGCAATCTCCGTGCGCTGCAGCAGCTTAAACCCAAGCTGGTCCTGGTAGGTCTTGATCGTGGCATCGATATCGTTGACCACGATGCCGACGTGGTCCATCCGCTTAAACATAAGTGCCTTCTTGTACTTTCTACTTTGTTTAGACCCAGCTCTCCGGTGTGTATTCGCCAAAGACGCCGCGCAGTGTGTCACAGATTTCGCCCAGCGTGGCATAGGCCTCGACGGCCTCCACGAACAGCGGCATGAGCGATGCCTGCGGGTCGCGAGCAGCAGCTTCGATCTTGGCCAACACGGCCTGGACCGCTGCGTTGTCACGCTCGGCGCGCAGCTGCGCCAGGGCGGCCACCTGGTTGAGGCGCACACTCTCGTCGACGCGCAGCAGGTCGCCGGTGCTCTTCTCGCTGGTCTGGAAGCGGTTGACGCCGACGACGACCTGCTCGCCCTTCTCGATCAGCCGCTGCGTGTGATAGGCCGCATCCTGGATTTCGCGGTTGACAAAGCCCTCCTCGACGGCCTTGAGCGCGCCGCCCAGTTCGTCGATCTTGGCGATGTACTCCTGCGCGCGGCGCTCGATCTCGTCGGTCAGCGCCTCGACGTAATAGGAGCCGCCCAGCGGATCCACCGTGTCGGCCACGCCGCTCTCGTAGGCGATGATCTGCTGCGTGCGCAGCGCAATCTCGACGGACTTCTGCGTGGGCAGCGCCAGCGCCTCGTCCTTGCTGTTGGTGTGCAGGCTCTGCGTGCCGCCCAGCACGGCGGCCAGCGCCTGCATCGTGACGCGCACGATGTTGTTGTCGGGCTGCTGCGCGGTCAGCGTGCTGCCGGCGGTCTGCGTGTGGAAGCGCAGCCGCCAGCTGCGCGAATCCTTGGCGCCAAAGCGGTCGCGCATGATGTGCGCCCACAGGCGGCGGGCGGCGCGGAACTTGGCCACTTCTTCGAGGAAGTTGTTGTGTGCGTTAAAGAAGAAGCTCAACTGCCCGGCAAACTCGTCCACGTCCAGCCCGGCGGCAATGGCCGCCTTGGCATACTCGATGCCGTTGGCCAGCGTAAAGGCCACTTCCTGCACCGCCGTGCTGCCCGCCTCGCGGATGTGGTAGCCGCTGATCGAGATGGTGTTCCACTTGGGCACTTCGGCGGCACAGTAGCGGAAGATGTCGGTGATCAGCCGCATCGACGGGGTCGGCGGGAAGATGTAGGTGCCGCGCGCGATGTACTCCTTGAGGATGTCGTTCTGGATCGTGCCGCGCAGCGCATTGGCGGGCACCCCCTGCTGCTTGCCGACGGCGATCACCATGGCCAGCAGCACGGCCGCCGGCGCGTTGATCGTCATGCTGATGCTCACCTTGTCGAGCGGAATGCCGTCGAGCAGCGTCTGCATGTCGCGCAGGCTGGAGATGGAGACGCCGACCTTGCCCACTTCGCCCTCGGCAAAGGCGTGGTCGGCGTCGTAGCCGATCTGCGTCGGCAGGTCGAAGGCGACCGAAAGACCCGTCTGCCCCTGCGCGATCAGGAACTTGTAGCGTTCGTTGCTCTCCTTGGCATTGCCAAAGCCGGCGTACTGGCGCATGGTCCAGAAGCGGCCGCGGTACATGTTGGGCTGCACGCCGCGCGTGTAGGGATACTCGCCGGGGAAGCCCAGCTTCTCCAGGTACGCGTCTGCGTCGCCCTCGGCAGGCACGTAGACGACGTCCACTTCCATCTCCTCGCTGCTGGTGGTGAACTTTGCCTGCCGCTCGGGATTCTTTTTGAGCTGCGGGGCAAGGACAGATTCTTTCCAATGCTTTTTTAGGGTTTCGAGCTTTTGTGGGGCCACGTCAATCATACTGATCTCCTGTGGAATAAGAGAATCTAAACCACTATCGTTCTCGACTCTACATTTCACTTCTGCCCGCCAGGGCCCTCCCCAACGTGACTTCGTCGGCATACTCCAGGTCGCCGCCCATGGGCAAGCCGCGGGCAAGGCGCGTGACACGTATACCGAGAGGTTTGACCAGCCGCGAGATATACATCGCGGTCGCCTCTCCTTCCAGATTGGGGTTGGTGGCCAGCAAAAGTTCTTTGACTGGTGTGCGCGGAACGCCCTGCTCGTCGTCGGCACCCTGGCTGAGTTGGATGCGCTCGAGCAGCTCGCCGATTTTCAAGTCTTCGGGGCCGATCCCCTCAATCGGCGAAATGGCCCCGTGCAGGACATGATACACGCCTGCATATTCGCGCGTGCGTTCGATCGCCTGTACGTCCAGCGGCTCTTCGACGACGCAAATCAAGCCGTGGTCACGCTGCGGGTTGGCGCAGATGGCGCACGGATCGCTGTCGGCAATATTGTGGCACTCACGGCAAAACAGCGTGCGCGCCTTAAGCTGCTCCAGCGCCTGCGCCAGGTCCTTGGCAATCGTCTCGTCGCTCCGCAGCAGAAAGTAGGTCAGGCGCGTGGCGGTCTTGGGACCGATGCCCGGGAGCTTGCATAAGGCATCGATGAGGTTGGAAACTGGCTCGGCTAGTGGCTGCATGATGATTGAATTTCCCAAACGACACCGAATGAATTCGGTGCTAGCACATACAAAACCGGTTAAAACCGGTTAGCGTGTACTCCAAAACTGGTGTACTCCAACCCACTTCAGTGGGTTTCGCCTGTGGCAGCACCGAATTCATTCGGTGCGGATCTAGAACAGGCCTGGCGGAAGACCCATGCCGCCGGTCAGGGCGCCCATGCGCTCCTCTTCGAGATTCTTGGCTGCCTCGACGGCATCGTTGACGGCAGCCAGCAGCAGGTCCTGGAGCATCTCGACGTCGTTGGGGTCGATCACCTCGGGCTTGATCGTGATCGACTTGAACTCACGATGGCCCGTGATGACGATCGTTACGGCGCCTCCGCCGGCGCTGACGGTCAGCTCTTCCTGGCCAAGCGCCTCCTGCGTCTTGCCCATCTCCTCCTGCAGCTTCTGCACCTGCGACATCAGGCCGCCCATATTGCCACCGCCCATACCGGGCATGCCGCGACCGCCTGCTGGTGGGTTAAAGCCTCGCTTCTTGCTCATCTCTCCTATCCTCCTCTAGAAACTCGAACGATACATCTGTCAACTGTCCCTTGTTCTGCCGCCAACCATCCCCACCGGCCAAGGACATGAAGTCAGAGCTGCACGGTGAGGTGCACTACTTGCTGTCCTTCAGAATTTGCGCGCCCAACGTGGTGACGGCAAACTCGACCAACGGGTCAGGTCCAGTGGTGGGAGTCTCAGCGGCAGAAACGATTCGCCCCGCTAGCACAGCCTTGTCGCCCATCTGGCACTCCAACGTGACTTGGCGCCCCAAAAACGTGGAGAGGATGTTCGTCACGGCGGACAAAACGTCTGGTTTTGACACCATGGCGTGGGTAAACTCATTATTGCCAAAGGCAAATGCCACCGTATGCTGAGAAACAGCAAAGTCACGTACCGTGTTAAGAGCAGCCTGCACCTGAAAACCACATTGGGTCTTCACCGCTGACAAGAAGTCCTTCCAGCTTGCGTGCAGGCGCTTGGCGGCTTCCAGATCCAGGGTGGGGGGCTCGGCCTTGGGTGCGCTCGAAGCCTCAGTAGAGTCTTCTGGTGCCTGGTTCTTAGCGCGCTTCGTCGGGGCATCTGACGGTGATTTGGTATTCTGCTGTGGAGCCGGGGTTGTAGGCACCTGCTGCACCACCTGCTGCACGACCTGCTGGACCACGACGGGGGCAACCGGGCCGCCTTGCACCGCTTCAATCAAAGCAAGTTCCAGCGGCAGCTGCGGTTGGTAGCCGCCTTTCAGTTCTGGGATCGCCTCGCTAAAACGCTTGATGGCATACAGCGTCGTAGGCAGCGGCATCTGCTTGGCTTGCTGCTGCAGCTTCTGGATCGACTCGCCGGGCAGATCATCCAGCAAGCCGGGATCGTTGGTCATCTGCAGCATCATGATGCCGCGCAGATGCTCTACTACCTGGGCGCAGAACTCGTTGAGGCTGGCGCCACCTGTCACGAGGTTGTGAATCAGGCCAAGTCCCTGGGCAAGATTCTTCGTGGCAAGCGCATCGACCAGTTCGGCCACGGCTTGTGCATTGACTGCTCCCAGCACCTGCTGCACCTGCTGCAGGGTCACGGTTTCGGCGCCGTAGCTGAGCATCTGGTCGAGCAGGCTGACGGCATCGCGCATGCAGCCCTGCGCACTGCGGGCGATTGCCAGCAGGGCATCGTGGTCGGCCCCGAAACCTTCGGCAGCAGCAATATGCTGGAGATGGCTCGCAATCTCCGGTGCCGGGATACGGCGAAAATCAAAACGCTGGCAGCGGCTCAGCACCGTCGCCGGGATCTTGTGCGGTTCGGTCGTGGCCAGGACGAAGCGCGCATGCGGGGGCGGCTCTTCCAATGTCTTGAGCAGCGCGTTAAAGGCGCTGTTGGAGAGCATATGGACTTCGTCGATGATGTAGATCTTGTACCGGCCCTCGCTGGGGCGAAAACCTACCTTGTCGCGCAGCTCACGAATATCGTCGACACCGTTGTTGGACGCGGCGTCGATCTCGATGAGGTCGATCATGCGACCTTCGGTGATGGCCACGCAGGTGGCGCACTTGTTGCAGGGGCGTTCGGCCTCGGGCGCGCTGCAGTTCAGGGCCTTGGCCAGGATGCGCGCCGAACTGGTCTTGCCCGTGCCGCGCGGCCCGGCGAAAAGATAGGCATGGGCCACACGACCTTCACGCAGCGCATTGCGCAGCGTCTGCGTAACGTGCTCCTGGCCCACGACTTCGTCAAACGATTGGCTCCGCCACTTGCGATAGAGAGCTGTGGACATGCAGGAATTTTACCACTGAAACAAATGTGCGGCAATCTCCTCTCGCTTTTTCCATTCGTGTGTGCTGTGTTCTACTCGCAGGCCGGCGGTGGGCCGCTCTGTACTGCGGGCAGGTAGAGCTTCTTAGGGGCGTTGACCATGCCCGCGGCGACGGCAGGTATATCCAGGTTGATCGCATCACAGCTGGAACGCGTGGTCCCGCCGCTGCGCAGTTCCGCCGCCACGTAATGCTCGCCCCGCCCGTCGGCAATGGTCCAGGTGAAGCTGTTGGCAAAGGGCTGCCAATCTGACCAGTCGCCGTTATCATTGCGCAGGCGCATCTGGCTCCACGAGCCGTGCACATATACGTTGAGATCGCGCGTGGTCGTCGTGGCAGCCTCGCCCGCCAGAATCATCGGGGTTACGTTGCTGCGTGCACCAAAGTCCTGCACCCAGTAGGCAGGGAACTGGCCGCTGCCGGAATAATAGCCTACGCCAAACTCGGTGTAATCAGGATTGAGAATGTTGCTACGGTGGCCGTCGCTCTTCATCCAGGCATCCATCACCTGCTGCGGGCTGTTGAAGCCGGCGGCAATATTCTCCCCTGCGTTGCTCCAACCCTTGTACCACAGGCTGATCCGGTCGAACGTGCCGCACGCAAATGTCAACTGCCCACCGGCTGAGTCCATCGAGTCGTGGCCGAAATAATTGTCGACGGCCATGTCCATCGCATGGTGGCGAGCAGCGGCGCTGAGCGCAGAGAGCACCTTGAGTGGCGGCAGGTTTTGCTTGGCCCGCTCGGCGTTGACGAGTTGTGCAACCTGGGCTTCAAAGTCGGCGTTGACGGCGGGCGCCGATTCGACGGTGCAGCCGGCAAATGCGGCGGCGTAGTTGGGTTGGAACAGCAGCAGGCCGGCAAGCATACTGGCTGTCACAAGGGAAAGTACGGCAACCTTACGGGCAGGCGCCGCTGTAATGAAAGGGATGTTGCGTAGCATAAGAATCATCCCGGCACAATGTGCCACTAGCCAAAAGTTCGTAAGGTGCGACAACATACAAAAAGTATATTGAGGCCCGAGTGCAAGCTACCAGTTTACGAGGCAGCTAAACATGACGGCTTCCTTCCGATAAAGTACCATTTCTACGACGGCTTCACTATCGGCAAACTACGTAGAATTGGTGTCGGTTTGACGTATCAAAGCCACATGCCTGGCGTCAGGTGCCGATCCGGACACACAAGGGAGAATAGTGACCTACGGAATAGAACACATGTTCTGATACAATAGGACAATGCCTTTGACGGGGAAACAACTGGCTCGACTGCAAACCGCAATCGTGGCAGCCTTCACGCGCGACGAGCTGCGGCAGCTGCTTAAAGTTGGGCTGGAGATAAGCCTGGAGACAATTACATCTGATAAAGGCCTCGACGCGCAGGTGTTCGATCTCCTGCTCTGGCTCGAACGGCACGAGCGCCTGCCGGAGTTTGCCGCCGCCGCCCAGGCCGCCAATCCCACCAACCGGGAACTGGCAAAAGCATGCGCGGCAGCTTGTACAGCCGCCCAGAAGCGGGCAGCGAAGCGTGCCGTGCCCGCACACGGCCTTGAAGATAGCCTTGCCGGCGGCTTAGCCGCTATCCTCGGCATCGAGTGGGTGGCAATTCCCGGCGGTGTGCAGCGGATCGGAAGCAGTGCGCAGCAGGACGCGTGGGCCCAGCCGGAAGAAATGCCACAGCATGACGTCGCCGTGCCGGGCTACTGGATTGCCCGTTGGCCGATCACAAACTACCAGTACCAGATCTTTGTCCTCGCCACCGAGCACCCACCACCGCCGCACTGGCGCAGCGGAACATTTCCGGACGGCAAGCAGGATCATCCGGTCGTCAACATCTCCTGGCTTGACGCCCTGTTATTCTGCCGCTGGGCGAACGTGCAGCTGCCCAGCGAGGTGCAGTGGGAGCGAGCCGCACGCGGAGCGGGCACTCCGCTGTGGCCCTGGGGCGATGAGCCACCGACACCACTGCATTGTAACTTCGGGCTCAAAGATTGCCAACACCACCCCTGTCGCGCTGTTTCCCAACGGCGCCACGGCCCATGGCGTACTGGATATGGCCGGCAATGTGTGGGAATGGACCAGCAGCCTGTGGCTGCCCTATCCCTACGACCCTGCCGGCGGTCGTGAAGACGAAGCGGGCACCGGACTGCGGGTTGTGCGCGGCGGCTCATATGACAGCACTGCCCAACAGGTGCGCTGTGCCTGCCGTGGCGCAATCAACCCGGCCTATGGGTACGATGATGTCGGCATGCGGGTCGTGCTGTATAATCCAGCGGCAAGCCTATCCACCGGAAAGTGACCGCCATGTCTGAGTCCAACGGCATCATCCACAGTTTTCAGCTGCGCCGGCAGCTAGAGCAAGATCTGGCAGGCCTGGCCGCTACCGACTCGCAGGCGGCATTGGCACAAAGTGTCCAGCGCATGGTCGAGCAGTACAGTGCAGACATCCTCCTGGCCGCAGTCGTGCGCCACCTGGGCACCGGCAGCAGCCAGCTGCGCGGGGGGCTGGGCCTCCTGTGTGGTCTGCTGCCGCCCGAGGAGACGGTAGCGGCACTGCGTGGGGTTGCAGGCAATCGCGGCAAGACTCCGCAAGAACGCACGACTGCGGCTCTCATCCTCGAACGCTACCTGGAACAACCCACTGCCGGGGCGCTGATGGCCGATCTGGCAGGGGCCGACGAGGTGCCGTACCAAAGCCTGTTGGAGGCACTGGAGGAAGCCAGGCAGAACCGGCATGTGCTGCTGGAATATGTCACGCAGATGCAGGAGCATCCGGTCGACACCGCCTTCATGGTGCTGCGGCTGATCGATCGGCTCCGCCCTGCCGACCGCGCCGATCTCCTGCGGCTGATTGCCCAAGATACCCGGCCGCAGGTGGCACATGCGGCTGTCGATCGCCTGGCAGCAGCAGCCGCCGAACCAGATGGAGAGCGCTGCCTCCGCAGCCTGCATACGCTGACATTTGCCCTGGCGCCCGACGATGCCGCGCTTGCAGAACGCCACCTGCGCAAGCTGCAGTTCGGAGGCAAGCGCTATCAGCCGCCGGCGGATGGGGGTTGGCAAGCCCTGCTCGGGCCAAGCGACGCCAGCGGCTATCTCAGCGTCTGGTTTGTCCGGCATGCAACTGCAGTTGACCCTGCCGCCGGCAGTACAGGGGGCGATATTTGGTTAGGCTTCATCCTCAGCGTGCACGGTGGCATTCTGCAGTTCTCAGGCAGCGAAGATATGCCGCGCGCCTACCTCCCAAAGCAGGCAGACGTCGGCGAACTCGTCACCGTCCGTACCAGCGGCGGACAGAACACGGTCTTGCTTACCGCACCTTTTGACGTGGGCCGGTGGCTGGTACGCCAGGCGCTAGACGCCCGCCGGGAGCGTTCGGCGGGCCAGGCCGGCGCCGATGCGCTTGCGGGCGAATATGCGCTCTACAACGACCTGATCTGGCAGTTCGCAGCCCCCAGGCTGCCCGCCGATCTGGCAGAATGGTGGGATCGTGCGGATGCCGGTCGCAGCCCCTTCGATACCGCGCGCGATACCGCTAAGGCAGCCGAGGCAGCCGCAATCCTTGTGGAGGAGCCTGCCATGGAAGGGTGGGTGCGCTGGAGCGCCACCATGTGGCACAACGTCAAATACCGGTCTCAGCAGCCGCCGGCGGTGCCGCCCGCGACGCTGGTGAGCCTCTTGCTGCGTGAGCTGGGGCGCATGCCGGACCACAAGGCGCTGCTGCAGGCAATGGTCGCAGGGCTGCGCGTCCAGACCCTCTGGTATGCCGTCGCCGGCGAGCAAGCCAATGCCGGTCACGCAGCGCTGCTGGCACGCGCGACCGCCGTGATCCCTATCACCGAAAACCCCCTGCTGGCCGGGCTGCTCCAGAAGGGGTTCAGAGCCTGACCGCCCCGCGCCGCGGCACCACACGTCCCGTTTAGTGCGCACGCCCACGTGCGCCCTGCGTCTCGATGTCCCTATATAACACGGGCATAGTGCTCCTGCAAACTGCGCACCTCGAGTGACTTCTGGCGCAGGGCACGAATGCCGTTGACCGCCGCCTGCGCGGCCGAGAGCGTCGTGATCAGCGGTATCTCCATGCGCGTGGCCAGCCGGCGGATCTTGACGCCGTCTTCACGGGCCCCCGCGCCCAGCGGCGTGTTGATAATCAACTGGATCTTGCCGTCACGCATGGCATCGAGCGTCGTGTTGCCCACGGCGCCGCTTGAGCCCTTGGCGAGAATCGTAGCCGGCAGCCCGGCCTGGGTAAAGAAAGCCCCTGTCCCGGCCGTGGCATAAATGCCAAAGCCCAGCCGGTGCAGATCGCGTGCAATCTTGAGCGCGCTCCCCTTGTCGAAGTCGTTGACGGTGATCAGCACGCCTCCCGCCTGCGGCAGGCCGGCGCCGGCGCCCATCTGGCTCTTGGCAAAGGCGTGGCCAAAGCTTCCCGCATGCCCCATAACCTCGCCGGTCGAACGCATCTCCGGCCCCAGGAGGGCGTCGATGCCGGTGAACTTCTTCCAGGGCAGTACTGCCTCCTTGACGAAGAAGCCGTCGACGGCAGGCTGCTCGGTAAAGCCCAGTTCGACGAGGCTCATGCCCGCCATCACCTTGGCGGCAAGCTTGGCCAGGGGCACGCCCGTCGCTTTGGAGACAAACGGCACCGTGCGGCTGGCGCGCGGGTTGACCTCGAGCACGTAGACGACGTCATCCTTGATGGCATACTGCACGTTCATCAAGCCGCGCACACGGAGGGCCAGCCCCAGCTTCTCGGTATACTCTTCGATGATGCTGAGATGATAGCTGCTGATCTTGTACGGCGGCAGCACGCAGGCACTGTCGCCGCTGTGGATGCCGGCCTCCTCGATATGCTGCATGATGCCGCCGATGACGAGCAGCTGCCCGTCACAGATGGCGTCGACGTCCACCTCGAACGCGTCTTCGAGAAACTGGTCGATCAGGATCGGGCGCTCGGGTGCGGCCGCCAAGGCGTCGACCATGTAGCGGCGCAGGGCCTCCTCGCCGTCCACGATGGCCATGGCGCGGCCGCCCAGCACGTAGGAAGGGCGCACGACCACCGGATACCCCACCGTTTCCGCCACCGCGACGGCCTCGTCCACGCTGCGCGCAGTGCCATGCGCCGGCGCCGGGATGTCCAGCCGCTCCAGCAGGTCGCCAAACCGATCGCGGTCTTCGGCCAGGTCAATGGCATCAGGTGACGTACCCAGAATAGGTGCCCCCGCCGCCTCGAGCCGTGCCGCCAGGTTCAGCGGCGTCTGCCCCCCAAACTGCACAATAATCCCCTGGAGCGCAGGCGTCGCCGACAAGCTGTCGGAGCCTGCAGCTTGGCGGCTCGACGTTTGTCGGCGACGCCTGCGCTGCGATTCCCGTTCCACAATATTAAGCACATCCTCAAACGTCAGGGGCTCAAAATAAAGGCGATCGCTCGTGTCGTAGTCGGTGCTCACCGTCTCCGGGTTGCAGTTGACCATGATCGTCTCATACCCCAGTTCCTGCAGCGCAAATGAGGCATGGCAGCAGCAGTAGTCAAACTCGATCCCCTGGCCGATGCGGTTGGGCCCGCCCCCCAGGATCATGATCTTGCGGCGGTCGCTCGGCTGCGCCTCGCTGGCAGATTCGTAGCTGCTGTACAGGTAAGGCGTATATGACTCAAATTCTGCCGCACAGGTATCTACCAGGTGATAGGTGGCCTCGACGCCGTGCTGCTGCCGCAGGCTGCGCACATCAGCCTCCTGAAACGGTCTCGAGGGACGGCAGTTCTCGTTGTAGATGCGGGCCAGTTGGCTGTCGCTGAAGCCCATGCGCTTGGCACGGCGCAGGGTGTACGGTTCCAACTCGGCCATCTTCTCGGCAAAGTCCACGATCTCGCCGATCTGCGCCACAAACCAGGGATCAAAGCCGGTGATCTGGCAGACCGCCGCCTGGCTGTCGCCACCCGCCAGCGCCTCGTAGAGGGCAAAGATCCGGTCGCGGTTCGGAATGCGCAGCAAGTCGCGCACCGTCATGCCCGCATCCCACCCCTTGATGTTGCCGTCGCCGTCACGTTCGAGCGGGCCCAGGCCATCGCGCCCGACCTCAAGGCTGCGCACCGACTTCTGCAGCGCTTCCTTAAAGGTGCGGCCAATCGCCATGGCCTCGCCCACCGACTTCATCTGCGGGCCGAGCACACGATCCACGCCGGGGAACTTCTCAAATGCCCAGCGCGGGAACTTGACCACGACGTAGTCGATCGACGGCTCAAAGGCGGCCACCGTGCGCTGCGTGATGTCGTTTGTCAGTTCGTCAAGCGTATAGCCCACGGCGACCTTGGCGGCAAGCTTGGCGATTGGAAAACCGGTCGCCTTGGACGCGAGCGCGGAGGAGCGGGAGACGCGCGGGTTCATCTCGATCACCACCACGCGGCCGCTCTGCGGGTCCACGCCAAACTGCACATTGCTGCCGCCCGTTTCGACTCCGACCTCGCGCATGACGATGCGGGCCTGGTCGCGCAGGCGCTGGTACTCCTTGTCGGTCAGCGTCTGGGCGGGGGCGACGGTAATCGAGTCGCCGGTGTGCACGCCCATCGGATCGAGGTTCTCGATCGTGCAGACGACGACAAAGTTGTCGGCGGCGTCGCGCATGACCTCCAGTTCGTATTCCTTCCAGCCGATCAGCGATTCTTCGACCAGGACGGTATGCACGGGGCTTTCCTTGAGACCCCAGTTGACTTTCTCTTCAAACTCCTGGGGCGTAAAGACGGTGCCGGCGCCGCTGCCGCCCAGAGTAAACGAGGGGCGGATAAAGATCGGATAACGGCCGATCTCCTGGGCGATGCGGCGCGCCTCTTCCAACGAGCGGGCGACACCGCTGCGTGGCGACTCAAGGCCGGCAGCCGTCATGGCGTCTTTGAACAGCTCACGGTCTTCGGCCACCTGCATGGCGCGCAGGTTGGCGCCGATCAGTTCCACGCCATACTTGTCCAGCACGCCGGATTCGGCCAGGGCCACCCCCAGGTTGAGCGCCGTCTGGCCGCCGACCGTGGGCAGGAGTGCCGAGGGGCGTTCTGCGGCGATGATCTTTTCTAGGACATCCACCGTCAGTGGCTCGACGTAGGTTGCGTCCGCCATTTCGGGGTCGGTCATAATCGTGGCGGGATTGGAATTGACCAGCACCACGCGGTAGCCCTCCTGGCGCAGAGCCTTGCACGCCTGCACGCCGGAGTAGTCAAACTCGCACGCCTGGCCGATCACGATGGGGCCAGAGCCAATAATCAGAATGGAAGAAAGGTCGGTTCGCTTGGGCATTTGCTCAATCTTTGGCTACAATTACCGGTCTTACCTAGACGGTGGCGGTCGCGGTTCCCGCCTTATCAAAACATAATAGGAGAATTGTAGCTTGAGCATCAATAACGCGGCAAAACAATTGGACTCATACGGGGAAGCAGCAGCAGTACAGGGATCTGCGCTGCAGAAGCCCGTCGTGATCCTCACGCGCACGGCCGTGATTGTGATTGCGGCCTATATCGGCGCGCAGATGCTGGCCGACATCGCCAGCCTCAAGATCGGTATCGTGTGGGGCATGGCAGTTGACATGGGGACCTTCATCTATCCGATCACCTTTACCCTGCGCGACGTGGCCCACAAGACGATCGGCAAGAAGCCGACGCAGACGCTGATCTGGATGGCCGCCATCATCAACCTCTTTGCGGCTGCTTACCTGTGGTGGGTGGCAGGGGTGACGGGCGACCCGTCTTGGGGGCTCAATACCGAATGGAGCGCCGTCTTCAACGCCTCACTGCTGTGGCGCATCGTGCTCGCCTCCATCGTGGCCGAAGTGATCAGCGAACTGGTCGACACGGAAATCTATCACTGGTTCGTCACCAAGGTCAGCCACCGCCACCAGTGGGCACGCGTCCTTGCCAGCAACAGTGTCAGCGTCCCGGTCGACAACCTGATCTTTGCCGTCGGCGCCTTTGGCGGCGTGCTTCCCTGGGACGTGGTCTGGCAGATCTTCCTCTTCAACCTGCTGCTAAAGTACGCGGTCACGGTCATCAGCATGCCGCTGATCTACGTCACAGGCGACACAGATTGGAAGGAGCAGTAATCGCCGGCCTTAGGGCTTCCGGCTCTCCGGCTGGGCGTCCAGGTCGATCGCTTCGACACCCGCCACCTCTTTGACGGCGACAACCTCCAGCCGACCCAAGCCGGTCCAGTTGGTGGACGATCTCCTCGATGACGGCACGGGCACGCGTGATCTGCCGTGCCGAAGGCATGCGGCCTTCGTCAAGCACATCGCACACACCTAGCAGCACCGCCAGCCGGTTGCGAACGATGTCGTTGACGGTGACCATCGTCTGCTGGAGCGTCTGCAGCCGCACGTAGGACTCGCGCAGCTGCTGCGTTTCTAAAATCGAACGGGTAAGCGCCACCAGCACCGTCGCCACCGTACCCCAGATGACGGCATTCACGGCGAAAGTCGTAGCCGAAATTGTGCCGCCGGACTGCTGGTAACGGACAAACTGCTCGGCCACCGCCAAGACCCACCCCAGCGTGACGCCATACTTCCAGCCGCTGCAGTAGGTGGCCAGCAGCAGCGGGACTAACAGGAACGCCGCATAATCGGCGGGCGTGGGCAGCAGCAGATCGGCCAGCAAGATCAGCACCGACAGGGCGATCGGCATGATCAAGGCGAGTGTGCGATTGCGGCAAGGACCAAGCAAACGCTCGTGCAACGCCGTGGGAGGTTGGTGGTTGTACTGGTTGTGCACGGACACTGGGCACCCCCGCATCTCTGCAGGAAGAACAAACCCGACAGGCTTTGCGCTCTAAAGCCTTGTGCCCATGCTAGCATTTACCCTAGCCGTCTGCGCTTACATGCCGCTGTTGGGACGGCAACAAATTCACACTTTCTTCCAAAGCCGTGGTCAGCTGCTCCAGGCGAATAGGCTTGGAGACAAAGCTGTTCATACCGGCGGCAAGACAGGCCTGGCGATCCTCCAGCATGGCAGCCGCCGTCATGGCGACGATGACAGGCTGCCGCTCGGCCGGCACTGTCCGGCGGATGGTCCTGGTCGCCTCCAAGCCGTCGACCTCCGGCATCTGCATATCCATCAAAATGACATCGTACGGCTGCCGGTTGAGTGCCTCCACCGCCTCTTGGCCGTTGGCGGCGACGTCGGCATGGTAGCCGAGCTTGCCCAGGATCCGCAGCGCAACTTTTTGATTGACTACGTTATCTTCCGCCAGCAGAATACGCAGCGGCAGCCGGGATGCCAGCGCACCGTCAAAAATCGATGGGGCTGGCGCAACCGGAACCGGCGTAGGGACACGCTGCAGCGCACGCAGCAGAATATCGTAGAGATGAGATTTGCGGATCGGCTTGCTCACGTACGCCGAGAAGTCCAGCCGGTCGGCTTCCTCACGCAGGAAACGATCGCTGGTGGAGGTCAACATGATAAGCGGCAAGTGCTTGCCGTGCTCGCGGCGGCGGATCGTCTCGGCCAGCTGCATGCCGTCCATGTCGGGCATACAGAGGTCCAGGATGGCCAGGTCGAAGCTGGGTTCTGCCTCCAGCACGCTCAGTGCCGCGGCGGCGCTTTCCACGGCGACCGGCTCGATGCCCCAGCGGCGCAGCAGTTCACGCAGGATCGCACAGTTGGTCTGATTGTCGTCGACGACCAACACGCGGCGGCCGGATGGATCGACGGCAGGCATCTCGACCACCAGGGTTTCTGCAGGCCGCGTTTGGATGGTGAAGTTGAAGGTTGAGCCGCTGCCTTGCTCGCTTTCCACCCACATGTCGCCACCCATGAGGTTTGCCAGGCGGCGCGAAATTGCCAGGCCGAGGCCAGTGCCGCCATAGCGCCGCGTCGTCGACACGTCGACCTGTGAAAACGATTGAAAGAGGCGCCCAATGCGGTCGGCCGGAATGCCGATTCCTGTATCACGTACCATAAAGTGCAGGCCCAACGGGGGCTCGGAACTACCTCCCCCTACAGATTCGGATCGAGTGGGCTCGGGCGCCGATGTGGCACCTTGGGGGCGGATCTCGACTACGATCTCGCCTCGCTCGGTAAACTTGACGGCGTTGCCAAGCAGGTTGACCAGGATCTGGCGCAGGCGCGACATGTCGCCTGCGATCGCCAGCGGCACATCTTCGCCCATGTAGTAGGCAAGTTCGATGCCTTTTTCCGCCGCCTTGGCCACAAACAGGTCGAGGGCATCCTCGACGCAGGCAGCCAGGTTGAAATCCTGCACCTCCAGTTCCAGCTTGCCGGATTCGATCTTGGAGAAATCCAGGATCTCGTTGATCACGGTCAGGAGGTTGTCGCCGCTGTTGCGGATGGTTTCTACATATTCGCGCTGCTCGCTCTGCAGCTGCGTGTCGAGGAGCAGGCTCGTCATGCCAATCACGGCATTCATCGGCGTCCGGATCTCATGGCTCATGGCGGCGAGGAACAGGCTCTTGGCCCGGTTGGCGGCTTCCGCCGCTTCACGCCCCGCTTCTACCGCGCTCTGGGCACGTTTGAGGTTTAAGAGGTGGCCGACAGTCTGCGCATACAGGACGAGAATCTGCCGTTGTGTCTCGTCAATCGGAGTGCCCGTGAGCAGGTTGTCCACAAACACGATACCGCTGACCTGGTTGCCATCCCACAGGCCGGCTGCCGCATGTTCGCCGTACCCAAGTGGCTTGTCGTCCTTGTCGTACAACCTGTCGGTCTGCCGGTACAGCATGGGAGTCGCACCGGCGTAGACGGGCAGCCAGAACACTTCCCGCTCATCGTCGAGACGTACGACGATGTCATGCTCGTCGCGCAGGCGGCCTTCCCCGTCGATGCCAAACGTGCCAAACAGCTTGCGGGGCGCACTCGGATCGACTAGCAGAACGCCAATCCGCTCGAAGCCCAGTTCACGACTGCCAAGTTCAACTGCCTGCCGGCAGAGCTCGTCGAGCGAAGGGGCAAGCGAGAGTTCCATGCTGACGCCATGCAGCGTCGCCAATTTGTCGGCAAGCCGGCGTTCCTCTGCTCGTAGACGCTTGACCGCCTCGACGACACTCAGTTTGATTCTCCCAGGCATATAGTGCATAGCGCCTCGCTTGGCGGGTCGCTCGCCGGCACATAGTGGTGGCAGCTTGCAGCGACCCATGGCAACCTCAAAACAGTAGTCCTGTCACCTGAGGATACCAATAGGCATGCCGCAGCGCATCCGACAAATGTTGTTTGCATCTGCGCGTCTGGCTTATTCTTGCTGGCGCTGAAAGCGCATCACGCCGCCGTCTTCGCCGCCAATCCAAATCGTGCTGCCGGTCACGCTATCACCTTCCACGCGGTCTGCCGCCAGCAGCGAGGTGATGTGGGACGACGGCAGTCTGTCGGCGAGCGTAAGCTGAGTCCAGTTAGAGCCGTCACCGTAGAAGACGCCGGCGCTGCCGGTGCCGCTCCCAATGCCGGCCCATACTTCGCCGCTGCCCGTCACGGCGAGGCTCGTCACCGCACGTTCGGCCAGTTCCTTGACCGCGGTCAAGCTTCCGTCCGCAAGCCGTGCAAGGCCCAAGTCGGAACCGATCCAAAGTGCCCCATCCGGGCCAACCGCCAGTTGGGTGATGTTGTCGCTCGGCAGCCCGACATTCTGGCGGTTGAGCAGCTGCAGCTGGCTGCCGGAGAAGCGATAGAGCCCCCCGCCGGCTGTGCCGATCCAGACGCCGCCAGGGTCTGACGCCAAGGCACGGATATCGTCGCTGGGGAGCCCGCGCGCCTTGTCGATCGTAAAGAAACTGCTGCCGTTCCAAATGCTGATACCCTGGTCCGTACCAAACCAGGTGCGGCCTTCGCTGTCGACTGTGACTGCCTGCACCACATTCCCGGCGAGCCCATCGCGCGCAGTCAGCGTCTGCCAGCCGCTGCCGTCAAAGAAGCTGGCGCCGCCCACGCCGCCTACCCACATGCCGTTGTCGCGGCCGGGGTGCAGCACGCGCACGTCGGCCGCGGCAATCCCCACATCTTCCGCCGTAAACAGCTCGGGTGACGCATTGCTCACATCACTGCCCTCCAGCCGCTGCACACCGGCCTCAGTAGCAGCCCACAGGCTGCCGCCGGCATCGGTCGCCAGCGTCTGCACGCGGTTGCCCAACAGCGCCGGCCGCCGCACGGCGAAGGTGCGCCACTTGTCGCCGTCAAATACGGCGTAGCCGTTGCCGGCCGTCGTGTAATAGACGTCGCCTCCGCTATCCACTGCAAGGCTGGTCAGCGGCCCTTCAGCCATGCCGGCCCCCGTGTTCGCTCCGGGCCGGTAGAAATCGGCACAGCGGCCCTCGGGCAAGGTCAAATCGACAGACGGTGGCGTCGGCGGCGCCAAGCCACAGCGATCCGTCGGGACCAAATCCCATACCCTCAATCGGTGCCGTGGGAAAGTCGCCTTCGACAGAGGGGGCCGCGTACACGGTCCAGTTGTCGCCATCCACGCGATAGATGGCGCCTTCGCCGCCCAGCCAGACGGAGCCATCAGGCGCAGCCGCCAGCGCGCCGACACGGTCGGCGGCCAGATCGCTGTTCGCAGCATCATAAAAGGCGGAGTCTGAACCGGCAGAGACGGTGACGCCCTCGTCGGAGGCAACCCACACCTCGTCGCGGTCGCCGACGACGGCCAGATCGTTGACATCGTTTGCGGCCAGGCCGCTGTTGCGGTCCAGATGCCGCCACTCCTCGCGTTCTGCGTCGTAGATGTCGATACCGTGTTCGGCATACCCCACGATCAGAAAGCCATTCTCGGCGTCACAGTAGAGCGCGGTGACGTCGTCGTAATGCATGCCCTCACCCTGGCCGGCCGCGCTGCTGATCTGGCGCCAACGACCGGTGCGCGCGTCGACGACTTGCAGCCCTGCCGGGCTGCCGTAGACCACGCCAAAGCCGGGCAGGGCGCAGTCGGCCACCGCCGTCAGCTGGTTGCCGTACAGGCCGTCCGCCGCCGTATAGACGACCGGTGTTGTGCTGCCCTTGCTCCAGGCCAGGCCGCCGCCGCTGCCGGCAATCCAAAGGGTATTGCTGATCACGACCAGTTCATTCATGTCATTGGGATCAGTCAGCGCAGCCCAGCTGCCGTTCCCGAATGGCGGCGGGGTCGGCGTCGCCGTGGGCACGGGCAGCCCCACGATCTCGACCGTCGTGATGGACGGCGATGCTGCCGCCTGCTCGGGCAGCGTGATGGGTATCGTGACACTCGGCGCGCCCGAGCCCCCAATTGTCCCGGTAACATCGCGCCCTGCCGCTGGTTGCTCCAGCGGCGAAACGGACTCTGCAGTTGAGACAGCAGGGGTAGCAGTGGGCGTGCCGGCGGGAGTATTGGCAGCGGAGGCGTTCGGCCTGGCCGTTGCAGTGGCCGTTGCGGTTACAACTGCCGTACTCGTAACCGTGCTGGTAGCTGTACTAGTTGCGGGATTGGTGGCCGTACTGGTCGCGGTGCCGGTTGCCGTACTGATTGCCGTGGCCGTAGCAGTACTTGCCGCAGTGCCGTTAGGGGTATTTGCAGGAGCCTCTTCAGTAGGGAAGGTACCCGTGACGGCTGTCGTGGCTGCGGCTAGCGGCACAGGCGTCACGGTCGCCGTGCAGCGGCGCGGCTTGTCGCGGCAGCAGCAATAGCCGGCGCATTAGGAGTGTGCGGCGTCGGCAGAGCAAGCATGGTCGGCTGGCTGCGCAAGGTCCAGCCAATGACGCCGGCCAGCACCACTACCAGCAGCAGGGTGATCAGCCAGGCAGTCACCCGCATCAGGCCATTTTGCACGTGGTTCTCCTTCTCTAGGCAGGGCCCCAGCGCAACCTCAACACCGGCGCCGGCGGCTAAAAGCCGCCTCGCGAGTGCAAGATCTGGCCCGTGATCCATTCAGCCTGTGGCGAGGCCAAGAAACAGATGAGGTTGGCGGCGTCCTGCGGCAGGCCCACACGCCCCCTTGGGGATTGCGCGATAAACTGCGCCATAAGTTCCGGGCTGATCCAGCCCGTATCCGTCACACCCGGGTCGACGGCGTTTACCGTAATTCCGCGCGCAGCCACGCCTGCCGCCAGGCTCGTCGTCAGTGCCTCGATCGCTCCCTTGGTAGCAATATAGGCCAGTTCGCCCGGCATCGGCGTGACGCCCTGCCCCGATGTCATGTTGATGATACGTCCACCGGTCCCGCCCGACCAGCGCTGCACGAACTCCTTGCAGAGCAGGGTCGTGCCGCGCAGGTTGACGGCGTAGTGCCGATCCAGCTGCGCCGCATCCAGCGTATCGATGCCCCCACTTTCAGATACAGTGGCGTTGTTGACCAGGATAGAGGCCTTGCCGAGCAGCCCTTCCACCGCCTCAAAAATGCGGCGCGGCGTTTCGGGCTGGGATAGGTTGGCTTCCATCCCATAGGCGCGCACACCCAGGGCCTTGAGCGCCGCCAGCTGCTGCTCCACCTCGCCGGGGCTGCTGCCCCAAGGTTGGTCGGCATCATAGGGCATAAAATAGGTCAAGAAGATGTCGGCACCCGCTGCCGCCAGGGTGTGCGCAACCGCAGCGCCGATGCCGATGCGCCGGCTGGCTCCGGTGACGATAGCGATGCGGCCCCGAAGATCGATTTGCATGGCGAACTACTTCTTGGTCTTGATCACGCGGCCGTCGGCAATCACCTCGGCCGAGGCCTGACCCGGCAATTCATCACTGCTCTGCCGGTAGATCTGCGTGGTGCTCATGTTCGCATGCCCCAGCCGTTCCTGCACTTCGCGCAGGTTGGCGCCTGCGTTGAGCAGGTGGGCGGCAAAGCTGTGGCGCAGCGTGTGAGGCGTGACCTCGTCGTCGATGCCGATCTCGTTCACGTAGCGCTTGATAATCAACCACAGCCCTTGGCGGGTGAGCCGCTGGCCGCGGTGGTTGAGAAAGAGGGCTTGTTCGTTGGGGTCTACCACGAGCTGCGGCCGGCCATCGTCCAGGTACGCCTGCAAGGCAACCACGGCCCGCGGAAAGATAGGGACAACGCGGCTGCGCCGGCCGCTGTTGCACGCGACGAGACGGTTAAACAGGTCGACGTCGGCCAAATCAAGGTTGATCAGCTCGCTGACGCGTACCCCGGTCGCATAGAGCGTCTCCATCAACGCCACATCGCGCAGCGCATTGGGCGAGTGCTGTGCCGTAGGGGCGGCCAGGAGGCGATCTACCTGTTCGGGCGGGATGGTCCGCGGTGCCTGCTTCTTGACCTTGGGGGAAGCAAGCGCCTCTGTAGGATCGGTTTCGATCACGCCGGTGCGCAGCAGGTATTCAAAAAAGCTCTTCATGGCCGCGACTTTGCGCGCGACCGTCGTGGCCGCATAGTCGCGGTCCTTCATTTCCAGCATATACGCCTGGAGAATGCTGCCGTCGACCTGGCGCCAATTCGATATCTTGTCGCCAAACGGCGAGCGATAGGCGGCGAGAAAGGCTGCAAGCTGATTCAGGTCGTTGCGATAGGCCGCAATCGTATTTTCGGATGCCTCTGCCTTGGCCGCCAAGTGCGCAAGGAAGCCATCGATTTGATCCTGCATGCTCATTCTCCTGTAGGATGATGAATGGACAACAGTATAGCAGGACTTTGCATAAAATAGGAAACGAACGCTACGGTCACTGTGTTATAATACACCAATGGCTCGCCGCAAAACTCAGCCGGCCATCCCGGCGCCGGACCAGACCCTCTACCAGTTCACAAGTGATTTTTTCCAGCTTTTTGGCGCACAGGCGGTGGCCGGCGGCTCCTTGCAGGCACCCACGCTCGACGTCGACCTGCCCCCGGAGCTGGCCGAGCACTTCGGCCGCCCCCACCTCTCGCTCTATTTTCACGGTTCCGAGCCGCAGCTTGGCCAGGAACTGGTAGCCCACGGCAGCCGTGCGCTCGACCGCATGCTTGCGCTGCTCGAACAGCGCAGCGCCTTTACGCTGCTGCGCCTGCCGCAGCGGGTACAGGGCGGCGAAGAGCTGCTGGGGGCCCTGCGCCCCCTCAACGCCAGCATCCGCGACCTCCGTATGCAGGAGCAGGCGCAGTGGCTGTTCGTCTTTCATTGGCGCATCACCTATCGCGCCGACGACAAGCGCCAGGAACTCTATTCGGTCGTGGTGGATGAGGACGGCCGGCGCGTGCCGCTGGTGGGCGAACCCGCTGCCGGCGGGCAGGGCCAGCCGCCTGCGCTGGACCTGGCACAGCTGCTGGCAGACGGCGCCCCTCCGGCCTTGGAGCGCAATGAAGAGGGCCACGTGCTGCCCCCCAAGCTGCTGCCGCTCGGCCACCTGACACGGCTGGCGGACGCGGCGCGGCGCTACGCCATCTACCATGCCGACCTGCGCTGCGTAACGCACGAGGCCGAGATCCTGCCGCGCCTGCATAAGTCGCTCAACCGGCTGATCGGCTACTACCAGCAGCAGATCGAAGAGGTCTACGACACCCACGACCCCGACGGCGAGAAGCGGCGCGCGCTGGAGGCCGACCTCAACCGCAAGATCGCCGAAGAAGTCGAAAACCACCGGCTGCACGTACAGGTGGAGCTGATCGGCTACGTGGCCCTGGAACGCCCGGCTGCCGTCCTGGAAATGACGATCACCGACGGCAGGGTGGCTGCCCCCGTCCGCATCGTGCAGGACCGCTACAGCGGGGCGCTCCAGCGGCCGGCGTGCCATGCCTGTGGGACCGCGCTGGCAGCGGCCGCCGTCGACCAAAGCGGCCACCTGATCTGCGACAACTGCATCCAGCAGTGCCGCACGTGCCAGGAGATCGTCTGTGCCAGGTGCGGCATCGAGAGCTGCCCAGTGTGCGGCGGGCAGAACTGCGGGGGCTGCGGCCATACCTGTTGGGCTTGCGGCGGGCGGGCCTGCGCCGAGCACATCAGCCGCTGCCCGACCTGCGGCGACGAGGTGTGCCATGCCTGCCAGACGGAGTGCTCTGCCTGCGGCGTACGCCAGTGCCGCAGCCACCTGTATGCCGACAGCGTGGTCACGGTGCCGGGCGAGGTGAATCTGATCTGCCCCGGCTGTGCCGTGCGCTGCCCCGGCTGCCAGCAGTTTTCCGTGCAGATGGGAATGTGCGCCGTCAGCGGCCAGCGTTTTTGCCGCAGCTGCCTGGTCACCTGCGCCGGCTGCGGGCGCAGCGTCGGGCCGGGCTTCTACGCCATCAGCCCGATCGACCGCAAGCCCTACTGCCAGGCGTGCCAGCATGAATGCCCCTCTTGCGGGCGCATCACGCCGGTGGCCGTGGCGTGTTCCGAGTGCGGCAGCGAGGGCTGCCCGGCCTGCCGTCCGCGCTGCAGCGCCTGCGGCGAGCCGCTGTGTGCCGAACACGGCAGACACATGGCGGGCTGCGACCACATCATTTGCGAGAAGCATGTCGGCGTCTGCGCCATCGGCGGGGAGGCGGTGTGCGGCGCGTGCAGCCAGGGCTGCGCCATCTGCGGCCGCGCCCACTGCGCCCACCACACGCGCGTCTGCACACAGTGCTACCGGGAATACTGCAGCGAGTGCGTGCGCGTCCACGGCAGGTGTGACACCTGCGCCATGGTCGCCAAGGAAGGCGAGCCGGCCCAGTTTGGCGACCGGGCGTGGCAGTGGGAGCCCGAAGTGCACAAGCTGATCCCCCACTACGAGTGGAAAGAGCTGCGCAACGAACGCTACACGATCTACTTTGGCGAAGGTGCCATGTTCAACGCCGCCATCATCGTCGTCCAGCACACGCCCGAACCCGAAAAGGTCGTCCACAGCCGCCGCATCAGTGTCGTCGACCGCATGCGCGGCCTGATGGGCTCATACCCCCGCACGCCCCTCGCTCGGCGCCCTCCATCCTCCCCTACCTCTAGCCCAGTGCGCCGAGCCTGGGACGGTTCCGTGCAACCGGTAGCCAGATCGCTTTCAACCTCAGAAAATCTATGTTAATCTGCGCTTCATGAACTGGCGCAAAGTCCTCCAATTCACCCTGGTACATGTCGGCGTCGCCATTACCGCCGTCCCGGTCAACTCCACCCTCAACCGCATCATGATCACCGAGCTCGGCCTGCCGGCGCTGCTGGTGGGTGTGCTGGTGGCGTTTCCTTACCTGCTCTCGCCGCTGCAGGTGCTCGCCGGCTCGTGGGCCGATCACCACACGGTGTGGGGCCGCCACCGCTCGCCCTGGATCCTGATCGGCGGCCTGATGGCGTCGTTTGGCGGCTACATGACGTCGCATGCCGTGGTGTTGATGGAGAGCAATTTTGCGCTGGGGCTGCTGGCCGCCGTCGTCACCTTTGCGATCTGGGGCCTGGGCGTCAACATCGCCTCAGTCAGCTATCTCTCCCTGTTGAGCGAGCAGACTGAAGGCGCGAGCGGCTGGCGCTCACGCGCCGTCAGCGTCATGTGGACGACGATGATCATTGCGACCATCTTTACCAGCCTCGCCATTTCGGTGCTCCTCCAGCCCTACTCGACCTCGGCACTCTATACGGCGTTTGGCTTTGTCTGGCTGGTAGCATCTGCCTTTGTGTTGTTTGGTGCTGCCGGCATCGAGCCGGCCAGCAAGGCGCTCGCCGATCTGCACAGCCGTGCCGAGTCGCCGCGGGTAGCCATCCGCGCCTTGGCCGGCAACCCCACGGCCCAGCGTTTCTTCTTCTACCTGACGCTGGTTTTGATCAGCATTCATGCGCAGGATGTGCTGCTCGAGCCGTTTGGCGGCGATGTCCTCGGCATGCCGATCGCGGCGACCGCGCGCCTCACGTCGATCTGGGGCGTGGGCTTCTTTATTACGATGCTGGGCGGCTTGTGGGTAGTGCGCCGTGTGGGCAAAAAGTCGGCAGCCAACGTGGGGGCCGCGATCGCGGCCTTGGGCTTTGCGCTGATCATCGTCTCCGGTATTGCACAGAGCACCGGCATCTTATGGGGCGCCGTCTTCGTGCTTGGGCTTGGCGGCGGGCTGATGACCGTCTCCAACCTCAGCTTTATGCTTGACATGACGGTCGCCCAGGCCGCCGGTCTCTACATCGGCGCCTGGGGCGTGGCCAACTTTGCCGGCCAGGCGCTGGGCAACATCGCCAGCGGCCTGATCCGCGACGTTGCCTATCGCCTGACCGGCAGCGAAATGGTGGGCTACAGCACCGTGTTCGCGCTCGAGATCGTCGGCCTGATCGCCGCCATCGTGCTGTTCCGCGGCATCACCGTCGAAACCTTCCGCCGCCAGGCGGAGGTACAGCTCTCCGATATCCTCGCCGTCGCGACTGACTAGAGCTTCTCCCACGTTCAGGGCGCACGTGGGCGTGCGCCAAGGCGCCGCACGCGATGCACTGCAGTAGTACACTGAGCTATTCCCGAGATGTCACTTGAAGCTGTATCCGAGGTTCGGAAACAAGCTTGCAGCACGCTGCGTTGAGTGTGATACACTCATAGTAACACCTGCTCGGTGAGACCCGGCGAGACCCGGCTAGATTCAGCTGACCCGCGCAGGTTGATGATAGAGGAGAGTAGTATGTACAAGGTTCTGATCAGCTATGATATGCAGAAGGGCAAGGAGCAGGAGTGCCAGGATTACCTGGTCAACAAGCTGGCTCCGGGCCTGGCACGCATGGGGTTTCAGTTTGCGGATGTGTGGTATACGGTGTGGGGCAGTTCCCCCGAGATCACCGGCGGCGGCGAGGTAGAAAGCCTGGAAAAGGCCCGCACGATCTTTGCCTCCTCCTCGTGGGAACGCCTGGCCCACGGCATGGATGGGCTGGCGGACAACTTCAAGGTGCGCGTCGTGCGCAGCCCGGAAGAAGACAAGAACTAGGCTGGCTTCCAAGGTGAAGCTGCATGCGCCCGCCAGCTCGTTTAGTGCGCAGCCTACGTGCGCTCCTGTGATGAACAAACCACTGGCGTTGGTCGTATTCCTCGAAAATGTCGGTCACATTGCAGGGTTGAACCTGCCGCAGTGGGCGATGAATACGATCGACTTTGTCACGGAAGAGTATGCCAAGGCGCTGCTGCACCTGTACGGCGCCTACCGGCGTTACGATCGGGTGATCGTGCTGGAAGACGAGCAGGCCACAGGCACACAGCTGGCTGCGGCCCTGCTCGCCACCAGCCGTACGCACACCGTTGACGTGCTGCTGCTCGTTCACGGTCACACCGGCCAGTTGGTGGGCTTCAAAGGCGGGCACCGTGTCGGCATTGAAACCTTCGATGCGCTGCTCGCCGCCTACCGCAACGACCCTGACGCACTCGATTTGCGCATGGTCTACGGCTTGAACTGCTATGGGCTCTCGCTGGCAACCACGTGGCTGGACCTGGGTGCGCAGGCCGTCAACGGCGCCCAAGGCGTCAACTGGTTCCCCGAACCGAGCCTCTCCGTCTTCCTGCGCAAGTGGCTCGGCGGCCGCCCCTACAGCGAGGCCGTCGTCGCCTCCAACACCACCGCCTCACGCTGGTGGGGCAAGCTCCTCAAGCCCCCCAGAGATCACCCCGACCAGGAGCACCCCTGGATCACCTCAAGCCGCCAGGTAGTCTTTGGGCGCAAAGACATAACTGTCTGACTACTTTGTCGCTCGCTGGTAAGTGAAATAGAAGGCCGTGTGGATGCCCTTGAAGCGATCCTTGAGGTCACCCATACCCGCACCGCGCACGATGTCGCTTGGCAGCCCCTCAATCTTGACGTTGTAGGCATACCCCGAGGCATACATCTGGTAATTGTAACCAAAATCCGGCGCAGGCTTGTCTTCGATCGGGGCAGTGTAGTTGCCATCACCCCACCACACGGTAACCGGCTGGCCGACGATACGCTTTCCGTTTTCGTCCAGCGCCTCGACATAGATGTGGTGCTTGCCACCCGCCTGCACTTCATCTTCCCAACGTGCCTCGATTAGGTGCCAATACTGCTGGCCGGGACCCACCGAAGCATCCTCTATCGTCAGGCCCAGCTGCGGGATGCGTGGGTCGATGTTGCGCGAAGGCGCCGGCGCCGGGGTGGGCCCCTCAGGCGTAGGCGTATCGGCGGGCGCTGCGGCCGCGGCAACAAAGGCGTCGACAATCTCCGGCGTCGGCGTCGGCGGCACGGGCGTCGGCGTGTCGGTGGGCAGCGGCGTATTGGTCGGCAGCGGCGTACTCGTCGGGAACGGCGTATAGGTAGGCGTCGGCGGCACCTCGGCATCCAACTGGCGTAGGTGCGCGGCGATACTGCGATCGGCAGCCGCTACCTCATAGCTCCCCGAAAGCGTAACGGCGCCGGCCACGCGATGGACGGCGGTCGTCGCCGCACGCAGCGCGGCCTCCGGACCGTTGAGCAGCGTAAACACGGTAAACGGAATGGTGATGCACAAGAACAGGATCAGCACCAGGATCAGCAGCGCAAACGACAGCTTGCCAAACCCGCTGAGATTGCCGTACCAGCCGCCAAAGCCCTGCCGCTGCGCCGGCCCTTCGACCTCGCCCGCCGCAGCCGCCTGCTGGCGGCGCCGCGCCGATTGGCCGGGCACACCCGCCGGCTGGCCCTGCGGGACGTTGGCATACACACCTTGGGCAGCGCCAACAGGCGCAGTAGGCATCGCCGTCACCTGCGACAGGCGCTGGCTCAAGATCCGGCTCATGCTGATGGCCAGCGTAGGGAAGCGGTTCATCAGCATGTCGAAGTCGGCCTTCGTCATGGTCCAGACGTCGACATCGCTTTCGGCCACGGCACTGGTGTTGTGTGGCTGGCTGGTCAGCAGCGCACGCTCGCCAAAGGTTTCACTCGGGCCGGCCTGCCAGGCTGCGCCGCCCAGCGCCTGCACGCTCACCGTCCCACGTTCGATCAGGTAGAGACCGTCGGCCGGCGCACCGGCACGGAAGATCTGCTCCCCGGCGCGATACCGCATTGGGTGCAGGTAAGCGGCGATCTGGCGCAGATCGGAGGGGTTCATGCCCCCAAACAGGCCGTACTGCTGCAGCTTAGCATCGTCGGCGCCGCCACCGCTGGCCAGGCGCAGGGCAACACCCTGGCTCAGTGCCTTGCCGATAGCAGGATACTGTGTGCTCAGGGCGTCGAGGTCCGACTTGTAGAGCACCCAGAGATTGCTGTTGCGCGTGGCGGTAGCATCTTCGGTGCGAATCTGGCCGGTGAGCAGGCTTTGCTCGCCAAAGTGACTGCCCGCGCCGATCCGGCCGATCTCTTCGACGACGCCTACAGCATTCTCAGCGGTGAGCTCGATTTCGCCGCTCTCGATCAGGAAGAGCGAGTCGCCGGCTTCGCCGATGCGGTAGACTCGTTCGCCGGCCGGCACGTGCTGAAGCACCATGCGGGCGACGATCGCCTGCATGGTCTGGGGCGGCAGATCTTCAAAGATCGGCATGGCGCGCAGGCGCATAGCCGCTGCCCCCTGGTCGTTACGACTCAGGCGCGAGCGCACGTTGCGGCCAAGGCTGCGGCGCAGGCCGGGCTGGCGGCTGTTGATGGCCGCAAAGTCATCGGTCGAAAGCGCCCAGAGGATGGTCTCCTCCGACGCCACGGCATTGCTGGTATGCGCCTTATTGGTGATCAGCGCCATGGCCCCCAGCAGTTCGCCGGCACTCACGGTCTGGCGCTCGTCTGAGCCGTCGGCCTGCACGTCGATGCTGCCAAACTCGACTAGGAAGAGGCCCGAGGGGTTGTCGCCCGCTCGGAATAGATATTGGCCTTGCGCAAGGCGCCGCGGCTCGAGCTGATCCGCCACTGCCTGCAGCGTGTGGCGCGGGAGGTTGCTCAGCTCGGGCGTCTTGGCCAGCCGCTGCACCAGGTAGTCCTGCATCTGGGCAATAAGGCTGCCGAAGTTGTGGCTGAGCTTGAGCCCGACGGCCGGCTGCTCGACGATGATCTGGCGCAGGTTGCGGTCGGCAAGTTTCCAATATTCAAGTTCACCCGCCGGCTGGGCGGTAACGTCGTAGGGCAGGCTGCGAAACAAGCTGTCTTCGCCAAGAACAGAGCCGGGGCCAAGCGTGGCCAGGCTGATGCCGCTGGGCGTCATCAGGCGCACAAAGCCCTTGCCGATCAGGAAAAGGCCATCCGCCTGGTCACCCGTCTTGAAGATCGGGGCGCCGACAGCAGCCGTGGCCGCAGTGAAATTTTCGACAAGCAGCGCCTGTTCTGCTTCCGTCAGCCCTGTAAAGAGTGGCGCGAACTGAATGAACTCTTGCTTCACGAAACCTCCAAATCAATTGTCGGCTGTTGCCGTGCTTTTGTCAACGCACGAGATGGCAACAACATGGCGACAACTGGTTTCTAGTAATTGCGCTAGTAATTGCGCTGGAAAGTCGCTTCCCAGCTGTGGTGGCCGTTGCAGCCCCAAGAATCATAGAAGATCTGGCAGTCAGCATCGTTCGTGCAGTAACCGCCGGCAATGAGCAGCTCCTTGCTTATATCGCGTGACTGGGTCGTAAATCCCTCGGCCCGATCGCTGTCGGCATCGCGGCCGTCGTCATTCTTAATAACGGTAAAGCCTTCGCCCGTGCCGTACAGGTCGTATTCGATGATACCGTCGCCCTTGCCCTGGCTGCCCGTGACGATCTCCTCGCCTGTGTAGATGCCCTTGAGCCGCACGCCGTTGAGCCGCACGCCGTTGGCGTCGGTCACGTTAATGCGCAGAAGGTGCTGGCCGCGGCAGTCGCCGTTTTCGGACTTGGCCCACATGCGGCTGGCAACCAGCTTGAAATAGGGCTTATCGCTGGGCGAGGCCGCCGGCGGTGCCGGCGTGGCGTTTGCATCCTCAGCCGGCGCCGCGGTGGCACTGGCCTCCGCCGCCGGGGCAGCTGCGTCACCTGCCGGTGCCGCAGCAATCGGCGCCGGCGTAGCAGTGGGCGGCGGCGTGGGGATATCGGCCGGCACCGTTACACTCGACGTGTCGCCGCTCGTAGCAACAAGCTGGCTCATCACCCAGCCGGCCTGCCCGTCACCTAGTGCAACCTGCCACCAATCGCCGGCCGAGCTCTTGCCCGTAATGGCAGCCGCTTCGCCGGGATCCAGGCTGTCGACGACCGGGTAATCTACGCCGGGGCCGTTGCGCACGTTAACCAACACGGCGGACGAGGCACTCGGCCCGCTGGATGTTGAGGCCGCTGCGGAAGTCACCGGCGCAGGTGTGCCGGCGCCCCGCCGGGGGGGCGCTCACGGGTTCCGTGCCCGTAATGGCAGCCGGTGCAGCTGCGACAGCAGGGGCAGCGCTCGCCCCACGTATCGCCTGCGCCAAAGCGGGGGCCGGCGTGGACGGTCCAAAGTCGAGGGTCGGCACCGGCGGTTCGGTGGGCGGCACACTCACGATGCCGTTCTGCACCGCATATGCCTGGATCGAGCCGGAGTTAAGCCGCAGGGCCACGGCCAGCTTCACCAGCGCGCTGGTCGCCTGTGGGTCCTGGTTGGCACTGATGGCCTCTTCCGCCTGGAGCACTAAGTACTGGTGAGGATTGGCGACCTCGAGTGCGTCGATGGCAGCGCGGGCCTGGTCCAGGTTGCTGTTGGCCGCAAAATCCTGGGCGATGCGCGCAGTCGTGGCAGCCAGCGCCGTGGAATCCACCTTGGGCTGGCCGGGACCACAGGCCGCAAGCAGCAAAACGACGACCAACCACAAAGCGATTCGTGGGAGAAAGTAATTGAATCGGTGGGAGAGGGGTCGTGGAGTGGGGCTTGCGGACTGGAGCAGCTTGGTAATAGAGTAAGAGCGTTTGTCCATGTCCATATTGTTTCTGTCGCAATGCCGGACTACCCAAGTGGAGGTCCAGCAGTTGCCCTCCGCCGTGCGGTTCCTGTTTTGTCGTCAGTACGAGGGATGCCTGCCTTGTGGCAGGCCATCCATCGCGTGACCAGGTGCCCTGCAGGCACCTGTGCAAAACAGGTTAGTACCGAAGGTGGGACTTGAACCCACACGGGTTACCCCACACGATTTTGAGTCGTGCGCGTCTGCCATTCCGCCACTTCGGCATACCCAAAAGCGCCCTCCAGTATACTCACAGCCTGGTGAGAACGTCAAATATGGCCGCCATGTTTGGCACCACAACACCCCCCTTCCAGGAGGACACCCCTCCAGGAGGACCGTCTTCCGGGCAGGGTGTCCTCCTGGAAGGGTGTCCTAAGCGGCCTCTTGGTTGGCTGGAGCCTACGTTTGCTATACTATATACCTATATGCAAGAAGCCAAGCCAGGAGCTGTCGCAGGGGCTGCTGCCGGATCCGCCGCTGAGCAGCAGTTGATCGCCCGGGCCGCCGGCGGCGACCTCGACGCATTTAACCAACTGGTCCTGACCTATCAGAACCTGGCCTACAGTGTTGCCTATCGCACGCTGCAAGAGGAAGATGCCGCTGCCGACGCCGTCCAGGAGAGCATGATCAAGGCGTTCCGCAGCCTTGGCAGCTTTCAGGGCGGCAGCTTTAAGAGCTGGATTATCCGTATCGTCGTCAATACCTGCTACGACGCGCTGCGCAGCCGCAAACGCCGCCGTACGGACAGCCTTGACGATTTCGGCGACGACGATTACGGCACGGACGGGGCGAGCGACTACAGCCCGCAGTTGGAAGACCCCGCCGAACGGCCCGATGCCTACGTCCAGCGCATGGAGCTCAGCCAACTCATCGAACAGGGAATTGCGCGCCTGCCGGCCGACCAACGGCTGGCGCTCACCTTGTGCGACGTCCACGGCTATGCCTATGAGGAGATCGGCGAGATCACGGGCATGCCGATGGGCACGGTCAAGTCGCGCATCAACCGTGCCCGTACCAAGCTGCGCGAGTACCTGTTGCAGTACCCGGAACTATTGCCGGCTTCATTCCGTCCCTAAGGTGTGGACTTAGTGCCGGACCGTTGGCAAATGGGCCAATTAGACGGCCAAGCAGAATTCAGAGATGACTACCGCGCCCTATCCACAAGTGACCAATGAACTGCTCTCTGCTTACATCGACGAAGCAGTGACTGAAGAAGAACGACGCCTGGTCGAACAGGCCGTGGCCGAGGACGCCGACGTAGCCTGGCGCCTCGAGTCGCTGCACGCGACGGTGCGCCTGCTGCGCGAGCTGCCGGCAATGTCGCTGCCGCGCTCGTTTATGCTGACACCGGAGCAGGTCGGGCAAACGGCGCCGGCGTTAGCACAAGCAAGTGAGGCGGTGGCCGCTGCTGTTCCAGTCACCGCAGTTCCCGCAAAACCCGTTCCGGCAAAACCCTTGCGCACCGGCGCACCGGCAGGCGCCAGAAGAGGGCAGCGGTTTTTGGCATGACCTGCGGCGCGGCTGGGGCCACTTCTGGCAGGGTGGCAGTCCCGCCATGCGCAATGCCATGGCTGCCAGCTTTGCCGTACTCGTGGCCCTGTTGATTGCCCCCCGCTTTCTTGCCAATACATCCTCTATATCCCTGGGGACCGCCGACACGGCGGCCACCATGCAGACCCAGAGCCAGCCTGCCGCCCAGGCACCCGCCGCCAAGCAGCCTGAAACCGCACCAGCCGAGGGCGTGACTGCGACAAAGCAGGGCGCGCCGGCAGTTGCCGGTGAAGTCACAGGTGGGGCCACCGGTGCAGGGACAAGCGCAGAGGCCCCCACGGCAGAACCAGAGCAAGCCCAGGAGGCAGCTGCCGCCAAGGCAGCCGCCGCAGCCGGCTGCGGCCGCCGCCCCTGCGCCGCCTCAGGATGAGACAGCCGAGAAGACGGCAGCGTCTTCCGCCGCACCTGCCGGTGACGCAGGTGTGCAAGGCGGCAGCGCCCCCGGCGCCCTGGCAGCCAATGGCCAGCCGGGCGCGCCTGCAGGTGCACCGCCGGGTGCCCCGGCCGGCCCGTCAATGGGCTTCCCTTCCGGCAGCACGGTCATGGATGCCGCCAAAGCAGCAAGCGACAGTGTGGCCCCGGCACCTGCAGCCGGCCCCCGCGTATTACCTGGCACGGGGCCAGGCACAGCAGCGGGAGCAGACCTGGTCGGGGTGCAGCACAAGTCACGGCGCCAATCGCAGCAGCAAGTGCCGACCTGGCATCGGCCTATGCCGTCACGGGTGAGTCAGAAGCTGCCGGTGCCGCGGCTGCCGGTGTACCAGTTACCGACGTCACGGTAGCCAGTGAGGCGGCCGAGCCGCTGGCCGCTGCGGACACGCAGGACATCCGGACTACGCCAGTTGCCGCTACGGCGGCTGCTACGGCTGCTCCTGCAGTCGCGGCTGCGGCGACAGAGGAACCGGCACCCACCAGTATGCCCGTGAGGCGGCAGAATCTGAGGCAGAATCTAAGCCGGTAACACCGGCCGCAGTTGCTGTCGCAGCCGGTTCAAATTCTGCGCCGGCTGCCGTACAGAGCACGGCTGCCGAGGAGGCACCCAGCACGGAGGGGGGCATTCCGGCGTGGGCCGGCCTGGCCATCCAGACCGCCGCCCTGCTCGCTGCGCTGGCTACCCTGATCTTCGCCATCCTCTGGTGGCGCAGCCGCCGGCCCGTCCCGCCCACATAAAGAGCACTGTTCACGAGCACTGCATATGCCCGAACTACCGGAAGTCGAAACCTACGTGCGCGAACTCGAACCGCTTCTGAGCGGGCGCCAGATCCTGGCCGCCGAAGTCCGCTGGCCGCGTACGATCGCCGGCCCCAGCCCCGAAGAGTTTGTCGCCCGCATCGCCGGCCAGCGCTTTAGCACCTTTGGCCGCCGCGCCAAGTACATGCTGCTGGGATTAGCCGATGGTGACACCCCGGGCGACACCCTGATCGTCCACCTGCGGATGACCGGCCACCTATATGTCAAGGATGCCGCCGAGGCGCCCGACGCCCACACGCATGTGATTCTTGACCTCGACGACGGCCGCCGCCTCCACTACCAGGACCCGCGCAAGTTTGGCCGCATGTGGCTGACCGCGCAGCCCGACGACGGTCCTGCGCAAGCTGGGGCCCGAGCCGTCTGAGCGAGGCCTTTAGCGGCGAGGAGCTGGCCGGCAAGCTGGCCGGGCGCAAGGCCGCCATCAAGGCGCTCCTCCTCGACCAGGCGCTGGCAGCGGGCGTCGGCAACATCTACGCCGACGAGGCACTCTTCCGCGCCGGCCTCCATCCTCTCCGCCCCGGCGGCAGCCTCACGCCCGGCGAGGTGGAACGGCTGCGCCTGGCGGTCGCCGCCGTGCTCACAGCCGGCATCGCCGCCGCCGGCAGCAGCCTGGGCGGCAGCAGCCTCCAGAACTACTCGCGCCCCGGCGGGCAGACCGGCAGCTTCCAGGAAGAGCACCGCGTCTTCCGCCGCACCGGCCAGCCCTGCCTCACCTGCGGCGCCCCCATCGAACGCATCGTCGTCGGCCAGCGCAGCACCCACTTCTGCCCCAACTGCCAGCCGCCCACAGCTTAGCCCGCCTACCCAACGACCCCAGTGGGCAGAGAATCGCATTTCCGACACCGGTAGTTACCGGTCAGCCACGGCTCCAGTATGCCGCGGCATCTACTGTTGCCCGCAGGACGTCTCTAAGGCTGTGGATCTCGGCATGGATATGCAAGTTACGGGCAGTGAGTGGTACCCCACCTGGACGTGGTTGGACCCGACGGCACGATCATCAACGAGGGTGGCGGCTATGTACTGAACGTATACGACGTCGCAGCAGCACAAGGGTGAGATGCCAGAAAAGGACCAACCCATGAGCGACACACTCCTCTATGCCAATGGGATCGACATGCTGACCGGCGCGCGGCGCTGGCGCCGCTGCTCGACCTGCGACGCGCGCAGGCGGGCGACCGCTACAAGGATGAAATCGTCACTCCCAGGTTCTTCTATCGCCCCCGCGAATCCAAGAACGATTAGCTTGCGCGCGCAACGGCAGCGGCCCCGGCCCGGTGAACCCGCGCAAGCTGCCCTACTACCTGCTCATCGTGGGCGACCCGCAGCGGATCCCCCACCAGTTTCAATACCAGCTGGACGTCGCGCATGCTGTCGGGCGCATTCATTTCGACACGCTCGACGAGTATCACTGCTACGCGCGCAGCGTGGCCGCAGCCGAGGACCCCAAGCAGCCGCTAGTGCTCGACCGCCAGGCCGCCCTTTTTGGCGTGTGCAACGGCCCCGACCCGGCGACCCAACTGAGCGCCGCCCCCGCTGGCGTGCGTCGCCGCTTTGGCTGAAGCCGGCGCCGTGGCTGGCGCTGAAGAGGAAGGCCGGCGTCTCGCCGCCGCCCAGCAGGGCGCCATCATCTGCAACGACTGGCGGGGACGTGGGTCTCCTCCTTCGCCTGGGAAGGCGCGCGCGCGCCAGTTGGGGACCTTTGAGAGTGCGCTGACCAAGCTCTTTGGGGGCGACCGGCTGTGCTGGGAGAACCGAGTCTGCTGCAGCCAAATCTGCCCTGCAGCAGCTTTCTGCGGCTGCAGAGGCAGCCGCCACCGGTACGGCAGCGGAGAGCGACCCCCAACGCCAAGCTCTTCGTGACGCGCGTAACCCACCTCGAACAAGCCGTCACCCTCCTCAAGCGCGCCCTCGACGAGGGCTAACCCCTCCCCGGAAGACCCACCCTTCCGGGCGGGTTGCGCCTATACCGGGTGCGGCACCCTGATCTCGTTGGCGATATATCCATTCCCACTAAAAACAGCAGTTGACAACACTAGTAAACGCCATATAATTGCCAACAGGGTTCCACGCCCGCTGGCCCTGACGCAAGCATAAACACGCCGCAGGTGCTTGCCAGCAGTTTCAACAGCGCAGCTGTGAACTCACCTGCAAGTTATGCTTCAGTTGCATATCCGCCTGTTTGGTGCACTCCGAATCCTGCAGGATGATGTACCGCTCGCCATCTCCCGCAACCAAGTTCGTGCCCTGCTGCTGCGACTTGCTGCAGATCTCGAACCTGCGGCACGCGGTAGCCTTTGCCTGCTTTTCTGGCCCGATGTGCCGGAGAAGCGTGCGCGCCACCGCCTGTCGCAGCTGCTGAGCCTCCTGCACAGCAGCCTGCCCGATCCCGAAACCCTGCGACTTGTATATCGCCCTCGGCTACATGGCGCCCCCTCGGCGACCTCCGAGCCATTCTCGTGCAGTCCGGCATCTTGGATTTTCAGGCATTACCCTGGACATGGAGGTCTTTGATGCGATTCGTAGCAAAGCGTGTAGAGCAACAGCGGCTTGATTGGAATGTGCTTGAGATCGAGCAGGACGAGTGGGATCGGCGCATGGCCGATCTGAGGGTGGCGGCAGCAGCAAACGGTTTTCCCTTTTCCCGGACAAATCCAGCCGGTGACCGTGCGGAACACGCCTCTGGCGTGGCTTCGGTAAAAGAAAACCACCTGAGGCGCCACAGCCGGCACTTACTGTTCGTCGCCTTGGCCCTGCTGGTTTTGGCGGCGATCGCCGGCTTCACCGCGTGGCGCGCGGCGGAGGCAGGCACTGCGGGCATGACCACTGAAGTCGCGCACGTGGTCAAGTTGGAAATTGTGCGCCAGCGGGCGGGCGAGCCGGCGCCGCTGGGCGGGGAGCTCCAATCACTGGTGTTGCTGAACGGCACCGCAGTGGCGAGTGTGGCGGTGACGCGCACGTTGCCTTCCGGCACGGCAGTCGTGCGGCTTGAAACTCGTTTCTACAAGCAAACAGCAGCCGGATGGCAGCGGACACAGGCGGCTGCAGATATCTGGCACGGGCAGCCAGGCCCTCGACACGAACCGCCTGCACTTTGTATTCGGCAGCATAGACCGGGCTGCGGTGGAGAAGATGGCACCCACTGCCGATGCTGTCTACGCCACGCTGCGCCGCCTCACCGGTGCGGAACTCGCACCGGGGGGTCTGCTGACAATTAAAGTCGTGCCGCAGTGGTTGCCATTTGACGGGGCCGTTGTGGACGGAATCGTTCAGTTGAGTTCGCCGCTGCTTATTGCTGACGATTCAGGACGCAGCGAAGACGTTCTTCTCCTGCTGGCGCTGCGCCGGACGCTCGCACAAGGGTTAGCGGATTCCGTCCTCCAGAAACCTGTGAAACCGCAGTGGCAGCCGATGGTGGAGGCCTTCAGAGCCTGGCTGCAGTTTGCCGATAACACGCAGCTTGGCCCCGACAGCGAGTTGGCGGCGTTAGTGCGGCTGCGCTGGTCGGGGGCTGGCCCCGTGCCTCTGAATGATCTGCTCGACCGCGAGATGGGTTACTCTTCCTTGGCAGCCAGTGACCAATACCACGAGGAAAGAAGTTGGGCGGCAGCAAAGTTGTTCGACTATATCACCACGAAGTGGGGGACCGGCATCCTCCCTACGCTGCTGGGCGGATTCTCCCGGTACGATAGCTGGGAAACGCTGGCGCCTGCCGTAATCGGCATCAGCGCCGCTGAGTTGGAAACTGCCTGGCGTTCTAGCGCTGCAGCCACGCCGGCCCAGTCAGCGCGCCGCTGTTGCAGGGCGGAGTAGGAGATCCAGGACGTCCTTCACCGCCTGAATCTCCTACCCTGCTGCGCAATAAGGCGCCTGGCTAGCCGATCGTCTGCGGTACCCGGAGCTCGTTGACGATCTGTTCGTGCTTGAGCCCCATGGTCGTGATCGCGTTGCGCACCAATCCCTCAATCCGCTCCTTCTCGTTCTGCTGACGCACCGTGCCGCTGATGGTCACCACGCCATTCTTGCTGGTGACTACGACACTGCCGGGATCGCTGATCAATGGATCGTGCGTAACGGCAGTGGTGGCCTGGCTGGCAAGCTGATCGTCAGGATACTTGTTACCGCCAAAGAGCTTCATCGTACGTACCTCCTTACAAACTACAACGCAAAACTCCAACTCGAAACTGGGGGATGCCATAAAGCGGGATCACAGCGTGAACCTACGCAAGTAAGCCAGCTGCAGGAGGATCGGGGTGCGGTACTGTCCAGTATAGGCACCACAGTATGCGTTTTCAAGAGCTGTATGGGAAAAGCCTGCCGTTCGCCGTGCAATCGTAGCGTGGTAGCAGTCGTCGCCTACAACTCACGCCGCCGCCACACGCTCCCAGCCGCCTTCATACTGCACGACCACCCCCAACTCATCCGTCTCCAGCAGCGCCGAAAACCGGCCGCCGTTGCTGGAATAACGATAGAGGTTCGGCGCCAGCCGTTCATAGGTCTGCGGCAGCGGCTCGATCGTGAGCGCCGGGAAAGCGCAGCCAGGCCGCCGTTACGTCGGCACGCTGCCCCACCTCGAGCCCCAGGCGCCGGATGGGCAGCGTGTTCGTAGCCGGCGTCACGCCCAGGTCGACGTCGATCAGCCAGTGCAGCTGCGGAATCTCCACACCCTCGGCCGTCCACCAGCGCATGTTGATGACGTCAAGCCGCAGCGTGCTCTGCACGAGGCCGTAATACTGACTCACCGATACCGCCCGCGTGCGCCAGGCAGCGTCGCTGTCAATAATGTAGTGAACATGCAGCGGCACAGAAGTTCCGGCCTGCTCCACCGTGGTGACAACGTGCCCCTGTAAGCGGAAGCCCTTGGCAAGCCGGTGCAGGCTGCAGTGTTCGACACCCGTGCCGGCGAGGGGACGCCACAGCACAGTGCGAAGAGTTGTGGTCATCAGGAATTCCCCATACACCAGGCCAGGAGGTTTTCGACAAAACGCTGGTTATCAAAGCCGGCCGCAAATAGCTCTTCTTGCGCACCCTCTTCCGGCGCGAATCCTCCGCGGCCAAACAATTCCCACGTTCCGATGGCCAGAACGCTGCCCGCACCTGTCAACCCCTTCGGCGCCAGCGCCATGACCGGCACCCAGGGTGCAGGCGCGACCACATCAAACTTGGGGTTGCCGCCGCGGATCCAGCCGTGGCTCGTATACTTGAAGCTGCCCCTCTGCAGCCGGCTGATCACGTGATCGCCCAGGGTGAGCAAGATCTCGGCCCCCGGCTCAACAGAGAGGGTGCAAAGGTTTAGCAACCGCAGGCTGGTGACGCCGAGCAGCAGGCGGTGTGACGACTTGATACCGGAAAAATCGATCGGCTCTCCGTACGGTTTCCAAGCGGTGTTCCAGCCCTCGGGAGCGACAATATCCGAGTTGAAGTGGATGCCGAATTCGCCGGCCAGCTCATTCAGGTTCGTCTCGTGATGGCGTTCGCCCAGTTCGAAGCCCAGCAAAACAAGATGGCCCCCCCGGCGCACCCACCTGGCGAGTTCAAAACGCACCGTTTCGTCGATGCGTACGTGATGAGGAATACAGAAAATCAGGCCGTGCCACTCCTTGAGCGCGTCCGTCTTGATCTGCTCTGGACGGCGGACGTGGCGCACATCGCAGAGCAGGCTGCCGGGCGCATTTTGCAGCTGCTGAAGAAGGGCATCGCCTTCTTCCTGAAATAGGTTTAGTTCCCACTCTGCCTGGCCGTGTGACACATCGATCAAGACGCCGCACTTGCCGTGTGTGGGTGAGCCAAGTACTGGCGGGGCTTCAGATTTGGCCGCCAGCCCGGATCGCCCTGCAAACTCACGCAGTTCCGGGTTGCCGGGATTCTCCGCTAGCGCAGCACGGATCAAGTCAACTGTCTTTCCCTGCGCTTCTGCCCACCCAACCAGGTTGAACGCAAAGTCCGTGACGGAACCGTCGCTGTCGACAGCAGCCAGGTCTTCGTCCAAGCCAAACCTCACCATCTTGGCTATAAGGTGCTTGGTGGGAAAGGCACTGCTAAGGGCCTGCACCAACTCTCTGTACTGCTCATTGGTGAGCGTCATGGCGCTTTTCCCTGTAACGCTCCTATCTCCCTGACCTGGCGCAGCGCAGAGAGGTGCTCGTCAAGCGACCGGAAGCCGGCTCCCATCGTGTTGACGCAGAGGTGGGTCGCCCCCAGCGCCTGCCACCCCTGCACGTAGCCCTCCCACGCGGACGGCGCCAACCGGGCCACCGACAGCTGCGGCTCCAGCCCGATCGCAGAGGGGTCCCGGCCGGCTGCACGGGCAGCCGCATGTACGCGCTCGATCTTGGCCCGCGTCTCGTCATTGGGTGGAATCCAGGGAAACCAGCCGTCGCCGATCCTGCCCACGCGCTCGAGCGTCGCCTCGCTGTAGCCGCCGATCCAGACGGGGATCGACCGCCGCGGCGGCAGCGGCTTGATGCCTGCCTGTTCGATCGTGTGCCAGCGGCCGCGGAAATCGACCACCGGCTCGGCCCATAGGGCGCGCAGCACGGCGATCTGCTCCTCGCTGCGTGCGCCGCGGTCACGGAAGTTCTCGTTCAACCCTTCGATACTCCACCTCGTTCCAGCCGACGCCGATCCCCAGCCGCAGCCGCCCGCCGCTGAGCAGGTCGACCTCCGCCGCCTGCTTGGCCACCAGCGCCGTCTGCCGCTGCGGCAGAATGAGGATGCCGGTCACCAGTTCGAGCGTCTTGGTGAGCCCCGCCAGGTAGCCGTACAGTACCAGCGGCTCGTGAAACAGCGTCTCGCTCGTATAGGGTCCCGTCCAGTCGGGCCGCGTGGCGGTGCTGGCGCCCAGGACGTGATCGTAGGCAAGAATGTGGTTGTAGCCCATCCCTTCGACGGCCTGGGCGTAGTCACGGATGGCGATCGGGTCGGTACCACTCTCGGTCTGTGGGAATACTGCACCTAGCTTCATCATGTGGCTCCTTTTGCCCCGCTTTCTCTTGCCCGATGTTACCAATGATCTGCGAATCGTCACAATAGCGATATGCGGTTACAATGCTGTGGCCCATGGCATCCAACCTGGATCAGGCCGATCAACCCACCCGCTTTGTGGGGCGCGAGATCGAGCTGAGCGAAACGAGACAGATCCTCCAAAACGTCGACTGCCGCCTGTTGACGTTGGTGGGGATCGGCGGCAGCGGCAAAACCCGGCTGGCAATTCAGCTGGCCAAGGATCCCCAGCTGCCGTTTACGCACGGCGCCTGGTTTGTCAACCTACAGCCGATCCAGTCCGGCCAGGAGATTGCCGGTGCCACTGCCGGTGCGATTGTCGGGGCCATCGCCGATGCGGTGGGGGTGGTGCTGTCCGGCCATGACACCCCCCAAACACAGCTGCTGCACTATCTCCGGGATAAGCATCTGCTGCTGCTGCTCGACAACTTCGAGCATGTGCTGGATGGGACGGTGCTGCTGGCGGAGATCATACAGCAAGCGCCGGCGGTTAAGCTGCTGGTAACCTCGCGTGTGGCGCTGAGCCTGCCGCAGGAATGGCTGTACCCGGTTGAAGGGCTCCCATTCCCGGCCGCCTACCAGGACGGTCACAAGGGAGATCGCCAGGATCAAACGGTCGAAGCCAGTGCAGCGGTGCGCTTGTTTGTCGAACGGGCACGCCAGATCGTACCCGGTTTTTCGCTGCCTGACAACCAGGCCGCCGTCGTCGAGATCTGCCGGCTTGTGGACGGCCTGCCCTTGGCCATCGAAATGGCAGCGTCCTGGACCAAGACCCTGCGCTGCTCGGAGATCGCCGCCGAGATCCGGCACAACCTGAACCAGCTCTCCTCGACCCTCCGCCACGTGCCCCGCCGCCACAGCAGCATGCAGGCCGTGTTGACCCAGACATGGGACCACCTCACGGCGGACGAGCAGACCCTGTTCAAGCGGCTGGCCGTATTCAGGGGCGGCTTTGCCCGCGAGGCGGCGGGGGAGATTGCAGGCGCCTCCCTGCCCCTGCTGGCCTCCCTGCTCGACAAGTGTCTCATCCGCCGCACCCCCGGTGGGCGCTACCAGATTCACGAGCTGCTGCGCCAGTTTGCAGAGAGCAAGCTCCACGCCGCCGAGGTTGCCGACCTGGCGGCGGCGCACTGCCACTACTACTGCGCGTATCTTGCCGCACTCAACCCCGGCCTGATCGAACGCGAGCAGGTCAAGAACAGCCTCCAAGTAGAAGAGGAGTTGGAGAACGTCCGCACGGCCTGGCAGTACGCCGTCGCCAAGGGAGAGGGCGCAACCCTCATGCTGGCCGCCGCCCCCTATTTCCATTTCTGCCAGATGCAGAGCCGCTATCTCGAATATGCCGACGCCGGGGGCCAGGCAGCGGAGGTGCTGGCGGCCGCCGGCGACTTCGGGGGATTGGCGCAGCTGCTCGTCTACCGGGCGTGGATGCTGATCCGCATCGGCCGCTTCGACGCGGCGGCGGAGGCGCTCACGACCAGCAGCACCCTCTTCGACGAACTGGGCCTGGCGCCAAAGTACGGCATGGGCTCGCACCCGCTGGCGCCGTACATCATCCTCAGCATCATCCAGGGCGACTATCCCCGCGCCGCAGCCCAGGGTGAACAGCTCAAGCAGAGTCATGGTCGGCGGGACGGACAAGGAGAACCTGGGCTTTGCCTGCTACGGCCTGATCAGTGCCTACCTCAACCTGGGCCGGTACGAGACCGCCCTGGAGAATGCGGAGGAGGCGCTTCGCCTGTTCGGCGCGATCGGCAACCACTGGATCAGCGCCTACTGCCATGTCGAGCTGGGCAACGTCTACCAGGCCATGGGTCACTATGCCGAGGCCGAGCGCCATTATCACGCGGGGCTCCGCATCAAGCGCGACTACCGTGACCCCGAAGGCATCGCGGTGACCGCCCAGCACCTGGGCGAGATCGCCTTGCTCCAGGGGGACCCCGCGGGGCGCGGCAGCTCTACGAGCAAAGCCTGTCCGTCTACCGCAACCTGAACGACCAGGGTGGGCTGGCGGCCGCGCACTACGGGCTCGGCCAGGCCGCCGCCAAAGCCGGCGATCCCGCCGCGGCCGCCGCACACTTCAGCGCAGCGCTCGACATCGCCGGCAGCATCAACTTCCTGCCCCTGCTGCTCGCCGTGCTGATCGACGTGGGCGTCCTGCTTCTGGCCGGCGACCGCCGGCAGCGCGGCATCGAGCTGCTGCGGCTAGTCCACGATCACCCCGCCGGCAGCAGCCGCCAGCAGCGAAAAGCCGCCACGCTGCTCCGGGACCACGGTGAAAAGCCGGGCAAACAGTACGGCGAGAACCTCGGCGACAAGCACGGTGAGCAGCACGACGGCACCCCGCCTCTACCGGTACCCGAACTGGCTGCGATCCTGGCGGCCCTGCGCTCGGAACTCCTGGACTCTGTCCCTTCACCCTCCCCTGTGTCAGGACCAGTGTCAAGCCCTGCACCCCGCCCTATGCCGGCTCCTGCGCCCGGCCCTCTGCCTGTTCCTGTCGCCGGCATCGCGAACGCAGCACTCGTCGAGCCGCTCACCGAGCGCGAGTTGGAGGTACTGCGCCTGCTCGTACAGGGCCTCACCAACCCTGCCATCGCCGAGCAGCTGATCATCTCCGTCGGCACCGTCAAGACCTACACCAACCGCATCTACGGCAAGCTCGGCGTCGCCAACCGCGTCGAAGCCGTCACCAAGGCCCGCGACCTGGCGCTCGTATAATCTCTCTCTCTTGTATCGCCTGTGCACCAGCGCGTGAAGGGGTCGCGTAAGGCCCCTAAAAACTTCTCAAAAAAAGCCCATTGCAATTCCATTGATAGTCTGCTACACTATTAATAGCACGTCCGTCACCGTCGCCATTTCAACGAAGCCACCATGAACGCACTGGCCCCTGTCAGGCAAATCGCAGGCGTGGACGTACCCCAAACCTCCCCAACTGTCTACGTGCGCGTGGAGCATATTTTCGCGCTCGCAGGCGCTTTGGCAAATGCGTTTGACTTGCTCGGTCTGCGCCAGCTGGCAGTCACCTACCTCAATGTCGCCCTGGACAAGGTGGTGCCGGTTGAAGGGCGGACTGTTGCCCAGATTGCCATCGATCTCACTACCTACGCCACAGATACTGCACCGGGAGGCATCAAGCTGCTGCTTGCAAACAGCTTTGGCGCTAAACCCAGGGAACCCCGATCTGCTGGGGTTGGCCAGCCGAATGGCAAGATCTTGTCTTTGAACGCAACACGCCCTGTCCCTACCCGGGCATGGCGCCGTTCTCAGAGAGCCAAAGCGGTATGTACTTTGGCCGCACCAACGAGGTTCAGGAGGCGGTTCAACAGCTGGCGCCTGCACCCGTTCCTGGCAATTATCGGCGCATCGGGCAGCGGGAAATCCTCGTTGGTGTTTGCAGGCATTGTGCCGGAGATGCACAAGGTCTCTTCTTCGGCCGAGATTCGCTCGCAGTGCGCGTCATGCGACCTGGGGCAGAACCAATGGCGGCATTGGCCACGGCCCTGAACCGGGACGAAGCGAATCCCGAAAATACGGCTGCCTATCTCGCCGGCATATTGGAGGCAGGCCCCTGCTTGCTGGTGGTCGACCAGTTTGAGGAAGTCTTCAGCGTAGCCAGCAGCGATGAGGCGGACAAGTTTCTGGCGACCCTGCGTGCGTTCGCCAGTATCAACAACCTCTATCTGATCATTACCGTACGCGCCGACTTCTACCCAAACCTGATCAACGGGCCCCTGTGGGGGTTGATCAAGGCGCACCGGCTGGAAATTGGGACGCTGACGGACAAGGAACTGCGCGACGCGATCAGAAGACCTGCCCAGCAGGTGGGCGTTACGATTGACGATGCCCTGGTGGAACGTCTTGCCGCCGAGACCGGCTCCGAGCCCGGCGCACTGCCGTTCTTGCAGGAGACGCTCGTCCTCCTATGGGAGAAAATGGCGGGGCAGCGGCTGGGTTTGGAAGCCTACACCATGCTGGGGCACGCCACACGCAGGCAGTCCGGCTTGCAGGCAGCCATGGCCATGCGTGCCGACGCGGTCCTGGCGCAGGTAGAAGCCCAGGCACCCGGCCAAGGGACCGCGATCGCACGTCGCATCTTCTTGCGCCTCATCCAGTTCGGCGAAGGCCGGCCGGATACCCGGCGCCAGCAGACGGAGTATGAGCTGCAGACGGTCGACGGCGCGCCCGCCGCCTTTGCTGCGGTGCTGGCACTGCTGATTGCCGGCCGGCTGCTCACTGCGGGCAGCGACACGGCCGGCCAGGGCCGCAGAGATCGACATCGCACATGAAGCCCTCATTGGTGGCTGGCCGCAGTTGGCGGGCTGGATCGGCCAAAGGCGGCAGGCAGAGCAGACTCGCCGGGGGCTGGAGGCCAAAGCGGCCGAGTGGGTGAGGCTGGGAAAAGGCGAGGGCGGGCTGCTCGACAGCCAGGAACTGAAGGAAGCCCGCATTTACACAGACAGTCAGGACGGCAAAGAGCTCGGCGTAGGCCCGGAGTTGGTCGAACTTATGGCGCTGAGCCAGCGGACGATCAATCCGGGCTGGAATCCGCTCGGAAGTATGGGCTTGCTGGCGGCCGTTGTGGCGGCGGCAGCCCTCGTCGCGCTGGCATTCATTGTCGTATCCAACAATGTAACATCTTCCGGGTGGTTTGCCTCCATCTGTGGCTCGATGGCAGTGCTGCTGCTGATGGTTGCCGCCGTTGCCAGGCTTCTGCGCCGGGCAGATCGCTACGTTCTCCAGCACTGGACACAGCAAATCGTCAGCCGAAAAAGCCTTGCCGCCATCCTCGCAGCCATTGTCGCCTTAACCAGCGTGCTGTGGGGCTCGTGGGGGTGGCCCAGGCCGGCCTCGTACAGGAGTGCTCAGCGGCGGGTTTTGATCGCCGGCTCGCCGAATATGTCGCCGTTGTAAACAAAGGTGTCGATCAAAGCCTGGCCGAAGCATTCGCATCCCGCTTCTTCCGTCTCTCGCGCAGCCGATTTGAGGCGGTGCTGACTACGGCTGCCACGGCCCGAGCCTGCCGCAGCTACATCACATACAACATTGTCTTGCGCGAGGAGGATGCCGGCACAACCAGCGCATCATACATTGCCGAGGTGACCGCAAACACGAACGGCCGGCGTGAGGTAATCCCAGTAGCCGCGGCCGCCGGCTGCCGGGCGGTTCTTGACCTGTCACAAACCGTATTGCTGCGATTCGGCGAAATCACCGGCACCGAAGTCCAGTGGTTTACCGACCCTGTCGAGCTGCCGTGCGGCGCGGTGCTCGCCTATGAAGAAGGCTACCAACAGCGGTGGCGGCTGCAGTGGGCGAGCGCAGCCGGCAATTTCGCCAGGGCGATCGCTTTGTACGAACCGTATGTCGATGCCCACATGGAATTGGCCACCGCACTCACCCAGATGGGAGGGGGGCCGGAAGCAGTGGCACAAGCACGCCTTGCCTTGTCTTACTACCCGAAGAAGTCTGGTGTGCTGTTAAGTGTGCTGGGGACTGCGTGCTATTCGGCCGAGGATCTGACCTGTGCCCGGCAAGCATTTGAGGACATTCTGGCGCCGGGCACGCTATTCGGCGAAGAGGCCACAAAGCATGCCGTGCTGCTGACCGTGTACAGCGGCCTGGGCGCCGTCTACCGAGAGCTCGGCCTCTATGCGCGCGCCGGGGCCATGCTGGATAAGTTCGAAAAGATGCTCTCTACTGATGAGCAGCCGCGCCGCAACAAGATCGTGTTGGCGAAGAATCGTGGCCTGCTGGCTTACAAACAGGGAGAGTACGCACAGGCCGCAGTGTACCTGGAAAAGGCCGACGGCGATCAACAGCTGAACCTGGTCGACCGGTTTGGAGGGTGGTTAGCAGCCCAAGTCGGCGTAGGGAACGAGACCGATCTCGCTACAAAGTACCAGGCCTGGAATGAAGAAATTGTGTACTACCTGGCATTGACGCAGCTGCCAAAGGGCAACAAAGCCACTGCTTGCAGCTACCTGCGCCGCTACGTCTCAATTCCACCAAGCAACCTGTATTTTGAAGAGGCAAGACGGCACGACGCGCCTGTGCTGTTCCAGTACCTGGGCTGCAGCGCGTGAGGCGCATCAGCACCGCAACCCGTAACTACGAGACAGGGAGGAAAAGGAAATGGCTGATGGAATAATCGGCGTAATATTGTGCACCATTAATAACAACTGGTGCCACCCCCCGTCTCCGGAGGCGGCACCACCAAGTCCTCCGGACGAAATCGCCCTCCTTGTGGGCAAAATCCGGCAGGCGGAAAGTGCCGCAGAGGATCTGCACAGCGCAGCATTTAGCGATGCCGCCAAGCTGGTCGATCTCCTGCTCGCCGACAACGAGCCCGTAAAGGCCTTGCGCCTGGTTCGTGAGCTGCAGCGGATTGCGCCGGCCAGCAACTTCTAAAGACATTGCTGCTCTCTATGACAAAGAGGCTCAAGTACTTAAGCAGACGCGGGGAAACAAATGCGGCGGATGCTGCGGCGCGCCTGTCAAAGTCCCTTGCCGAAGCCGAACGACTACGCCAGAAGTTCGCGCAGGTGCTCGACGGTGCGCCGTAGGTTGCAAAAGCAAGCCATACTGGAAGCTCATGCTGTATTAGCCGTCGCGTCGAATTCGTTTTCCAGGGAGCAAGAGCCACGCCAACTTTACCCAGAAGAAAACGAATAGCAGGAGACAAGCAGGCGCAGGACCAACCTGCGCGGCAAGGAGACGCCGTGAACCTTGACAACTCGGTAACCGCCGTTGTAATCCCACTAACCGATCCTGGCATGCCACAGTTTGCCAGCCCTGGTCAACTCGCTTCGCCCACCAGTGAGAGCACCATTGTGGAAGTGCAATTTCGTCCTGGGGCGATCGGTACGGCTGCGGCACTGATTGGGGGTCCACAGGGCTTTCTGCAAGGGGCAGACTTGGAGGCCGCAGAGTCCGCTGTGACGGCAAATGTACGCGCCGTCCTGTTGAGCCGCAACCTGCGGACCAGCAGCCCCAGCTTCAGCCCCAGGCATCTCAAAGCGGACGCAGAACGCCTGGCGCAGGCCGCGGCCATGGGTGCAGCGGCGCCGCCCGATGCACTCGCCGGCCGGCCACAGCTGCAAAGCTTTGTGCGCTTTGAGTTCGCCACACCCGAGGATGCAGCCGCGGCTGCCCGGGATCTGGAATCACTGCCGGAGGTGGAGAAGGCACGCCACGTACCTGGGGCAGCACCACCTAACGCCGTGCTCCCTATCGACCCCTTGATGGGCACACTAGGGAATAGCGTTGAAATCGACCCCAATACACAGCTTGAGCGGCAATGGTACCTCCACCGCCTAGGCGTACCGGCCGCATGGCAGCTTGGCGCGCTCGGCGCAGGCGTCGTCATTGCCGATATCGACTGGGGATTCCACACGAGCCACCGCGACTTGCAGAAACGCTTAGAAATGGCGTCTGCCTTCAACTCCGTTGACGGCTCAAAGAACGTGGGCCAAGGATCGTCCACGCTTCACGGCACAGGAGTGCTCGGTATCGCAGGTGCGGCGGCAGATGGACGCGGCATGGTAGGCATTGCTCCCCAGGCCATGCTCTGGCCGATCCAGGCCAATACCGGCGAGGGGCACCAGCCTTCGTCCGAAAGTTGGGCGGACGCAATCGAGTACGTCCGCCTGGCGGACAGCAATGGACGGCGCAAAGTCATCATTCTGGAAGCTCAAACCAAATCAGTGTGCGGCAATTACGAACAGATTCCATCCGTCAATGAAGCCATCCGCCGGGCAATTGAGTCCAACATAGTCGTATGCGTAGCAGCGGGCAACGGCGACCGGGCAGCCGACCTAACGGACGGCGACGAGAAACCCATTGCACCCACGGGCTCAATCCTCGTAGGGGCTACCAAGTGGGATCCTGCCATAAACCAGCGGGCCAGCTTCAGCAACTGGGGCCAGCGCATCGTAGTCTCCGCCCCTGGCGATGGCGAACACGATCTCACCTGCGCGCACACGGCAGACGACGCTTACACCAACAAGTTTGGCGGCACGTCCGGCGCAGCACCGAAGGTGGCAGGGGTGGCAGCCTTGATGCTCTCGGTTAACCCCACGCTCTCACCCGCAGACGTGCGCGAGATCCTGCGCGGCACCGGCACGAAGATTACTCCCGAAACCGGCGCCGAGCCGGCGCCGGGAAAGCCAATCGGAGTCTTTCTCAATGCCGAGGCGGCCGTGCGCGAAGCGCTGCGCCGGCCAGGAAGTATCGTACCCGCCGCACCAGGCCGGCATCAGCATGCAGGCGCCCGGTGCACATCGAAGGGCTGAGCCGCCAGGTGCCGCCGAGCCAGCAGCCCAACGCTCTAGAGTCCCTCGAAGCGGCGGCGTGCGGCCGCAGAGTCGCCCCCACCGGCTGACCGCACGCTGCGCGAGTTCCGGGCGAGTACCTCCGGGCTCATGTCGTTCGAAGATCAGCTGCTTGCAATCGATCAGGCGATCCAGCTGCTCAATCTTTTTTACGTTCACCGGCCCCTCAAAGAGGCGATCCATGCCGTCCGGCCCATCCAGCGGCTGCGCGTCCTGCAGCGCCAACTGGAAGAGGATCCAAGCCGCTGGATCGCGCGCAATGAACTGCAGTTCCACAAGCTCATGACCGTCCGTGTTCATGAGCGTGCGCGACCTGCACACAAACTATCTGCTGCCGCAGCCTTACCGGGATTATACGGCGTACCTGCCTTTCCTTGTCCGGCCCTATTATGACGACGACGGCCGCAGGCGCTACATCGTGACCGACCTCATGAAAGGATACCCATTCAGCAACGCCAAGTTTCGCGCGGGGCGTGGAAATTCTAGACTGGAATGGGGTCGCCATCGACGACGCCGTCGACCTCAATGCGCAGCAGACGGCAGGCAGCAATGAGGCGGCACGTTTTGTGCGCGGGGTGGATGCACTCGTGCTGCGCCCCATGAATGTCGCCCTGCCGCCTGATGCAGACTGGGCGCATATCACGTTTCCGGACCGACAACGACGCCGATGAGCTCGCAGCAGGAGATGCGCCAGGACTGGCTGGTGCGCTTCACACCGCTGGACGACGCAGGTGCGGCAAGCAGCGCCTGCGCTACCGTTGCCGACCGGCGCCGGCCAGGCTGCCGCCGGCACAGGAGCAGCACCTCCTGCGCAGCCGGCGCTACGCACGATTCAGGATGAGGTGGGCTTCAGCTTGGACGTCTCCGGCGATGCAGCCAACACGCTGCGCGCAGCCTTGTTCGTGGCCGAAGATCGCTGCAGCATTCCGCCCGAAGCGCCCGCCGCCACCGAGCATGCCAGGCATCGGCGCCGGATCCTCGCCAGAGAGAGTATGAGGCTGCCTGGGGCTCGACATAGCCTCCGATGCCGTGCGCGAGGTCAAGCATCTCATCTTCAAGCCGGAAACGGTGGCAAGCAGCCAGCCAGCGCGGCAGTGCAAGGCTCGGCCGTGGGCCCTACGCTGGAAAACGAAGACGTCGCCAGCAAGCTTCCACTTGTCTTTCAAGCCCGCGGCTCAGTCTCAAAATTCGACTTTGGCCAAAGAGTTCGCCTACGTGCGGATTCGCACCTTTGCCGTCACAGATCCTGAAGCATTCGTGCAGGAGTTCATCGACCTTGTTGCGCAGCTGCCGCAAGACGGCCTGATCTTGGATGTGCGCGGCAACGGCGGGGGGCACATCTATGCCGCCGAGCGCCTGCTGCAGACGCTCACCCCTAACCGGATCGAGCCCGAGCGGATGCAGTTCATCAGCACGGAAGGCACCCTCGAACTCTGCCGGCGCAGCGTTCAGTCTCCCGATCGATCTCTCCTCCTTGGCTTGAGTCCCTGCAGCAGGCGGTCATTACGGGTGCGACCTATTCGCAGGCCCTGCCGATCACCGACCCCGAGTCCTGCAATACGATTGGACAGTGCTACCAGGGGCCGGTTGTCCTGCTCATCGACGGCCGCTGCTACAGCGCAACCGACATCTTCGCTGCCGGTTTCCAGGACCACGGGATTGGACAGATTGTAGGCTCGAGCGAGGCGACCGGCGCCGGCGGCGCCAATGTCTGGACCCACGATCTGCTGTACAGCCTCTATTCCGGCGAGGGGTCGCCGCTCAAGCCGCTGCCGCACAAGATGGGCATGCGGATAGCAATCAGGCAGACGCTGCGGGTAGGCAGCCGTGCCGGCACGCTGCTGGAGGACTTCGGCGTGGAACCAGCGCCGATGCGCTGCACAGAATCACCCGCCGCGACCTCCTGGAGAATGATACGGATATGCTTGCGTTTGCCGCCGGCAGATTCAAGGGGCAGCTAGTTCACCAGCTGGGACCTGGATGAGGTCGCGGCGCCAGGCAGACGGCACGTTCAATTCGAGAATCAAGGCCCAGAACATCGACCCGCGTGGACTTCTACTTCAACGGCCATCCGGGGGCATCGTGGAAGTCAAGCAAGACGGCGATCTGCCCACGTTCCAGGTCAAGCTCGGCACCAAGGTGGAACTGCGGGGCTACTTGCAAGTGACAAGAGTCACCGGGGAGGAGCGCTGCGTGGCAGCATGCAAACAGCAAGCTGCCGGATAGAACATGCACCGATGGAAGTAGTCAACTGTGCCCAGTGCCTGACCATCAGCCAACACCGCACCAGGAGGTGAACGCCTTCCTGGAGACTGCTTCACGCCAACCTGCGGACCATTCTCGCCGATCAGCTTGTGGCCCTCTACCTTGGCGGTTCGTTGGCGCTCGGCGACTTCAACCCGCAGCGCAGCGACATCGACTTTGCCGTCGTTACTCACGACGAACTGCCGCCGGACACGGTCGCAGCCCTGGCGCAGATGCATGCGCGCCTGTGGGCCACTGGGGACAAATGGGCTCGGAAGCTCGACGGGAGCTACGTTCCCCAACAGGTGATCCGCCGCTGGACGCCCGATCACCCGCCCTGCCCTTTTGTCGAGGCCGCCGGCTTCGACGTCACGCAGCAAGGCAGCGCCATCATCCAGCGCCACATCCTGCGCGAGCATGGCGTGGCCGTCGTTGGACCTCAGCCGCATGTCCTGCTCGACCCGGTCAGCGCCCCCGAACTGCGCAGCGCCGTGCGTGATATGTTGGCGCGGTGGTGGCGTCCGCTGCTCGACGACCCCGCCTGGCTGCAGCAAGAGAGCAACCAACCCTTTGCGATTCTCACCATGTGCCGCATGCTCTACACGTACGAGCACGGCGCCGTCGCCTCCAAGCCCACAGCCGCGCACTGGTACCGGCAGACGCTGGCTGCCGAGTGGACGCCGCTGATCGACTGGGCACTGGCCCGGCCGCATACGACGGAGGCAGACCATCTGCCGGCGACGCTAAGCCTGGTCGCTTACACCGTGGACTACTGTGCCGGTATGAACCAATCCCTTGTTAAACAGGTACGCCACCAGCGTCAGCGCCGGCTGCCCATAGGTAGCCTGGATCTCCTGCAGCGTGGTGCTGCCGTCCATGGCGTCAAGGATCGGCTTTGCCTCCAGCTTGACGGGGACCAGCTGGTTGCGGTTGGCCAGGAGATAGCCGTACTCCTCCCGCCGCAGCGTAAAGTTCTGCTGCGGTCGGGCATTGCGGTACAGCTTCACGTCAAGCGGCAGCCGCGCCGGCAGGCTGTCGGCCAAGGGCTCCTGCATGAGCGGATCGTGTGCCTGCCGCATGTGATACGCCATCGCCTTGCAGGCGCCGCGGCAGCGGGCAAACTCCGCACACGTGGCACAGGCCGGCGGGATCAACGCACGCCACGCCCGGGCCGGCTCACCCTGCCAGATCTCCTCGATGGGCTGCTGCAGCAGGTTCCCCAGGATGTGGGGCGCATGCGTACACGGGCGAACGGCGCCGTGCGGGTCGATCGTGCAGCTCGTGATTCCCGCCGGACAGCTCTTCGTCGGCTTGCCGTCAAAGCACGAGGGCACGCAGTTGTTGAACTGCACATGGGCGCCCGCCTTGCGCAGCTGGTGCACGGCCGCGGCAGCCTCCCGAAACTCCGCCTCGCTCAGGTCGGTCACCGGCGTCGGCGGCCCATAGTAGCGGCTGAACGCCGCAAAGGTGGCCCCCAGGCTGTGCGACAATTCGGCCACCTCTTTCACCCGCTGGAAGTTCTCACGCGTGATGACCGTGTTCGTATTGATGGTCAGGATCTTATTCGTTGCGGCATCGATCTGCGTTGCGGCCTTGATCGTCGCCTTCACCCGTTCAAAGGTGTCGGTGCCCGTAAACGCCCTGTGGGCAGCGGCCGAGTCGCCGTGCAGCGAAATGAGGACCCCGTCCAGGTGAACCAGGCTCTTTAGCAGCGCAATCGTGCCGTCGGCATCGCGCCAGACGCCGTTCGAAAACAGGACGAAAGGCACGCCCATGTCGTCGACCAGCCGCACGATTTCTGCGAACTGGGGGTGCAGCGTCGCCTCGCCGCCGGTGATGCGCAGGCTGACTGCGTGCGGCTGCACCCGCTGGAGGATCGTGCGCCAGCGTTCCACCCCCATGTCGCCGAAGGTGCGCGGGAAGACGTTGCCGCAGCCGATACAGGCGCTGTTGCAGCGTGAAGTCAGTTCCAGTGTGTACGTCGCCGGCGTGGCCGGGATCAGCAGGCTGTTCATGGTCGCACCTGGCCTCAGACCTCACACTCAGAATCGATCAGCAGCGCTTCGAATTGCGCGTACGCCAGCGGCACGGGGTTGTCCACCAGTTCTACGATCAGCTGCGCCTCCGGCTCCGGCACAAGCAGAAGAGAAAAGTCCTCGCGTGCAGGCGCGCCGTCGTCGACGGCCTTCGGACGCGCCAACAGCTCGTCGTCTGATCTAGACATACGCGTCGTACTCCTTGAGCAGCTGGAAGAGACGCGTCACATCGGGCGCGGCCTGCTCCCGCCCTGCGCTGCGCCACTCGTCGATAATGTAGTCAGCATACACGCGCCGCAGCTCCGGCGGCAGTTGTACGAAGCAATTCACGATCTTGTCCAGTTCGCGGCGCAGGCGGCTGATGCTGTAGTCAGCACCGTATGCCAGGTCCTTCACAAAATAGCGGAGGGTCTCGGCGTGCTGCTTCTCGTCGAACGCGATCAGGCCTGCCGCACCGTGGTACACGCTCAGCAGCAGGCGATAGTTGCGCAGCTGCGCCACGGCCTCGCCGGCGATAAAGTGCGCACGGGCCGGCGCGAAGTCAGACGTTCCGGGCGTATCGCCACCGGCCGCTTGCTGCAGCGCCAGCCTGTATGCGAGTTGCATGAGCGTCAGCTGCGCTTCGGCCACCGTATACTGCGCGCCACAGCGTGTGGCCAGGCGCAGCGCTCGCTCTGCCTGTTCGAGTGCGGGCCCAAGCTGATCATTGCGCATGAGCAGCATGGCCTGCAAGTTGCAGACGTCGGCCATGTCCGCCTCCATCTGGTGAGCGGCAAATGTCTCGGCCGCCGACTCCGCCAAGGTCCACGCTTGCTCCCAGTCGCCGATGAGGTGGACCATAAAGGCGGTGTGGCGGTTCGCCCGCGCCAGGCCGACCTGGTCGCCGGTTCTACGATAGATCTCCTGTGCCAGCCGGTAGTGGCGGGTGGCCTCGCTGGTGTTGCCGGTCGTCCACATGATGGTGCCCATGACCACGTGGCTGGCGGCAACCCCACTCTCTTCCTCCATCTGCTGCCGGATCAGCAGGCCCTGCTGGCACGCACGTGGCGTGCGGGCACGAACTCGCCCATCTGCCGGTAGGCCCGCGCGATCTGGTTCATGGCGTAGGCTACCGTTTCGTCAGGCCGGTAGGCCTGGCCGATCTCGACCAGCTTTTCGAACTCAGGGATCGCGTCGGCGAACGCACCCCGTTCGAGCAGCCCCTCGCCCTCCCGGCGCAGGCGGCTGATCGCCGCCGGGTCTACCAGGCGCAGGGACTCTTTGACGTAGGTACATTCCTCGATCACCTCGGGGAACTCGACGCCCAAGTGGCGCGCCTGCCAGCGGGCGCTCACGTAATCGCAGTACCGCCGTGCCAGCTCGCGGCCGCCGTCGCCTCTTGCAGCGAGGGTATGCAGGCGGTCGCTGAGGGCGTTGAGCGCCCGGGCATAGCGCGCATCCTTGAAGTGGCAGGAGATCTCCGCTTCGGCCATGTAGTGGTCGAAGGCCGTATCCCACTCGGCGTTGATAAACGCCACATCGCCCATAACCCACTCGTAGACGCTCTCGGGTCCGTGATAGTGGCGGTCACGCGCAAGCTGGCCCCCCTCCCGGTCTACGTAGCGCGCGCGGGCACGGCCGTAATACGTCTGCGCCCGCGCCAGGTCACGGTCGTGATAGAAACGGCCCCAGCGATAATAGAGCCGGCAGAGCGTCAGGTTGCATTCGGCAGTCTTGTAGCTGTCGTGGATCCGTCGCGGAAGCTTCAGCGCTTCTTGCGCCAGCGTTTCTACTTCTGCAAAGCGGGCGTCCATCCACCGCTCGTCCGCCGTCTTGTCGGCAGCATACAGGTCGATCAGGATGCGCGCCTCCTGGTTGACGCAGTCGGCATACTGGAGCCAGAGCCCCCTGTCGGCGAACACTTTTTTTGCATCGCGGACAAGCACCAGCGCCTGGCCGAGATTGCCGGTGCGAAAATGAAGATAGCTCTGGTACTTGGTCGTTTCCGCCGCCCCTTGGGGGTAGCCGGCGTCGGCAAAGAGCTGGCCAGCGTGCTGCAGGTAACGGGCGGCCTCGGCACTGTTGCCCGTCTCCCAGGCGACCATGCTGCGTACATAACAGCTCGCCCCGATTCCCTTTTTATCTTTGTCGCCGAGCCTTTCACGGATTTTGAGGCTCAGGAGGCTGTAGCAGTTGGCGCGTTCGTAGTCGCCGCTGAGCCGGCTGACATTGGCAATATTGTTCATCGTCTCCGCCAGCTGGCGGGCGTCGTTCTCCTGCCGGCTGTACACAAGTGCCTCTTCGTAGGCTTCCGTTGCCTGTACCCAGTTGCCGAGCAGGCGCTCGCTGTAGCCCAAGGCGTTGCAGACGGTGTCCAGGCCGTCTTGCCCGCCGATCTGCTGGAGCGCCTGCTTGGCAGGCCGGATCAGCTTGACGGCATCCTCGACCCGCTCCTCCTCAAGCCGCAGGCGTCCCGTATGGGCGTCGGCCCACGCGCGCAGCGCAGGGTCAAAGCCGGCGGCGAACTCGTTAAACGTAGTGAGCAGGAGGCGGGCGTAGTCACGCTGGTGCCAGCGCAGAGCCTCGTGAAAGAGATGGCGAAACTCTTTGTGCCCCTCCTCCAAGTCTGCGTACAGCGCATGGTAAAGCCGCTCGACTCTGAGTGGCTGCCGCAGCGCTTCATCCGTTGTAGCAGGGAGCCGTTGGTCATAGAAGTGAATCATCTGCCGGCTGATGTAGCGGCGGCGCGTCTTGTTGGGATCGAGCCAGGGCCACACATATGCCGCCACCATGCGCTGCATCTCGTCGTGAAGGCGGATGCCGCCGCCGGGCTGGGGCTTGACAAAGCTGAAATCGTGCAGGGAATCAAGCAGCGCCTGGCTCTGCTCCGGCGTAAACTCGGGGTGAATCTCGCAGTGCCGGTCGGCATCAAAGTAGTGGTAAACGTGGGCCATGTCGAGGATGGCCTCGTTGTCGGGCTTGGAGAGCTGCATCACCTGTTCGACGAGGCCGCGCTCGAAGCTCTTGCGCAACTTCGGGAGGGCGGCCTCCTTGTCTGCAGCCGCCGGCTGCGCGGGTATGGACAGGCCCGCATCCCTACTCAACCAGTCCACCGCCAGGTCGAGCAGGATCGGGCGCCCGCCACACAGCTCGCAAACCCACTGCGCCTGCTTGGGGTCTTCGCGCTCCAGGTAAGCGCCGCGGCGCGTGCGGGAGAAATAGGCAAGTGCAGCACTCGCGTCCAGCCCCTCAAGCGCGATGAGTTGGACGCTGCCGCGCCCGCCTAGAAGGGCACAGAGCCTCTCTTGTACTTCTACATTGCGCCGGCCGGCGAGCATAACTATGCAGTTATCCAGCTGCACGAGCACGGCGAGCAGATCTTGCCACTGCGCCATGTCCTGAATCTTCTCGACCGTGTCGAAGAACAGCATGACCGTCACACCCGTCGCGGCCTGGGCAAAGCCGGCGACAAAGGCCGCGCGTGTTTCCGCCTCCTGGTCCTCCTGGCGCAGGCTGCCGGCACCTTCGTCGGGGAGCGCATGCAGCCGCTCGCTGGCGGCCCAGAAGTCGACAAACGGAGATGCCAAGAGAGATGCGTGAGGGGATGCCTGGGTCTGGATGTCGGTGGCAATCTGCTCCAGGACGTTCTGCACGATGTGGAAGCGCAGGTTGTCAAAGTCTAGGATGGAACTCGTGCGGAAGTTCGCCTCCCCGCAGTACCGGGCATGTAAGGAACGGAGGAGGGTGGTCTTGCCCATCCCGCCGACGCCGTCCAGGCACAGGAAAGCCAGGCGTTTTCCCTTGGCGACAAACGTGGCTATCTCACTCTGCTGCGTGGCGTAGCCGTAAATCTTGGTTGCCTGCTCGTGCATGGATTCCTCCTTGCGCAGGGGGTTAGGGGTGGACTTACTCCTGATTCTGGATCTGATACTAAGCCGGATAAGGCCCTGAACTCCGCTGGGCTAGGATCTGCCGTCGTCTCACGTCGAAGAGATCTGTCAGCAGCTGCAGCGTCCTATCCCCGGTGCGGCGTCTGAGCAAGTCTTTGAACTCTTGATCTTTGTCCAAAGCGTCGTCAAGCTGGTCCAGGTCCTCATCATCCGTTATCTGGGCCATGTAGCGCCGAGCTTTGCCAAGCACAACGTCCCGCAGTGCATCAGGTGTGGGCTCCTGCGGTTCCGGCTGCAAGGTGTGGTAGAGGCTCTCGATGACCGCCGTCCACCACAGCTGCGCCTCGATCCGGCTGCGATTCCCGGCCCAGCCGTCGAACAGCTCTTCCGCCGCCGCGTTGATGCGCGCAAACTCCTGTTTATCGGTGATGCGCAGCTGCACCGCCAGCATGCGGCGGACGATATGGTCGGAACTCATCCGGTCACCCTTGGTTGGTTTGCGCACTAGGTGCGTGTCCTGCATGGCTTTCAGCAGCGCCCAGCCGTCACCAATGTGCGGAGGCAACGTGATCAGATGCTTATCGACAAGATAGTCCAGGATCGCCGGGCTGTAGCGGCGCACAGGACTGAGGCGCTGGAAAATCGGGCGCAGCAATGGTTCCAGTTCGTCCGTCAGCACGTGAATAATGGGTTCGATGCAGACCTGGTAGAGTGTGCCAACATGCTCGCCGTAGTGGTATTCGTTGACGGAGAAAAATGCGTAGGCAAGCTCGTCAAAAACGAGATTGTCCTCGCTGATCCTGTCCACCACAGAGCAGATTCCGTGCGGATGTCCACCGCTGAGGTCGAGCACGTTCCAGGTCAGATCGTCCAGATACGCTTCGCTGGGAAGCGCAATGTTCAGCCGTGCTGCGCGTTCCGCAATCATCTGGCGCACCACGGCGGAGTCGAAGGGCGTCAAGACGATCGTAGTCCGCGCAGCATCTGAAATCCCTTTCCCCCAATTGCGCACGTAGCGTCCGCTGAAGACCACGACCAGTTTCTTGTGTTGCGCTTGGAGATGCTGACTCAGCTTGACCATCATGTTCTGCAGCATGGTACCGGTTTCGTCCGGCAGCACCTCCACGCCATCCCACATCACCAACGCCCCCGGGCTGTTGCTAAGTTGTCCCGTCAGGAATGTGGACAACCGGTGATAGATGGCTGTCTCGTCGGCGCCGGAGCGAATTTCGCGCACGGGCGGCCGCTGGTGGAAGCTTGCGATTAGAGCATTCACCATATACAACAGCGCCACGCCTTCGTCTTTGCCGCGCATAACAGCACTGGGTTTTAGATCCACGTACCCGGCTCGCCAACTAACCGACTCCTCGTGCTCGTAACGTCTCCGCAGTCTGTGCAGCAGATACGTCTTGCCATAACCGGCCGGCGCACTGATTAAGATGAAGGGCCGTGCGCCGGTCGGGCATGCCAGGCGCAGTTCCTCGGTTCGGTTCGCAAACTCAAATCGATCGTATGCGCTTACAGGGAGGAGTGCGCCAGCCTTCAGAAGATCAGAGATGGCGATATGAGGTCGTTTGCTGATGAGATATGTAACAAGGTCCACCAGCATGCTGCGGTGAAAGCAGTATTCGACAAGCTGGAACACGCTCTCTGCGAGATTTCCACACACAACATCCTCCGCCCTAATGCCAAGCACCATGCAGAGGATCTTCAATTCGGTGAGATCAAAGGAACGGATCAGGGCATTGTGCAGCTTTTCTCGCTCGACCTGCGCCTCAAGTTCGTTCTCGTCGATGCCTGGCATAGTGCTTTCCCTTCCGACGGGACAACATGTCCGGGGTGCAGTGTCCTACCGCAGCAGCACCGGATACCGGCACCAGGCGAATTGCGGCGGCCGAGAAAGCAGCGAAGGGAGACGGCCGTCGCTGCTTGGAGGTGCAGACAGCGAGCAGGGATAGATGACATAAGACAAGACACGCATTCTTGATTGTAGCACCAGCAAAGAACGCTTGACAGTGACAAATGTCATGTAATTTGGACGAGACGCAGGCGAAGGCGGCCGGGTAGCGGCCGCCTTCGCCTAAAGCATGATGTTGTACGCCCGCAGCCCCGCCGCCAAGGTCGAGTTCGCCGCCAGGCTTGTCACCGGTCACCTTCTGCGAATGTTCTTGGCAAACGCGTCCCAAATCCACACCGGCGTGCTCTCGTACCCGGTGAACGCCTTGCTTAGGGCAAAGAACTGCTTCGGGATGTTCAAAAACGATCCACACCGAATCGTCAGCAATAATCTGCTGCGCCCTGGATCATGAGCGCAGTGCGCTCGGCGTTGTCGATCAGCGCATTCTGCTCATCCAGCAGCCTATCTACTGCGGCATACCTGTAGATGGCCGTGTTCATGCCGCCTTCCTATACCATTGTCAACGCCGCGGGTTCAACGGCAACGTGCCGCCTGCCGCCGAGGTGAGCACCGTTGGTTGGCCGGGCGTTACCCTCGGTGGGTGTCACTCACGCCGTTGGCTTGATATTCTGGTTCACACGGAACAGGTTGTTTGGATCGTACTTGTTCTTGATTGTTACCAGACGCTCATAATTGTCGCGATAGGCGGCCTGTACGCGCTCCTGCCCCTCGTCCATCATCATGTTGACATAGGCGCCGCCAGCCGAATACGGATGCAGCGCTTCCCAGTACGCGACGGTCCAGTCGCGCAGCTTCCCGGCGCTGGCGGGGTCGGGGTCGATGCCGGCCATGACTGAGCCCCAGGTCGACTCGCGATAGCTCCAGGCAGTATCGTGCTTGCCGACGCGGCCGGCCGCACCGTTGATCGGGTAGAGATGCATGGTCGAGAGCAGCGAAGGCAGCTTGGTGCCAAATTCGAGGTGTTTGGCGATTGCCGCATCACTCAGTTCGTTGACAAAGTCGGCGCGCCAGTACCACTGCAGGCCCTTGGGGTACAACGGATCGAACATGCTCTGCAGCGCCGGATAAGGCAGTGGGCCGACAAAGTCGATTACCGGCGGGAAGCGCTTGCGGATAGGCGCAAAGGCCGCCTCAGCCTGCGATTGCGGATAGGTACAGCACCAGACGATCGCGCACGTATTCTTGCCGTGCCATGCTTCCGGGAATGGCGGTCCTGGGGGTACGTTCAGGAACGCAAAGAAGCCGTTCATGTCGTCAGGCGCCTGCGTGATGTAGTCACGGTACCAACGCATGATTTCGGCGGCTTGCTCGATCGGCCAGATCATCGGCCCGCCGTATACAGTTGCGATTGGATGCAGCTTGAACAGCAGCGATGTCACGACGCCGAAGTTGCCGCCCCCGCCGCGCAATGCCCAGAGCAGATCAGCGTTCTCACGCTCGCTGGCAGTGACGAGCCGGCCGTCGGCCAGTACTACGTCGGCCGCCAGCAGGTTGTCGATCGATTCACTACCGTACAGAAAATGTGTTCTAGAGAACAAGGGTTCATGAGTTAGGTTGTCTGCGCTGGCAAAGGCAGCCGAAAATCGACAGGGATGGGTAGATGCTCGTTCAAGAAGTGCTCGAGCAAGTCCAAGCCGAGTTGGAAGAGACTGAGATCGCAGCGATCTGTGCGATGAATGCACTTATTGCAGCCGTCGGCCATGGCGAGTACGCCAAGGCAGACCATCCAGATGTAGGCAAGACAAGTGGCGATCAGCAGGCGAGCCAGGCGTTGTGGCTGGCTGATATGACTCTTGTCGAGTTGAAAGCCGCGACTTTTCTGGTCGGCAAAGAAAGTTTCAATACGCATGCGCTTTTTGTAGTAGCGGCACGCTTCTTCCAGCAGGCCAAGATTGGAGACCAGGTAAAGTGGCTCGCTATGTTGCTTGTCCCACCAGATGACAACCAGGACTGGGCCATAGGCTTGCTGAGTGAAAGCGACATCGTAGAGGGGGATGCGACTGCCACGCCAAGCGTCGATTTCCTGCAGACTCAACCATGCGCCGTCCAGACAGACCTGGGTGTTCTTGGCGGTGCGGCAGACGTAGCCCCAGCCAAGGTCGTTCACATAACCCTGCAACTCGACGCTGTCGAACTCACCGTCACCCAGCAAGATGACGGAAGTAGCTACTGGCAACAGACTCTGCAATTCGCCCAGCAACTCGATATGCATCGTGGCTGGAAAGTGCCCTTTCTTACCCTGCTTGACCAACCACAGCAGCGGAATTGCCCGTTGCTGGTAGATAAGGCTGACCATCAGGGCAACGCAGTCGCGGCCAACCTCGCTGCCGTCAATGGCCAGGACCAACGTCTGGGCCGACAGCCCAGCCAGCAGTTGTTGGACAAACGGCAGCATGTGCACTTCGTAGCTGACATGCTCGTTCTGGTACCAACGACTCAACTGCTTTTCACGGCTTGTCACTTTGGCACTGGTCGGCGTTTTCTTCGCAACGGCACGCAGATGCGTGCTGCCACTCGCCACAATCCCATTGATGAACATCGCCAGCACTTCCACACTTTGCGCCAGCCGTCCCAGCGGCGGTGTCGGATAAACTTGATGTAACGCAGCTTTGATGGCACGATAGCGGGTGAGGTTGTCGCTCATGGTTTGATCCTTTCTTGGTCGAAAAGATAGCTTACCAGAACGCCAACCTCATCTCCTATCGGCCAATTTCATCGAACTCATTTTCTGTACGGTAGTGAAATCGATCGATAGCCCGCACTTGCGTGTCAAATGGCCCAGGCCTCCACCCAGCGTCAATCCGGGCGCCACCGTCGTCCACATGATGCCAAAGGGAATCGCCAGGCCGAAAGCGTGGGTCGGCGTGGTCGACATCGCCCAGAGTACAGCCGCCTTCCGCACGCACGGTGCACGCGCCGTGATCGACGCGCACGCCTTTCATGCCGGACAGATCGATCACCAGCCCATCGTCGCAGGTGCCCAGGCCGCCACCGTTGTGGCCGCCGCCACGCACTGCGAGCAGCAGCTTCTTGATCGCGGGCGAAATTGACCGCCGCTAGCACGTCGGCAACGTCCGCACAGCGCGCGATGAGCGCGGGCCGCTTGTCGATCATACCATTGTATACCTTGCGCGCTTCCTCGTAATCGGCTTCGCAGGGCATGATAAGTTGGCCGCGCAGGGCGGAACGAAATCCTTCGACTACAGCAGGTTGTAAGTCCGAGACTACCGCAGGTTTTACTTCTAACATGATCTTCTCCTTTTCCAACCGGATCTCTGACCGCAGAAAACTTAGCTCTCTCAGTGTGGCCCCTCACATACCACCACATAGTCATAGGAACGCGACTCGCCGGTAATGGTGGATGCATATTGATCCCATTTCGCCAGTGCCAGGGCCATGCCCGTTTCCTCCAGCAGGCGCTGCGCTTCTTCGCTTACTACGTCCGGCATTGGGTTCATCCGGTTGCGGGCCTCGACACTCTCGATTTCGATGACGATGGCGTACTTTCCATTGCGGGCGCCACGGTCACTTTTAGCCAGGCACATCTTGAATCCCGGAAAAACTCGCTCAATGGTGCCGATTTCTTCCCGGAAATAGCGCTCGAATTCTGCCTCCGTCACGTCGGGGCGAAGTTCGATTTCCTGGACACCGTATACCTTAGCCATTGCGCCCTTTCCTTCCATAACAGTTGCTGTAGATACTGAATGCTGCGAGCCTTTGCGCCCACCAGGGAAAGCGACTAGATTGGCGCGGAGAGGTGTGCTACACTTTGACCCCATGCCGCTGTCCAGATCAAGTGTGTTTTCTGTCCAGAACGTGGACACAACGCGCCGCACAGCATGACCTGGGCCGATCTGTGGGCAAAGGAGGTGGCTATGAGCCACCCGTTTGGCGATCTCCTAAGTCAACACCTGCACCGCAAACATGGCTTGAGCCAATCCAAATTGGCCGAGGCTATCCTGCAGGATCCTTCCGTCATCGGCAAGATGTGCAAAGGGCACCGGCTCACTGGCCTACAGGCGCGGAAGCGGGTGCTGGCGATCGCCGGCTATCTGCGCACGCAACGCGTGTTGGCCACCGTGGCTGAGGCCAATGCCTTGCTGGCTGCGGCCGGTATGTCCCCCTTGTCTGAAGACACAGCGGAGGAACGTGCGCTCCTCGCGGAGTTGGTCCTTGATCCGATTGCACCTGTCCCAGGCGCTGTGGCGCTTCTCCCGCAAACCAACTTGCCCGCGCCGTTGACCAGCTTTGTAGGGCGCAGCGACGAACTTGCTGCTATCACCGCAGCCATCACCAGCCAGCGCCTGGTGACGCTCACCGGCGTCGGGGGTGTCGGCAAGACGCGCCTCGCCGTCGAAGCCGGTATCCGCCTGGTGCAGAGTGGCGCAGCAGGCAGCTTTGCCGACGGCGTCTGGTTCGTCGAATTGGCATCGCTCGCTGAGGGATCATTGGTAGCGCAGACCATTGCCCGCCAACTGAATCTGCCTGAGACGAGCAACCGCGACGCTCTCGAACATTTGCGCGACTATCTGGCCGCAAAACAGCTGCTGCTAATCCTCGACAACTGCGAGCACCTGGCGGACGCCTGCGCCACGCTTGCCGACCACTTGCTGCAGCGCTGTTGGCACTTGCACATCTTGGCCACCAGCCGTGAAGAGCTGCGTGTTCCGGGCGAAGTCAACTATGCCGTCCTGCCGCTGGCACTGCCTGATCCAGTCGAGCGCCAGCCGCAGCGTGTGCTTGCCAGCGCGGCGGCTCGCTTGTTCGTGGAACGTATGCGGGTAACGGAGCCGGCGCGGGAACCGGACCCAGAAGATGTCGCAACAATTGCCCATATTTGCCGCCAACTGGACGGCATTCCGCTGGCGTTGGAGTTGGCAGCACCCCTAACCCGCAGCATGACGTTAGCCGAAATTGCCGCGCAGCTGCACGACCAGATGGCCATGCTAACCAACAACTACCGCACCGTGATCCCGCGCCACCAGACCATGCACAGCGCGCTGGTCTGGAGCTATCGGTTGCTGGCGCCGGCTGAACAGCAGGTGCTGGCCAGGGCGTCGGTCTTCGCGGGCGGGTGGACGGTGGCGGCTGCGCAGGCCGTCTGCGCCGGAGATCCGCCACTCAATCTCACTTTCGATGTTTTGGACTCCCTTCAGCAGCTTGTGCTCAAATCATGGGTGCAGGCGGATACGTACAATGGCGAGCGGCGTTACCGCCTGTTGGAGCCCGTGCGCCAGTTCGCCCACGCCCAATTGGTGGCCGGCGGCGAGCAGGACGCCACGCGTCGCCGCCACGCACTGTATTACCTGACGCTGGCCGAACAAATGGGCGAGGCGCGCGACACATTGCAAGAGCGTGTGTGGCTGCAAACGCTGGAACCTGAGCGCGACAACTTGCGCGCCGTGAATGGCTGGGCCCTGGAACAAAACGAGGCCGAATTCGCCCACCGCTTCAACGGTGCGCTCTATTCTTTCTGGGCCTATTGCAGCAGCGCGGCAGAAGCACGTGGTTGGTTGGACGCGGCGTTGGCGCTGACGACGACCATGCCTACGCCGGCTGCGCGTCGCGCTGAGGCCATGGCGTTGGATCTCGCAGGCTATGTCGCTATATCCCAGGGCGACACACGGACGCGGACAAGACTGTTTCGCACGAGAATTGTCTCTCCATACCGAGAACAGTGACCAACGTGGCATCGCTACGGCCTTGCGGGGGTGCGGCTTTGCGGCGCTGCAGCGCGGTGACTTGGTACAGGCGCAGCACGATACTGATCGAAGCCTGGCCGTCTCGCAGGCGGCACAAGATGCCTGGGGCGCCGCCTGGTCATTGTATGACATTGGCTACCTGGCGCTGGTGCGTAATGAGCTCGGCCAAGCCCAAGCCTTGCTGGAAGTGGCGGTGATTGCGTTGCGTGACCAGGGGATACAGTTCGGTGTCTTCCGTGCCCTGTTTGCCCTGGCGCAAGTCAGGGCCGAGCACGGCGCTGCGGCGCAGGCGCGGGCGCTGTATCATGAAGCGTTGCGGCTGCAGCAGCAAATGCACTTTGTGTATCTAACCGCCGATTGCCTGGAAGGTCTCGCCGGCGTCGCCGCTCGGGAGGGGCAACCCATTCCCGCGGCGCGGCTGTTTGGCGCTGCCCAGGCTCAACGTGAAGCCACTGCCATGCAGCGCTGGCGCCATCGAGACGCATGGTACGAACACGATCTCGCATTGGCGCGCAGCCAGCTTGATCCGGATACTTGGCACGCAGCCTGGACGGCAGGTGGCGCCATGACACTGGAGCAAGCGGTAGAAGTAGCGCTAGCGGAGTGAGCCGGCATTGGCCGGCGTCGGGGTCAGCCAATGGATTGTGCCAACTCTGGCGCAAACTGCGCGATCTGCTCGCGCAGCCGCAGCAGCGCCAAATCCTTCCCCTTCGCCTCCAGCATGATGTCGAACGGCCGCATCTCCGCCGCCCGGGCGTCGCGCAGCAGGTCGATGACCGCAAACGGGTCGAGAAAGTCGCTGTGCTGGTGCGGCAGCGGCGCCTGCCACTGCTCCTTCCCGTCGCGCTCGACGATGCGCGGGCTCGTGCGTGGGCTGCTGAAGTGGATCTTCGGCGTGTGCCCCAGGGGCCAGGTCGCCAGTGCTGCCGCCAGCGCCTCGCCCACGCTGCGGCCGCCGGGGTTCAGGCAGCGCAGATGCAGCACGTCGAGCACCAGCGGCACCCCCGTGCGTTCGTGGATCCACCAGCAGTCCTCAAACGAATACCTGTGGTCGTCGTTCTCCAGCACCACCCGGCCGCGCACAGGCCCCGGCAGACTCTCGTACTGCCGCGGAAAACGCTCGCAGCCGCTCTGCGGGTCGCCGTACACGCCGCCGACATGCACCACGATCACCGCATCCTGGTCCAGCCCCATGCGCTCAAAGATCGCCGCCGCCGCGCCGAGTTCGATGCGCGCATTCGCCGCCACCAGTTCGTCCGGGCTGCTCATCTGCACATAGTGGGTGGGGTGCATTGTCAACCGCAGCCCCGCCGCCCGCGCCAGTTCACCCGTCGCCGCCAGCTCGGCCGCACACTCCTCGATCTGGTTGTGAAACTGCACCATCGTCGGATGCGTCAGGTACGGCGCCAGTTGTGCCGCCACGCGATAGAACCGAATATCGTTCGCCTGCAAATACCCAAAAATGTCGCGCAGATACGCCAGGCTCACGCTCAAATGCGGCGAACTCTGCCACCGCCGTGTATCGTGCGACCGCAGCGCCGCCCCCACCACCTTCACCGGAAACCCCAATCGGCACCAGCTCATCACCACCCCATCTTCTCCACCCACCCTTCCGGGAAGAGGGGGGTCTTCCCGGAAGCCTCACCAAGCGACCTAGCAACCTACGGTTGCCGTCGCCCTCAGCCTCCTCAGCGCCCACGCCGCCATATCAATCCGCCGGGCAAAATGCACCAGCGGCGCCGCATTCCCCAAGGACAGCGCGGCGGACGCACCCACCAGGTCGGCGCCGCGCAGCTCGGCCTCCGCCGGCTGCAGCGGCCACGCCACGTGGTGGATCTCGCCGATGTACGGTCGGCCCTTGGCGTCGACCGTGTAAAGGGCGTAGCGCTCGGTCAGCCAGTTATCGAGGTCGCCCGGCCGGCTCAGATAGACCCGCCCCGTGGGGCGATACCTGCCTCCAAAGTTGGCCGGCGCCGCGCCCCCATGTGTCCTGTGGCTGCGATACTCGATTCCACCCGTCGCTCCGCTCCCAGGTGTACATCTTGGCGTTGAAATAGGGCAGCAGAAAGAGCGAGCGCGCCAGCGCCACCGCCACGGGGTTGCCGGCATCCAGTGAGAAGAAGTAGACGCCCGGCTTGGCCACTCCCTTTTCCTCCATCCGCACATAGGTGCGCACGTTCAGCTCGGGAAAGGCCGAAAGCCAGGGCACACTCGGCAGCCCGCGCGGATGGACGTTGCTCATGGCAAACGGCACCACCCCCAACCACGCCTGCCCGTCATACGTGTCCAGTTCCAGCGCCTGCGGCACCAGCGCCCGCATCGCCTCCGGCGGCAGGGGCCAGTGCGCAAACAGCAGGTTGCGCCACGTCTGCCGCATCACCCACGGCCCGCGCGGCAGGGGATAATTGCGGTGCTCAACAATCTTGAGAATGTCGTCGATCATCGTACCCCCAATGCGCCTCCAACATGCGCGCCAACATGCGCGTCCAAACCTGCACCCCAATTGTACAATGGCTTCCCTCCGGCAAAACTGTATCGTTACTCTACAATCCGTTACGAAACCCGGTCCGAATTTGGGGCCACTTGCGCAAAATCGCTATAGCAATCGTGGAAAAATGGGTGTATAGTTTTACCTGAATCACGTTCGCCATAATTCGAGTTTCTGCTGACCAGATCCGGCCCCTAGGTAAGTGGGTTAAGGAGGAACTTATGCCGCGCCACCTCGCAAAATCCGGCCTGCGCGCCCTGCGCATCGCCACGCTCTTGATCGTGCTTTTTGCTGCCCCCTTCGCTGCCCAATCCTGGGCCGGCGCCCAGTCCGTGCCGCCTGCGTCCGGCTCCCAGCTCTTCCTGCCGCTCCTCAACGGCGGCGATGCTGCCGCGGCCGCGGCGGTTCCCATGAGCACGCCCATCCCGGCAGAGGTGCCGGCGGAGGTACCGGCGCCGGTTGAGACGCCTCTGCCCGCAGACGCACTCGCCCCGACACTGCTGCCGCCACCGTCCGGTTCAGGTGTACCGGACGGCACGCCCGGCACCTGGGAGCTGATCCCTGCCGCCGCCGACGCCGATGCCGAACCACCCGACGAATCCGCCGACGCCGCGCCCGATGTCCCGGCGCCCTGGACCTCCCCCGGGCCGCTCTTCCTGCCCCTGGTTGCGGGCGGTCAACCGGGGATCGCCGCCGACGCGGCCGAAGCGGCCGTTTCGGCCGCCGCCGCCGACACGATCTTCGCCGACGGCTTTGAAGCGGGCAACCTGTCGGCCTGGAGCACGCGCAACAATGCCGCCGCCATGAGCGTGACATCCGGCGCCGCCCTCGTCGGCAGCCGGGGCATGCAGGTGACGATCAGCAGCACTGCCAGCGCCTACGTCAGCGACGAGCGCCCCGCCGCCGAACCTCACTATCGGGCCCGCTTCTACTTCGACCCCAACTCGATCACCATGGCCGCCGGCGACTCGCACTATATTTTCTCCGGCTACGCCGGCTCCTCCACCGCCGTCCTGCGCCTCCTGCTCCAGTACAGCGGCGGCAGTTACCAGCTGCGCGCATCGTTCGTCGACAACGGCAGCACCTGGACCACCAGCCCCGCCTTCACGATCGCCGACGCGCCCCACTACCTCGAACTCGAATGGAAGGCGGCAACCGCGCCCGGCGCGAAAAACGGCAGCCTGGCCCTGTGGATCGACGGCGTCCAGCAGGCGGCCTACAGCACCGGCAATAACGACACGCGCCGCATCGACAAGGTGCGGCTGGGCGCCATCAGCGGGATGGACGCCGGCACACGCGGGGCATACTTCATCGACGCCTTCGAGTCACGCCGTGACACCTACATCGGCCCCGCCGGCGGCAGCGAGCCCACACCGACACCGACACCGATCCCCACGACGACGGTGACCGGCACCCCCACGAACACACGCCCACACCGGCACCAACCGCGACCGCTACCCCCACCGGCACGCCCACGAGCACCCCTACTGGGGGCGCCGTACCCGTCATCATGGCGGCGAGCGACATCGTCTGCAGCAGCATGGGCGCGCCGACCTCCTCCGCCTGCGCCCACCTGGCCGTGTCGCAGATCATCGTCAACCAGCCGCCTACCGCCGTGCTGACTGTCGGCGACAACTGCCACGATCCCACGGTCGCCTGCTATCGCGACTTCTACGGTCCCTCCTGGGGCCGCTTCAAGGCCATCACCCACCCCATGAGCGGCAACCACGACTACCTGACGACCGGCGCGACGCCCTACTATGACTACTTTAACGGTGCCGGCAGCTACACCGGGCCGGCGGGCGACCGCGACAAGGGCTACTACAGCTTTGACATCGGCAGCTGGCACTTCGTCGGGCTCAACACCCAGTGCAGCCAGGTCGGCGGCTGCAGCGCCGGCAGCCCCCAGTACACCTGGCTCGAGAATGACCTCAAGACCCATCCCGCCCGCTGCACCCTGGCCTTCTACCACATCCCGCTCTTCTCGTCGGGCGGCCGCGCCAATGCCAATGCCCGCGGGCTCTTTACCCTGCTCTACAACTACAACGCCGACGTCGTCCTCAACGGGCACGATCACATCTACGAACGCTTTGCCCCGCAGCGCTACGACGGCGTGCAGGACACGACGCGTGGCATCCGCGAGTTCATCGTCGGCACCGGCGGCGCCAATCACACCTCGATCGCCTCCGTCCAGCCCAACAGCGAGGTGCGCAACGTCGACACCTTCGGCGTCCTCAAGCTCACGCTCTACTCCGACCGCTACGACTGGCAGTTCGTCCCCGTGCCCGGGAAGACGTTCACCGACTCGGGCACCACGTACTGCCATTGAAGATGAGGGGGTGAGAGAAAAACTCAGTCGCGAATCCTGCAACCTTTTCCCAACGCCTCCGTATTGTTCACCGATAGCGCAAAACGACCGGAGCAGTTCCGGCTTGAACGATAAGGCCCTGGAGTGGCTTTAGGTGAAGGAGACGAAATGAATACGGTGCAAGATACGACAAATACGCAGAACAACGAACTCAGACCGGCGGGGCAGGCCGGCCGATCCCTGGTACGCTGACCGGCGCGAGCAATGCGACCGGCACGGCCGGCAGCACGGCCGGTGCCCCCCGCCTCGAGGCCCAGCCGGGCGTGGGCGCCAGGCGCATGCTTTACCGCCACCCCAGCGATAAGCTGGTCGGCGGCGTGTGCGGCGGCCTCGCCGAGTACCTGGGCTGGAACCCCGTGCTGGTGCGTGTGGGCTGGGTCGTGGCGACCTTTGCCACCTGGGGCGGCGGCATTCTCGCCTACATCCTGTTGGCGCTCTTCCTGCCCGTCGGCACCAACACCACCGGCCAGATCAAGCCCCCGGCTCTCGAGCTGAGCCAGAAGGGCATGACCTGGGCGGCAGGCCTCCTGATCGGGCTCGGCGGCCTCTGGCTGCTGGCCAACCTGGGCATCCTGCCCGGCATGTGGCGCGGCTTCTGGGGCCTGATCGGCATCCTCTTCTGGCCCGCCCTGCTGATCGCCGCCGGCTACCTGCTGCTGCGGGCGAACAGCGAGAAGGACATCGACCAGGAGATCAAGAATGCGGCCAACAAGGTGACCGGCAAGTTCAACGGCAAGCTGCCGAGCGGCGACGAGGTCAAGAGCGGCTTCAACTCGATGCGGCGCAATATGCCCCTCCAGCGCAGCAGCTCCAACAAGATCCTGATGGGCGTCTGCGGCGGCATGGCCGAGAAGTGGGGCATCGACGCCAACCTGATCCGCCTGATCTGGGCCGCCTTCGCCCTCGGCACGATGGGTATGGGTGCGCTGGTCTACTTGGTAATCGGCCTCCTGCTCCCCGCTGCGGGCCAGGTGCCGGCACCGGTGAGCCGCAGCACCCCCACCGGCGAGACGGTGCAGAACATCACCATCGTCGACGGCAGGGGCGCTGAGCAGCGCAGCTAAGGGAACACAGCGGGCGCACCTTTACTGGACACGCCCCCGCCACCGGCCTTCACGGCCGTACGCATAGAGCACGCAGGCTGCTTCACGACAATGTGGGGCAGCCTGCGTGCTTTCTGGTATACTTACCCGCACGCGCCGTCCTGACGGAACGGCACGTGCGGAACATCCTGTCCCCGTTTAGTCCGCACTCCCTCGTGCGGTCTTCGTGCCGCCCGCACGCCTTCGTGCGGCAGGCGGCACCAGTTCGGTTCTTTGGAGGCAATCGTGGGCAAGAGTGGATATCTGCTGCTCGGTGCGGCCGTAGGCGCCGCCGTCGCATTCACCATCAACTACTTCTTCGGCCCGACCGAGGCCACCACCTACGACGAGAACTACCGCTCCCGGCTCGACTTCGCCCTGGCCGAAGGCAAACGCGCCGCTGCCGCCCGCGAGGCCGAGCTGCGCGGCGAGCTGAAAACCCTGCGCCTGGAGACCAAGGGGCAGGAACCCAAGCTCTGACCGGCCCCAGCCCCTTGTCTATCCCCTACGAACGGGCGGCAGCTCGCACTCTGCGGGCGGATCTGCCCCTGCGCTGCTCAACCCCCAAGGCCAAGCTGGCGCAGCATCGCGGCGTTGTCGGCTACTACCCACTGCTCGACGATCTTGTCGCCGGCCACGCGATAGATTTCGATGGCCCCGATGTTGATTGACTTGCCTGTAGGCGGCATGCCCATGAGTTCGCCGCGGTTGGTGCCGGTCGCGAGCGAGTACACCGCTACCTGGTCGCCGTCGGCGATGACTCGCCTGGCAGGCCACGTGGATGTCGGGGAAGGCAGTGCGAAACGCTCCCATCAACTGCCGGATGCCGTCCGTACCCTTGACGGTAAAGGGCAAGCCGGGGTCGTGGCGGACATAGGTGGGGTCGATAAACGCATCGACAGCTTCCTGGTTGCCGGTGTTCAAAACCTCTTCAATATAACGCAAGACGATGGCAGCGGGGTCGGCAGCAGACATGGTGGTGGTTTCCTCCTCGGGTCAGAGCTAGATGCGCGTGTGGATGCATCGCGTTCATCATAGCGGGCTTCAGAGCGGACGCACGTCAAGAATATAGGATATAAAAGAAAATGTCAACGGCCTAACGCATCACCAACGCCAACGGCATAAACATCGCTGCTGCTGCCGCAGACGCCGCCAAGAAAGCCGCTGGCGCCGCTGGGCATGGCTGCCCAGTGAGTGCCGTCGTAATGCACGATTGCCGCGCCGACCGACGGCGAAGACATCACTGCCGCTGCTGCCCCAGATGCCGTTGAGGTTGTTCGGTGAAGTACCCCGCTT
>CAWBRX010000024.1:0-96110 GCA_963791135.1 uncultured Chloroflexia bacterium
GCCGATCCAGTAACAAACACTGGCGAAGAACGTTCAGCCCGGCGAAGGCGATTCGCTCCTCGACGATGGGGACGCTCAAGCTGGAAGCGTGGACAAAGTGACACCGAGATCAAAAGAATGGCAATCTTTACCGGCCTCTGGCAGAGCAAGGCATGAGCTACCTGAACGCCGCCACATTCCTGGCTATGCCCCAGAAGGCATCCTCGAAGACGTCAGAGTCTTGGTCTCATCACCAGGTTGATCTGGTGGCGCTCAGCTTTGTGCGCAAGGCGCGCACCAGCCGCAATGCAGGGCCAAAGCAACATGATCCAGAGCAAACTCAACTTCAAACCTTGCGCCATTCCATCATCGCCAAGATCGAAACCCGACGCCGTGCGCATATATCGACGCCATCATCGACAGGTTCTATGTCATCATGGTGGCGTGGTTATGGGCATCGAGACGAGCCCGGAAACCGTGCCGACCGTGGACAAGCAGATCATCGCCAAGTGCCACGCTGCGGCCAAGCCGGTGATCACGGCTACGCAGACGCTCGACCTGATGATCCGCAACCCACGGCCGACGTGTGCCGCTTCGGCAATGCGGCCATTACCGGTGCTGGACGGCATCAACGTCATCCACCAGCTTCCGGGTGAGACAGCTCTCGGGCCAGTACCCGGTGGAGTTGGTCGCCACCATGGCCCGAATATTGCGGAAGCAGGTCAGCGGCTCATGAGTCCATTCGCGGCACAGATCGATCTGCCAGTGACGTGATTTTTACGACTGCTGGGGCGATCTGCCATGTCTCCTGCTGCTTTACTGCCAACGAGACGAAAGCCAAGGCGATCATTGCCCCATCAGCGGCTTACCGCGCTCATCATGGCCCAGGATACAGCTGTCATTGCTGTCATGCCTGAGCCTGATGGTGCAGCGCCAGCTGGCGCTGTTGTACTTATCCGCTGCGACCAAAGCGTTAAGCAACACCGACGAAGTGGTGACGGTAACGCTATCAACGTGGCGCAAGCGCGGCTGGCTTCGTGGAAGAAGGCGATACGGTCGTTCTCACGGCCGGCGTCGAGGTACTCAGGCAATGCCACCAACCTGTTGATGATCCGGCTGATTGATCGTCTGCGTGCGGCGTCGGCATCGGCCAGCGCGAGGAAGCCGGAACAGTTGACGATTTATCAACCACCTGGTGCATCTGCAGGCGGGTTTACAGCATTACTTCGTGAACCACATCGATGCACCTGTATTCATACTGCGGCGGCAGGGCCGGACTTATCATGAAGAACAGGGCGGCATGGACAGCTACGTGCGCTGGCGGCCGTGGCAGAGTGAGGGCTGCCCGCCGTCATCGGCACCAGGCAGAATAGCACGAGCTGGTGGATGTACTTAGCGTCATCCTTGACGCCACACCGGAGGTGTCGGAGTGGAAGACATAAATGCCCGAACCTTGATCGTAGGATTTATGGGATTTCCATGATTTGGGCGGCGACGCCTGTTACTCGCGACGTCGGATTCCGAAATCAAGTAAATCCCAACAATCCCACGAATCAAGATTCAGACCTTATTTTTGCGCAAAACTAGGGAGTTTCTATTCACGAGGCACCAGATAACGCAAAAGTAGGGAGTTTCTATTCAAGATTAGGCGGTAGAGAAGTAGTTGACCAGCGCGTGGGCGAGGTCGCGGGAAAGAAAGCTTTTGTTGTTGGAGTTCGACCCGGACAAGCTGGTCATGCGCAAAATAGAGGCGGCCTGGGAAAGTCAGCAGGTCGCGGACGATGCGCTTTGCGCCAAAGGCGGCAAGTTGGGAGTGAGCCAGGCCGCGGCGTTGGAAGTCAGCCAGCAGATTGTGGGCCAGGTCGGTGAGCAGAATGTACGCCAACTGGCCGTAGAAGCTGTGTTTGCGCCGCGCAGAGAGGTTGAGCCCGCTCTTATCGGTGCGAAATTGCTCGACTTCGGCCGCGCCGCGGTCATCATACATAGTTAAATAGTGTGCACTGTGGGCAAGGTGCAGGGTCGAGATGTAGTAACTATGCACCGTTTTGCCGTTTTGGCAGCGTCGCTTGGCAAAGATCCGCACCGGACGGCCGTAATCGATGGGCGAAGCCACCTCGGCGAACAGCGCATCCTCCCGGTAGGGATGCCAGCGCCGCACGCGCTTGGCGAGGGCTTCAGCGCGCCGGCTGAATAGCCTTTGGCCAGCACATGATACCCGCGCCCAAGCAGCCACTGGATCTGTTCGTCGCTGCCGGAACCGCCATCCAGGCGCCAGACCGTGCGCTTGCGCTGCGCTTCGGTCAGGCCAAATGCAATTTCGCTGGCCGCCACTGCCGGCTGCAGACATTGAATCGTATGGCGGCTGCCGGGGTACAGTTGCGACCAGATAGTCTCGTGATAGTCGATGGCACTGACCCGGGCCAGTTGGCGGCCAGTGCTGTTTTTTTATCGCCGAAGTAGCCTTTTTCGCCACCTTCAGCCCCAGCACTGCTGGGTAAGCCACTCAAATCGAAGTCCAACCACAGGTAGCCACGCCAGTCATGCTGCCGCACCTGGCTATGCGCCTGATGAATGGTGCGCGTGCTGGTACGTAACTGCTCAATTTGCATTTGCCCTAGCCGGTCCAGCGTCCGTGACAGACTGGACTGATCGGCAAGCGCAGGCCAGCCGCAGCTTTGCGCTAACAACCGCTCACTGCGCAGCTTGCTGTTGACCTCCGCCAAGGTGGCACAGCCCGCCAACACGCTCAACAGCACCTGCGTCAGCTTCTCCCCCACCGTATATTCCCGCACTTTCATCGCCACTTGCACATCCTCAAGGGCCGCAAATGCTTGTTGTCGCTGATAGTGCCCCATCAGCGCCGCCAATCCCGCATACCCTGTGTTCACTGTCTCATCGCAAAAGCCGATTTCGATGCTCATCAGACGCTCCGTTAGACGCTCAGTCCCTGCTGTCAACACGAAAGCTTTTTCTGATCATACCGAATCCCGCGCCATTTGCCTCTTTATTCACATCTCTTTTCGCTCCTTTCGCGATAGAAACTCCGCCAGTTTGCGTTAACTTATTCCCCACCAATAGAATCCCCTTCAATTTGCGCAAAAATAAGGTCAGACAATCTCTGGAGCCTCATCGCCGGCCTCGGCGATGGCCTGGCGCACGTTGACGAGGGGCAGCAGGATCAGGCCCGGCAATAAAGAAGACGCTGACGGACAGGACGGCAATGCGATAGGAATCTGTCATCTGGATGGCGAGGCCGAAGAGCAACGGCCCCATCCAACTGGTGCCGCGTTCGCTGATCTCATAGAGGCTGAAGTATTCGGTTTCCTGGCCCTTGGGGATCATCAGCGAGAAGAGCGAGCGGCTCAACGCCTGGCTGCCGCCCAGCACCAAGGCGATCACGGCGCCGACGACGAAAAACTGGCGGCCCAAGTCAAGCAGCGGCGAAGAGGCGAAGAGCACGACGCCGCTCCAACATCGCCACCAGGGCGATGATGATGCGCGTTTAGCGCCGATCCGCCGCGCCAGGAGCCCAAGCCCATAGCGCCAAAGAAGGCGACAAACGGCACCATCAGGAACAGCAGGGGCAGTTCCGAAGGCGCTGATGTCAAAGCCGCTGCCAAACTGTGACGAGAGTGATATGACGGTCTGGATGCCGTCATAGAGCAGGTAGGAACTCAGGAAGAGCAGGGTTGGAAGATCGGCAGCCGGGCGCAGCGTGTTGCCGAGCCGTTCGAAGCCACCGTCAGCATGTGTTCGCTGCCAGCAGGCGGCGCTGCGGCTGGCGGTTGTGCAGCGTCAGCAGTGGGATCAGCAACAGCGCCCACCACAACCCGGCCGAGGCCAGGCTGACGCCACGGCGTCAGCCTGGTCTACCCCCGCAGGCTGTCACGCAGGGTAAAGAAGATCGAGGTTGAGCAGCAGCAGAAGCCGCCGCCCAGGTAGCTGAGCGCCCAGCCGTAGGAAGAGACTCTGTCGTGCTCGTTGGGTGCGGCGATAATCCCGGGAAGACAAGGTATTTACAGCAAGAACGACGGCCGGTGCCGAAGCTCAGGCTTGGGTATGATAAGAAACAGTGTGCATGTAGTCGGCGCCATTGAGGAAGTAGAGGCCCAGCTAGTAAAGTGCCGACAGAGGCGAACACGCCCATGACGCGCTTGTAGGGTGCGTGTAGTCGTAACTGTGCCAATCACCATAGGATCAGCACCTGGAGCACGACGGAAAGGAAACCACAAGGGAAGAAGGCGCCGGCGTGGAGGCAGATCCAAAAGGCTGGACGAAGCCCGCGCCGTCGGCTGCCGCCTGGGTGATGCCGGCTAGATAGGGGCCGAAGAAGACGGCCACTACTGTGTGGTGTAGTAGTAGTGGGAGGCGCCTAGTCGTAGAAATACCATCCAGTCTGTTCTGTGTGTGGCCTAACCAGTTGCGAATGTTGCTGTACGTGCCCGTGCTCGTTTCAACTGCAATAACGGTGGCTTTCTCTGTTCGTTTCGAAATGGCTGTTATTACCTTGTAAGCTGTATCTTAAGGCAGGCTGCCAGCGGCACAGCAGTCGAAGCTCGACCACCAGTTCCACCGAAAGGGTTATGGTACGCGGTTGAGGTCGTGTTCCAACTCGAGGTTCACCTTGCGCCAGCTCCAGACCAGATCGTGCGCCCGGCCAGCGTGCCGATCTCGACTTTGGGGATTCTGAACCGTCGTGAGGGCGGCGAGAGATAGGCGGCGCTGGCATATCGTCGTATCCCACCAGTGACACATCGCCTGGCACTGCCAAGGCCGCCATCGTAAATGGCGCGCATGGTGCCGATCGCCAAGATGTTGTTGTGCAGGAATACGGCGGTTGGCCGTTCGGCGAAGGCCAGCAGCTGCTGCATGGCGGCATACCCTTCGGCGTGGCTGATCTGGAGCGCACCACGAGGTCTTGAATGCAGTGATGCCCGCATCCTCCAGGGCAAGCCCAGCCATCATGGCGCTGCCAGTCATGGCCCTGGTCGGTGGCGCCTGGATGAAGCCGATGCGGCGATGTCTGGAAGTGATCAGGTGGTTCGTTGCGAGCGGCGCCCGCCTTGCAGTTCGTCGATCATGATGTAGTGAATGCCTGGCAGCGAGTGTTCGAACACCGACCACGGGGATGTGCGCTGCCAGGCAGGGCTCCAGCAGCGGCAGCGCCTCGCCGTGGGCGATAACGACGCCGTCGACCTGCTTATAGCGCAGGATGCGTGAGCAAATCGGCGCTCGCGGTCCTCGCGGCGTCCACGGTTGCAGAGCATGATCAGCATACCCTGCGGCGCGCACACCCGTTCCAGCTCGCGGGCGACTTCCCGCTAGCAGGTAGGGTTCGGAAGGCTGGGAATGATGAGACGGACGAGCGATGTCGTCGTAGCTGGAGGCCTGCGCCCATAGTTCGTTAGGCACGTAGCCAAGCTCGGCGATCAGCAGCTCCACGCCGCCGCGTGCATCCACCCAAACTGGCTGGTATCGTTGTTGATCACGTACGACTGCGTGGTCATGACAACGCCCGCCGCATCTCTGCCAGAATCTCTACGCCAGGTAACGCCTTTCGTCCACATCCGCAGAACTGGAAGGGATATCATAAATACCTACAGCACGACCGATCAATGCATATGTTGTCTCGACAATGGCAGACGCTCTGGCTGGCTGAGGTGTAAGACCATTTTCCAGAGCTATGCTATACTGCCGCAGCAACGGTGTAATGGGGTCAGTGCACCGGTTCAGAAGGGCTTGAAGATAATGACACCGACAGCGTGCAGATCGTGCGCGATCCGTATGAATGGTGCGGTGAACCGTTGACGCTACACGCTACAGTTCTCCAGCACCGTACCGGCCAGCCTGGCAGAAGGTGCGTGGATTGATGACATTCTGGCTGACTTCCCACTCTGACCTAAGGTCATGTGCGGGCTGTCATTGCGTTTGCTGCAGCATCGGCAGAAGGAAGAATTGCCGAATGCTCTGGACTTCCTCGCTGTGGCAATGGCATCCAGCCTACTGAAGAACATGCTGGCTGCTTTGGCAATAACAGCCTACGCGATATCGGCAAACTGACGCACACGGTGCCAGAGGAAGGTCTGGCTGGGTTTGTTGATCCTGAAAATCGGCAGCCGCTAGTGTGAGCGGTCTGGTGTTACCCAAGATTTGGACCTTCCTCCACAACATCACAAAGTTCGCACCCGGCAGAACATGCGCAGGACAACTGCTTGTACGCTTACGGGTTCCCGGTCGCCTGGCACTCAACCCGCAAGCCGTTACGCCTCTCGCACTACAACCGCTTCGAATGACATATCTCGATTTCAGGCGGGCTGCCAATATTCGATTTTCACGGGCTGGTTGGTGCGCAGCGATCGACTGCCGCTTCGGCGATCAGCTGGGCGGTCAGGCCATCGCGCAGGTTGGGATAGGGGGTGGGCTTGCCTTCCAGCGACGAGATGAAGGCATCCAGCGCCAGGCCAAAGCTGGGCTGCATGCGCTCAAACCAGCCGGCGTGGAGGCCCTCGGAGATCACTTTGTCGCCCTGATAGAGGGAGACTTCGCGGCACAGGCTTGCGGTTGGACTGCACCATGCCGTTGGCGCCAAAGACCTCGATGCGTTCGTCGTAGCCGTAGGCCGAACGGCGGCTGTCGTCGATGTGGCAGAAGGCGCCGCTGGCCATCTTCATGATGATCAGCGACGCGTCCACGTCACCCGCTTCGCCGATAGCCGGATTGATCAAGGCCGCGCCGGTCGCATAGACCTCCACCGGTGTCTCGCCCGCCAGCCAGCAGGCCAGGTCAAAGAAGTGAATGGTCTGGTCGTGCAGCTGCCCGCTGGAGACCTTGACGTAGGAAATTGGCGGCGGCTGCGGCCCGTGCGAGGTCAGGTGCATGATCTCGATCTTGCCGATCTCGCCCGACTGGATGGCCGGCGCACGCCCAGGTGATTGGGGTCAAAGCGGCGGCTGAAACCGATCAGAATCGGCGTCTGTTTCTTCTCGGCCGCCACCGCTACTTCTTTGACGCGGTCGATGTTCAGATCGATTGGCTTCTCGCAGTAGACCGGCTTGCCGGCGGCGATGGCACTCATCAGCAGATCGGCGTGCGCGTTGGTGGACGAGGCGATCACCACGGCATCGACATCGGGCGCACCCAGACGTCGTCCGGCGAGCTAACGACCTTGGCCCCGGTCACGGCGGCAAGCTTTTCGGCGGCGGCCTGGTTCACGTCGTAGATATAGCCAAGCTCGGCATGCGGGTGAGCAGCTACGTTCCTGACCATGCACCTGGCCGACAAAGCCGGCGCCAAACAGAGCAATCTTCATCATCTTCTTGTCTCCAAATGCTTGTGTTCGTCTGAGTCTAGACCTTCTCCCAGCGGCCACCGGCGGCGTGCGACGCCACGGCGGCGTCGACAAAGCGCACACCCAACACGCCGTCGTCCACGTTCGGGTACCAGGTGGACAGCGGGTCTGGGGCGACGCCGGCAGCATATGCCAGGATTGCGTCGGCTACGTCGTATAGAGATATTGCCTTTACACAAAATCGAAATAGGGGCGCAGCACCTTCTCGCTTGCCGCCCGCACCTGGTTCGGCCAGTTCCTGGGGATCCCGACGCCCAGTACTCGGGGCGGAAGAGCTCGATCGAACAGGGGCCGTCATAGCCAATCTGCTTGAGGGCGGCGCACACCTCTTTGACCGGCGCCACGCCCAGGCCGGGGATGACACGGCTGGCGTCGGTGTAGCCTTCCTTGCTCACATCTTCGACATCGTCAAGGTGGAAGGCGAAGATCATCTTGGGGTCGAGTGCCTCGATTTCGGAGAGCAGCCCGCCGCCGATGTAGAAGTGGGCAATGTCCACCACCATGCCGACATTATCGCGGCCGGCTTTTTCGAGGATCTCCCTTAGCGCCACGCGGGGTACGCACACAGCACCAGCCAAAGCCCAGGAACTCAAGGCGAGTTTGACGCCGTACTCGTAGCCGATGTCGCTCAGGGTACGGATACAGCGCACATGTTCGTCTACTACTTCCGCCCAGGGGATGTCAAAGCGAGGTGTGGGGCTGGGGATGATGGCCACCGAGGGGCAGCCGATCTGCTGGGCCAGCGCACACAGCTGGCGGCAGCGCGCCTGGATCTGCTCGAACTCCGCCCGCGGAAGGCGATAAACTCGATCGAGTTAAAGGTCATAGGGGCGACATTGTTGTCCGCCAGCAGGGCCTTTAACTCAGCCACCGAGTGAGTCTCGAGGTACTTATCCACTTTGGAGGCCCACAGTTCGAGGGCCTTGAAGCCGGCGCCCGCCGTCACGCGCACGTCGGTTTCCAAATCAGACGTCATTGTAGTGGCACCATGAAATGCGACACGCATAGCTTTGTTCCTTTATTGAATGCGCAGACGAAAGCCAGACGAGAGGGAAAGGTCACCGCGCAGGTGCGTCAGACACGCAGCCAGTGCGGGTCTATTCGGCTTATCTAACCGATTAGACGATCGATTAGAAACTATAGCGCGATCTTATGCGGCTGTCAACAGCCAATTTTGGCGCCAGATTGGCCAGTGCGTTTAGGGTCGCCATACGTCGGAAATAGGAGAATTCGGGGGGTTCAGGCATAACATTGGCACAAGTAAACCGGTTCATTTGCCCCATGCCACCGATGCTGCGTGTGGCTATACTACAGGAGGAGAAGTGATTGGCAGCATTGGAAGCGTCGAGAAAGCGATGAGGGGGCGATGATAAAGGGTGAAGAGCTGCTCGTCGAGCATCCGTACCAAGCAGATGAGGGGACTGCGGGCATGTTTCCCCTCCCTGACCGAGCGTGACCTCGTGCAGATGCTGAATGCGCCGGCGCAGCGGCGCGATCGTACATTCTCCAGCACAGCTTTGGCGGCAATCTCGAGGACGCAAAGGCAGCATGGAACGAATATGTGCTGCGGTACATAGACGGGCAGCCATCGGGCTGTGATGCGATCTACGAGCCCCTGGCGCAGGGGGCGCAGCGGCGAATGCGCATGCACTAGATTGCACGAAACCGTAAAACAAAAAGACCCGGCACGCAGCAACGTGCCGGGGTCTTTTATTTTCTAGCCTGCACTAGGCCGGAACGGGGAAGCGCAGCATCATCTCTGCTACCGCCAACCGCGTCTTCTCGAGAAGGTCGGCATTGGTCGGATCCTTGGCGATGGCGGCAATCCAGCGCGCAACCTGCGCAAAGTCGTCAGCCCCCAGGCCGCGCGTGGTGCCGGCAGGCGTACCCAGGCGAATGCCGCTCGTCGCAGCGGCGGCTTGGGGTCGAAGGGGATCATGTTCTTGTTGCAGTGGATTCCCGACTTGGTCGAGCGCCTTCTCCACCAGCTTGCCCGTGATCTCGTTGCCTTGCGGGTCCTTGCCGAGCACGCCCAGATCGACCAGCATGAGGTGGTTGTCGGTGCCGCCGCAGACGATGCGCAGACCTTCTTCCTGCAGCGTGGCGGCCAGTGTCTCGGCATTGGCCAGCACCTGCTGCTGATAGCCACGAAATCAGGCCGGAGCGCCTCGCCAAACGCGACGCCCTTGGCGGCGATCACGTGCATCAGCGGCCCACCCTGCGTGCCGGGGAAGACGGCCTTGTCGATGTCCTTGGCGAGTTCGTCCTGGCAGAGGATCAGGCCGCCGCGCGGGCCGCGCAGCGTCTTGTGCGTCGTCGTGGTGACGACATCGCAGTAGGGAACAGGATCCGGGTGCAGCTTAGCGGCGACCAGGCCGGCGACATGCGCCATGTCCATCATTAGGCGGGCGCCCACCTTATCGGCAATCGCCCGCAGGCGGGCGAAAGTCCCAGAAGCGCGGATAGGCGCTGGCGCCGGCGACGATCAGCTTGGGGTGCATTTCCAGCGCCATGCGCTCGACTTCGTCGTAGTCGATGCGTTCGGTCTCCCGATCCACGCCGTAGTGCTGGAAATTGTAGAGCTTGCCCGAGCTGTTGAGCTTCATACCGTGGGTCAGGTGGCCGCCGTGGTCGAGCTTAAGCGCGAGCACGGGGTCGCCCGGGTTGAGCAGGGCGAGATAGACGGCCTCGTTGGCCTGCGCGCCCGAATGGGGCTGCACATTGGCATGGTCGGCACCAAAGAGCTGCTTGGCACGCGCGATGGCGATGTTCTCGGCCATGTCGACAAATTCGCAGCCGCCATAGTAGCGCTTGCCGGGATAGCCTTCGGCGTACTTGTTTGTCAGCACGCTGCCCATTGCCGCCAGCACGGGGGCGGACACGTAGTTCTCGCTGGCAATCAGTTCGACGCCCTCGGACTGGCGCCGCCGTTCCAACTCGATCGCCTCAAATACCTGGGGGTCGCTCTCGGCCAGCAGCCGGCGAGGATCGGGCATGTCGACCCAGGCGGGCAGCTTTTCGTTCACTGCAGGGGCAGAAGCAATGCTCATAGCGTGAATCTCCAACAAACAGTAACAGAAAGCAAATCAATAAAGCGCATAATGACAAATATTTAGTCCAAAACCGAAGGTCAACTTAGCACGCTTCGGGGCTTTCGTCAACATAAATCGCCAGCTACAGTATTGTGGGCCGAGGTTGTGGTATAGTGGACGCATGGAGCACACACCAGTCTCGCCCGGAGAAGAAGCCCCCACACGCGTACCTTCGCACGCACCTACGAGTGCCTACACCCGTGCAATTCATCATGACAAGGTGTTGGCGTTCAGCCGTGCACTGCGGTACAGCGAGTTTGTCCAGCGTTCGCCGCGCTTCGCCCGTCTTCTGCGCACCCGTTACGACGAAAGCCGGCTGGGGCCGGCGGTGCAGCTGGCTGCCGTTGCTTTTCCCGAGACACTCAACATCCTGGCTTTGATCAGCGAAGAAGACCCGGATACACTGGCTGTGCTGCCCATCATTGCGCGCCTGGCCGACGCCGGCCCGCGCTTGCAGTTGCGTATTCTATGTGATGAAGACGATCTCAGCCCGCTCGCGACACTGGCGCCCGACCTGGACATCGCTACCCTGATCGACGAATGGGACCTGCCGCAGTTCCTCTGTTTCGACGAGGATCGGTACCAGCAAGCGCAGTGGGGACCGCGCCCCGGCAGCGCCGACGTACAGGTCGAGAAGTGGCTGGAGGCCAATCCTGAATATGAGGCGCTGGCCGAAGATGACACTGCGGAAGGGCGCGACCGCTACCTGGCGTTGGTGGACAAGCTGCTCGCCGAAATGCGCGTATGGTACAACAGCGGCCTGACCGCCAGCTGCCTGGACGAATGGCTGGAACTGCTGCGAGCGTGGCAGGCCGACGAGTCGACCCGCAGGAGAAGGAAGTGAGTAATGCGCAAGACTTGGTTGGTGACCGGATTGGTGGTGCTATTTGTGGCTGCGGTAGTGCTTGGAGGGTGCGGCGGCCCCGCCTACTCCTTTCACGGTACACCGTATAATCCCATTATTCCTGCGCCCGCACTCGAAGGGTTACAAGAAGGCAATACCCCCTTCAAGCTGAATGATCTTCCCCAAAAGGTAAAGCTCGTGTTTTTTGGCTATACCTCTTGTCCCGACGTCTGCCCACTGACGCTCGCCAACATCAAGAGTGTCTACGAGCAGCTTCCCCCTTATATGCAGCAGGACGTCGCGGCCGTTTTTGTCTCGGTCGACCCCGAACGCGACACGCCCGAGCGGCTGGGAACCTACGTCCATTCGTTTAATCCCGCCTTCTACGGCGTACAGGTGCCGCCGGCTGCGCTGGAGACGGTTAAGCAGGAATACGGTGTCTTTGCAGAGAAGCGCCAGGTGGACCCCAAGGAGAGCGCCGCAGGCTACCTGGTCGACCATACGGCGGTCATCTTTCTGATCGATCGCGACGATAAGATGCGGGCTATCTACCCGTCCGATGCGCCGGCCGCCGACATTGCCGCCGATGTGAAGTACTTGCTGCAGTAGTACTCCTCTACTACTTCCGGCTTATCCCTCCTAATACAGCAAACAGCGTATGGGAATTTCCTGCGCGCCATGTTAAACTTCTGGAAAGGTGGACAGAACGCCCGCTACTGTAGCGCGGGTGCTTCGTGTTTTGGGGCAGCGCTTCGCAGCGTTTAGTGTTTCTTAATGGCAGGCTGATGGGTATTTGGGTTACTGCACAAAAGTGGGCGCAGCAAGCGCATGAACGAGCAAGAGGTGGGATTGCGACGCATCCCAGGCGCCTGGCCGTCGTGGTGCTGGCTCCGCTTGCCGTCGTCATCCTTCTTTGCCTGTGTCCAGACGGCGCTTGCAGCCGTCCAACTCAACTTCTTCAACGTGATTGCGTTTCCAACTTCGGTCACGCTGGAATGGAGCACGGCCGGCGAGGTCAACCTGGCCGGCTTTGACATCCAATGCAAGCAGGCCAATGAACCTGATACGGCGTATCATGAGATTGGCTTTCAACCTGCCAAGGGCGGGCCCAATGTCGGCGCGCTGTATGACTTCCCCGTCACATCAGGCCTGGTTCCGGGCAACTCCTACTGTTTTCGCCTGAAAGAGATCACCACCGACGGGTCGCCGGGGGAAGTGTTTGATCGCTGCGGCTATGGGCCAATGGTGACGCCGACGCCTGGCTTTGGCGCCATCCCGGTATTTACGCCGGTGCCGGTCCAGACCGACGCGTTTGGCAACCCGATCGTACCGACGCCCACGCCGCAGATCCCGGTTGTCGCCACCGATGCCTTTGGCAACCCGATCACGCAGATCCCGGGGGCTGTGCCCACGGATGCGTTTGGCAATCCGATTCCGCCCACACCGTTTAACCCCACCAGCCCGCTGGCGACGCCTTTCCCGCAGGCAGTAGCGACCGATGCGTTTGGCAACCCGCTGCCGCCGACGCCGCCGCAGGCCGTGGCCACGGATGCATTCGGGAACCCGCTGCCGGCGACCCCGGTGCCGCAGGCGGTGGCGACGGACGCGTTTGGCAATCCGCTGCCGCCTACGCCGGTACCGCAAGCCGTGGCGACCGATGCGTTTGGCAACCCGCTGCCGCCGACGACTGCTCCTATCAGCCCGCTGCCGACACCCAGCGTGGCTGCTCGCTGCGTACGACGCCAACGGCAATCCGATTGCCACACCGGCCCAGGCAGCGGCGGTGGGCACTGACGCCTATGGCAACCCGGTGGATGCCTTCGGCAACCTGCTGCCGCCCATCGGGGTGGCGCACCTCTGCCTGAAAACTCACAGGCTGACCAGCCGCCAGCGCAAGAGTATATCCAGCCGGCGACGCCTACCGAGGCCTATATCGTGGTGACGGCAACGCCGACGGTGGCGCCGGTGGCCTTGGCGCCGGTCTACACACCGCTGCCAACGGCGACCCCGCTGCCGGCCGGCGTGCAGCTGGCCAGCTCGCTGCAGCCAGCCGGGCAGAACCTGACGCAGAACTTGATGGTCATGCTGCTCTGTCTCACGTTTACGGGCGCCACGGGGATTGGCATTATCGGGTTGATCACCAGCGTCATGTTTATGCGTGCCCGCTCGTCGCAGCGCGACTTCTACGAGCGCACGTCGATCCGGCGCCGGTTCTAACCCCACAGTGCGCAGGCAAGCGCAGCGGAGCTGAACACCGGTATGCGCACCTTTATCGCCATCGAACTGCCGTCCGGCGTCAAGCAGTGCGTGATCGAGCGGCAGCGCGACATGCAGCGGCTGCTGGACGAGCAGGGGGTGGACAGCGCCTTTCGTTGGACGCCGCCTCGACAATCTGCATCTCACCCTGCGTTTTCTAGGCGAGACCAGCGACGCGCAGCGCCGACAAGTGGAGGCGGCACTGGCAGACATCGCGGGCCAGAGCTCCGGCCTTTCAGCTGGCGCTGCGGGCAGCGGGTGCATTTCCCAACTTGCGCAAGCCCAATATTCTTATGGCTGGACTTTGGCGGCGACCTCGACGTGCTGGCGCCGCTGCAGCGGCACATCGAGCTAGCGGCCCAGCAGGCGGGCTTTGCCGCCGAAACGCGTGCCTTCACACCGCACCTGACGATTGCGCGTGCCCGGAAGGACGCCACGCCGGCCATGCTGGCACGCGCCGGAGAAGCTCTACGGACGGTTACAGGGACCCCGCTGCCGTCCTCCACACCGTTTACGGTGGAGGACTTCCGCCTCATTCACAGCGATCTGCGGCCAACCGGCTCAGTGTACACGCCGTTGGCGACGTTTGCGCTCAGGCAAGACGCCGTAAACAGCTTTGCGCCTAGCGGAAGGATCGCGATGACTGCGCCACTTCGGGCTTTGTCAGGTCGGGCTCGATCAACGGTGCGCCAGGCTGGGCATGTGCCACCGGTGCGGCCTGATCGCTGCGCTGCAGGTGGTGCAAGAGCAAGCCAAGCGGTGCGCACACCACCAGCCCGCTGATGAAGCCCCACAGGATCAGTGCGACGACGCCGATCACCTGCGCCTGCAGCTGACCGGGGAAGTCAGGCTGAAAGCCGCCGGCCACCAGCAGGCCGGAAACGCCCTGGCCCGCAACCCCCAGGTAATTGGTGCCGCCCAGCAGCTGCCAGCCTGCACCGGCCGCACCGTCGGCGAAAACACCCACCAGCAGCAGTCCCAGCAGGGCCGGCAGGCCGCTCGTCACGATCACGCCGGTGGCATCGTCCAGGTTCAGCAGTTGGTCGACAATATAGGTCATGAAGGGCACGGTGGCGCCGGCCAGCATACCGGTCAGCAGCGCCGGCCCCGGCTGGACAAAAGGCGCCACCGCCAACCCGGCGATGGCACCGGCGGCCAGTCCACGGCCCGTCAGCGTCGGGTCACTGCGCCCGGCGACAAACCAGGTGTACAGCAGCGGGACAATCGAACCGCCCACGGCCGCCAGCGCCACGTTGACGCTGCCGCGCAGGAGAGCAAGGTCGGAAAGCGTCTCGACTTGCAAGGGGTTGGACCAGAGCCAGCCCATCACGCCTGCCAGGACGAAAAGGCTGCCGATCACCGTCAGCAGCGGCTGGAACGTAGGGGGCAGCGCCGGCCGCTTCATCTTCATCATATTTGGGCGAAGGCCAGACGGCAACGGCGGCCAGGGCAAAGGCCCCGGCCAGCAAGAAGACGGTTCCGGCCCCGCCGGCATCGACAAAGCCATGGCCGAGCGACAGGTTGCGGCCGAGCGACGCCAGCCAGCCGCCGCCCTGTACCCAGTTACCGGCGAGCGGGTAGATCACGCCGCCGATGGCGAGTGCCAGCAGCAGGGTAGCGCTGGCGGGCGCACGGCCGCGCAGCGCCACAACGGGCAGCAGAGCGGCAGTAAACACCCAGGGCAGCTGCGAGAGGAAGAGAGCATAGGTCATGGCAGTCAGATCGCTGCTTGACAGGAACCAGCCTGCCAGGCCGGCTACGCCCCACCCCATGCCCCAGTCAGCGGGCAGCGGGCTCCACTCCCATACGAGGCCGCGCAGTTCCGGGCGCAGATATGCCAGGCCGATGCCGCCGAATTGGAGGGCAAAGCCGATCGCCCAGTAGGCGAGGCCTGCCAGGCCGACGGCACCGATGGCGCCCAAGGCTGCATGCCAGGCGCGTTCGGGCTCCAGCCCGGTCACGCCGATCAGGACCAGGCCGATCGGAACCAGCAGAGCACTTGCCGCAGCAAGAAGATACCAGAAGAGGGGGGCAGCTGCGCCTGCCGGGACAGTGTTAGCGGCACTGCCGGCCGGCGATTGTGCATGCAGCACGCTTGGCGCCCACACTACGAGCATTGTGATGACGAGGGCCAGGAGGAGCACCAGCCGCCGTCGAACAGATAATTGGTTCATGGTACTGTGTCTAGTCAGCGAATTACCCGTCGGTGGAACTCGGGCGTGCGGCCATCCAACAGCCTGAAACGTGCCGCCATCATACCAGAGCCTATTCTAGACGTCCAGTCAGCAACTTAAGCGCACGCGCCCGGCCTGCCAGCCCCTCCAGCTCCTATCTGTGGTATGCTGGCCACTGGATAATACCCATGCGCGCAGAACCGTCGTCCATCCATCACCCGCCACGGCGGCACAGCTTTGTGTATTTGCTTGCACGCCTCGCCCCCTGGCTCACCGGCCTGGCCTTCTTTGTGCTCTATGCCGCCACAGCGGCGCCCAGCCTCGTCACCCTCTTTGACGACAGCTTGGAATTCCAGTTGGTACTGCCCACCTTTGGCATTGCCCATCCCACCGGCTATCCGCTGTACACACTGCTGGGCGGGATCTGGAGCCGTGTGCTTTTTCCCTTTGGCAACTGGGCCTGGCGCGTCAACATCTTCAGCGCGCTGGCTGCTGCCGGGGCCGTGGGCTTGGTGTTTGCGGTGGCCCAGCGGCTGGTAAATGGAGGCCGGTGCGGAGGGTGAACAACCAACGGCGCGGTTCGCCGATGGGCAGCCAATGGATTGGCTTAGCGGCGGGCACTGCTGCTGCAGTCACGTTTGGGCTGGGCCCGGTCTGGTGGGCGCAGGCGACGCTGGCCGAGGTCTATGCGCTGCACAACCTGCTGCTGGCGGCAGTGCTGTTGGTGACGCTGACGGTTCCGGGCCTGGCGGGGCGGCGGTTGTGTGGCGCGTGGCGCTGCTGGCGCTGCTGTTTGGCCTGGGGCTTGCCCACCACCGCACGATCGTGCTGGCCGTGCCGGGCGTGGCCGTGTATCTATTGTGGAGTGTGCCCCGGTTGTGGCGGCCGCGGGCAGCCTGGCTGCTGTGGCTGGCGGCCCTGCTGCTGCCGCTGCTGCTCTATTTGTACCTGCCGCTGCGAGCGGCGGCCGGCGCGGTGGACCTGCACGGATCCTATACCAACACCTGGAACGGCTTCTGGGACCACGTACTGGCGCGCGGCTACACGGCTTTTTTAGCGGCTCCACCCTCGCCGTCGAGCGCACGCCGCAGCAGTGGTTCGAGCTGATCGTGGCGCAGGTAGGCTGGGTTGGGCTGCTGCTCGCGCTGGTGGGGTGTGCCTGGCTGCTCGATCGGCGGGTGCGCAAGGGCTGGGTGCTCGTGCTGCTCGTGCTCGGCGGTGAACTTTGTCTTTACCCTGTTCTACCGTGTCGGCGACCAGGAAGTCTTTCTGATCCCGGTCTTTCTCTGTCTTGCCCTGCTGGCGGGCGGTGGGGTGGCTAAGGTGGCGGCACTGTTCATGCGACAGGCCCCGAACACCGAGGAACAGCCAGCGGGCCCCGTTTTCAGTTGGGCCGGCGTGCGTTACCGTCGTCGCCCTTCTCCTGGTGCTTGCCTGGAATCCCGGCCGGGGGCCGGCGGTGAACCGCAGCGGCGACTGGCGCACGCACGACTATGCGGTCGACATGGCCAAGGTGCCCTTTCCGCCGGGCAGCACTGTGATCGGGCTTGAGGGTGAGGTCACCGCGCTCAAGTACATGCAGGCGGCTGAAGGGCTCGGCACCAATGCTACGCCGGTGGCGGCCGACGATCCGCAGCGCCGGCGCGAGGTCCTGGCGCAGGCCGTCGCTGTCGGGATCGCCGACCTACCTGACGCGCGAGTTGGAGGGCATTGCCGAGGAGTACAGCTTTAGCGGTGATGGTCCGCTCGTGCGCGCCTGGCCCGCGCGGGATGGCGCAGGCCGGCGAGCCGCAGAACTCACTCGACGTGCCCATGGACGAGGGGCGCCTGGTGCTGAAGGGCTACGACCTGCGACGGCTTGATTGGGCGGGGGGACCGGCGCTGCGCGCCAATCTTTACTGGCAGCCTACGGCTGCGCTGCCGCGTGTGCTCAAAGTCTCGCTGCGGCTGCTCGACGCAACGGGCACGCCGTTCACATACCCCGACGGTTCCCCCGCCACGCTGGATGAGTACCCCCTCCGGCAGGTCGCGCCTACTACCACGTGGGTACCAGGGGAGACTGTGCGTGACGTGTATACGCTCTACCTGCCGCCGGCGGCGCTCAAACAGCCTGGCACGCTGCAGGTGATCGTCTACGATGCGGAGACGGTAGAGGAAGTTGGACGGTGGGAGACGGCGCTGCCGACACTCTAGCTGCACGCAGTCCACATCTCATCTTCACCCACGCATGCCACTTTTGCGCGCGCCCGCCGCTGCGTGGAATAATGGTGCATTGCATCCAGGAGAGATGATACATGATCTACACCAACCGCATCCTAATTTCCGCCTTATTGTTTGTCGCCGTGACGCTGATCGGTGCCTGCGGCGGCTCCAACAGACAGCACGATTGCCGACGTGGTCGAGCAAGTGGCCCAAGGGGGCGGCGCCGGCAGCGAGGAAAGCAGCGCGACCGGCGGCAGCACAGGCGCGGCAGCCGGCATCGACTCTGCCAAGGCCACGGTCAGCGCCAAGTCGCTGCGCGTCCGCGCCGAGCCCGGCCCCGATTCTGAGGTCCTCGGCGGCATCAAGGAGGGCCAGGTGTACGACGTGATCGGGCTCAGCTCTGACGGCGAATGGGTCCAACTCGCCATCCCCGCCCTCCGCGGCGGCAAGGGCTGGGTGTCGGCCAATTTCGTCAGCGTCAAGGGCGCCATTACCGGCGCCGCTATTACCGAGGCGGCCACAGCGGCCGCCGTGCGCCTGCCAACGCCCACGCCGCGCCTGGCGCCACAGCCGGCCGCCGTTGCCGGCACCGCCACCGTCAAGACGGAAGGCGTGCGCCTGCGCGTGCGCGCCCAGCCATCTGCTAACTCCGATATCGTAGGCTATGTCTACAACGGGGAAGTCTTCGAGGTGAAGGGCAAGAGTGACGACGGCTCCTGGACGGAGATCGGCGGCCGCACCGGCACCGATAATCTCAACGGCGGCTGGGTTTCCACCGAGTACCTCGTTCTCAACTGACCACCTGGCGTGCGAGGCGCTGCCCACAACGTCAGAAACTGAGTTTCTTTGAGAAACTCAGTTTCTGCCGGTGGAAGGGGGCAGCGCCTCGCACAGCCCCTTTCGCTATGCCCGACACGCCTTCTACCCGCCTGCAGCTCTGGACAGCCGTCGCACTGCAGGCTGCTGGCCGTCCTGCTCTTCGGCCTCCACCTGTATGTCTACCTGGCGCTGCCGCCCTCGCCACCTGACACGGTCCCCGATGCCGGCAGCCTGGAGACGGCGTGGTGGGGGCTGTGGCCGGTACACTATCTCGCCCCCTGGCAGGTGATCCTTGGCGGTGCCGTGCTAGCGGGCGTTATCGCCGTTACCTGGCTCCACGGCAGAAGACGGGTCACGGTACACCCGGCACTCCGGCGCTTCGTGCTGCCCGTGATCACGGTCGTCCTGGTCGCAGCGTTCTACCTCTTTCCGATTGCCCATACGCGCTGGGGCGATGCCTTTATGCTGGCCAAGGGAATTGCTTTTCCCGATCCGGCCGTACGGCTCACCCATTCGTGGCAGGCGCCGCTCGACGTCTTTCTGCACGCGCAGACGTGGCTCGCCCTGCACGGCCCCCTGGGCTGGAAAGACGCCATGCCCGCCTACCGCCTGCTGAGCCCGCTGGCGGGACTGATCTACCTGCTGGTCGCCCTGGCGCTCAGCCGCCTGTTTGACCGCCACCACCTGGCACCGCCGTGGCTCACTTACGGGATGCTTGCAACGCTGGGGCTGCTGCAGCTATTCTTTGGCTATGTCGAGAACTACTCGTTTGCGGCGGCCGGCATTCTCGCCTACCTGTGGCTGGGGCTCGGCGTGCTGGCCGACCGGCGGCCGCTGTGGCTTGCCGCCACGGTGCTGGCCGTTACCAACGCCACCCATCCGTCCACGGTGATCCTGGCGCCCAGCCTGATTTATCTCGGTTGGTATGGTTGGCGCAATGGAAACAAATCGCTCTTGCGCAGCGTTTTTGAAATAGCGCTGCCGATGGTCTTGATTGGCGGCGCGACGTTTGTTTGGATGGAGGCGAGCGGGCACGGGATCTATGCGCTGCTCAACACCGATCGGCCTGGGGGCGGCGATGCCAATTGGTTCGTACCCTTATGGCAGACGACGACACGGTGGGAACACTATACGATGTTCAGTTGGGGACATCTGCGCGATTGGCTTAACGAGCAGATGCTGGTGGCACCGGTCGTGCTGCCGGGGCTGATCGTCGTGGCGGTAAGTATGTGGTTGGCAGGGCGCAAGCGAGCACGTGGGGATGGTACGTCACGTGGGGCACCAGACCCGCACGTGGGCGTGCGGGCTACGCAGGAGAATGAGCCGGCGCAGCAAGTGAATGTGCCGGCGCAGCAAGGGAACGTGCCGGGCGTCGTGCCGTTTTTGATGGTGGCAGCAGGGTTGTACTTGCTGTTTACGTTTGTGTGGAATCCGGATTATGGCGGGCAGCGGGATTGGGATTTGTTCAGCCTGGCGTCGCTGGCGCCGGCACTGCTGTTGATTGTTTTGCTGCCGCGGGCGCTGCCCACGACGCGGTATCTGCGGGCGGGCGCCGTCCCGCTGCTTGTTATCCAGGGCTGGCATACGTTTGCCTGGATTGTTCAAAATACGCTCCCATGGGAGTGGCCTGATTAACTTATGTACGAACTGCAACCGATTCAAGAAAAACCGTCGAAGCGCTCCCCCCAGAGCGGTACACCGCAAGAAAAGCCCCCAAAACCGAGGCGCAAAAGCAGCCGCGGCCGCTTCTGGCCGGGTTTTGTCGCCGGTATCTTTGCCTTTGTCACGCTCGGCGCACTGGGGCTTGCCCTGGCGCTGGTCGGTTACGCCGCCATCGCCCGCGACCTGCCCTCGCCCAACGAGCTGCGTACGCGGGCTTCTACCTTCCAGAGCACGCGTATCTACGATCGAGAAGGCAACCTGCTCAACGAAACCTTTGACCCTAATGCGGGCAAACGCATCGAGGTGTCGCTCGACCGCATGGCAAAGTACGTGGTGAACGCCACCATCGCCACCGAGGACGCCAACTTCTACCGCCACCCCGGCGTCGACCCGGTCGCGCTGGCCCGCGCCGTCTACTACGCCGTCCAGGAGCGCGACGTGGTGGCCGGCGGCTCGACTATCACGCAGCAGCTGGTCAAACGCGTGCTGCTGACGTCTGAGCTGTCGGTGACACGCAAGGTCAAGGAGGCGATTCTCGCCGCCGAGATCACACGCCGCTATAGCAAGAACGAAATCCTGGAGATGTATCTCAACGAGGTCTTCTACGGCAGCATGGCCTACGGGATCGATGCTGCCGCCGAAACCTTCTTTGGCAAGGATGCCGCCGATCTGACGCTGGCGGAGGCATCGCTGCTGGCCGGCCTGCCGCAGCTTCCCGCCTACTACGACCCCTACACCCACCCCGACCGCGCCAAGGAGCGCCAGTCCGTGGTGCTGGGGCTGATGGTGGAGCAGGGCTACATCACCCAGGCCGAGGCCGACGCCGCCTGGGCCGAGCCGCTGGTCTACAAGCCCGTGCAGTACGACCTCAAGTCGCCGCACTTCACGCTCTACGTGCGCCAGCAGCTCGAAGAGATGTTCGGCTCCGAGGCGCTCTACCATGCCGGCCTGAACGTCACGACGACGCTCGACCCCAAGCTGCAGGCCGAAGCCGAGCGCATCGTGGCCCAGCAGGTGGCGGCGCTGGCCGACCGCAACGTCTCCAACGGCGCGCTCGTCTCCATGCGCCCACAGACGGGCGAGGTGGTCGCGCTGGTCGGCAGCGCCGACTTCGACAACGTGGAGATCGACGGCCAGGTCAACATGGCCTTTGCCCCGCGCCAGCCGGGCAGCTCGACCAAGCCCTTTGTCTACCTGTCCAACTTCGAGGCGCCGGGCCGCAACCGCAGCGACGCCTGGACGCCCGGCACGCTGGTGGCCGACATTCAGCGCCCGTTCCCCGACGGCGCCAATCCGCCCTATGTGCCGACCAACTACGACGGCCAGGAGCACGGCCTGGTGACGGTGCGCACGGCCCTGGCCAACAGCTACAACATCCCGGCCGTAGCCGCGCTGCAGAACGCCACGCTGCCGCAGTACCTGGAGCTGATGCGCCGGCTGGGCGTCACCACGCTCACCCGGCCCGATTTTGGGCTCAGCCTCAGCCTCGGCGCCGGCGAGATCCCGCTGATCGAGCTGACCGACGCCTATGCCACCCTGGCCAATGGCGGCGTGCGCGTGCCGCCGGTCACGATCCAGAAGATCACCGACAGCGCCGGCAACGTCGTCTGCGAACAGAGCACCGACCGCCCCTGCCAGGACGCCACGGGCCAGCAGGTGATCAGCCCGGTCGACGCCTTCCTGATCACCGACATCCTCAGCGACAACGAGGCGCGCCTGCCGGCCTTTGGTTCCAACTCGCCGCTCGTGCTCGCCGACCGCCCGGTGGCCGCCAAGACCGGCACGACCAACGACTATCGCGACAACCTGACCATGGGCTATACGCCCGATTTGGTGACCGGCGTCTGGGTCGGCAACAGCAACAACACGCCAATGCAGAACGTCACCGGCGTCACCGGCGCCGGCCCGATCTGGCACGAGTTCATGACGGTCGCCCACGAGGGCCTGCCGGTCACGCCCTTCGTCCCGCCCGCTGGCGTGCGCCAGTTCGAGGTCTGCGCCGACACCGGGACGCTGCCCTCCGACGCCTGTCCCGAACGCCGCACGCGCTGGTTTGCCGAGGATCGCCCGCCGCTGCCCAAGGAGAAGGACCTGTGGCAGAAGCTGCGCGTCGTGCGCGGCACCAACGAACTGGCCACCGAGTACACGCCGGCCGACCAGATCGAGGAGCGCGTCTTCAAGGTCTATCCCCAAGAGTACCGCGCCTGGGCCGAGGCGCACGGCATGCCGCAGCCGCCGGCCAACGCGCCCACCGTCACCGACCCCAGCCAGATCCAGGTCGCGATCGTCGATCCGCCCGACGGCATGCTCGTGGGCGGCGTCGTGCCGGTCTTTGGCAGCGCCAACGTGCCCGGACTTTGCGAGCTACGAACTCCAGTACGGCGAGAGCCACGATCCCGGCGCCTTCAGCCCGCCGATCTACGGCCCCGCCAACGCGCCGGTCGTGAATGGACAGCTCGGCCAGTGGGATACGACGCAGCTGAAGAGCGGGCCGCACACCCTGCGCCTGCTCGTGCGCGACACCAAGGGCGCGCAGTACGAGGCGCGCGTGCGCGTCTTCGTCGAAAACAACGCGGCGCCCACCCCAGAGCAGCCGACGCCGACCTGGACGCCCGAGGTGATCCCGCCTACCGAGACGCCCACGCTGCCGCCCGTACCAGTGCCGGATACCGCCGGTGCCACCGCCACCACCAACGCCGGTGCCAGAACAGCCGACGGCCATCCCGGACCAACCCGACAGCGATACCAGAACAGCCGACTGCGGTGCCAGAGCAGCCCACCGCAGTGCCACGGAACAGCCGACGGTTGCGCCGCCGGAGGTGCAGCCGCTGCCGACCGAGGTTCCCACCGACCCGGCCGCGGCAGCTGCCGTGCAGACCGATACGCTAACCACGACGGTGCCGTTAACGGTGTCTGAACCTTGATTCCAGGATTATGGGATTACATGATCGTGCGAGGCTCGCCCCACGGTATCGATGGCAATGATCGGCCAGCAATGGATCATGACGAATCAGCGTAGACAACAAAACGCCCCGGCCAATGTGGCCGGGGCGTCGCTGACCGGTTGCTGCTGCCTCAAGCCATGGCTACTGGGCCGGGGCGAAGGTCATCGTGCCGGAGTCCATGGGGAACTCGAGCACCAGGTTGCCGTCGGAAATCAGGTAGGACTGCACGCCCAGCAGATCCTTGATGTAGTTTGCTTCCTGCGCGTCGTTGGGGCAGGCCATCATCGTCGAGATCTGGAAGTCGAGCTTGATCTGGTTGCCGTCGACCGTGTAGCTGCCGGCGTTGGTGTTGCAGTCCGTGGTCGTGCTCACCGAGCCGTCTGGCCCAAAGGCCAGTTGGAAGGCGTCCGGCTGCGCCGGCGTGGTCTTGGTGTCGTCGCTCATCAGCGTCTGCGTCCATACCCACGACGTGCCCGCCAGGTCGGTGCTGCCGGCCGCATCGGCAGCGCGCCAGAAGTATCGCGGCAGCCACTCTGTAGCTACCTTCTGCCGGCAGTCCCGTTGCGCCGCCGCTGGCCGCCAGCTGTTCCGGCGTCACCACCTCGGCCCGCGTCAGTTCGAACGTGCCGTCGGAAATCAGGTCGCCGGTGCGCGTGTAGGTCGTGTCCATCGGGCTTGGCGTAGGTCTGGTCGCCGCTGCCCGTGATGCTGACGGTGATCGTGCCGTCGTCGTTCTGCTTCCACGTGCCCTGCTCGGTGATCGTCGCCTTGGCCACGTAGTAGCTCACCTGCTCGGCGTTGTTGTTGTCAAACAGCGACAGGATGATCATCAACCCCGAGGCATCGGCCGCCGGGTAGAGCTTGGAGACGTACGTGCCCGCCGGGTTCGCCATCGCTTCCATGTCGGCCGGCGTCACGATGGGCAGGGGGCTGAAGCTAAACACGCCATCCGACAGGATGTCGCCGTCACGCGTATAGGCCGTTGTGACCGGAGAGTCGTACTCCTTACCGTCAAATGGGCCGGTGACCGTCACGTCCACTTCACCCGGATTGGCGTCGCTCCAGGTGCCGACCTCGTGCACGTTGTCTTTGCCCAGGTAGACGGTGAGCTGCTCCATGTTCATGTTCGGATAGAGCACCATGAACTGGACCATGCCCGACGCATCGGCCGCCGGATAGACGTCCGTCACAAACACGGCGTAGGCACCACCGCTGGCAGCGGTCGTATCGGTCATCTCCTCCGTGCCGGTCATAGGCGCAGTCTCAGTCACCTCGGCAGTGGCGGAAGTATCCTCGGTGGCCGTGCGTCTCTTCGGTCGCCGTGACTTCTTCGGTGCTGGTCACAGGCGCGGTTGCGGCCGCTTCGGACGATGCCGCCTCCAGTTCCTCCGGCGTGACCACGCCGCAGCTTTTGGAACTCAAACGTGCCGCTGACCAGCATGTCGCCCTGCACGTCAAAGGTTTCTTTGCTCGGCGTGTCGTACTTCCCGTTGTCGTTCTCGGTCAGCGTGACGACGACCTTGCCGTCGCTCAGCTCCCATGTCCCGGTCTCGGTGATCGGCGCGTTCGAGAAGTAGAAGTTGACCACTTCGGCGTTGTTGTTTGGGTAGAGCGACATCAACATGACCAGCCCGGGTGCCGAGGCTGCCGGATAGACATTGGAAACGTACGTGCCGCTGACGTCGTCCGCCTGCGCCGCGTGTGCCGCCGGTGCGCTTGCCTGCGCCGTGAGCCGGCGCCGCCGTCACTGCCACACCTGCCAACAGCACCGCCACCAGGCACAGCGTCAAGAGCTGTCGAAGCTTCATGTTCATTGTTTCCCTCTTTTTCGCTTGACTACAATCGTGTACAACTATGGAATGGATCTACACCTGCAACAAGGGTAACGCACTGCACCCGCCGATAGTTCGCAGTTCTTCCCGCTGCCGATGACATTCCTGCTTTTGACCTACGCACGCTCCGCTGACGGAATCCGAAATACCTGGATCGACTGGTCGCACTGCCCGCAGCGCTCATCTTGATCTTGCTTCATGCGATCGGATACTGTCACCAACAGTCCCTTGCCGCCCCAGGTGACTCCCTCGACGTTGCAGAAGACAACCTCCCCCTGCTCGTCGCGCGGGAACTCGAACAGCGCGCCCTCGTCAAACGTCACCGTCTCGCCGGGGATCACGCGCGCCACCCAGGCCATAGCGCTGGCCTGCGAGGTGATGGCAATGTATTCTCCCAGCACCTCGATGCCGGAGTAGTCCTCAAAGGGCAGCCACGGCGGCAGCTCGATCTGCTTGGCAAGTTTCCAGCGCTTCTTGCCCTTGCGAAACACGTGCACGCGGCCGCCGCCGGGCGTGCGCCCGGCCTTGCCTGCCCTGCACAGGTTGCCTTCGCACAGCAGCACCAGGAACCCTTCGTCGCTACGGTCCGTGTTGGGGTCGCGGCGGTACACGTAGGCGATCCCCTCGAAGCCTTTGTTCTCCGTCTCCAGCCTGAAGTCGACAAACCGCCGCTCGAGGCGGTTGAAGTCGCCGTCGTACTCGTCCACCACCGACGCCCACTCGCCGTGCTTGTCCTTCATTGCCTCGATCAAGACGTAAAAGTGGCCGGTACGCTCGTCATAGCAGATATCCTCATGTCCTGAGTCCGCCCCGCATTCGTGCAGCCAGCCATTGCCGGGCCCAATTAATCCCGTGCTCTTGGTGATACGCGCAATGTCCGGCCGGTTGTCGAAGATCACGTAGTAAGCGTCGTCCGCCGTACAGATCCCGCTCGCCTCCAGCCGGGTATCCGGCGGATCTCCGAGCACCTCGTACAGCTTGTGCGATTCCACTAGTTCCAGCGTACGGATCTTCAGTTGGGGCACCATGGCGGTGATACCTCTCGGCGTTCCTACTTACTGACCTTCACCACGTCATAATCCACGCTCGGTCCGGGCGGCGTACCAAACCGGGCATTTACCGCATAGATCGAATTACCGTGCTCGGTGATAGTCGTCGGCACCCGGAACGCCGGGTCCGTGATCGTCCCCACCACATCGCCCGTACTCAGGTCATTCGCCAGCCGCACTACTGCGATCTGGTTGAGCTGGTTGCGCACCACGTACAGCGTTTTGCCGTCGAGCAGCAGGCCATCACCGGCGCTCAGCGAGGCATCGCCGGAACCGGTGCTGTTGGTCAACTCGATCAGATCCGCCACACCGGTATTGGGATCGACACGATAAATCTCGCCGCGTGCGCTGTTGACCACGATCAGGGCGTCGCCGTTGGGTGTGGCCTCGATGCCGTTGGCGTTAAAGACAAACGCACCCGGCACCTGTACCCAATCCCCGCTCAGCGGCAGTACCTGGTAGCCGTTCGCTTCCTCTACAGCACCGCCCGGTCCTAACGGCACCACAAACAAGCGGGCATTGAACGAGTCGGTAAAATAGGCCGCCTGCCGCGTCACGATCACGTCGTTGATAAAGCTGCTGTTGGCCGGGGCGAACTGGAACGATGCCACCAGGCCGCCCGTGCGCGTATCGTACACCGATCCCGTCCCCTCGTTGCGCCCGCCACAAACAGGTAGCCGCTGCGCTCGTCGTAGGCCAGCCCGGCGGCTATCCGCCCGCCGGCACCCTGTACAAACACTGCTCCCTTGCCTGTGCGCAGGTCGCCCTTGTAGATGGCGCCGTTGGCCAGCGAGCCGGCATAGAAGTCTGTTCCGGCACCACTCACGATCCCTTCCGGCTGGAAGCCGATGGGCAGTGGGATACTCTTGGGAAAGGCGCTGGCGGCCAGCGCCGTCCCGCTCGTCACCAACATCAGGGCCAATGCTAAGATTGCGGCAAACTTTCGCATGTCCATTCTCCTTTGGGAAACCTCGTCTAACCTGGCAAATACTGCTGCGGATGGGCACTCTACTGTACTGCCTGACCCTCGCCTTGTAGGTTAGTGTGGTTACCGTTGAGCAAAACGACATGTGTTCGCACTCCTGCCGCCTTCCCCGGAGTTTAGGCGCCGATGCCGCCGGCCTGCCAGAGCTTATCCATTGCTGCCGACACCTCGCGTGCGGCGGCCAGCGGATCCTCGGCAGCGATCGCATTGATGCGGGCGCTGAAGGGTTCGGTCGTCACCGGCCCGTCGTAGCCCAGCGCGGCCAGCTTGCGCATAAAGGCCGGCGAGGTCGATCACGCCGGTTTCCAGCGGCAGGCAGCGCACCAGGTCCGGCAGTTCGTCGATGGGGATGCCGGCCAGCGCGTCGTTGACGTGCACCGTCACCACATCGGCGGCCGTGATGCGATCGAGGTCGGCGGGCGTGCCGCCGCCCGTATACTGATGGTAGGCATCCAGCAGCAGGCCCACGTTCCCCGTGCCGATGTCGGCTGCCAGCCGCAGCATCTCGTCCATCGTATGAGATAAACTCGTAGGGGTGACCGGTGCGCAGCGTCTTGGGGCCCAGGAACTCGATCCCAAGGCGGCAGCCGTGCTCGGCCAGGACCTGGGCGATCGGCCGGTAGCGTTCGATATGCCAGGCCCAGTTCTCTTCATACGGGCGGCTGTCCGACCAGGAAGGGCACCAGGTGGCCGTGCGCGTGCAGCCCAGCTCGGCCCCCAGCGCCGCCAGGCTCGGCAGCTGTGCCAGGTCGTCGCGCCAGCTGGTCCTGGTTCCATGCCACCGGCAGCCCCCACAGCCCCGGCAGGATGCCGTTGGCGGCAAACAGGTCGCGCACATAGGCTACGCCATGGGCGTCGGCCAGCTGCGCCGCCTCCTTGATATCAAAGTCGATCCCCTCAAAGCCGCTTTCCTTGGCCAGCACGATCGTCTCGGCCAGCGACTTGTTGCGAATTCCGATTGCGCCCGCATTGAGGTTCTTAAACATTGGGTAGACTCCGCCGTTTCTTTGCTGTTTCTAGAGACAATGTTTTTGGGTTGACATCCATTGAACCACGCGCGGGGCGCCAGCGCAACGGCCTGAGGGTGATGAATTTTGGCCGGCAGGGATCAAACGGTAAAAATGGCGCGATAATACGACCAAGGAGGTGCGCCATGAAGTACATCTGGCTTGCCCTTGCCGACCCTGCTCACGCCTGTCATCCTGCTGGTGGCCGCCGCCTGGCTGCTCTACCGGCCCGGCCCGCCCATCGCTGCGCAGGAGCTGCTGGCCGGCTATGTGGCCCTGCACAACCGCACGACCGGCGAGCCGAATCTGTCCAGTCGCTCGTCCGCTCACTGCGCCCCGGCGCCTTCACGCCGACGCTGAGCCACGTCACCTATGGCGACGGCGTGTACTTCGGCACCACCTACACCGTCAACGGCACCCCTGGCGACCCCGCCAGCCGCCCGGCTCCCTTTCCCGCCGGTGGACCTCTGGTGCGTCACCCTTGCCGCTCCCAACGGCCAGCCGCGCACCATCCTCCTCGCCCAGCACGAAGACCTCTACATCGGCGCCTGGATTTTGCACGAACCCACCTCAGAGTCCGCCGCCCAAGCACTCTGCCGCTAGTGCTCTCCCTCTCACCTAGAACCTGCCGCACCTGTCCTCCTGCGCTTGCCGGCGCCATCACCAGCACGGTATCGTCTTCCTCGATCACCGTGCTCCCGCGCGGCACGATCATGTCACCACCCCGCCCGATCAGCACGATCAGCACGTCGGGGGGCAGGTGCAGGTCCACGATCTGCTTGCCCACAGCCGGCGTACCTGCCCCAACATGGATCTCCGCCAGGTCATTGGCGATCGTCTGGTCACGCATCACGTACGCCAACGGCGAGGGCCGGGGCGGCGTGGCATCGTAGACCTTCAGCCACTTCGCGGCCGGGATGATGAGCGTCCCCTGCAGCAGCACCGACGTCAGCACGATGAAAAAGACCAGGTGAAAGATGGTGTCGGCCTTCGGCCACCCCCGCCAGCAGGGGGAAGGTCGCCAGCACGATGGGCGCCGCGCCGCGCAGCCCGACCCAGGAAACAAACACCTTCTCGCGCAGGCTGAGTTTGGTGGGCGCCAGCGCCAGAAACACGCTCAGCGGCCGGGCCAGAACGATCAGGAACGATCGCCACGTACAGCCCCGCCAGCGCGACGTCCGGCAGCCGGGACGGATAAGACCTGCAGCCCCAGCGTCACAAACATGATGATCTGCATCAGCCAGGCCAACCCGTCGTGGAACTGAAGAGGCTCCGCTTGTGCACAAACTCCTGCTGCGCCATCACCAGCCCGGCCAGGTACACGGCCAGAAACCCGTTGCCGCCGACCAGGGTCGTCGCCCCGTAGGTCACCAGCACCAGCGCAAAGGACAGGACCGGATAGAGCCCGTCGTACTCGAGCCGCAGCCGGTTGATCAGCCACACGGCGCCCCGGCCCGACGCCATAGCCGATCAGCGCACCCAGCCCCATCTGCAGGATAAACATGGGGATCAGCGTCAGCGGCGACTGTCCGGGGTTGGCGATCAGCTGCAGCATGCCGACGGTCAGGAACACCGCCATTGGGTCGTTGCTCCCCGACTCAAGCTCGAGCAGTTCCTTCAGCCGGCCCTTGAGCCGGACGCTCTTGCTGTTCAGCACGGAAAAGACCGCGGCTGCGTCGGTCGAGGCGATGATTGCCCCCAGCAGGATCCCCTCCTGCAGGGTGAAGCCCAGGAATGTGGCTGCAAACCAGCCCACGCACAGGGCTGTGAGCGTCACCCCCAGGGTCGACAGCGCCAGCCCTTCCTTGAGCACCGGCCGCACATCCTGCCACGGCGTGTCGAGCCCGCCCGAAAAGAGGATAAACGCCAGCGCCACCACTCCCACCGACTGTGCCAGCCACGGATTATCAAACTGAATGCCGCCGAGCCCGTCCGATCCTGCCAGCATCCCCAGCAGCAGGAACAGCAGGAGAACCGGCACCCCCGTTTTGGTTGCGGCCTTGCTCCCCAGGATGGCCAGCAGCAGAAAGGCGGCAAGGGCCACAAACAGCAACTCGATCGACGGCATAGCTTATTCGTTCCCCCTCTTAATGATAGAATGCGGCTAGAGAATACAGGCAGAGCAGCAGGCACACAGTACCGGTACTTCCATGACGGCGCGAATCCAGAGACAGCATACGCTAGAGGCAGCGATCGACTTCGGCATTTCCAACACGGACGTGGTGGCCCGCATCGACGGGGAACTGCGCCACTGGAACCAACCCTATGACGGCGACCCGGACGAGGAGTCCGTGCGTGCCATCCTGGCCGCCGGCGGCATCGACCTGGCCGATCTCGACCGCCTCGCCGTGACCGGCGGCCGACACAAGCTGCTGCCCCCGCAACTTCGGGCGCACACAGATCGTTCCCGTCAACGAGGTCCAGGCTATCGGCCGCGGCGGCCAGGCCATTCTGCACCTGGCCGGCGCCGACCGGGCACAGCCGACTATGGTAGCCAGTGCCGGCTCGGGCACCGCGCTCATCAAGGCCGCCGGCGACAGCTATGCGCATGTCTCCGGCAGTGGGGTAGGCGGCGGCACCATGCTCGGCCTCGCCCGTCTCCTGCTGGGCACGCTCGACCCCGTGGAGATCGGCGAACTGGCGCTGGCCGGCGACCGCAACGGCGCCGATCTGAGCCTGGCCGACGTCATCACGGGTCCGATCGGCTCGCTGCCTGCCGACGCCACGGCCGTCAACTTTGGCCGTCTCGGCCGCCGCAGCTTTCACGGCGAGGTCAGCCGTCCCGACCTGGCGGCTGCGCTTGTCAACCTGGTGGCGCAGACCATCGGGCTCGTCACCGTCAATGCGGCGAAGGCGCACGGCTGCGAGCGCATCGTCGTCATCGGCCACATGCTCGACATGGCCTACTTCCGGGAGGTCCTCGGCCTCGTCGGCAAGTACTACGCCACCAGCATGATCCTGCCGGAATCGCCCGGCTGCGCGACGGCGCTGGGGGCACTGGAAACAGTCATGTGATGGGGTGAAATTTCAGCGTTTGGCTCACCCGCGAACCGATGGTTCGCTGCGAGGTCCCGGGGACATGTAGTTGACGAAAGGTATCACCCATGCAATATCGTCAACTCGGCCGCACCGGCGTCACCGTCTCGGCTCTCTGTTACGGCACCATGTCCTTTGGCGGCGACGCCGACGAGGCTACGTCCGGCGCCATGTATGCGCCGCTGCCGCGAGGCCGGCATCAACTTCTTTGACTGCGCCAATATCTACGGCCGCGGGCGCGCCGAGGAGATTTTGGGCAGGCTGATGAAGGGCGAGCGCGACGAGCTGGTGATCACCACCAAGGTCGGCTTTCCGATGCGCGATGCCAACAACGGCGCCGGGCTGTCGCGCCGCAACATCGTGCGCGAGGTGGAGGACAGCCTGCGCCGGCTGGGCACCGACCGGATCGACGTCTACTTCGCCCACCGGTTCGACCCGAACACGCCGATCGAGGAGACGCTGGGAGCGTTCGACGACCTGGTGCGGGCGGGCAAGATCCTTTACCCGGCCGTCACCAACTGGCCGGCCTGGCAGGTGGCCAAGGCACTGGGGATCTGCGAGCGTGCACGGCTGGGCGAAGTTTGCGGTCATGCAGCCGATGTACAACCTGACCAAGCGCCAGGCCGAGGTCGAGCTGCTGCCGCTGGCGCAGAGCGAAGGCCTGGGCGTCATCCCCTACAGCCCGCTGGGCGGCGGCCTGCTCACCGGCAAGTACGGCGTCGGCGTGCGGCCCGAATCCGGGCGCCTGGTCGAAAACGCGCAGTACCAGAAGCGCTATGGCGACGCTATGCACTGGGAAACTGCCGACCGCTTCAAGGCCTTTGCCGCTGCAGCGCGGCTACCAGCCGGCCGCGCTCGCCGTCGCCTGGGTGATGAGCCATCCGGGGGTGACCGCGCCCATCATCGGCGCGCGCAGCGTCGCGCAGCTTGAGGGCTCGCTGGCGGCCGTCGACATTCCCATGACCCCGGAGCTGCGCGCCGAGGTTTCCGCCCTGTCTGTCGAGCCTGCCGTCGCCACCGACCGCAGCGAGGAACGTGCATGAACAAGCAGCCCAACTCCTATTTCTGCTTTCATTTGCGGCGTCAAGAACATCAACGGCGTCCACGTGAACTTTTACGAAGTTCCTGCGCAGCCGCCTGTTCAGCCGCCGGCTGCGGCCAGAGCGGCCAACGGCGGCGAGGCGCAGGCCGACACGGCGGCGCAGGTTGCGCAGTTTCCGATTGAGATCATGGCGCGCTTCACCGGCCAGGATGTGCACCAGGGCTATCCCGGCCGGATGCACGGGGGCGTCATCACCGGCATTCTCGACGAGACCATCGGCCGCGCCATCAACATCGGCGAGGGCGAGCACCCCATGACCTGGGGCGTCACCGCCGAACTCACCATGCGCTTCCGCAAGCCCGTCCCGCTCGGCGTCGAGCTTACCGCTCGCGGGCGGATCACACGCGACATCCACCAGGTCTTCGAGGGGGAAGGCGAGCTGTACCTGCCGGACGGGACCATCGCCGCATCCGCCAAGGGAAAGTACGTCCGCCTCAAGCTCGACGCCATCTCCGGGATAGATCCGGAGGAGTTGGGGTGGCGGGTGTACGAGGATTGAGTCGTGTCATGTTGACATGCTCCCGTATAACGGCAGCGAAAAGCCACTTGAGTTGGGGTCGTCCGCCAAATGGCATGCCTCTTTGGCAAGATCAAGCAAAAAAGGCAGTGCTTCAGCCCAGTTTGCAGCAAGGCATCGGCGGGGTAGCCAATCAACTCTTCCATCGGGAGTGGGTAGCCGGCCAGATACGCACCGTTGAATTGGCCCAGGTGACGAGCTGCTGCAGCGTGGCGCGCCAGGCTCCACTATTTTTGCTTGCACAAACACCCGGCGTCGCAGGGCTCTATCAACTTAAGTTTGTTCAATGAGAGTATGCGCTTCGTCTGCAAGCCGCAGAATGAAGTTCCAACGATATCCGTCCAGCGTTCGCATATAACATCTAGTGTCCGCCCAAATGCCCGCTCGATAACAGGATGGAGCTGTTCGTTCAGCAAGATGGGGAGTAGGAGATGCGTAAGTCACCGACGCCATGCCAGATCGCACTAGTGGCAGCGTAACCTAAGCGAATCTGCCGTGGATTGCCATCCCAGCCGGCAGAGCGCAAGCCCTCCAGGTATCCAGCAATGACCTGCTTTTCGAGTTCCAAAGCATCTGCAGGATCGACATGAAAGAAACCGTATGAGGTGATCACCAAGGGTGATATCTCAGCTCCAAGTGACACCTTGGCCGGCAAACGCCCAGTCAATGACCACGGTTTCAGTGTTGCCGGCAAGATCGGGGACGCCAAGGATATTACTACGATGGCAGTCCCAATGGCAGAAGGACTGCGGCAAACGAGCCAGAGCGTCAAGGAACAGATCCCGCTCGTCCCAGATAATGGGCTGGCATACCGGTAAGCACATCAGGTGGGAAAGATCGGCGCACCCATGGGTGGCCGGAATTCTGTCGCAGGACCGGGAGGAAGGGGTTCATTGCTGTAGACGCGACCGTGCAGCCACTGGCTGCTGACCCAACTGCCCGACTGGAGGGGGCGACCGTCAAGATAGGCACCGTTGAATTCGCCAAGTTGATACGCAATCTGCCGATATTCAGCCAGCGACCACGTCAGGCTGGAAGGTTCCCTGGCGTATTCCATCCAGACCCATACTTGTCCGTTTGGCTGCTCATTGACGGCATAGCAGTGCGGAGCGCGGACAGACCCAGGCAGGTCAGCTAATGCTCCCGAATGATACGCATCTGCCTCGCGCCGCCAATAGTTCCAATCAGTCGGGCTGCCGCCGTGGGTTGGTTGCGCCAGGACCTTGAGGATCAGCGACCAGGCGACCACCCCGCCGCTGTACTGTGCCTGACCGGCAAGTCGATAGACACCCTCTCCTTCCCCGAAGGCCACCATGAATCTGCTGGATCGACCAGTTGGCGAGGACCAGATCCGATCTTCTATATCGCTTTACACACTATTGCAGTCAAATCTTCTGTGTCGATGTTCAGCGGTGAAGCTTCGCGCTCGCATAGAACCTCCGTGAGCCAAAATCAGAAGAGCATAAATGCAGTCTCATTACACTGCCTCATATCCACGCTTCCTTATTGCTATGCCGCTGGCAATCACGCTTTCCGCATAGTGCATTTCCCCGATGGCGTGGAGAAGTGGCCATCTGCGAAGGGAGACCAATCGGGCGGGATGTTGAGGGGCGCCCAGCCCTCACGCTGCAGGCGTTCATAGGAAATCCCCGCCAGGTACAGAGAATCCGTGTTCAGGACTGCCCGAAACCGTCTGCTCGTCAGATGTATGCAGATAGGCATGATTCATTCCCAACGGCTGCCAAGTGCCGGAACAATTCCGTATTCGAAACCGCCTCGCCCAGGGGCGCAATCGTCGGCTGGTTGAGGCTGAGATAGGTGTGGCCCCAGGACCACATCAAATCCAGCTGTTCCAACTGGGTCGTCGCCGGCAGGACGTAGTCGGCGTATGCTGCTGTGTCGGTCAAGAACTGCTCGAATTGCGGTTGGACCCGATTCGGCAATGATGGCCTGCAAATGCGCCGAGATGTCTGCCAGCGCCGTATCCCAGCTAACCCGTTCGAACTTGCCCTCCCCCTTGACCCCTACTCGCCGCAGCGGGTAGAGGACGCGATCGGGGCTGTAGACGCGTTCCAGGTAGTGATTGACCTTGGCGCACAAGCCGCCGCGGGTTAAAGGGTGCTCGGGGTCACCACCAGCTGGGTAGCCCTGCCATTTTCCACCGTGACCTGCCAGGCGCAAGTATCAGGGCAGTCGTGCGGACAAGCGCTGCGCACGGACTTGAGGAGGACATCCATGGGCATTACGGCTGCACCTTCGAGCGATAAACGATTTCGCCTGAATGCCATTCCGGTTCCGCTGCCAACGTGTCCAGGAGAGCCTGGTATTCGGCCGGGAACTCAGGCCGTTCTGCATTCGTGTCGTGCGTGGCCTTGTCCTGCCAGACAATCGTCCAGAAATAATCGGAAGGATTGTCGTCCTTGCCCACCAGGGACATGGCAAGCACCCCTGGTACAGCCTCCAGCTTTTGGATGACACCTTTGAGGGCGCCAAGACAACCATCCTTGACTAACAGATGTCCAACGGTTCCGTACACAGCGTGCCTCCTTATATCAGGAAATTGCCGGGTGACTTGATTAGTAATGGAGCACCAGTGGCACTGGTGCTCCATCGTTTTTACGGCCGCGTTCAAGGATCATGTTGATGGGTGTCTCCGTGGCCCGGCGGAACTCCGTGAAGCCACCTTTTGTCACCACTTCGCGTAACCTTGCTTCGCCTGCCTGTGCGCCGAGCCCGAGTGCCGACCTCCTGGCTGAGCGAAGTCGGCAGGCAGATGGTGGTCGACGCGGCGTAGTAGATGCGGCTCACGGGATTCATGTTGCCGGCGAGATCGTCTTGCGCCATCGGCTCGACGATCATCCACGTGCCGTTGACGTCCAGCGTTTCACATACGTGCGCAGCCGCTCCTACCGGGTCGCCCATGTCGTGCAGACAGTCGAAGAATGTCACCAGGTCATAGTTAGCACCAGGATAGTTCTTGGCGGTGGCCACGTCAAACGTGACGTTGCCCAGACCGGCCGCCTTGGCCAACTCCCGGGCCCGCTCGATCGAGCCGCTGTGATAGTCAAAGCCGAAAAAGTGGCTGTCGGGAAACGCCTGCGCCATTACTATCGTCGAGATGCCGTGGCCACAGCCGACGTCGGCGACTTTGCCCCCTGCCGCCAGCTTCTCGACAACGCCATCTAAAGCCGGCAGCCAGTGCGATACCAGGTTGGCACGGTAGCCGGGACCGAAAAAGCGCTCGGTGCCGCAGAAGAGGCAGTTGCAGTGTTCTCCCCAAGCAAACCCTTTGCCGGTGCGGAAGTTGTCGGCGATGCGCGGGATGTCGCTGTAGACCGACTCGACTACGTAATAGCCGCCTGTCATGAGCGCCGGGCTGTCGGTGTTGGCGAAGACCATTGCCTGTTCCGGCGTCAGGTGAAAGGCGCCGGACGCGCTGTCGTGATCGACGTAACCTGACGCTGCCTGGCCAGAGAGCCATTCGCGAACATAGCGCTCGGCGGTGCCGGTGCGCTCGGCCAACTGGTGCGACGTGAGCGGCCCATTTGCGGCTAGGGCCTTGTACAACCCGAGTTGGTCGCCAATGATCACGTTTGTGCCGACCAGCGCGGCGCCCAGTTCCACGACCATCTTGCCTAACAACTCATTGAGCTTGCCTTCATCGATCGCCATCGTTCTGCTCCTTGGGGGTATTAAGAACTTGTCGCCTGCGTGCAGCCACTTGCAGTTGTTTGAAGAGGGAGCCAACCAACCGCTGCTGCCTGGCGCCGTCTATACACCGCTTGCATTTCAGGTGTGCAGACATTAAAATCCATGAGCCGCATGCAGGGGTATGCACAATGTATACACGATGTATACAGCGCACGGTCACTTCGACCGTTACAGGAGTGATATCGCATTGGTGCAGTCCGAAACCACGAACTCATTTGGCTACTGGGTGCGGCGCCGGCGGTTGGCGCTGGACCTGACGCAGGCTGGTCTCGCCCGCGCCGTCAACTGCGCACGGGTGACCATCGTCAAGATTGAGCGAGACGAGCGGCGTCCCTCGCGGCAGATGGCAAACCTGCTGGCCGAGCGACTGGCCATTTCTCCTGGCGAACGTGATTCTATTTTTGGCCGTTGCCCTCGGAGAGCTGACCGCCGAGCGGCTGCCTGTCGCCGGCCAGCCGCTGGAGTTGCAGGCGGCTGCAACGAAGTCATTGCCACCCAACAAACGGTCACGGGACATTACTTCCGGGCGCAAGACAAACTTGCCTGCACCCCTCACCACGTTTGTGGGGCGCACACACGAACTGGCCCAGATAACGCAGACCGCCATAAGCCACAGGCTTGTGACGCTGACTGGTGCCGGGGGTGTAGGTAAGTCGCGCCTGGCTATGGAGGCCGGCATCCGCATGATGTGGGAAGGGAGTCAGAGTACGTTTCCCGATGGTGTCTGGCTCGTGGAACTGGCGGCCTTGACCAGCGGTCGCATGGACTCGGCTCTGGTGGCGCAGACAATCGCCAACATTTTCAAGCTCTCGGGCGGGGCAGAGCGCTGACACTGGAGCTGTTGACGGAGTCGCTGGCTCCCCGCCACATGCTGCTGATCCTGGATAACTGCGAGCACCTAGTGCAAGCCTGTGCCGAGATAGCCGAACAACTGCTGCACCACTGCTGGCAGCTGCATATCCTGGCCACCAGCCGTGAGGAGCTGCGCATTCCCGGCGAAGTCGTCTTACCGGTACTGCCGTTGGCGCTGCCCGACATACAGGAGCGCATTCCGGCGCATTTGCTGTCTGCACCAGCTGTGCAATTGTTTGTGGAACGAATTGGCACCGCGCCTTTCCAACGCAAGGTGCCGGAAGATGATGCCATCACTATTGCCCACATCTGCCGCCAGCTTGACGGCATACCACTGGCATTGGAGCTTGCCGCGCGACTTACGTGCAGCCTGTCACTTGCACAGATATCAATGCAACTGCAGGACCAGATGACGATCCTCACCAACAGCTACCGCACCGCCATCCCGCGCCCACCAAACCATGCACAGCGCCCTGGTGTGGAGCTACCGCCTGCTCGCGCCGGCAGAACAGCAGCTTCTCGCCCAATTATCCGTTTTCGCCGGTGGTTGGACGCTGGCGGCTGCAGCAGCGGTCAGCGCTGCGAACGCAGAGACCGTGCTGCCGCTGCTGCGCGAACTTGCAGCCAAGTCGCTTGTGCTAATTGCGTATGCCGACAGCGAACAGCGCTTCCGGCTGCTGGAACCAATCCGCCAGTTTGCCCACGCCCAACTGGCAGCCTTCGGCGATTTAGCGGCAGTGCACCGCCGGCATGCCGAATACTTTCTCGCTGCGGCTGAGCAGATGGGGACAGCACGTGACACGCCGCAAGAAAGAGACTACCTGCAGCGCCTGACACCTGAACGCGTAATCTGCGCGCCGTAAATGAGTGGGCGTGTGAATTTCAACGAGGCGGAATTCGCCCAGCGCTTCAACGGCTTGCTCTTTGCCTACTGGATCTACTGCAGCGGCTCACAGGAAGCCAACGATCGGCTTGAAACGGCGCTTAGCTTGCAGCAAAGTGAAGACGTCAACGCGTGCCCGGCCTCGTCCCTGCTTGCAGAAGTGTTGGCATTGGATACCGCCGGCTACGTCGCCGTGCTGCAGTTGGACTTTGCGCGGGCACGGGTCTGATTTTGAACCGTGAGCTGGCGTTGTACCAACAAAGCCAGGACCAACGCGGTATAGCTGCGGCCATGCGCGGCATCAGCTTTGTTGCCATGTTAACAGGCGAGCTAACCCAGGCACAGCCGTATAGCGCACAGGCACTCGCCATTTCAGAGGCAGCCCAAGATCAGTGGGGGATTGCATGGGGCTGTACGATCTCGGGTACTTAGCTTTTGTACGTGGGGAACTGGATGCTGCGCAAGTGCAGTTGGAGGCAGCAGTGCCAAAGCTGCGTGCGCAGGGCATCAACTGGGGAACATTTCGCGCCCTGATTGCACTAGGACGAGTCATGAAAGCAGTACGACGAACTGCACAAGGCGCTGAGGTACTATCATGAGGCGCTGCGCCTGCAGCAGTTGATGCAGTACACAAACCTCGTGGCAGAAACACTGGAGGGAGTGGCGGGGATTGCCGCCCGCGCAGGCGACCACAGGCGCGCGAGTACGGTTGTTCGCCGCCGCTCAGGCCCATCGTGAAACAACGGCCTGGCCGCGCTGGCTCGACCAGGCGGACGAGTATGCGCGCGATTCTGGCGTTGGCGTGTGCCCTATGTGACGGCGATACCTGGGAGGAGAACTGGACACTGGGCTCTGCCATGGCGCTGGAGCAGGCTGTGGTACTGGCACTGTCGAGCTAGGCTATACGTGAAAGCAAACCTGAGCTTAGCTGCTGTTTTCACAACCGACTACAGCTTCGCTACCTCCGGCAGTACTGTCTCCCCCAACAGCCGGATCGCCGCAATGTCATCTGCCTGGGCCACGCTGAAGGTCACGCACCTGCGAGCCTCCTGCGGCGTACTCGTGTAAGTGGGAAAGCACGATATCCGGGGTGCCGACGATACCCTCAAAGTCTGGGTGCCGTGCCTTCTTGGCAGCCAACTCCGCCTCGTCCTTTGCGATCAGGATGCCTACATGGTTGGTGCGGGTGATCTGCTCGTACGGCCTCCCGGAAGCTGCGCAGTGCTCGCGCAGCACCTCGAACTTGTGCGCTACCGTGGCAGGGTCGCCGAACACGTTACAGTAATCCGCATACTGCGCAACCAGCCTGAGGATGACCCGTTCGCCGCTACCGCCGATCATAATTGGTGGGCGCGGCTTCTGGACGGGCATGGGATCGTTATAGGCGTTCTGGACCGTGTAATGCTTGCCGGTGAAGCTGGCCGGCCGCTGTGTGAGCATCCTGTCGACGATCTGCACCGCCTCCTCGAGCATCTCCAACCGTTCCCGTGTCGACGGGAACGGCCAGCCGTAGGCTGTGAACTCCGGCTCGTGCCAGGCGGCGCCCAGGCCCACAATGGTGCGGCCATGGCTGATCACATCCAGGGTGGCACATATCTTCGCCAGCAGGGCTGGGTTCCTATAGGGCACGCCGGTGACCAGTTCGCCGATCCGGATCCGGTTGGTCCTGGCTGCGATAGCGCCCAGGATGGTGAAGCATTCCATGACCGGCACTTCCTTCTCTGGATCTTCCTCGTCCGCAAACATGAAGTGGTCGGCGATCAAAACAGAATCGAGCCCTGCCTCCTCGGCGGCTTGAACGACTGCGAGCAAAGTATCGAAGTGATTGCCGTACTTGCTTGGGTACACCGGCCACATCTGCAAACCCATACGCATAGGTATTCCTCCTGAAGCAGGGAGCGATCCGTTTCGCAGCTCATCCAACGTACCGAGCTGGGAACTATAACAGGCTCATTATTCTAGCCTGTAGCACGCGTGGTGCCAAGGTGCTTCCAAATCGCCGGGCATTCCCAGTATGCCGTGGCGACAACCTGCGGTAAGCTTTACAGCCATGACGCCGCCAACCGATGCGCAGTTTTACGCCCAGATGACCCTCATCCGCCAGACGGAGCAGGCCTTCTTTGACCTGTATGCCCGCGGGCTGATGGCGGGGACGGTGCATACGTCGATCGGGCAGGAGGCCTGCGCCGTGGGCGTGGTCGCCGCACTGGACCGGGAGCGCGATGTGATCTTCTCCAGCCACCGCGCCCACGGCCACTTTCTTGCCTACTGCGACGACGTCGAAGGCCTGGTGGCGGAGCTGCTCGGCCGCCGCACGGGCGTGGTCGGCGGCGTCGGCGGCACCCAGCACCTGCACACGCGCAACCTCTACACCAACGGCATCCAGGGCGGGATCGTCCCCAATGCCGTGGGCGCGGCGCTGGCCGAGAAGCTCGACGGCAGCGGCGCCATCGTCACGGTCTTTCTGGGCGACGGCACGCTGGGCGAGGGGGTGGTCTACGAAAGCATGAACCTGGCTTCGCTCTGGCAGCTGCCTGTGCTCTTTGTGCTCGAGGACAACCACTATGCCCAGAGCACGCCCAAGCACCTCGAACATGCGGGGAGCCTGGCCGACCGCCCGCGCGCCTTTGGCATCGCCACGCACGACCTCACCGGCGGGCCGGCCCACACGATGGCCGACGCGCTCGACGTGACCGAGGTCTATGCCGCCGCCTGCACCGCCGTCGCCTATGTGCGTGAGCACTGTGCGCCTTACTTCCTGGCGCTGCCGACCTACCGGCTCGCGCCGCACTCGAAGGGCGACGACACGCGCCAGCGCGACGAGCTGGCCGCCGCCTGGAGCCGCGACCCGCTGGAGCGCCTCGGCGGCCGCCTGGAGCCGAGCGAACGTGCGCAACTCGATGCCGCCGCCGCCGAGCGCGTGCAGAAGGCGATCGACGCGGCCCTGGCCGAAGCACCCCAGTCGCTCGCCGAGTTTGCCGAGGGGGCTCGATGGCAGCCCGCCTGACCTATCTCGAGAGCCTCCGCACCAGCCTGCACGCGATCCTGGAGCAGGACCCGCGTGCCGTCGTGCTCGGCGAGGATATCCTCGACCCCTATGGCGGCGCCTTTAAGGTCACCCAGGGGCTCTCCACGCGCTTTCCCGACCGTGTCTTCACCACGCCCATCAGCGAGGCCGCCATCGTCGGCGTGAGCGTCGGCCTCGCCCTGCGCGGGCGCCACCCGATCGCCGAGATCATGTTTGGCGACTTTGTCACCCTGGCCGCCGACCAGCTGATCAACCATGCCGCCAAGTATGCGGCCATGTACAACGGCCGGGTGCGGGTGCCGCTGGTCGTGCGCACGCCGATGGGCGGCGGCCGCGGCTATGGCCCGACGCACAGCCAGTCGCTCGAGCGCCTCTTTCTCGGCATCCCCCATCTCACGGTGCTCGCGCCTGTCGCACGTGCACGATGCCGGCGCGCTCCTCCAGGCGGCCGTACGCGCCGGCGACCCGGTGCTGTTTGTCGAAAACAAGCTGCTCTATCCCCAGCCGCTCCTGCTGGGCGACGGCGAGGCAGGCCTCCGCCGCTGGGAGGTGCATCGACGCCTACGGCCATCCTGTCGTGCACCTGGCCAACTATGCCCCCGGTACCGAGCCCGACGTGACCGTGGTGGCCTACGGCGGCATGAGCCGGCTGCTGCACGGCGTGCTCGCCCGCATGGCGGCCGAAGAAGTGCATGTCCTGGCGGTGCTGCCGGCCTGCATCAGCCCGCTCGACGGCAGCTATCGCTACCGCCGCGGCGGCAGCCAGCGGGCGCCTGCTGGTGGTGGAAGAAAGCCAGGCCGCCTTTGGCTGGGGTGCGGAAGTCGCCGCGCAGGTCAGTGGCCAAAGCGGCGCATGTGCAGGTGGCACGCCTGGGCGCACAGCCGACCGTCATCCCGGCCGCCAAGGTGCTCGAAGACCAGGTATTGGTTTCAGAGACGGAGATTGAGTTGGGGCTGCTGCAGCTGCTGCGCAGCTAGCCCCATGCCTCGCCCAATCTGCCGGTGATCGGCTGGCCTCAGCTGATGTGGTCGGCCATCTCATGCAGCATGGCCGCCGCATGCGAGGAAGCCGGCATCGGTGCTTCATCCCAGTGCGGGGCACATGCCGCGGCAGCATCGGCCAAGAGGGACGGCTTTACCCCTGTCGCATGGCAGTAGGATGCCAGGTAGGCGCGTGCGAGCATAGGGCGCACAGTTGGCTCGGCGCAGGCGTGATAGCCACCGGACAGGTAGGCGGTAAAGATGTTGGGCCAGACCTCGGCCAGCAGATAGGAACGATACTGCGAAACGGCATCGTCGGGAATCTCCGCCAGGATGGCGGCCAATTCGGCCGGTGCCAGGCCCGAGCGGCGGCAGAGCAGACAACACACGCGCAGTGGCTTCAACCGGGGACTGTATCAGGGACAGGTTCATGATTAGCTGCCTTGTAGCGCTACGATGAATTCAACAGCTAAAGTTCAACGCCTATCCTACCACTAAATCTGCAACTTGTATCCCACCAAAATTCCTACGCAAGCTGAACGGTAAGGAGAGATAGCAGGCGTCAGCTGCCGTTCTTATTCCACCTGGACGACCAGCTCTTCCCCATCTACTTCCACGCGATCGCCGTCCCGCAGCTTACGACCGCGCCGCGTCTCCACCTCGCCGTTGACCTTGACCATGCCCTCTTGGATCATCGCCTTGGCCTCGCCGCCGGTCATGGCGATCTGCGCCAGCTTCAGGAATTGGTCCAGCTTGATGTATTCGTCGCTCTCGGCCATATATGCTCCTGGTTGGGGAGGTCTGCTAGATCACTTTGCGGAAGCTCTTGACGCCGTACCACTGGAGCAGTACGGCAAACAGCGCCAGCACCGCCATGCTCAGCAGCACCGGCAGACTGCCGCCGCCAAAGAGCGTCTGGCGCAGGCCATCTACCGCATAGGTGGTCGGGTTCACCAGCGCAACGCCACGCATCCACAGCGGCATGGAGTCCAGCGGATAGAACGCGTTGCTCAGAAACAGCAGCGGCAGGTTGAGCAGGAACAGCATCGTGTGATACCCGCCGATCGACTTGCTGCGCAGCGCCACGCCGTTGGCAAAGCCGACGATGGCCAGCATGAAGAGTGCCAGCACGAGCAGCGCCCCTATGACGCCCAGCGGCGAGGTTACCAACTGTGCGCCAAACAGGACGGCGATCACCAGGATCAGCAGCGACTGCACCAACGTCTTTACAAACCCGCTCAAGGTCGAAGCCAGCAGCACGCTCATGCGCGGGATCGGCGCCACCAGGTACTGCTTGAGATAGCCCCGAATCTTCTCCTCGAGGATCGTCATGCCGGAATTCACGCCGCCGCTCAGCGCCGTAAAGACCAGGATACCCGCCGTAATATACGAGATGTAGCTCATGCCGCCGATCGCCGTCGTATTGACGATGCCCTGCATCCCGGCGCCGAACGTCACCGCCAGCAGCAGCGGCGCCGCGAGCGTGCCGCCCAGCTCGGTGGTGTTGCGCACAAACTTGTGCATGTGCTTGTTGTAGATGACCCACGCTCCACGCCAGAGCTCGTTCACGTTACAACTGCCCCTTGTCCATCGCATCCAGCAGCGCCAGATCCCGGTGCGCAGGGTCGCGGCGTACGGCCGCTGCTACATCCTCGGCCATCGCCTGCGCCATTTCGCGCGCCTCGGCCTCGTCGGTCGGTCAGAATGCGGCCGTCGCGCATGAGCACGCGCCCGGCCACCATCACCAGGTCGACCTCCTTGCCGGTCGCCGCGTACACCAGGTTGGGCACAATATTGCGCAGGGGATCGTTCAGCACCGGCAGCAGGTTGAAGTGCGTTCAGGTCCACCAAGATCAGGTCCGCCTGCTTGCCCGGTTCCAGCGACCCGATCTGGTCGCCCAGCCCGATGGCCCGCGCCCCTTCGATCGTGGCCATGCGCAGCACTTCCCACGCCGGCATCACCGTCGGGTCGCGGAACTTGATCTTGTTGAACAGTGCCGTCAGCTTCATCTCGTTAAAGATGTTGTTTGTATTATTGCCCGCCGCCTGGTCCGACCCCAAGGCCACCAGCCCGCCGCTGGTGCGGAAGTGGTGTGCGGGCGGCACGATGCCGTCGATGATGCCGATGCTCCCCGAGCACAGCACCATCGAAGCGCCGCTGTAGGCGATCATCTCCGTCTCTTCGTCGGTCGCCTCGGTCAGGTGAACGGCCAGCAGCTGCTCGTCCAGGTAGCCGATCTGGTCCAGGTAATCCGGCGTGCGCTTGCCGTAGCGCTTAAGCATCTGGTCGATCTCGCGGTCGCCCTGCGCCACGTGCATGTGGATGCGCAGCCCGTCGGCGGCCGCCAGGCGCTTGACGTAGAGCAGTTGGTCGCGGTCCAGCATATCCGGCGCCTGCGGTCCGTACATGACGGTAATGCGCCCGTTTTCGGCATTATGCCATTCGCGGGCAAAGGCCACGGCCGCCTGGATCTGGCGATCGCCCTCGCCTTCGTCCAGTGGATACAGTTCGCCCACACGCCAGTCAGCCATGCCGCCGCGCGGCAGGGCATTGATGGTCGGCGTCAGCACGGCACGCACACCGACCTCGGCAAAGATGTCTGCCCAGCCCTCGTGGGGAGTAGCATAGTCGCCCATCGTAGTGGTGCCGGTCCGGAGGGCCTCGAGCACATTGAGCCGGGTGCCTGCCAGCGAAGCTGCCGGGAGCAGGTGGCGCGAGTAGACGGCCAGCCCACGCTGCATCCAGTTGGCGACGTCCTGTGCGACGCCGCGCACGACGGCGTACGGCGTGTGCATGTGGGCGTCGATCAACCCTGGCAGGAGGGCATGGCCGCTGGCGTCGATCACCTCGCGCGCCGCATACTGTCCCTCCAGATCCGCGGTGGCACCGACGGCGACAATCGTGTCCCCGCGCACCGCGACGGCGCCGTCCGCCAGATAGCCTACGCCCAGATAGCCGCCCTGGTCGCCATCCTGGGGCCTGCCATCGTGAACACGTGGGCGTGAACCAATAAGCTGTCGACAACTTCACCCATAACAATCCTCATAAACGCCTCGATATACAGACAAAACCAGGGCGACGGTGTGGACTTACAGCCGTCGCCCTGGTCTGACTATAGAGATGGTGTGGCGCCGTGCTGCGGCAGGCGCCATTCACTGCGTGACTACGGGGGATGTGCGGCTCCGCCTTCGCTTGGGAGCGCTACTTGTAGGGTGCAGGCTCATTCGCAAATGCACCAGGGTAAGCCGGCCGCGTATCTACCAGGCTGTCCTGGTGCATCTTGAGCAGCAGCGCCGCCGTCAAGCGGGTATTCTCTTCGATGGCGATCTGGAGTGCGATCATCTCGCCCGAGTGCGTACAGCAGCACAAAATAGAACAGTCCGCCCAGCAGCACGAAGATGGCCAGGAAGATGCCGCCGGCCCCTGCCACGGTGGATGCGAGCGGTGCATACTGGTCGCCCGCCAGGCTCAGAAAGGCCCCCGCCTGCCCGCCGGCGATGGCGATGCCGATCGCGGCCAGGATGGCAATGACCAGGTTGATCCAGGCAAGAACCTTCAGCAAGCCGCTGAAGAAGCGCAAAACATCAAACCGCTTGGGAACTGACATGCAATCCTCCTGCTGGGTTGTCGACCTTCTGTTGGGTTGTGTGTTCACGCGCAATCCGGCGGGTGTCGCCTGCTTGCTTGTGGGACCCGCTTACTCAGCCTTGGCGGCGGCCGGCGCAGGCGACGAGTCGCTCTTGCTTGCTTCCGCCTTCGTTCCGCTTGACTCGGTCTTGCCCTCAGTCTTGCCTTCGCCCTTACCTCTCACTCTTACTGTCACTTTTGCTCTCGCCCTTACCGTCTTCGCCGCTCGACGAACCGGTAGCGGAGCCTTTGGCCGCGCTTTTGCTGTCCGTAATATACCAGCCGGAACCCTTAAAGTGAATTGCCGGCGCACTCAACCGGCGCTGGACGTGTACGCCCTGGCAGTTCGGACACGCCGGCGTACTGCTGTCGGAAAATGACTGAATCTTCTCAAATTCGTGCCCGCAGTCCTGGCAGGCAAATTCGTAAATCGGCATCCTACCCCTCACGCCACCACAATAATCACGCCACCCGCCAATTTACCGCACTGCATTCGGCCTGCTGTGCACTGGCGGCATATCTTGGCAGGCAATGGAATCACCTTTATACTCCCAGCTATACCATTCGCTGGCAAGCCTTGAGTATATGCAAGCTGCCGGTCTTTGTCGAATCTATTGCCAAACCATGTCTGTATCACCAGGTTCCGTTTCACCCGGCCATTACTTTGCCATGTCGGGCCAGTTTGAGCCCGAAGGCATCTATCTCTGCGCTGCCGCTCGAAGGCAGTCCGCTGCTGCTGCAAGCCTGGGGCGAGCACCCCGAATTCCATGCCCGCTACACCTATAACGGTGTACGTCTGAAGGGCCATATCGGTATCGACCTTCAAGCGCCGGCCGGCGCCTGGGTGTTGGCGGCCGATGCCGGCCGTGTGATCGAGATCAGCGTCGAACCCCGCGGCTTTGGCCGCTATATCAAGCTCGAGCACAGTTGGGGCGAATCTTTTTATGCCGGAATTGCTTCGCCTGCGGTGGATGCCGGCCAGAGCGTGCCGCGTGGTCACCGGCTCGCCCGCATCGAAACCACGCGCAACCCGTTTCCTACACATCTGCACTTTCGCCATTCGCATCGCGCCCTACAACCGTTTCGACGGCTGGGGAGGGTTTGCCGATCCACTCCCTTATCTATATGCCCCGCAGCTGGAAACGGTGCCGTTTCGAGCCGAACGTAGAACGTCTCAACAGCCTGGAAGATATCATTCCACCAATGCTGGAAGAAACGCCCAACAGCCGTCGTCCTTGATAGGCACTAAGTATGTACAGATAAAATTTCTTGATCATATCAATTTGTGTTATAAGAATTATATAGTCGTCGTAATAAGCCCTGTGGAAAAGTGGATAAGTCTTGTGCTGTAGCAGGCCTTTCTCTCTATTTAGTGCCCGGCTTGCTGTAGTGCCATATATCCCGTGTACTTGTGGATTTGTGACTCTAGCCTGCTTCGTTTCATATCTTGTGAACAACTGATGTATAACCCGTGCATTGGCAGGTTCCATGACCTCTTGATGACGCTTCTGTGCACTACAACCTGTTGTGTACTCTGTGTCGATCGCCCTACAAGGCTGGGGACAGACGGGGATAACTCGCCCTGTGGTGTGGAAAAACGGGGCACTTGTCCCCAGCGGGTGTGCACTTATCCACAGGTTTATCCCCAGTAGCGGTTAGTATTGGGACTGCTGACAGTTCATTCAGTATTCTGTGTCTGGTATAATAGAAGCCATGATGGACACTGAGGTGCAATCCTCTCCACATACGGTGCCCGAAGCGATGATCCTGGTCGATCGCTCGGAACGAGTGATCGCCGTCGATCCGGCATTTTGTCGCGCCATGGAGATGGATGCCGTTCAGCTGCTTGGTGCGTCGCCGGCGGCCGTTGTCGGCGACGGCGCCTTTGCCGATGTTGTCCAGCCTGCGCTGCACCGCTGCCTGGGTGGTGAGAGTGTGACTCACCAGATCCTGCTGCTGCATCCTGCCTTGGGGTCCCCGTCAGTTTAGCGTGACCTATCATCCGTGTGCGGGGGCGGACGGCGCGGCTTTCTTGTGCGCCATGATCCTGCGTGACGTCACCAGCGAGAAGCTGGCGCATGACAGCTTTGTACTCTATTCGCAGTGGCGCGAGGCGCTAAACGCCATCGATCGCGCCAGCCTCAGCGATCAGTCGCTGCCTGCCATTGCCGCCATTGCCTTGGAGCGCTTGCGGTATCTGACTCCCTATCGCCAGGCCTGGGTTGCCGTCATTGAAGACATGGCGCTGGGCGGCAGGCTTAGACCTGCCTGCTGTCGTGCACACCGTTGGCGGTCTCGCCGTGATGGCCTATATGGCGCCGCGGGATGACCAAGCCGCAGAGGTGCCGATGGATGACTACGCCGGAGGACGGCACGGCGCCGATCACATTACGTCTACAGGTGCAGGGCGACTATATCGGCGATCTTGTCGTGCAGCCATTCGATGGCCAGGCGTTCAGCCCCGGCCAGATCGAGATGATGCGCGAGCTGGCCGAATCGCCTGGAGCGCGCGCTGCACAAGACCCTGCTGCGCGAAAAACTCAGCCGCTACACGGTCGACCTGGAAAACGCCATTGCGGAACGTACGCATGAGATCGAACGCCGCCGGCAGGCTGCCGAAGGACTGCGCGAGATTCTAGGGTTTCTCAACGCCAATCGTCCCTTAGGGGAGATCCTCAATCACATCTTTAAGCAGGCCGAACTGCTGCTGGGCGCCGACGCTATCGCCGTCTTCCGGCCGCTCGACGCCGTCGCATCCCACCTTGCTGCCCGAGCACTGTATCTTTGCCCACAGTGCGGCAGGCATCGACGCCGGCGATCTGCTGGTGGCCCAGGAGACCGTCACCCGTGCGCTGGAGGAGGCGAGGGCCGTTCCGCACTTTGAAGATCCTGTTCCGGTGCCGGTGTCCGTGCCAACTCCGGTGCCCATTATCGCGCTCACCTTGTCGTCCCCATGGTGACCGACCATGTCGGTCGTGGGCGTCATCATCTTCTTTTTTGCCGACGAGACTGACCTGGCGCCCGAGTCACTGGAGTTGGCGGTAGCGCTGGGCGAGCAGGTGGTGTTGGCGATAGAGAGCGCCACGCTGCAGCAGCGAGCGCAGGACGCCACCACGCTCGAGGAACGCGAGCGGCTTGCCCGCGAACTGCACGACGCCGTCACCCAGTCCATTTACAGCTTGACGTTATTTGCCGAAGCCGGGCGCCGCCTTGCCTCGGCCGGCCAGCTTGAACGTGTGCAGGAGTATCTCACGCTCTTGGGTGACACGGCGCAGCAGGCGATGAAACAGATGCGGCTTATGCTGTATGAACTGCGTCCGGCCGTACTCGAGCAGGTTGGCCTGGTGCAGGCGCTCACGCAGCGCCTTGACGCGGTGGAACGGCGCGCCGGGCATCAACGCCCGCCTGGAAGTTGCGGAGCCGCTGCGCTCTTTCGCCGTTTATCGAGGAGAGCCTCTACCGGATCTGCCAGGAGGCGCTGAACAATGCGCTCAAACATTCCTTGGCACGCAATGTCGTCGTACGGCTGCAGCGCGACGGCAGTATCGTGACCTTGAAGTGTCCGACGACGGCATTGGGTTTGTCCTTGGCCAGCCCGGCGAGGCCAAGATCGATGCTGCCGGCGTGGGACTGAGCCATATCCGGGAACGCGCCACACGACTTAATGCTGCTCTTGTCATCGAAACCGCTCCCGATCAGGGAACCAAAATCCGTGTGTCGTTGCAAGAACCTGAAGCCGGCGCAACTACGCCCTGGCCGGCGACTGACAGCGTTATCCATTATGACTGGACTTCTTCACACCGAGAGCCAGTGGGAGGGGATCATTGAGCGAGCATATTCGTGTATTGATTGCAGACGACCATAATGTGGTGCGCGGCGGGCTGCGCGCTCTGTTGGAAACCGAGCCCGGCATCCAGGTAATCGGCGAGGCGGCCGATGGCGTCGAGGCCGTGCTGAAGGCGCGCGCCTTGAACCCCGACGTGATCCTGCTCGACCTTGTCATGCCGCGCAAGAACGGCATCGAGGCGATCCAGGATATCAAGATGGAGAACACCGATGCGCGCATCCTGGTGCTCACCAGCTTTTCGGATGACGACAAGGTGTTTGCCGCCATCAAGGCCGGCGCACTTGGCTACCTGCTCAAGGATTCATCGACGCAAGAGCTTATCCAGGCCATTCGTGACGTCTATCACGGCGAGTCTTCGCTGCATCCTGCCATCGCGCGCAAGCTGATTCGGGAGCTGAACCGGCCGGCCGCCAACATGCCGCCGGCCGAGGAGCCGCTCACCGACCGCGAGGTTGAGGTGCTCGTCTTTGTCGCCCGCGGGCTTTCCAACCAGGAGATTGCCGACTCGCTGGTGATCAGCGAACGCACCGTGCGCACGCACGTGAGCAACATCCTGAGCAAATTGCACCTGGCCAATCGGACCCAGGCCGCATTGTATGCGCTCAAAGAGGGGCTGGCCAGCCTGGACGAAGCCGGCAACCTTATCTGAGCGGCTTGCTCACCATGAGGATTACGCATCGCCTACCGGCCTTTGCCGCGTTGGCCTTCTGCATCTGGCTGCTGTGCGGGTGCGCGGCTGCTTCTCATGTCCCGGGGACCGGCGAACGCCAGCGTTCGCTTGAGGTTCCCGGGACGTCGATAGTGGTCCCCGGGACATTGATCACCCTCCAATCCATCACTGCTACCACCCCTATTGTCACAACGCCTACGGTCGCCGCGCCTACCGCAACACCGCCTAATCCTTTGGCACTGATCGACGCTGCCGGGCTCGATTTTGCCGAGCGCCGCATTGTGTCAGTCTACGATCGTGTCTCGCCGTCGGTCGTCAGCATCACGACCCAGGTCATGCGCCAGGACTTTTTCTTTAACGTCGTGCCCGAGGAGGGCTCGGGCTCGGGATTTGTGCTCGACAAGGAAGGCCACATCCTCACCAACTATCACGTGATCGAGGGGGCGGAGAAGATCGAGGTTGCCTTTGGCGACCAGTTGAGCGCGCCCGCCGACGTCGTGGGCTATGATGCCCGCAATGACGTGGCCGTGTTAAAGGTGAATTTGCCGGAGGCTGCGCTCGAACCTGTGGTATTCGGCGAATCGGATAATCTGCAGGTGGGCCAGTGGGCGATCGCCATCGGCAACCCGTTTGGCCAGTTTGGTCGCACGCTGACCACCGGCGTCATCAGCGCCTTGGGCCGCTCGCTGCAAGGGCCTGACGGCCGCAGCATCAGCGGCATGATCCAGACCGATGCTTCCATCAACAAGGGCAACTCCGGCGGTCCGCTGCTCGACTCCAGCGGCCGTGTCATCGGCATCAACTCCGCTATTTTCAGCCCGACCGGGACCAGTGCCGGCGTCGGCTTTGCCGTGCCGATCGACACCATCAAGCGCATGCTGCCCGACCTGCTCAGCGTCGGCCGCTATCGCCACCCCTGGCTCGGCGTGCGGTACGCCTACAATATCACGCCAGGCCTGGCCGAGGTTCTCAAGCTGCCCACCAACGCCGGCCTGCTGCTGGTTCAGATTTACAACACCTCGCCGCTCGCCGGCGCCGGCGTCCTCGGCGCCCAGCGCCAGGATGTGATCGGCAACCAGCGTGTCTACACGGGCGGCGACATCCTGATCGCCGTCGACGGCCAGGCTGTCACCAATCTTGACCAGCTTGAGTCCCTGCTCGAAAAAAACTATCGTGTCGGCGACAGCGTCACCCTCACCATCATCCGTGAGGGCCAGACCAAAGCCGTCACCGTCGAGCTGGTCGAAGAACCCGCCGCCGGCTGATTGCTTAATCTTTGATGAGAATCAGCCGGGCCTCTATTGACATTTTCCAGTAATAGTGTGATAATTTCGTCTGCCCTTTAGCTATACTGGCTCTTTCCCTCGAGGGTCGTATAGTGTACTACCGCCACTAATTCGTTCTGAATCGCATCTTTTCGCTCGCATTGACGGTATCGTGAATGTTTTCTTGGGCTTGAAGCCAAGTAATCGGACACAGACCGGCTTCCTATACAAGGTATCTTTGGTTTCTCGAAGTCTCTTCGGGGGCAGGCATTCACTTTGTATGCCGCTTAGTACGCACTGCGCACGAATTCTGGATCACCACAGGAGGTTGAGGTATGAAGCAGTCAAAGGGGAAAGCTCAGCAGTCCGTAGATGTGCAAAGGGCAGCCGCCATTGACGGTATGCCTGCTGGGCAGATGGTAGAGGCGCAACCTGTCGCCAAGACGTCCAATGGGCACGCCAACGGCGCGCCTCCTGCAAACGTACAGAGTGAAGACAGTACCGCAGGCAGTATGCGAGGCCCTGAAATGGCTTCAGGTGATGCACCTCCTGCCGGTATGTACCCAAGTGAAATGGGACCTGGAACACCCGCCGGCGGACAATCCGGCGGTGCCCAGTCCAGTGGTGGGGAAGGCGGGCAAGGAGAAGAGGGAAGGATGCGCGTGCTTGTGGAACTACGTGTGCCGTCGGCAACAGCTCCCGCGGGCGCCCTTGCTGCCGTCAATGAGTTTCCCCTGGCCGACTTCGAAGTGGACAGTGATTTTGATCCCGTGCCCATGAGCGGCCCAAGCGTGCCAAGCGGTCTTGCTGCACTTGACGCGGCAGGAGGTGAAGACGCAGGACCTGGGATACCCGATGAGCAGACCGTTATCGTCAGGGGAACCATCGACCCCGCCAAGATCGCGGAACTCGAAGCCCAGCCCAACGTGGTCAAAGTTTGGAAGGACACGCCGATTGCCCCCTTCAGCGTTATGGAGCGAGAGCTGGACATCGTCCAGATCTCGCCTATGGCAGGGCTTGCCCCTTGCCCGATCGGTACGTGTGACTGTTCGCCAGGTACACCCAAGGGTACCATGGCCGACGTTGCACAGTATCTAGGCGTGAACCAGATCTGGAACGCCGGCTACAGGGGCAACGGTATTGTTGTCGGAGTCGTCGACGGCGGCATCACGGCCAACGGCCGCGCCATTTCGGCGGCCGACACATCTAGCGCCAACTGGCCGAACAAGCTTGTCGGGCGTGTAATTGGCGGGTATCCAACCGCAGATTGGGGTACGACCGGGGTCACCTGGGGTTGGCATGGCAACATGACTTCGACTGACGTGCTTGGTATGGCCCCCGACGCACGGATTTACGACATCCGCATCGCCAACGGCAGCTTCATCTCGAGCGCTCTTGCCGGCTTTCAGTGGGCCATCGACAGGCATAAGGCGGATGGCACGCCGCATGTGCTGACTAACAGCTGGGGTATCTTTCAACAGACCTGGGATGCCGACTATGCTACGAATCCCAATCACCCCTTCACGCGCAAGGTAGTCGAGGCCTTAAATGAAGGTATACTCGTCTTATTTTCCGCCGGCAACTGCGGCGGTACCTGTCCCGACGACCGCTGTGGCGGGGATACGGGGCCAGGCAAGAGCATTTGGGGGGCCAACGGCCATCCACGTGTGATCACTGTAGGTGCCGTCAACAAGAATGAGCAGTATGTCGGCTACAGCAGCCGTGGCCCGGCTGCGCTTGACCCAAATAAGCCAGACTTCTGCTCGGTTACGCATTTTACAGGGTTCTTTAACAGCGACAGCGGAACATCGGCCGCTACGCCCATTGCAGCCGGCGTTGTTGCCTTGCTCAAGCAGCGCAACCCGTCATTAACGCAGGACCAAGTCAAGACAGCGCTTCCGCGACGGCCAAGGATATTGGGCCAGCCGGCTGGGACCAGTATTCCGGCGCGGGCATCATCCGCGCCAAGCTTGCCTTTGATGCAATTTCAGCGCCGGCGTGGAATGGCTGGGAGAGCCTGGGTGGATTCTGCACGGACGGTGTAGGAGTTGCCTCATGGGCGCCAAACCGGCTGGACTGCTTTGTGGTTGGCAACGACCGCGCCCTGTATCACAAGTGGTGGGACGGTGTGGGTTGGAGCGACTGGGAGAACCTGGGTGGCAACATCTATTCCAACCCTGCGGCTGTGTCATGGGGGCCGGACCGTATCGACGTCTTCGCTCTTGGCGGCGACCATGCGATGTGGCATCGCTGGTGGGACGGGGTAAGCTGGAATGGCTGGGAGAGCCTGGGTGGATTCTGCACGGACGGTGTAGGAGTTGCCTCTTGGGCGCCAAACCGGCTGGACTGCTTTGTGGTTGGCAACGACCGCGCCCTGTATCACAAGTGGTGGGACGGTGTGGGTTGGAGTGACTGGGAGAACCTGGGTGGCAACATCTATTCCAACCCTGCGGCTGTGTCATGGGGGCCGGACCGTATCGACGTCTTCGCTCTTGGCGGCGACCATGCGATGTGGCATCGCTGGTGGGACGGGGTAAGCTGGAATGGCTGGGAGAGCCTGGGTGGATTCTGCACGGACGGTGTAGGAGTTGCCTCTTGGGCGCCAAACCGGCTGGACTGCTTTGTGGTTGGCAACGACCGTGCCCTGTATCACAAGTGGTGGGACGGTGTGGGTTGGAGCGACTGGGAGAACCTGGGCGGCAACATCTATTCCAACCCTGCGGCTGTGTCGTGGGGGCCGGACCGCATCGATGTCTTCGCCCTTGGCGGCGACCATGCGATGTGGCATCGCTGGTGGGGATAGACACGTCTAGTCTAGACCCCAGTTATATCAATTAAATCTCAGTTCGGTCTTTTGGGCTAAAGGGTGCGGTAACCAGCCGGCCTTTAGCCCAAAAGACATGATTGGCGGCAACTATGACAAAGCATGGCTCAAGACTGAATGCAACCCTCATACTCCTCCTTGCATTCTGCAGCGCATCGATACTCCAACTGGGTGGGATCCTGCCCGCCGCTGCGGCTGGAGCAGCTAGTCTTGTCGCGATGCAAGTCGCTTACGCGCAGTCGTTTGATGGGCTGCAAAATGCCGGTACAAGTTCTGCTGTGCCAGCCGGCTGGGACTTTCGGGAAGCTGGCTCGGCCGCTACAGCCGATGGCGCCTATCGTGCGTTTACGCCGGGCAGCAGCGCCGGCGACACCTACAGCTTTGGCGCGGTTGGCAGCAGCGAGCGTGCCTTTGGCGGCCTGCGCAGCAACAACCTCGTTCCCCTGATCGGTGTGCAGTTCACCAACGATACCGGCGCGACGATCGAGGCTCTGGCGATCGGCTATACCGGCGAGCAGTGGCGGCTGGGCGCACCCAACCGCGGCCTTGACCGGCTTGACTTCCAGTTCAGTACCGATGCCACAAGCCTCACCAACGGCACCTGGCAGGACTACGACGGGCTTGATTTTACGAGCCCCACTACCTCTGGTCCGGCCGGAGCATTGGATGGCAACGTCTCCGCCAATCGTAGGGCAGTCGACGCTACGGTCCCAGGGCTGAGCATCGCCGACAGACAATCCTTCTGGCTGCGCTGGGTAGACGCCGACATACCGGGCGCCGATGATGGTCTTGCGATCGACGATTTCTCGCTCACCCCGCTTAGCGGGCCTTGCGCCGAGGCCTACACACCGATCTACCAGATCCAAGGTGCCGGGGCGACGGCGGCGATCACCGGCACAGTCACCACGCAGGGTATCGTCGTGGGCGACTATGAAGGGCCGTCGCCCGCCCTGCGTGGCTTCTATCTGCAGGATGCCAGGGGCGACGGAAATCCAGGGACGTCGGATGGCATTTTCGTCTTCAACGGCAGCAACGCCGACAGCGTCAACCTTGGGGATGTGGTGCGTGTTACAGGCAAAGCCGGTGAGAACCAGGGGCAGACCCAGATCTCCGCCACGCCGGCGAACATACTCAAGTGCGGTACGGGTTCGGTGGCGCCGGTGGATGTGACGCTGCCGCTGTCCTCCACTACGCAACTTGAGCAGTTCGAAGGTATGCTGGTGCGCTTCCCGCAGCCGCTCTATGTTACCGAGCATTTCCAACTGGGCCGTTTTGGCCAGGTCGTGCTCTCCGCCGGCGGGCGCCTGGCGCAGCCTACCAATATCGTCGCTCCCGGTGCGCCCGCGCAGGCACAGGAGACGGCCAATTCGCTCAACCGTATCGTCCTTGACGATGCCTCGCAAGCCCAGAATACCGACCCGATCGTCTTTGCCCGCGGTGGCCAGCCGCTTTCGGCGGGCAACACATTGCGCGGAGGCGACAGCGCCGAGGGGATCGTGGGGGTGCTGACCTTTACCTGGGGTGGCGATCAGGCCAGCCCCAACGCGTACCGTGTGCGGCCGATCAATGCGTCTGGGCGGGCGGGCCAATTTTGCGCCCACCAACCCGCGCCCTGCCGGCGCGCCGCCTGTGAGCGGGCACGTGCGAGTGGCAGGAATGAACCTGCTTAACTTCTTCAACACCTTTGACGGGCTCCCCGACAAGGTCGACAACTGCCGGAATGGGGTGGGTGGTGCGGCCGCCGACTGCCGTGGCGCCGATACGCAGGCCGAGTTCGACCGCCAGTGGCCCAAGACGGTGGCGGCAATCACGGGATCTGGCGCTGATGTCATCGGCGTGATGGAGCTGGAAAACGACGGTTATGGACCAGGCAGCGCCATGCGGTTCCTGGTCGACCAACTAAACGCAGCGACGGCGCCGATACGATACCTATGCCTTCGTGGACGCTGACACAGGGACAGGCCAGGTCAACGCCCTCGGCACCGATGCCATTCGAGTCGGGCTGCTTTACAAGCCGGCCAAGGTCACGCCGGCCGGCCGCACGGCGGTCTTGAACACGCCAGCCTTTGTCACGGGCGGCGACGGCGAAGCGCGCAACCGCCCTGCGTTAGCGCAGGCCTTTGAGGAGAATGCAACAGGTGAGCGGTTTGTCGTCGCCGTCAACCATCTCAAGAGCAAGGGCAGCGCCTGTGCCGACCCCGATATCGGCGATGGCCAGGGCAACTGCGCCGTCGTGCGTACCAAGGCCGCCAACCTGCTTGCTGAGTGGCTGGAGACTGACCCAACGGGCACCGGCGATCCGGACGTGCTGCTTATCGGCGACTTCAACTCGTACGCGCAGGAAGAACCCATCGCTGCCCTGCAGAATGCCGGCTACAGCAACCTGATTGAGTCCTTTAACGGCAGCAGTGCGTATTCCTATGCCTTCAACGGCGAATGGGGTTATCTTGACCATGCCCTGGGCAGCGCCAGCCTTGTCCCCCAGGTCGCATCCGTGGCCGACTGGCATATCAACGCCGACGAGCCTGCCGTGCTTGACTACAACACCGACTTCAAGACGCCGGCGCAGCGCCAGGCGCTCTATGCACCCGACGAGTTCCGGATTTCCGACCACGACCCGGTCCTGGTCGATCTCAACTTGGCACAGAGTGCATCGCCGGCTGCAGTGACTATGCCCACGACTGGCGCAGATCCGTACAACGTCTGGGTGCTGCTGACCATCTTGTTGGTGCTGCTGGCCCTTGGGGGCAGCGTTCTGGTCGCACGGCGCACTGCCGCCTGAGCAATTGGGGCGCCGGGCTACTGCTGCGCCAGCAGATTGACGGCATCGCGCAGCATGGCGGCCGCCGTCGGCAGCGGCTCGCGCTCCCAGATCTTGTAGAACATCAGGCCGTACAGGTCACTCTGCAGCTCGATGCCCATCTCCCAGCCGTCGCACTGGCCGAGGAAGCTGTGCAGCGGCACGATCGTGGGCCGTACGGACAACGCATAACCGCCGTCTGTACGCTCGGCGCGCGCTACCAGCTTGATCGTGTTGCCGGAACTGCGCGCTGCCCGCAGTTCGTCGGCCGTTACCTGCGTGATACCCTGGATCGCCACATCGGCCAAGGTCACCGAAATACCGAGGAAGCTGTTGGCGATGATCACCAGCTTGTTGGCCGTGTCCCATCCTTCTACGTCCAGCGACGGGTCGGTCTCGGCAATGCCGCGCTGTTGGGCCTCTGCCAGGGCATCGGCAAATGAGCGCCCGGTGCCCATCTCGGCCAAAATAAAGTTCGTGGTAGCGTTGAAGATTCCGGCCAGCGTGGTGATGTCGGCCGCCACCAGGTCGCGCTGGCCGATGTTGATCACTGGCAGCGCACCGCACACGGTGGCGCTGTAGCCAAGGCCCGCACCGTGCGCCTGCGCCAGGGCCTGCAGCTCGGCAAACGCCAGCACCAGCGGCCCCTTGTTGGCCAACACTACCGGAATTCCGCGCCGCAGGCTTGTCCGCGTCACGCTCAATCCCGGCTCGCCTGTTTTGAGATCGACCGGCGAGGCTTCGAGCACCAATCCTACGGCTAGATCCTCCAGCACCTGTGCGGGCGTCTGCCCCGCCCGGTATCCGTGCAGACTCGCCACGCGCCCGCTGCCTTCCTTATGCAGCCGGAGCGCAGCCGGATCGAACCCTTGGGTATTGACGGCCACCCCACTGCTGTCCGCAGCGCAGATCACGCGGAAGGCGAGCCCATATTGATCCGCCAGCCGCTCGCTCTTGGTTTCGAGAATGCGTAAGAAGCCCCGCCCGACATTTCCCAGGCCGATTATCGCTATGTCCACAGTTCGCGGTGTCATCCGGCATCTTCCTCCTGAAGCATATATAAAAACGATCCACGAAGAGCACGAAAAGCACGAAGGATGCTGTGGTTTTCTTCGTGGACCTTCAGTGCCCTTCGTGGATCGCCCTTCTTGCTTATATTCGCGACTACTTTTGGGCGTACTGACGCACCATTTCGGCAAAGCGGGCAAAGAGGAGGTCGGCGTCGTGCGGGCCGGGGCTCGCCTCCGGGTGATACTGGACGCAGAAGACCGGCCGGTCTGTCAGCCGCAGGCCTTCGACGGTGCCGTCGTTGAGGTTGCGATGGGTCACTTCGACGTTCGCCGGCAGCGTGCTGTCGTCCACGGCATAGTTGTGGTTCTGCGCCGTGATCTGCACGTTGGTGGCGTCAATATCGCTCACCGGCTGGTTGCCGCCGTGATGCCCGAACTTGAGCTTGTATGTCTTGGCCCCCAGCGCCAGGCCGATGATCTGGTGGCCAAGGCAGATGCCAAAGATCGGCTTCTTGCTCTCCAGCAGCGCGGCCACCGCCTGTGCCGCATATGGCACGCCGGCAGGATCGCCGGGCCCGTTGCTCAAAAAGATGCCATCGGGGGCCAGTGCCAGCACTTCCTCGGCTGTAGTGTGCGCCGGGACCACGGTGACCCGCAGGCCGTGCGACGCCAGCCGGCGCAGGATGTTGTGCTTGATGCCAAAATCGTATGCTATGACGTGCGGCATCTGGCCTGCCGTCTCCGCCGCCGTCTCCATCACACGCGGCTGCACACCCTCCCTGCGCACCTTGTCACGGCCCGCGGGCACCGGCGTCCACGCCTCACCGGTGGTGTCCAGCCAATGATAGGTTTCCTGGCAGGTGACTTCGCTCACCAGGTCGCGGCCGTCGAGCCCTTCCCAGCCGTGCGCCAGCGCCAGCAGGTCCTCGACGCTGCAGCGGCCGTCGGTGGAGAGCGCCGCCCGCAGCACACCCTTCTCGCGCAGCAGGCGCGTCAGGGCGCGTGTGTCCACTTCGCTGATGCCCGGGATGCCGTGTCGTGCCAGGTAATCGGGCAGCGTCTCATTGGCGCGCCAGTTCGACACCACGGGGCTTACCTCGCGCACGATGAAAGCCGTCACCTGCGGCCGGTCGGATTCCACGTCCTCGGCGTTGACGCCCGTGTTGCCGACGTGCGGGAGTGTCATGCAGACCATCTGGCCGCGGTAGGAGGGATCGGTGATCACCTCCTGGTAGCCGGTCAGGCTGGTGTTGAAGACCACTTCGCCCACTACCGTCGTCTGCGCGCCAAAGCCCTCGCCGCGCAGCACCGTGCCGTCTTCCAGCACAAGAATCGCTTCCATACGCCTTCTTTCCTACGAGACCGCGTTCCCGCCGTCCCTGCTCACTCCTGTTTGCCGGCCGCCCGGCCGCTGCCGTTTCGGTTGACTGCCACGAGCGCCTCTTCGCTGCTGGGTTCGCTGCCGAGCTGGGACTCTGCCTGAGACTCTGCCCCTTTTTGTTTGTAGGCCAGCTTTAAGGGCTGCCACTCGCTCCACTTGAGCAGGTGGCTCCAGGCCGGTGTGCCGCGCCCGTTGTCGCCTGCACCCGGCTTCTCGACCAGGTTCATCAGCACGGCCACCTCGTCACAGCGGTGAAACTTGCGGCAGAAGATGCAGGCCTGCCAGACCTTGGGGCTGATACTCCAGCGGTCTACGACCTCGAAACCAAGCCGCACAAAGAAATTTTCGCGCAGCGTCAGGGCGCAGACTTGTTCAAACCCGCGCATGCGCGCCATCTGTACCAACTCCAGCACCAGGTAGCCGCCCAGCCCCTTGCCCTGCTGGCTCTCGTGTACGGCCAGCGAGCGCACCTCGGCCAGCGTATTTGTGAGCGGCACCAGCGCGCCACACGCAAGGATCGGCGCTGCGGCCGTAGGTTCTTCTTCGACGACTACCAGCCAATCTTCAAGCGTGTTGCGCACGCTCTCTTCGGTGCGCGGGAGCATGATGTCCTGGCCTGCGTAGCGGTTCACAAGCTCTACGATCAGAGATACGTCGGCTTCCTCCGCCGGACGAATCATAGTCGGCATTTCTTCTGTGTTTACCCCCTACTAAGACAGTTTACTGTCCGACAGACTGCAGCACCTGTTCGAGGCGAACGACGACTTGCTTGATTTCTTCCTCGGTGATCACTAGCGGCGGCACGAAGCGCAGCACGTTGGGGCCTGCGCTTACGATCAGCACGCCTTCCTCGTAGCCCTTGTTGATGACCGGCGCCGCTTCAATGTTCAGCTCGACGCCCACCATCAACCCCTCGCCGCGCACGGCTACGATGTGCGGGCTGTTGATCTCTTCGATCAACTCACGCAGAAGTTCGCCCTTGGCCCGCACGTCGGCCAGGAACTCTGGCTGCGCCACGCGCTCGACCACGTGCTTCGCCACGTGCGTAACGTAGGGGCCGCCGGCAAAGGTGCTGCCATGGTCGCCCTTCTGCATCACGTCCGCCACCTTCTGCCGCACAAGAATCGCCCCGATGGGCAGGCCGCCCGCCAGCGGCTTGGCGGCGGTTAGGATGTCCGGCTCAAAGCGGCATTGGCCCGGCGCACAGTTTTCTTCATTGCAGAAACGATCGCAGTAGCCCTGGTGTGCCCAGAAAAAGCCGGTACGTCCCACGCCGCACTGGATCTCGTCGTACACCAGGAGCGCGTCGAATTCGTCCGCCAGTGCCCGCAGCCCGGCGAGAAACTCGGGTGTGGCCACATGGATGCCGCCTTCGCCCTGGATCGGTTCGACGAAAATGGCGCACACGCTGTCGTCCATCTGCGCGCGGGCGCTGGCAAGGTCGTTAAATTCGGCAAAGCGCACGCCCGGCATCAGCGGCTTGAACGGGTCCTGATACTTGGGCCGCGGTGTCGCCGCCAGGCTGCCCATCGTGCGCCCGTGAAAGGCATTGGTGAATGCGAGAATATTGACCTTGTCTTCCCGCCCCTCGCGCCGGCCATAGCGGCGCGCAAACTTGATCGCGCCCTCGTTGGCCTCGGCGCCGCTGTTGCAGAAGTGCACCTTGTCGGCAAAGCTGGTTTCGCACAAAAACTGCGCCAGCGCTGCGTGCGGGGCCGTGTGGTACAGGTTGCTCACGTGGAGCAGCCCGCTTGCCGCCGCCTCGCCCATCGCCTGCTGGATGCCGGCATCGCCGTAGCCCAGGGCGTTGACCGCAATCCCGGCCACGCAGTCGATGTAAGCCTTTCCCTCCGTGTCATACACGGTGCTGCCCTGCCCGCGTTCGAGCACAAACGGCGCGCGGCCATAGACGCCTAATACGTAATCGTGCTCGCGTGCGACAACCTCTTGTGCGTCCACTTTTTTCTCCTCAGGCTGCTCCAATGATGCCGGTACCCGTGCCATCCTGCACCCCGGCCAGGTTTGTGATCACCGCCTGCGCCACGCCCCCACGCACGGCCTCGATGGCGCTGCGCACCTTGGGGATCATGCCGCCAAAGATTATGCCTTCCTCGATCCAGTTCTCCGCCTGCCCCGCCGTTACCGCGCGGACCACCCGGCCTGCGACCAGGATGCCCGGGACGTTCGAGATAAAGACCAGCTTGATCGCCCCCAACTTGGCAGCGATGGCAGTCGCCGCATGGTCGGCGTTGACGTTGTAGCTCAACGCATCGAGCGCCCCGAAGCTGATCGGGCTGACCACGGGCACGATCTCCGCGGCGATCAATGTGCGCAGGAGGTAGTCGTCCACGTCTCGCACCTCGCCCACGCGTCCCAGGTCGCCCAGCGGGTGCCACATCTTTTCCACGTAGATCGTGCCGTCGTCCACGCCGCTGATCCCGGCGGCCCGGATGCCCGCGTTCGACGAGCAGGCGCACTATGCGCTTGTTCATCAACCCGCTGAGCACCATCTCCGCCACGTCGAGGCTGGCTTCGTCCGTCACGCGCAGCCCCTCGATGCGCTGCTCGGCGATTCCCAGCTTTGCCCCCAACTCGGTCACGGCCTTGCCGCCGCCGTGTACGATCACCGGGAAGTGGCCTTCGGCGATCACGGCCTGTACCGCTTTTACCAGCCCGAACAAAAACGTGTCGTCGTCCAGCTCATTGCCGCCGACCTTGAGCACCACGACATAGGGTGCAGGGGCTTCAGTCTCGGGTTGTTCCATCGCTTCTGTACCTGTTTCTTGCGCTTCGTCCATCATGCTACCGCCATTCTTAGCGCTTTATCGGGCCGCTCTTGGAGCGTTCATTATCCGACAGATTTGTCTCACCAACGCCTACAATCCGCTGACATCTTCCAATAAACTGGCTACAGTCCACTAGATCAGCCCCATCGTCTCGGGCAGCCCGGCCGCCACGTTGAAGCACTGGATCGCCTGCCCGCTGGCGCCCTTGATGAGGTTGTCGATCGCCGCCACGACGATGTAGTCTGGTCCATCCATGTCCTCCGGGTTGGCGGGCGTGATGCTGATGGCACAGCGGTTGCTGTTGGCGACATGGCGCACCGTCGCCAGCTGGTCCGGCGGCAGCACCTGGACAAAAGGTTCGCCGGCGTAGTGCGTGCAGTACAGCTCGCGCACGTCGGCGTCAGCTGACGCCTTGGGGCACGCTGACGTACATTGTGCTGAGAATGCCGCGATTGATCGGCAGCAGGTGCGGGGTGAAGGTAAAGCGGTACTGCGTGGGGTAGTCGCCGGCCTGGTCGAGCACCAGCTCCATCTCGGCGATGTGGCGGTGGCGGTAGCCAACGCTGTAGGGGGACATGTTCTCGTTGGCTTCGACAAACAGATAGGGGAGCTTGAGTGAGCGCCCGGCGCCGCTGACCGAGCTCTTGCTGTCGACAATGACGCGCTCGCCCAGCCAGCCGACCTTTGCCAGCGGATACAGCCCCAGGTTGACACTGGTGGGATAGCAGCCAGGATTGGCGATCATCTGTGCGCCGCGGATCTGGCTGCGATTCACCTCGCACAGCCCATACACAAACGACGCCAGCAGTTCCGGCGCCGTGTGTTCTTTTCCATACCATTTTTTGTAGGCAGCGGCGTCGGCCAGCCGAAAGTCGGCGCTCAGATCCACCACGCGCACGCCCGGTGGCGGCAAAGCGCTTGTGCCGCCTCGATCGACTCGCCGTGGGGAAGGCAGAGGAAGACAACGTCGACTTCGCCTGCGCGGTTGAAGCCTTCGGCCAGCGGGATCAGCGGGTAGTCCCATGGCACCGGGTGCACATCGGACAGCCGCTTGCCGGCACTGTTCTCGCTGGTAATCCACCCAACCTCCAGCTCGGGATGGCGCTGGATCCACTGCACAAGCTCGCTGCCGGTATAGCCGGTAGCCCCTGCAATGCCTGCTCGCTGCATGATAATTGCTCCAAATAAAAAAAGCCCTCCGTCTGGAGAGCCTTGCCGTCTTGATCAGCCTGATCCCGCGCGCAGATTCCAGATGTGGGTCACCCGCTCGTCTTCCTCATCCTAAAGCGCAGAATTTTACTAGGGCAAAGGTTTGGCGTCATGGTGTCGCAAGTGTAACATGACCCATAGGGGGTGTCAATTACTTAGCTTGTTTTTTTTGGACCCAATTTTTGAGGACTGTTTGTTGCTGCGGCACCGTTTGGCGGCGCCGCACGTAGATGGAGATGGGGATGGATTCGAAATGAACACCAAAAATACGCGCGTGATTCTTGTTCGCCATGGCGAAACCGAAGCGAACCTGCTGCAAATGTGGCATGGCTCGCTCGACGCTCCACTCACGACCCGCGGCCGCGCCCAGGTCGCCGCGACGGCTGCCCGCTTTGCCGAGTGCGCCAGGCACGAGCAGATCGACGTGCTCTATGTTTCGCCGCTCCCCCGCGCCCGCAGCACGGCCGCCGCGATCGCCGCTGCCATTGGCCTGACGCCGATCGTCGAGGACGGCCTGCGTGAATTCAGCATTGGCGACTGGGAAGGACGCACCTATCGCGACCTGATCGACAACGAGCAGCTTTGGCATCGGTGGGCGATTGACCCGAATTTTCGGCCGCCCAATGGCGAGTCGCCGGTCAGCTTTGGCGACCGCGCCGTTGCCGCGCTGGAGGAACTCGCCGCCCGCCACCGCCACCAGACGCTCGTCGCCGTCAGCCACGGCGGCCTGATCGGCGCCGTGCTCGACGCCTGGATCGGCGACCGCGCGGGCGACTGGATCCGCTGGGAGCCGCACAACTGTGCGGTCAGCGTCCTCGACTGGGACGGCGACCGCTGGTACGGCACGCTCGTCAACGACATCGGCCATATTCCTCCCGCGGCCATCATTCACGAGCGTCCCGATTACCACGAGGAACCGGAAACCGCGGATTACGCGGAATTGATCTGGGCCATGATCGGCATGCTAGTTGCCATACGTGTCACGTCTGGAACATAGATTGATGGTAGATGCACAGAGGATGCTGATCCTCGAACGCACGGACAAGCTGGCTCAACTGTACGCAGTCGAACTCGGCAAAGCAACCAGCACTGCGCTTGACGGCAACTAGACAGCGGCATCCGAAGCGACTGGGACTGCGGCCGGGCGCCAGCGGCGGCGAATGAGCAATGCGACCACCGTCAATATGGTTGGAATCGCGATCGCGATCGGAACCACGCCCCCAGGGTTCTGCGCATTGGCAAATGGCTTCACAATAAGATGGATGCCGGTGCTGGACGTCGTCTGGGTGGTAGTATCAGGCCCGGCAGGCGTGGGTACAACGGTAACGTAGACCATATAGTTGCCTTCCAGGATCCCTTGCACGCTCCAAGCTTGTTCGGCCGACTGGCCCGGTGCGATTGGCTCTACCTCTTGTGACCGCTCGGGCGACCAGTCTTCGGGATCGACGGGCTCTCCGGAACCGATTTTTATGATGTTCATCGAGACGTGCATCGGTGGCGACGTTTCCGTGCCGTTGTTCGTCACTATCGAATTAAAGGCGATCTTCTGTCCCGCACTGATTGTCTTATAGCCCAGGTCAACGGCTATTTGCAGGGGATGATCTGGAGCCACGGGGGTCGCCGCGCGCACTGGCGGCGCCATGACCAGCGAAGCAACCATGCCAGCCACGAGCAGCAAGCATGCGACAGGCACACGGCGCAAACGCAGGCGTGGCGCCCCCCCTTCCAAACGGAGGCGCGGTGCCGCATACAAGAAGAGCAGTCCAGGGACGACGACGGCTGACACAATCGTAGTCAAGAAGAAGGGCATCGCATTTTCCAGTGTCCAGTTGTTCACTATCATCCTCTCAAGAAACGCACTGGTGCCTTGCAGCGGGTTCGATTTCTGCACCATCCATCCCAAGTCACCCTTCTGCGCAAGCCCAGTCCAAAGGGTCGGGATGAGGAAGAGTACGTAGATAAGCAGGCTCACGAAAAAGCTGGCCCGGTTTGAGTTCGACCAGATGCTGATCACCATCCCGAGCGCGCTGAAGGCCAGCGACAGCAATGTCCCCGCAATGGCAGTCAGGCGCAATGCCAGGCCTAGCACATCGTCACCCTGCGCCAGCACGAACATATAAGGGACAGAAAGGGCAAACGCCGCCGGCCAGGGCGATAGCGCGGCCAGATACTTGCCGGTCACGATCTGCACACGGCTGCTCGGCGAAAGCAGCAGCGTTTCCAAGGTCCCGCGTTCACGCTCGCCGCTGATGCTATCTGCGCCGACGATCAGTCCGATCAGCAGCCCGAAAGTGACAATGGACTGCACTAATATGAACAGAAGTTCCGCCGGGGGGATCGTGCTTACCTGGCTCTCGATTTGCTGCATGACCGCCGTGACTGACATCATGGCGCTGAATAGGATGAGCAGGATAAGCACGCGCCCTCCCAGCCACAGTTCGGCCATTTCTCGCTTGAACACCAGCCACCACACCGGCGCCGCTGCTTGCTTCGAACCCGGCAGCACCACCTGATTATCTTGCGCGTCCTGCAAATGCTTCATTTGACCACCTCCGAGCGGCTGCCTATGGTTGGGATGATTCTCACACCGCCGCCCTCCCGCTGGAGACGTGGTGCAACAAATAGGAAGAGAAAGCTAATGACAAGTGCGCTAACCACAGCCAACCCGGCAAAGTAAAGTGCCAGTTGGTTCGTAGGTATTACAGATATGCCCACACCCACCTGGCCGGGCGCGAGGAGCGTCTGCAGAAGCTGATTGGTTGCCTCCACTGGATCAAGCACCCGGATTATCGTCAGCGTAGGTGTGTCCTGGATCTGACCGGGGAGCTGTGCAGGCAGGAGGCACAACACATAGATGAGCAGGCTCACGAACAAGCTGACCTTGTTTGAACTCGACCAGATGCTGACGATCATTCCTAGTGCGGTGAAGGTTGCCGCCAGTACACTCCCCAATAAGGCGCCCCAGAACAGCGCCGGGCCTACGATCATTGGATCGCTCTGCGCCAGCACCATCATGTAAGGAATGGACAGAAGCAGTGCGGCGGGCCAGGCCGACAGCGCAGCCAGGAACTTGCCGGCCACAAGCTGCCGGCGGGAGGTTGGCGTGATCAGCAGTGTCTCCAGCGTCGCGCGCTCGCGCTCGCCGCTGACACTTTCTGCAGCGATGATCAGGCTGATGAGCAAGCCAAAGGTGATGGTGCCCTGGAGTGCAATGAGCTCCACGACAGTCAGCGGCGCCAGGCTTAGCTCGTTATTCGTGGCCAGAAGGTACGCCGTAATGGACAACAGCACGCTGTAGAGGATGAGCAGGTTGAGCATGCGCCCCCCAAGCCACAACTCGGAAAGCTCCTGCTTGCACACCAGCCACCAAGCCGGCGCAGCCGCGCTCCATCCTGCCGTTTGTTGCTCGTCGGTGCTCTGTGGGTTGCTCATCCGATCGCCTCCGCAGTAAGCTCCAGGAAAACGTCCTGCAGCCGGCCGCCAAGAACCTCAAAGCCCATAATCGGAATCTCAGCGTTGATCAACGCCTCCAGGATTCTATTCTTGGCCAACGGGTCTTCCGCTTCAGCGGTGCCGGTGCGCTCCACGAGCGACACCGCCAGCCAGCCACCTGGTTCGTCGGCCGGCGTCACCTCCTGAATGTTCGGCAGCGCCGCCACAATTTGCTCGGCCTGCGGCAGCGACGGCGCCGGCACGCGGATGCGGAGGGCGTTGCGCCGGTTTGCACTCAGCCGGGTCTGCCCGATGACTTCGGCCACCGTGCCGTGGGCAACGACTTCCCCACGAGTTCATAATGATCACGTCGTCACAGATACCTTCAATCTCGGAAAGCAGGTGGCTGCTCAAGATGACGCCGGTGTTGCGTTCGCGTGCAACGCGCTGAATCAAAGCCAGCAGTTCGTGCTGCCCACGCGTGGATCGAGGCCCAGCGTCGGCTCGTCCAGGAAGACAACCTTCGGATCGTTGACCAGCGCGCGGGCGATGCCCAGCCGCTGCCGCATGCCGTGACTGTACGTGCCGATCAAAGCCTCGCCGCGCTGCTGCATGCCCACGTCTTGCAGCAACGCCAGGCCGAGCTTTCTGGCCTCGCTTTTCGATTGCCCATAGAGCTGGGCGAAGTAGACCAGGTAGTCGAGCCCCGTGATGTGCTTGGGAAATCCCTGGCCCTCGGGCAGCACGCCGATCACCTGGCGGATCTGTTCAGGGTTCTCGGAACTGATGCCGTCTACCACGAAGCTTCCCGACGTGGGCTCGAGCATCGTCGTCAAGACACGGATCGACGTCGTTTTCCCGGCACCATTCGGGACCCAGGAAGCCCATGACGTGCCCGGCCTGCAAGGTGAAGGACAGCTTCCGCAGTGCCACTCTGGCTCCATAAGTCTTGCGCAGATCCTCGGCCACCAATAGCGTCTCAGACTGCGAGTACCACGGTTTCAGCCCATTGTTGTTCACCACAGTGCGGATCTCCTTCTGCGTTGCATGTTGGCATACGCGGGCCGGGCACCGACATCTGCCGGTTCAGAGCCACCCAGTTCAGGTCACTAGTTCAGGAATGGGCCTGCTCCAACGGCGGCGTATAGCTCTTTTGCCCGTTTGGTCGACCTGGCCTGCATCATGATCCCCGCCTTGGCGTGCTTGAGACCATGGATCCAGGTTGACGGTAGCCCATATGAATCTCATTTGGGACTAACCGAGGTCTTCAGCCACGAGGAAATATGGTTGCGAACTTGATGCTTAGTTTATTAGGCCGGCATGAAACTAGCATGAAGTGAACATGAAGTCTTTCTTCATCACCAACGACTTAACTCAAGATGACACGCAGGCCGCACGCATCTTGCGTGTCCTGCATCCCACCCCAATTCGGCGCGCGTGACGACATCCTGCGCCGTAATGGCTGTCTATCTCAACCACCACGATTGCAACACAGGTTGCAGACACACTCTGTTGCTGCAATTCCCTATACTGTAACGCCGGGGAATCAGAATTTCGATGCGCACCCCGGTCTGTACAGAGCGATTCAAAAACCGCGGTTCTGGGGCGCAATCGGCGTCAGGATCAGTCTCTTGCCTGCTGCTGCGGATCGTATACAACTGGCTGCGGAAAGACTGTCCACAGATATATCTCGATTCGTTGCAGCCCCAAAGTCGGACTTTTGACTCGCCCTGGCTGTGTAGTGAATTCTTGACAATTTTCATTAAGCGGGCTAATTTGCAATTAATTTCTGTTGACTTCTACACAATTGCCTGCTATTTTATCTAAACACTCTTGTTTCCTACCACATGGGGATCTGGCGTAATCCCTGAAGTAACTTGTGGCAGGGATTTGATGTTCCCGCATAAATAGGTTGCACTTCGCTTGTTGCCCATTGTGTCAGGCCAGCCATTGGACTGTGTAGTCTTGCATAGAGGACCAGTGGCTATATTTGACAGTTGATGCTCCAATGCATACAGGCTGGACTCTAGACAGCTTGTAGTGTTACTGCTATTGGCGTACCGAACGAGGAGAAATACATCCCACACAAGAGAGAGGAGGAACCAGACACAGACTTGAAGTGAGAAATGTCCACGCGCCCGGGCAATGGTTACGTGAACATTTCTCGATTTGGATGGCATAAAGAAATAACCGTCCATCTTCCGGATCGGCATATTCGCGCCGTGGCGATCAGAACAAGTGTTCTGGTCAGCGGTCGAATATACCGTCCAGGAAATGGCGCAGCTATTCTTTATTGCCTCTACGCATTCTGGTACAAGCAGCATAATTCGTCAAACTGGTGGTCGGTTGGATCTTAGCAGAGGAGGTTGGCAGCTATGATGCGTTGGCTCATCGAATCAAGCATTCGGCTTCGTTTTCTGGTCATTACCGTTGCGGTTATCCTGCTTGCGTTTGGGCTCGTGCAGTTGCGCGACATGCCCGTGGATGTCTATCCGGAGTTCGACCCTCCCATGGTTGAGGTCCAGACGGAAGCCCTGGGTCTCTCCGCTACCGAGGTGGAGTCCCTGATTACCGTGCCGATGGAGGCGGATCTCCTCAACGGCGTGGCCTGGCTGGACCGGCTTTACTCCCAGTCAGTGGCAGGGCTGTCGTCGATCTTGCTCGTCTTCGAACCAGGCACCGATGCGATTGCAGCACGACAGATGGTGCAGGAACGGCTGACGCAGGCCTTTGCGCTCCCGAACGTCTCCAAACCGCCGATCATGATCCAGCCGCTGTCAACGACAAGCCGCGTCATGATGATTGGCCTGTCTTCGGACACGTTGACGCCGATCGAAATGGGCGTGCTTACCCGCTGGACGATCCAGCCACGCCTGCTGGGCGTGCCCGGCGTGGCCAATGTGGCTATCTGGGGCCAGCGTGATCGGCAGCTGCAGGTGCAGGTCGATCCCACTCGGTTGCGCGACAAGGGCGTGACGCTCGATCAAGTCATTGCTACTACCGGCGAAGCGCTGTGGGTGTCGCCGTTGAGCTTCTTGGAGTCTTCAACTCCGGGCACGGCCGGCTTTCTCGACACGCCTAACCAGCGGCTCGGCCTTCACCATGTGTTGCCTATTTCATCACCGGAGGACCTGGCCAAGGTGCCGGTCAAGGACAACTCGGACCTGTTGCTGGGTGACGTAGCCAACATCGTCGAAGATCACCAGCCGCTGATCGGCGACGCTGCCCTCAAGGATGGTGCGGGTCTGCTGCTCGTCGTGGAGAAGTTTCCGAACGCCAACACGCTTGAGCTGACACGTGGTGTGGAAGAGGCGCTGGAAGCCATGCGCCCCGGCCTTGCCGGTATCACCATCGACACCAACGTTTTCCGACCGGCCAACTACATCGAGCTGGCGCTTGGCAATCTCTCGACCGCCGCGATGCTGGGCGCGCTGCTGCTGTTGGCGGTGCTCTTGGCTTTCTTCTTTAACTGGCGCACCGCCCTGATCGGATTTGTGGCGATTGTCATGTCGCTGACGGCAGCTCTGTTGGTGCTGTATCTGCGCGGGGCAACCTTCAACATGATGATCCTGGCAGGCCTGGTGATCGCCCTCGCTGCCGTCATCGACGATGCCATTATCGACGTCGAAAATGCCATGCGCCACCTTCGCCAGGCACTGCCAAGCGAGAATGCCAGAACGCCGGTGGCCATCATGACCGACGCCCTGCTTGAGATGCGTAGCTCGGTCATGTATGCCCTCTTGATCATTCTGCTGGCGCTTCTACCCACCCTCTTCTTACCGCATCTTGCCGGCGCCTTCCTCCAGCCGGTGACGGTTTCGCTGGTGCTGGCGCTGGTAGCCTCGCTGGTAGTGGCATTGATCGTGACGCCGGCGCTGTGCGCTGCTCTGCTTGGCGCTACGAAACCGGAACGCCCCGAACCACCGCTGGCGCGTGGACTGCAGACGCGCATACCGCGCTGTGCTGGGCCCAACCGTGCGTGCATGGTTCGTGGCCGTGGCGGTCGTGGTCGTGGTTGTCCTGGCTGGCATTGCGACAGTACCTTTCCTAAGCTGGTCGCCGCTGCCGGCCTTTAAGCAGACGGACCTGCTGGTCCAGTGGCAAGGCGCCCCGGGCACGTCGCTGCCGGCGATGAACCGCATCACTGCCAAGGTGACCGAGGAGCTGCGCTCGATTCCCGGCGTGCGCAACGTGGGATCGCATGTGGGCCGTGCGGTAACGGGTGACCAGGTGGTGGGCAGCAACGCCGGCATGCTGTGGGTCAACCTCGATCCTGCTGCACCGTATGCTGCTACCGTGGCCGCCGTCAACGAGGTCATCGCCGGCTACCCAGGCCTATTCCGCACGGTGCAGACTTATCAACCGGAGCGCATCGGCGAAGCGCTTGCGGCTGCAAATAACGAGATCGTGGTGCGCATCTATGGTCATCGACCTGGACCTGCTGCATGCGAAGGCGCAGGAAGCGAGCCAGGCATTGGCGGAGATCAACGGCATCACCGCGGCTCACGCGACCTCGCTGGGCGAAGAGCCGCAGGTCGAAATCGAGGTGGACCTGGCTGCAGCTGCAGCGCATGGGATGAAGCCGGGCGACATCCGGCGCCAGGCGACGACGCTGTTGTCAGGGCTGCAGGTGGGCAGCCTATATGAGGATCAGAAGGTGTTTGACGTCACCGTCTGGGGCACACCTGAAATCCGCAGCAATCTGACCAGCGTCGGCAACCTGCTGATTACCACGCCGGCGGGTGAACATGTGCCGCTGAGCGAGGTAGCTGACGTGCGTATCGCACCGGCTCCGATCAGTATCGAGCGCGACGCCGTCTCACGCTTCGTAGACGTCAAAGCTGTCGTAGAAGGGCGCGATCTGGCGGCGGTTACGGCCGACATACGTGGCCGGCTGCAGGTGGTTGAGTTCCCGCCCGAGTTCCATGCCGAGGTGCTGGGCGAGTCGGCCGAGCGCCAGGCAGCCCAACAGCTCATGCTGGTTGCCGCGCTGGTTGCCGTGATCGGTATGTTGCTGCTGCTGCAGGCGAGCTTCAGCAGCTGGCGCATGGCGCTGATCGCCTGGTTGACTCTGCCCATGGTGATGGCGGGCGGCATTCTGGCGGTGCTGATTGACGGCGGCAGCGTGTCGTTGGGGTCGATCTTCGGACTGTTTGCCGCATTTGCTGTCGCGGTGCGCAACGTCGTCGTACTCACCAATCAGTTGCGGCCGCGCGCGCCAAGCTGAGGGCGTGCCTTTCGACAGCGAGCTGATCCTGCGTGTGGCGCAGGACCGGGTCGTGCCTATCGTGATGATGACCTTGGCCACGGCCCTGGCGGTACTGCCGCTGCTGACCATGGGCGACGTCGCGGGGATGGAACTGGTGCGCCCGATGGCGATCGTCATGTTGGGCGGGCTGTTGGCTGCTGTCCTGCTCAATCTATTCGTCTTGCCTGCCCTTTACTTACGCTATGGCGCCGGCCGTGCCTCGGCCGCGTCGGGCGCAGCGCTTGAGTCCGCCAGTGCGGCAGCGGACTGACCTGTTACAGACCAAGAACACAGATGCAGAAGACATCATGAGAAGACAGTCTGGGGAGAAGACACTATGGAGAAGAAGACTATGCGTCACATAAATGGATTGCTCATGCTCGTGCTCGTGGCAACCGTTCTGCTGCTGTCGGGCTGCAGCAGTACGCCGACCGGTCACTGCAGCCAGCAATGCACCGGCCGTCGTCGAAAAGATCGACGGTACGGAACTCAACCGTCTTACGCTGACTGAGAAGGCAGCGCAGCGGCTGGGTATTCAGACTGCGCCCGTGAGTGAGGAGCAAGTCGGCGACGCCAAGCGCCTGGTCGTGCCCTACTCCGCGTTGATCTACGACTTGGAGGGCGGAACGTGGGCGTATACCAGCCCTGACCAATCTCGTCTATGTGCGCCAGCCAATCACGGTTGACTATATCGAGGGCGACCGCGCTGTGCTCGTCGATGGCCCGGACGCAGGCACTACCGTCGTTACGGTCGGCGTGGCCGAGCTGTACGGTGCCGACACCGGGATCGGCAAGTGACACAACTGGCCGAATTGCGCCATGGCAGCACACCACGGAGGTGATCGATATGATGCGCTGGATCGTTGCGACAAGTCTTAGGTTTCGCTATCTGGTCGTGTTTAGCGCGGCCGCGTTGCTGTTCTTCGGCTTTGTCCGAATTCGCAACATGCCGCTGGAGGTCTTTCCCGAGTTCGCGCCGCCACGCGTGGAGATCCAGACACCCTGTCTCGGTCTTTCTTCCGCCGAGGTGGAAGCCTTGGTCACCGTGCCGCTGGAGCAGGTGCTCAACGGCACGCCAGGGCTGGACATCATGCGTTCCAAGTCGGTGGAACAACTGTCGTCGATCATCCTGATCTTCAAGCCGGGCACCGACCTGATGGAGGCGCGCCAGTTGGTAGCGGAGCGCCTGGCCGTCGCAACGCCCACACTGCCCACTTGGGCTGCGCCGCCGTTCATGCTGCCGCCGCTCTCGTCCACCGCGCGCACGATGAAGATCGGTATCTCGTCGGAAACGCGGTCGGTGATCGACCTGTCGATGGTGACCTATTGGACGATCCGCGAGCGGCTGCTGCGCGTGCGCGGCGTGGCGAACGTGGCCATCTGGGGCGAGCGCATCCAGATGCCGCAGATTCAGGTCGATCCGCAGCGCATGGCCGCCAATGGTGTTACGGTCGACGAAGTCCTGCAGACTACCTCCGACACGCTGGATTCTGGGATGATCCAGTACTCGAGTGGCGCCACGATCGGCACCGGCGGCTTTCTCGAGACCCCCAACCAGAGGCTCTTCATCCGCCATGTGCAGCCGATCCTGACGCCGGATGACCTGGCGCGTGTGGCCGTCGACGGCGCCAACAGCAGCGACGGCAAGCCGGTGCTGCTGAGCGATGTGGCCAATGTGGTGGAAGACACCTGGCCGATGATCGGCGACGCGGTCATCAACGACGGACCCGGCCTGCTGCTGATCGTCGAGCGCTTCCCCTGGGCCAACACCCTGGAAGTGACCAATGGGGTAGAAGCCGCCATCGACGAGCTGCGGCCCGGACTGCCCGGGATCGACATCGACACCACCATCTTCCGGCCGGCGACCTTCATCGAGGTGGCGCTCGACAATCTCTTCAACTCGCTGCTGATCGGCGCGCTGCTGGTGGTGGCGATCCTGCTGATCTTCCTGTGGGACTGGCGTATCGCGCTCATCAGCGCCACGATCATCCCGCTGACGATCGTCATCACGCTGCTGGTGCTCTCCTTCTTCGGCACGACCGTCAACGTGATGGTGCTGGCCGGGCTGGTGATCGCCATCGGCGCGGTGGTCGACGACGCCATCGTGGACGTGGAAAACATCGTGCGCCGGCTGCGCCAGCACCGCCGCGAGGGAAGCACGCTGCCGACGGCGACAGTCGTGCTGGACGCCTCGGTCGAGGTGCGCAACGCCATCGTCTACGCCTCGCTGATCGAGATGACGGCGCTGCTGCCGGTCTTCTTCATGCAGGGGCTGTCGGGCGCGTTCTTCCAGCCGCTGGCACAGGCCTACGTGGTGGCGACATTGGTGTCGCCGCTGGTCGCGCTGACCGTGACGCCGGCGCTGATCCTGATCCTGCTGTCCAATGCGTCGATGCATGAGCGGGTTTCGCCCATCATCCCGTGGCTGCACCGTGTATACGGCAAGATGCTGACGGCCACGATTCGCACGCCGCGGCCGGCGTACGGTGCGTTTGCATCGCTCATGGTGGCAGGTATCGTCGTGTGGCCGATGCTCGGCCAGGAGCTGCTGCCTTCGTTCAAGGAGCGTGACTTCCTGATGCACTGGCTGACCAAGCCGGGCACCTCGCACCCGGAGATGGTGCGCATCTCGCAGGCCGCCTGCAATGAGCTGCGGACCATTCCCGGCGTGCGCAACTGCGGCTCGCATATCGGCCAGGCGCTGCTGATGGACGAGGTGTACGGCATCTATTTCGGCGAGAACTGGATCAGCGTCGACCCGGCGGTCGACTACGACGCCACGCTGGCCAAGGTGCAGGAGATGGTGGACGGCTATCCGGGTCTCTACCGCGATGTGCAGACCTATCTCAAGGAGCGCATCCGGGAGGTGCTGACGGGGTCCAGCCATCCCATCGTCATCCGCATCTACGGCCAGGACCTGGATGTCCTGCGGGCCAAGGCAGCCGAGGTGGAGGATAAGCTCAGGGCGATTCCGGGTCTGACCGACCAGCACGTCGAGTTTCTGGTCGACATTCCACAGCTGGAAGTCACGGTGGATCTGGCCAAGGCGCAGCAGTACGGTCTCAAGCCGGGCGACGTGCGCCGAGCGGCAGCCTACCTGATGGCAGGTGAGGAAGCCGGCGACATTCACACACAGAACCGGACGTACGACGTCAACGTGTGGAGCCTGCCCGAAAACCGTGACAGCGTAACCGATGTGCAGAATCTGTTGATCGATACACCGAGCGGCGAGCAGGTGCGCTTGTCTGAAGTGGCCGACGTGCGCATCGTGCCGACCCCCAACGCCATCAACCGCGAGCGCATGGCGCGCCGCATCAACGTGGAAGCGGAAGTGAAAGGCCGCGATCTCGGCTCGGCCGTGGCGGATGTCGAGCGTGCTCTGCAGGAGGTCGAGTTCCCGCACGGCTACCATCCCGAGCTGATCGGCGAGTACGCCGAGCGGCAGGCTGCCCAGCAGCGTATCCTCATCGCCGGGCTGGCGGCCATGCTCGTGATCTTCGGCCTCCTGCGTGTGTCACTTGGCAGCTGGCGGCTGGCGATCATGTCCTTCTTGAGCCTGCCGGTGGCGCTGGTGGGCGGCATGCTGGCCGCGCTCTTTGCCAACGATGGCGTGCTCTCGCTTGGTTCGCTGGTCGGGTTCCTCACGATCCTGGGGGTAGCTGCCCGCAACGGCATCATGCTGATCAGCCACTACCAGCACCTGGAGGAGTTCGAAGGCGATGCCCTTCGGCCGTGAGCTGGTCCTGCGCGGGGCGCGCGAGCGCGTGGCACCGATCATGATGACGGCGTTGACGGCCGGGCTGGCGCTGGTGCCGCTGGTGATCGCCGGCAACATTCCCGGCCACGAGATCGAGCATCCGATGGCAATCGTGATTCTGGGCGGCCTGGTCACATCGACGCTGGTCAATCTGTTCATCGTGCCGGCCCTATACCTGGTCTACGGCAAGCGGAATCTGCCGTCGCAGCCTGACGCCGGCCAGGCGCTCAGCGTAGCTTGAATGCGGAACTACTCAACTATGGAAGGTGACAGCGATGCTTCGTTCTTGCTCTCGTCTTGGTCGCCATTGCCATGCTTCTCATGCTGCCAGCGGCAGCATGTATGCCCGCCAGTGTTCCGGCGACAACGGCCAAGCTACGGTAACTGCAGCAACTCAGGAAGCTGGAGCAACTTCGGACGCGGCAGAACCAACGGCAACCGTGGACGCCGCAGCGACTACTGAGGCCACGGAAGCCGCGGCAACCACTGAGAATCAGGTCGCCGACAGTCAGATCGAGAGGCGAACCGGCGGGCGACCGGCGCTGCCGGAGTTCGACCCCACGCGCTTCACCCGTTCGATCCAAATCGACAACCAGTGGCTCCCCCTTCAACCGGGGACGCGGCTGGATATACGAGGGGACGACGATCGACGACGAAGGGAACGCGGTTCCGCATCGCATCGAGATCACGATCACCGATCTGACCAAGGTCATCGGCGACGTGCGCGCCGTCGTCTCCTGGGATCTGGACTACAGTGACGGCGAACTGGCAGAGGCCGAACTTGCCTTCTACGCCCAGGACGACGAAGGCAACGTCTGGCGCATGGGTGAGTATCCCGAAGAGTATGATGCCGGGCAGCTCGTCGCTTCTCCAACCTGGATTCACGGTCTCGCAGAGGCCCGCGCGGGGATTCACATGCAGGCCAATCCTGCGCTTGGCACTCCCAGCTATGCCCAAGGATGGGGACCCGCGGTCGACTGGACGGATCGCGGGCAGGTAGACCAGATGCACCAGCAGATCTGCGTCCCTGTGGATTGCTATGAGGATGTGCTGGTGATTGCCGAAACCAGCCAGGCGGAACCGGATGCGCAACAGCTCAAGTACTACGCTCCCGGAGTCGGGAATGTTCGCGTATCGTGGCGGGGCGAGGGGGAAAAGACCAAGGAAACCCTCGAGTTGGTCGAACTCGTGCAGCTCAGTCCTGATGCCCTGGCGGAAGCCCGCGCCGCGGCACGTGCGCTGGAGAAGAGCGCCTATGCGAACAGCCCTGACGTCTACGCACACACGCTCACCGGCGGAATAGTGAGGAGAGGGCTACTGCTACACGTAGTAGCTTGCAGGTATCCGTCAACTAGTGATTGCAGTGAGGTGCGCAATTATGAAAGTACTGCGCTCGGTTGCAGCTGTCCAAAGGCCGACCGTGGATAGTGTGCGGGGATCTCGCAATGGCCGGCCTGGCGGTGTTCTTCCTATCGGCATGTGCGGGAGGATCGCCGGCCACATCGGCGAGCAGTCCAGCCACAGTGAATCCGCGCCTGCGGCAGCGGCTACCGGAGGTAACTAAGAGCGCCGAGGTCCAAATGCAGGCGCCGGAAGGCACTGCATCGGACATTGTCGTCTACGCGTCCGATCTGCCTGAGGATGCCTTGTACGAGTTCGAGGTCTGGGACGACCCCGCCTCGCCTGGGGGCAAGATGGTCGGCACGCCGAACGACGGGGGCGACCTGGATGCCGCCACCTGAGAATGATCCCCATGTGATCTTCCCGGTGACCAGTGCATGCGGGTGTTCCCTACCGTTGCTGGATTCACATGAAGGTCGGAGCGCCTAAGGGAGTTGTCGCAGGCCAACAAGGTCTGGGTGCAGTTCACAGGCGCAGTCGATCCGGCCGGCAATGCAGTCTTTGCGCCGGACAGCGGCAGTTTCCTTACGGCGCAGGGGCCGGCACAGGAGGGCTGGACATGGGTGGGTGCGATCTGCAGGACGCTGAGCCGGCCCAGAGTCAGGTCACCTTCGCAGACCGGCGGCGAGGTTAGCGTACGCATTCAGGCAGGGCATGGAGGGAGTCGGGTTTGACCAGGTTGTGCTCAGCCCAGCCCAGTTCCTGGAGGAGCGGACCTTCGCAGGCAGTTGTAGAGAAGTAGAGTGCGATGCTTCCGGCACAGCCGCCACAGGATGTGACCGTCTGCGGCGGCTGTGCGGAGAGTATCTGTGCCCTCGTTGGCGTGCTAGCGGTGTATCAGCTCTCCGATTCCCAGGAAGACAGCTGCCCCGATAGCGCCGGCAACCGCCGGATCCAGCAGATCCCCAAGATCAATAATGTTGATCCAGTCAAAGAAGAGGCCGCCGACAATCCCGCCGACAATGCCGATCAGGATGTTGACGATCCAGCCGAAACCTCCTCCCTTCATGAAGAACTGGCCGACCAGCCAGCCGACGACCCGCCGACAATCGACACAAACGATCACATCCACGCCCATAAAGAAGTCCAGGCTGCTTAAAAAATCCATTGTTACGATTTCTCCTGTCGTGAAGAAGTTCGGAAACTGAAACGGAACTCATCGCACCGCTAGTGTCACCGTAAAGGTGGTTCCCTTGTCGAATTCGCTTGCTACGGAAATGTCGCCGCCGTGGGCACGGGCAATATCAAGCGCAATCGCCAGGCCCAGGCCGATACCCTCCGTACTGCGCGACTCATCGACGCGATAGAAACGATCAAAGATATGGGCAAATGCTGTGGTGCAATACCGACGCCCGTATCGCTGATGGTGACCTACCACCATATCGTCACCTTGCGCCTTGGCTGCGACAGTGATGAAGCCTTGCTCGGTATATTTGACGGCATTGTGCAGCAGGTTCGAGAAATAGCCTGATCAACCCATCGCTGTCGCCCACTACGTATAGGTCGTGGTCCGGCACCCTGTCGACGATCTCCAGCCCCTTTTCTTCCGCCAGCGGACGCAGGGATTCGGCAACGTCTTTGAGCAGGGCTGCCAGATCGACATATTCCAACTTTGTCTGGTGGCCGGCGGCATCATTGCGCGCCAGGTGGAGCAGGCCATCGACCATGGTCCTCATTTGATCGACTTCACAGTCCAGGTCGCTCAATGCCTCTTCATAGTCCTGTGCGCGTGCGCTGCCGCGCCAACGTGCTCGAAATGATCATATGCATGGCCGACAGCGGGGTGCGCAACTCGTGCGACGCATCGGCGACAAAACGGCGTTCGCGTCTGGAACGCTGCGTCCAGCCGCGCCAGCATCGAATCAAAGGTGGCGGCCAGCCGCCCCACCTCATCTTCAGTTTGCGGCAACTCCAGCCGCGTCGATAGGTCACGGGCGGACATCTGGCGGGCAGTGCGCGTGATCTTGTCGATCGGCGCCAAGGCGCGCGCGCCAGGAAGTAGCCGCCGGCACCGGCCAACAACACGATGAGCGGCCCCGCGATCAGGAGAGTGCCCATCAGCAGATTCAGTGTGTCCCTTACATTGGCCAAGACTCAGGGCAACCTGCAGTGTGCCCACTACCTCACCATCACCCACAATCGGAACGGAAAAGACACGCACAGTGTCTTTGCTGCCTGGATGGGTCATCGTGGCGAATTCGCCGGGCTGGTCGGGCGTGACGTGCCTGGTAGTAGCAATGGCGGCAGGTCTCCATACGGGCCGTATTCGTTGACCAGCTGTCCGCTGCGATCGACGACTCGCATGCTCAATCCTTGTTCACGGAGCTGCGCATACTCCTTATCCTCGATCGGATTTTCCACGACGAGCAGTTGGTCATCTCTCATTGTCACTTCTGCCGAGCAGCTGCATTGCGCTCAGGCGCAACGTTTCGTCAACCGGTCGTGACGAGGCTGTGCGACATGTTGGCATAGACAAAGGCACCAAACAGCAGCAACATAGCCAGGAGGAAGCCCTGCCGTCCACAGGGCAAAGCGGACTCGCAGCGTTTTCAGATGTTTCATTCATCGGCGTCCTGATCCGACAGGCGATAGCCGGCTCCCCGCACCGTCTGAATGAGCTTGCGATCATAGGGGTCATCGATCTTGCGGCGCAGGTTGCGAATGTAGACATCGACCACGTTGGATTGGTTGTAGACGTCGTAGTTCCAGACCGACTCGGCAATTTCGGTGCGTGTGAAGACACGTTCGGGGTCGCGCATCAGGCATTCCAGTACGGCGTATTCTTTGGTGGTCAGCTTGATGATCTCGCCGGTGCGCATGACCACGTGGGTGCGCAGATCCAGGCTGAGATTGCCTACTCTCACGATCGGTGACTTGGCCGTGCGCCGGCGAGCCAGTGCACGCAGCCGAGCAAGCAGTTCTTTGAGTTCAAACGGCTTGACGAGGTAATCGTCGGCTCCTGCATCCAGCCCGATGCACTCGATCATCGACCGTGTCACGCGCCGTCAGCATTAGAATGGCGGCTTGGTTGCCCTGGCGGCGCAGCCGACGGCAGACCGAGATGCCGTCGATTTCGGGCAGCATGATGTCCAAAACGATCAGTTCATATTTGACGACCTCCGCCCAGTCCAGCGCTTCCTGCCCAGTGTGCGCGGTGTCCACGGCATATCCGTGCTCTTCCAAGGCCCGTTTGACATAGTTCAGGACATTGGGTTGGTCCTCGACGACCAAGACACGCATGAAGCACCCTCTCCAGGCAGAAGCAAAGCTCCGCAGATTCGGCAGTTTTCATGACAGTCTTCCTGCGGCATTCCCGATGTGATGACGGAGTGTGGCATCGATGCTCATGCGCACCTGCTCTATCATGGGCGCTTGCGTAATCAGCATTACTGCGGCATTACTGCATGGGGTTCACCAGGTGCGACAACTGGGAGACAAGTAAGGCAACCAGAAAGCAGGCAGCGGCCAGTGAACTTGTGGTAGTGGCCTCGTTGTGATTGCCGGATAGTATGGTTCGTTTGCGCGGGCGGCCACGACGTCAGCCATCATGTAAACCTGCGGGACCATACGTGTCAAACTGCTCGATCCAGTAGCGTACGGTTGCACGATTCACCGCAAAAATCTTGGCAATCTCCGGCACGGTGCGCTGCTCTGACGACAACAGGATCATGTGTGCTCGCTGACTGACACGGCCAATTTCCTGGCGAGTCATCCTTCTGAGTTCAGCTTCTTCCTCCTGGCTCACCCCACGGACGAATATCATCTCGCGCCTCCCACGACCTTATTTCGGTTCTCCGCTGCCAATCTCGCGGCGCCGGTGGTGATAGGCATATATGACTGCACAAGATCGCACCGGTATTGCGGCGTGCTTTGCTGACGGGCATCAACAACCCCCTCCAGCAGCGGGGATCCAGCTAATGCAAAAGTCCATCGAAAAGTAATCTGTATTGTATGGGATCAGCGTGAAGCCGGCATGAAGTGGACGAGCATTTCTTCATCAGGCGTCGATGGCGCACGCCATCGGCGGGCTGCCATCTCCTTCTGAGCCCAAACCGTTGGCTGCAACGTGCCCCAGCGAAGGGCCATATTTCTCCGCCACCCAGACCTCGCAACTTTGCTCTTTTTTGCGGCCTCATGCTATGGTTACAGGTGGCAGGATAAGTATCCTCAAGTCCCAAATCCCTTTTCCTATTTATCAGTACTAAATGCACAGACAGTGGAGGATTCTCTACATATGCTGTTGCGAAGACTGTTAGCACTGCTGCTGGTCGCCGTTGTGCTGCTGCTTGCGGGCTGTACGGCTGCGCCTGGTCGCACCCGCGGCCCCTGCCGCCGAGGAAGGCGCTGCCGCCGCACCGGCAGCTGAGGGCGAGCCGGTCAAGGGCGGCACGGCCATTGTCGGTACGCCGCAAGAACCGGGCACGCTCAATCCGCTGCTCATCCTTGCCACGATCGAGCATGTCATCAGCTCATTTGTCATCGAAGGCTTGGTCCAGATTGACGACCAGGGCCAGTACATCCCTGTGTTGGCCGGTATGGATCTGCCTACCGTCTCCGACGACGGGCTGACGGTGACCTACCAGCTGAAGCCGGGCGTCAAGTTCTCTAACGGCGACCCGCTCACCTGCGCTGACGTCGTTTACACCTGGAAGGCCATCCTGTCTGACCTGTCACAGGCGAGCACCTCCGGCTATTCCAAGATCGACTCGGTCGACTGCCCCGACGACAACACCGTAGTCGTCAAGTTTGCCGAGGTTTATGCCCCCTACCTGCGCCTCTTCGTGTATATTCTGCCGCAGGCTGCCGGCGACCCGGCGGCGCTCGACTCATGGGAATTTAATCGCAAGCCGATCGGCACGGGACCATGGATGCTGACCGACTGGCAGGCAGGCAACTATATGGAGTTCGCCCCGATGCAACTATCGTGAGGCGGGTAAGCCCTACCTTGAGAAGCTGATCGTCAAGATCCTGCCCAGCCGCGAAGCTGGCATGCAGCTGCTTGGCACCGGCGAAATCATGGCTCTGGGATGTGACCGAGGGCGGACTTCCCGGCCCTGGATGCGCTCAAAGAGCAGGGCGTCGCCTATGCTACTGCTCGCACCGGCGAGAATGGAGTTGATGGTCTTCAACTTTGCCGACCCCACCGTGGATGCGCCCGCCGACGTGTCGGCCAACCCGCACCCGATCCTGAATGACCTGCGTGTGCGCCAGGCGATCCAAGTACGCCATCAATAAGCAGGAGTTGGCCGATACGCTGCTGTACGGCAACGTCAATGTCGGCACCACGATCCTGCCCACCGGCGATTACGCCTGCCCGTCTGCCGCCGAGCGAATACAGCGTCGACAAGGCCAACGCCTTGCTGGACGAAGCCGGCTGGACGATGGGCGCGGACGGCATCCGCGAGAAGGACGGCAAGGGGCGAGCCTGAATATTGACCAGCACCTCCGGCAACCTGCTGCGGAGCAGACGGAACAGGTGCTGACCGAGATGCTCAAGGCAGTTGGCATCAACCTCGTGATCGAGAACGTGCCGTCTGACGTGCTCTTTGCCGGGCTGGAGTTCCGACGGCTTGCGCAAGCACGGCCGTTTTGATATCGTCCTATACACCACGGGACCCTATCGAGGTTCCGACAGCCACCTGTTCAGCAACTATCACTCGACCAGCATCCCGACGGCCGCGAACGAAGGCAGCGGTTCCAACTATCGCGCTGGGTCAATCCTGAGTTCGACGCCGCCATCGACGAAGCTGCTTCGCTCACCGACATGGCGGCACGGCGTGAATTGTTCTGCAAGGCAGCGCAGTTGATCAACGACGACCTGCCGCGCCTGTTCCTGTACGAGCGCTTGCTGGTCGACGGCTACAACACCAAGCTGCAGAACTTCAAGGTCTCACCTGGCGCGTCGGACTTCACCTTCCAATCGGAAAACTGGTGGCTTAAGCCGTGACGCAGTACCTGATTCGCCGCCTGCTGCAGGGCATCCTGACCCTGCTTGCCATTACCGTCATCGTGTTCTTGCTTGCCAGCGCTTATCCGGGCGGCATCATGAGCGCGTATGAAGAGAACCCGGATGCAACGGCCGCCGATTATGCTCGGCTGCGGGCCAAGTACGGCCTGGACGAGCCGCTCCCCGTGCGCTACATCAAATGGTTAGGCAATGTGGCACGCGGCGACTTGGGTACATCGTTTGTTTCCAAACTACCGGTGATCGTGGAGATCGGTCAGCGCCTGCCCAACACGTTACTGCTGATGGGTGTGGCGCTGATCGTTACCCTTCTGCTGGCTGTCCCACTCGGCGTTATCTCGGCTCTGCGCCAATATTCGCTGCTCGATAACTCGCTTACCGGGCTGGCGTTTGCCGGCAATTCGCTGCCTGTCTTCTGGTTTGGATTGCTGCTCATCATGGTGTTCCATGTCCGGCTCGGGTGGTTTCCCGGGTCGGGCATGACCACACTGGGGCAGCCCTTCTCGCTGGCGGACCTGGCATGGCACATGGTGCTGCCCGTGACAATGTTAGCGCTTGTCACGGCCGCCGGCTACATGCGTTATATGCGTTCGTCGATGCTCGACGTCAAGAACCAGGACTACATGCGCACGGCGCGCGCCAAGGGCCTGAACGAGCGCACCGTTAACATGCGCCATGGGCTGCGCAATGCCCTCATCCCCCTGGTCACATTGCTGGCGTTCGAAATCCCCGTGCTCTTCGGCGGGGCGCTCTATACGGAAACGATCTTCTCGTGGCCCGGGATGGGCCGCCTCTTCTACGCAGCGCGCGGTGAAGGGCGACATCCCGATGACAATGGCGCTGGTGCTCATCTTTAGCGCTTTGACCATCATCGCTATGTTCCTGGCCGACATCGCCTATACCATGCTTGACCCGCGCATCAAGTTGGATAAGACTCGCACATGAGTGACGCAGCACTTACCCTTTCCGGGCGTCAGGCAGCATTGGACAAGCCCCAATCACCCGCCCGTATCTTCTGGCGCCGTTTTACCGCCAATTGGCGCGCGATTGCCTCGGCCATTTTGCTGTTGATTATCGTCATCATGGTAGTGTTTGCGCCGCTGTTCACGCCCTATGAACGTGATGCTCAGAACCTGCGCACACGTTTTCAGCCGCCAAGCCTACAGCACCCGATGGGCACCGACGACCTGGGCCGCGACGTATACACGCGTGCTGTACGCCGGCCGCGCCTCGCTGGCCGTGGGTGTGCTGGCCGTGCTCGTCTCGCTGCTCGTCGGCATCAGCATCGGCCTTATTTCCGGCTATTTCGGCGGCTGGTCGGACTCCATTCTCAGCCGTACCACGGAGATCTTTCTCTCTGTGCCGCGCCTTTTCATCCTGATCTTGCTGGCCGTCTACCTGCGCGCCCTGGACGCACCCTGGGCGCAGCCCGGCACGATTGGGCCGATCGCCGTCGTCATCGGTCTCTTTGCGTGGATGGAATGGCGCCTGCCTGGTGCGTGCTTCTACCATGGAGATGCGCGGGCAGGAGTTTGTCAACGCTGCTTATGCCACGGGCGTCAAGAACAGCCGCATCCTGACCACACACATCCTGCCCAACGTTGCCTCGCCGATTATTGTCGCCACATCGCTGGGGCTTGCCGGTGCCATCCTGATTGAATCTGGTCTCTCCTATCTCGGTATGGGTGTCCAATTGCCCACGCCCACCTGGGGCAACATGCTCAGCCAGTCGCAGACGTACCTGCACCACTGCTCCCTGGATTGCTGTCTTCCCCGGCATCATGATCTTCGTGGTCGTCCTTTGCATCAACTACCTGGGCGATGCTTTCCGAGATGCCCTGGATCCGCGCACCATTGTCGGCAAAAAGTAGCCTCAAGTCGACCCGGTGTAGCTCGCCAAAGTAACGCCGCTGCAGATCAACGCTGCATCAACGCGCATGCCGTATCCTGGGTACAAGCGATTCAAACGTACCGGCCGCAATCCCCCGAAACAGTGCTGGTGCATGTACCAGGAGATGTGCGATCATGGAAGAGCAAGAAGGATTTTCCGCCCTGTTTTACTTTATGCTGGCGATCGGGGTGATTGGCATGCTGGGCTTTGTGCTGGTTGCCGCCGGCGGGGCTTGAATAGGGCTTGAACAAGGGAGATATTGATGGCAGATGCTGCTGGGCCCACCTATATCCCGCTTGAAGGGTATGTGGAGTATCCTGCCGCCGAAATGCTGGCGCGTGCGGAGGCTTTTTACACCGAGATGCGTCGGCGGCGTACCGTGCGCATGTTTTCTGACCGCCCGGTGCCGCGTGCGGTGATTGAGCAGTGCCTGCTCACCGCCGGTACCGCACCGAACGGGGCCAACCTGCAGCCGTGGCATTTTGTGGCGGTAAGTGATCCCCAAATCAAGCGCCGCATCCGCCTGGCCGCCGAAGAAGAGGAGCGTGCCTTCTACAGCGGCCGGGCACCTCAAGAGTGGCTCGATGCGCTGGCGCACCTCGGCACGGACGCGTCCAAGCCGTTTCTGGAAACGGCGCCCTATCTCATCGCCATCTTTGCCCAGTCCTACGGCATCGTTCCTGATGGCAGCAAACAGCGCCATTACTATGTGCAGGAGTCGGTCGGCATCGCCACCGGCTTTCTGACCGCTGCCCTGCACCATGCCGGTCTTGCCACGCTCACGCACACACCAAGCCCTATGGGCTTTTTGAGCGAGATTCTCGGCCGTCCCAGCAACGAGCGCCCATTTCTTCTGCTCGTCACCGGCTACCCGGCCGCAGGCGTCACCGTACCGTCGATTACCAAGAAACCGTTGGCCGAGATCGCGACCTTCGTGTAACGCGTCGCACCGTCCGCCATTGCGCAGGCTGACTGGAGGCATACGATGATCGAGGATGTCACACTGCACTCCGATGGGAACTCATTGGCAACGACCCTGCCCAAAGCAATGACCGATCGTCTGGCCCTTTCTGCCGGCAGCAAAATGTACGCGATTGAAACCGGTCAAGGTATCCTTTTGATCCCCTGGGGGTCAACCTTCTTGCGCGTACTGGAGATCGAGGAACGCATCAGCAAGGCGTTTCCGAGTTCGTTGGGCAAAGTGACCGAATGACCGACGTAGTGCCAAACCAAGAACCTGACCAAGAAGCCGGGCCCGAATCAAACCGGGAACAGCTCATCAACCGTATCCTTCGCGCGACCAAAACTCCCGACCTGCTCGCCGTCCTCGCCGAGCAGCTGACGCCGACTGACCTGCAGTCGCTCCTGCTCGAGGTTTATCGCCTGCGCGCGGCCAGGGTTGCGCCGGCTGCGCTGCTTGCGCAGCACGAGCAGAATCGCTTTGCCCGCCCTGCAGCGACCGACCCGCAGGTACTGCTCGAGTTTGACCGGCTGGCCTTTGCTGCTGCGAATCCCCCGTTTACTCCCATCGAACTGGCCCCCGTCACACCTTTGGGCGCCAACTCGGTCGTGGCCTTGGTCGACCAGAACAAGGCCGTCGCTACCAGTCGCAACACGGAAGTTGTCTCTGACTCGACCAATGTGCTGGCACTGGAGTGCGCCGTACGCCGCCCGCTCATCGTGCGCACGCCCGGCAGTCAGAATGAACTCGTCCGCCTGTGTGCCAGCCACCGCCTTCTGCGTGCGCAATCCTATGGGGACCCGCTTGCGCTTGCGCATTTTCGTCTCTTCGCCCTATGCACTGCCGGCCGTGACCAGGGCAGCTTCCAGTTTGAACTCTCTGCACTCTATGAACAGCTTGGAGTCTGTCTGCGCCTGCTAAGCAGTGTGACTGCGGCCGGCTATCGGATCGCCCGCCTGCGTGTGGCCGTCACCGACCTCACCGCCGGGCGTCAGGAGGGAGCACTGCGCGGCGCCGTGCTGGATCCTCTTGCGGCTGAATTCCCCACTGTCCAGATCGGCTTCGACCCCGATCGCCCGGACGGCCGCACCTATTATACGAGCGCCTGCTTTCACATTTTTGCGGCGGATGCTGCGGGGCAAGAGTACCAGGTTGGCGACGGCGGCTTTACGACGTGGACCCAGCGCCTGCTTAGCAACGCCAAGGAACGCCTGCTTATCAGCGGTCTTGGCACGGAGCGCTTGTGTGCGATCTTTGCGGTCTAATCGATTAAACCTGTACACTAGGCCGATCCGCGCGTGCCCGCAGTGGTGTTATCCTCATCACAACCGCCATTCCCATTGAGAGTCCTAGTGAGAGGAACATCCTATGAATTCGCGAGAGCGCGTCCAATTGGCGATGAACCACCAGGAACCTGATCGTGTTCCGCTTGACCTGGGCGGCAGCCTGGTGACCGGCATGAACGTCAGTATGGTCTATCGGCTGCGCCAGGCGCTGGGGCTGGATGCACCGGGCACGCCGGTCAAGGTGATCGAACCCTACCAGATGTTGGGTGAAATCAAGAACGACCTGGCCGACGCGCTCGGTGTCGACGTCGTTGGACTGCGCCACCCAGAACCATGTTTGGCTTTCGCAACGACAGCACGTGGAAACCGTGGACGCACTTTGACGGTACGCCGGTGCTCGTGCCCGAAGGCTTCAACACCGACCCCGAACCCAACGGCGACATCCTGATGTACCCGGAAGGCGACAAGTCGGTGGCGCCCAGCGGGCATATGCCCAAGGACGGTTTCTATTTTGACGCGATCGTGCGCCAGGGGCCTATCGACTACGACAATCTCGATCCTGAGGACAACCTGGAGGAATTCGAGCCGATCAGCGACGTTGACCTCGAATACTTCCGCGTCGAGGCCGAACGGCTGTACACCGAAAGCGACCGCGCCATTTTTGCCGATTTTGGCGGCACCGGGTTCGGCGACATCGCGCTGGTGCCGGCGGCCTGGCTCAAGCAGACGCCCAAGGGCATCCGTGCGGTTGAGGATTGGTACATGGCCACTGCGGCCGAGCAAGACTACGTCTATGCCGTCTTCGAACGCCAATGCGAGATCGCGCTGGCCAACCTGGCCAGGCTCTACGCCGCGGTCGGCAACCGCATCTCGATCATCTTTGTCACGGGCACCGACTTTGGCACACAGCGCGGCCCGTTTATCTCGCCCGCGGCCTACCGCAAGCTCTACCAACCCTTCCACCGCCAGATCAACGACTGGGTGCACAGCCATACGACGTGGAAGACCTTTATCCACTCGTGCGGTTCGGTCATGGCGTTGATTCCGGACTTCCTCGATGCCGGCTTCGACATCATGAACCCCGTCCAGTGTTCGGCGGCCATGATGGACCCGCACGAACTCAAGCGCCAGTTTGGCGAGCGCGTCACCTTCTGGGGCGGCGGCGTCGATACGCAGCACACGCTGCCCAACGGCACACCGGACGCCGTGCGCGCCCAGGTGCGCGAACGCATCAACATCTTTGGCCCCGGCGGCGGCTACGTCTTCAACACGATTCACAATGTGCAGCCGCAGACGCCGATCGAGAACCTGGTGGCTATGTACGAGACTGTGCGCGAGTGCGGGCGGTATCCGCTGAACTGAACGGGCGACTTTAGAACACCTGGCCGTCTTTTGCGCCGCATGTAAAGCACCGGAGTGGCAAACTCACGGCTGTCCAGCCCGCGCTCCTGGAATATCGCATTGCGAGCTGATTGCAGCGCCCAGTCGAGCGGCTTGCGTGCGGCTACCGCGCGATAGAATTGATCGAGAAACACCTTGGAGGTAGAAGCCAGCACACTGTATTGCATAGCAATCACGGCCGGAGTGCCACGTTGTACGAGCTGTGGCGCGATCCCCAGGAAGCCTCTGGGCGACTCACTCGTGGCACTCTCACAAGCGGCAAGACTTACCAGGCCCAGTTGGCTGTCCGCTCCCATAAACAGGCCTGCAAATCGCTCGTCGTCGACGGCCCAGGTCCCCCCTGTTTGGCTGTCCACCAAAGCAAGATAGCCTCTGCCATTTTGGTAGACGGCGTGACCCACAAACTGGACGATGTTTGGGTTCTTTTTGAGCAAAGCATCGCTAATCTCGCGTCGCGTAGCTTTCTTTACGACTCTTACCCGGATTCTCTCGTCCTGGATTGGTTCGGCTAATGCTTCAATGGCGATCGCCTCCCATTCGTCAGCGTCCAGTGCACCTTGATCGTTAGGCGCAGCAATGATTAAGAGGAGATCCAGAGGTTCGGTGGAGTTTGTGCGTGTTCGTGCCGGCCGCCCCAGTTCCAGGTAGCGGGAAAACACCGTATGGGGGTTGGTGGAGAGGAAATAACCTTCTTCGCTGCGATAGGTAAACTCCCAAGGTATACGAGCAAGATTATCCGGATCGACTGTGAGTCGGATTCTTATGCTCTGATTCCGACCTCTCGCCACAGCTTCGGTTTGATTGAAATGTTTGTCGATTGCGTTTGGAAAGAGCAGTTCGTAAAGCTGCTCGCCCAAACCCTTGATCAATTTTTCACTTGTCTTACTGTTCCTGATCAAGTCCAGCGGCAGTTGAACCTCTGGCGAAATGGAAAGCGGCATCTTCCCTCTTCGCTCGCCTTCGTCGGACCTGGCGAGTATGCTGCCGTTTACGTCGATATGTAGATGAAAGTCGGTATACGACTCCGCCGGCGGCCCTTCGTGCACAGGTTGAGAGCCTAGACGCGTGCCAACGCTCGATATCTTGCCGCTGCGTTGCTGCTGTATCTCGAACGACGGCGGCCGATCCCTGCGTTTTCGCTCAAGCCGGTAGCAGATCATTCCCCCGAGCAGCAGCATTGTCCATAGTCCTTGATCTAGTTCCCTGACATGACTAACCTCGGCTACACTCGGCTCAACTATTCGTGCGCTAGATAAAGGGTCCTCGTCGGCTGTGGGTATTCTGTTCATCCGGTAGGTCAAGGCCAGCGTGATATCAAACAGAAGCCCCCGATCGTACTGGTGAATTTCTCCGCTGTGGGTAGGGTCGGCTATTTGCTTTGCTAGCAACCGGATATGGCGGGCAATGGTAAGTACCTTATCCAGTCGTTCGTTGCCAAGTTCGCCGCCCTTGGACATCTCCAGGTCGTTTGCCCCCAAAAGAGTTCCAAAGAGACGGTTCACATCTGCTGCCGCAACCTCGGCTTCTGCCCCAGTTGTGCTAAGCCCCTGTAAGATGACGTCCAGTTCCAACTCGACAAAAATCGCGCAGGATCGGTCCTTCTCCTGTGCGCTCATAGTCAATAATCCACGGTTCCTTGTGCTTGTCCACAAAGATGTTACCGCAGTGCAGATCCCCATGTGTTACTGCGCAGTAATGGACGTACCCACTGGTTGCATCCTCTTGCCCCCCATTGGCCAGGTCTACCTGTGTTAAGAGCCATGGTACTGGATTTGGCAGCCTCAGCATTCGGCCATCAATGTCAAATTGCAGGAGTTCGACGCTTGGCATAAAATGTTGCATACGCTCAATCCATTTTGAACCCCAGCATGCCGCGTAGGCAGCGAACAAAGACTTTTCGCTGATGACTTTGGCCTCGTTGTACTTGGCTTGCCAAGTCTCGCCAAAAAACAGCGATAAGCAAGTATTGATTGCCTCAGCATCTAAATCTTTGAAATTGTCTGCCAGTGTCCTCAGACTTGTAACAGAGGTACCCAAAAACCGGTACCGAATGCCCCCTATGAAACCTATCAACTCACATTTCTGTAACTCGGAGTGACGCGATGCAGGCAGTTGCTGATAAATGTACCGCATGTAGTTCTTGTATTCGTCTTCAACCTGCTCAGCGGGTGCTAACTTGATGACCACGGGCTCGTATGCGTCGGCGCCGGCCCGTAAAACGACCGAATGTTGCAATGAACACGAGCCGATCGTCAGTGGTTCACCCTGAATGGTGTTGAGGCGTAGTGCCCCGGCCGATCCTAATGGCTGTTCAGCGAACAAACGGCGCACTATGCATTCAACTTCCTCGGCTTGAACGGGTGTATCACTCTTGAAAAGCAGGTTTATGATGCGGGTAGGCTGGACGCGTGGCCAGTTAATCTTGCCGTGAAACTGCCATTTGGCGCCACAATATTCCTGAAAGAAAGCCTCGACTGCTTCGAATAACGCTCTGGGACCATCTTCTTTGCCGACAAATGCTTTGGCCCCGGCTTTGGATATAGCATCGCCGGCAATTTTCAAGGTGCCAAATCCAGATACGACAATAGCTGGCAACGGCCCTAAAGCTTGTACCAAGTCGAGGCCGCTCATGTCTTTCATATCGTCGTCGTCGTCTAGTCGCATGTCCACTAATGCTAAGTGGCAGCGATAATTGCGTGCAAGGCGCAGCGCATCTTGTCGCAATGCATCCCCGATACCGCTCGCAATGTAGCACTTGTAGCCCCATAAATTCAGGTTGTAGGCGTGGTCGGCCGCAATCACTGGATCGTTGTCGACAACTAGCACTCGCCTCTTTAATAGGGTTAACTCGTCGGTTTCTATTTGGCTGCGTTGCATGGCTGCTCCATTCCTGGCGATGTATCTACAATTACAGGTAACAGGATTGAGAACACAGCGCCTTCATTATCTCTTGGTGTAAGCGCTCGTATTTTCCCGCCCATATCCTCCACAAGTGATCTCACAAGGATCAATCCATAGCCCCCACGCTCGTCACCCTTAGTGCTCACTGGCTCACGCCCTAACTTCCTCCGAATCTCCTCTTCAATGCCAGGACCAGTATCGGCAATACGGATTTCAACTTTGTGATTGTCGACCCGGCGTAGTGAACACATGACCATGCCCTTACGCTTCATTGCTTCGATGGCATTACGCAAGACATGATTGACTGCGCGCCGCAACACTTGCCGGTTAATTTCTACCATTAGACCGGCGCAGTCATGCTCAAACACAACTTCAACGCTTGGCTGCTTGTTGCGTACTATTTCGGTCAGCCAACGATCTATCATTGGCGCCAGACTCAAACCTTTGCTTTTCATGGGGCTCTGAGGACATATCACTGCGCACAGTGCCGACCAGCAGTTCGGCGCTTTGATCGATCTCATCGGCCCACTGTCGGGTTTTTTCAGTTATACCTGCCTCCCTGCCGATCCAGTAGGTTCGACTGCGGATATAGCTGATCTCGCGGTTGATGTCATGCGCAATCTCGGCAGCCCAGGCAGTCCGCGACGTGACTGTTGCCTTGAAGCGCAACAGCACACTTTGGTTAGCTCGATCTATAGCTAAGCTAATCTGCTGGGCAATACCCATGAGGAGCAACTCGTCATCGACTGCAAAGGCCCCGGGCATATTGCTTTCGAGCATCAACACGCCCCAAAGCGTGCGACCGCTCATCAGCGCCACGCTCAATTGGGAGCGGCTGGCCAACACAAAGGGCAGGTATTCGTCGCCTACATGTCCCACATCTACGACGTTCTCTAATACCGGCTCACCTGTGGCCAGCGCCCGGCGTGCTACTTTCGCCGATAGACCCTTGCCGTCAAGTTGCAGCTGGGAATGCTTGATGAACTCGGGGTTGTCGACCTTATAGTACTGTTGAGATGCAGGCGCGATCTCGAGTGCACGTTCGTCCTCGTTGAACAGCAGCACACATGGCGCAGCGAAAGGAAACAACTCTTTGAGCTTGGCGAGGATAATTTCGAGCGTGCGATGCAGGTCAAGCGTCGATCCGACGGCAGCAGTTATCTCCAAGGAGTGTTTCAACCGTTCGCGTTCCTGGTTGGCCAATTGGAGCAGCGCCGCACGTCGCAGACTTGCGCCTGCGATTTCCGCCAGTAGGCGGTAAAGCACCCGTTCCTCATTGGAGAATTCATGCGGCTGGCGATAGTTTAGAAAGATGACGCCAACTCCTTCAGCCCCGACTAGGAGTGGCAGCGCAGCACATGACTTGACCCCATTGCGAGTTCGGAACTGTTCGCCCAGGAGCGGTTCTGACTCTGCATTGTTCGCCCAGAGCGGTTCAGCGCGTCTCAGGACTGATCTGACGCCACCCTCCGGCGGCAGCCTGCGTTGGCGACCAATTTTCATCCCTGCGGCCCCAAACTGGGCATCCAACCAGGTTTCTTCGCTCATCAAATCGCGATCGCCAGATCGTAATGCGTGATACATTGGGCGAGATGGCCCGTGCGGTCGCGTTGATCGCTTCAAACGTTTCCTCCAGCGAAGTCGGCGTTGTCATTGCCTGTGCTGCCTCGAGCAGGGTACGCAGGTGAGCTTGGCGCCGTACGTTGTCCAGGGCCAATGCCGTAACCTTCGCCAGGCGGTCCAAACGCGCAGCATCGGATTCGTCGAGGGCAGTCAAAGGTGAGGACCCGGCACGAATCTCGCCTATGACCTTGCGTCCAGACGAAACAGGTACACCTAGTACGGCGTGCACCGTGTGTGCTGCCCCATGAGAAGGCAGTGAACTTACCGTTTCATGAATCTCTGTCGCTAGACAGGCATCGCTACGCAGATCGGTCTCAGGGCTCTCATAGGATACATCGGATTCGGCCTGTGTGATCATGGCGCCGGTAGCATCTATGTAGTGCAGTTGCCCAACTTCCTTGGGGTCATCCTCCTGGTTGGCCGGCTGATCCCACCTGCGCAGAATCAGCTGAATTGCTATATCCGGCTTGTTGAGCACATCACGTGCACCTTGCAGCACCGATCGGATCAGCTTGCGCTCGTCCGTGTCTGGATCGAGCGACTCCTCCAAGATACCGCGCAGCGTGATCAGCTCACGCCGGCCGGCTTCACTGCTTATCTCTGCAACCTGCAAATTGCTGCGTGCCGCCTCTGCCTGGTGGGCGGTGCGAATTACAGTCGCGCGTCAAATTGACGAACATCTCAGCCACTTCCAGTTCGCGCTTGGTGAACGAGCGCGGCCGCCGATAGTTCAAGTACATGGCGCCCAAGGCTTCGTTTGTGACTGGGTCCTTGATGCGGTTGCCGATCAATGCATGGACTTTTTCGCGCTTCAGAAACTTGTGTTCCGCTATGGGCCTGTTATTGAATTTATGCTCCGACCTGGCTACATCGGGAACGGGAAAGATGCCGCTGCGCAGCACATATGACGTGACACCGCGCTGGCGGACCTTGCTGCCGGCATTGAGCGGCTCCAGCAGGCCGGCTGCCGCTACTGCTCGCGTGTCGTATAAGTCCTGCCCCTTGCCGGGCAGCAGGGGATAAATGACCACGTTGTCGGCTGTAGTCACCTCCTGCGCTGCCTTGCACACCTCCAGTAGGGTGTCGTGCAGTGTGCGGTTGGCTGCCTGCCCGATGATCTCGTAGTTGGCGCGCACGACGCTGTCGCGAATGTGCCGCTGGCGCACGTTCTCAGAAATCAGTACCGCTAGGGCAGCTATGTTCTCCAAATCTTCCAGCGCACTGGGTGACAGCGGCTTGGCGTTCTGCATGTTGTCCACTAGCAGGACACCCAGTACATCACGCCCGGCCCGAATGGGCACGACTGCGTATTCGGTTATGCCAAAGGGCTTTACAAACGCCGTAGGGAGGCAGCGCTCGACAGACTGCGGAGTAACTAGCTGTCGTTTTCCACTCGCCAGCACGTCCTTAATGACACTGCCTTCGAAGTCGACGTTTAGCAGCATGTTTGTGACGGCTTGCTCGACCGGCGTGGCGGACAGGTCGCCGGAGCGCAGGTCAGTGAAGTATTGTCTCAGGTTGAACTTACGCTTCTTGTCGCGCTCCAGGCGGCGATGCGCCTGTCTTGCTTCAAACTGGCCGATGCCCATCCGGCCGGTCAGATCCAGGCTACCCGGCCGCCGCGTGTAAAGACGGAGGCCCGGTTGAAACGCAGCGCATAATCGGCGGTGGCGGCAGTGCACAGCGCGTGCCAGCAGCATCGCATCCGAGAGTTCGGCCAACTGCATGAATTCGGCCCCAAACTGCTGCAGTACTGCCAGCCGCTGGCGCGCCGCTTCCTGCTGGCTCGCGCACCCATGCCGACTGGATGGCACCGGCCACCATGTCGGCGACTTTGGTCAGCAGCTGCATGTCCTCCTGGCTGAAGGCGTTTCTTCTTGTGTAACTCTGCACGGCCAGGGCGCCGATCGCCTGGTTGGCGACACGCAGCGGCACACCCAACCAAGACTTCGACTTTCTGCCTACGAGCCGGATATTGTGCCGTTTGCGGTAGGCGGATGTGCCCTGCGGGCAGTAGAGCGCCACATTCGTCGCAACCACGCGCCCGATCAAACCGGTATCCGGCGTAGCCCAGTGGCGGACCCGTTTGCGTCCTTGCTCAACTTGCAGGCGAAAGTCCAACATCTGCAGCTCATCGTCGTAGAGCACGGCGATCAAATTTGGTCACGTCGACCAGCGATGTCAGCTGTGTCACGCACTTCCCAGAGGAGCTCATCTACGTTTTCCGCTGCCCGTGAGGTGATGCGCTTGCCGATCTCGTTTAATACCTCAAGATCTCGGCTCTTCTTCTGCTCCAGCTCAAAGAGGTGGGCCCGAGAAAGAGCCACTGCTGCGTGCTGCCCAAACAGCTGTATCAGTTTCTTCTCCTCTGATGACAGCACTCGTGCCTGTTCAGCATTGTCCAGCGACAACAGGGCAAATACCTCACCACTGCTGCGCAGGGGAATTTGCGCCCATTCGCCTGTAGGCGACGAAAACGCGCCCGGCTTGCGTTTCTCCACATCTACGGGACCGAAGATG
>CAWBRX010000025.1:0-66829 GCA_963791135.1 uncultured Chloroflexia bacterium
AGATGGCAGGATCGAGGTGGGCGGCGCGGTCGGGGATCAACAGCCGCAGCATGGTCACCTGCCAGCGGTTCCAGGCGAAATTGAAGGGCACGTCCGAGGCGCGGTAGAGATTGCCGTAACGGCGCCCGGCAAAATTGGTGTAGCGGTTGCGCAGCTCGATCAGGAGATCCGGGTGCTGGGCCGCGATACGCTCGACGGCGCTGCAAAGCGTAGCGTAGAGACCCTCGCCCAGGGTGGCATAGTCCGCGTTCTGCGGGCGAGGACCGGGCGCGACCGCATCGATAAAGTCGAGCTTGAGGCCGTCCAGCCGGTAGTCCTCGACCAGGCGTTCGAGCAGGTCGCCGACGATATCCTTGGTGGCGGCATACCAGGGTGAGAGCTGGCTGTAGTGCAGGCGCGCGTCGTGGGCATGCAGCAGGTGAGCGTGCCCCGGCCGCCCAACTCTCGTCGCCGATCATAAAGGCGACCGAAAGCACGTAGCGCATGCCCAGCTCCTGCACGGCGCGCACATGGCCGGCAAAGTCAGGGAACTTGGCGGCGCAGGGCTGCCAATCGCCGGTGTAGCGATAGTCGGCAAAGCTGGCCTTGTCGGTAAACCAGCCGTCGTCGGTCAGCCAGGTGCGGAAGCCAAAGATCGGCAGCCAGGCGGGCGTTGCGCAGCACCCACGGCTCGGACGTTGTGGTGGATGGCGGTCCAGGAGCAAAAGACCGGGTCATAGGCACAAGCAGGCACCGGCAGGCGGGGTTGCGGCCATTCGGCATCGACGCTCGCGTGTACAGGGCTAATACTTGGGGCCAGGGGCGGCGGGCAAGCGAGATAAAGAAAGTCTCTTCATACCGATCGACAAGCGGGGCCGCATGTGGCCTCTCCGTGCCGCCGCTGCCGGAGGCTGGTTTGCGCCAGTGGAAGTGATAGTTGCGGCTGCTTTCCGAAAGAGTACAGGAAAGGTCAGTCTCAGTCAGTGCGGTCGATAAAGCCAAAGGCATAACGGCCCTCGCCGCTGCGGTGGAACAAAGCGGTGAAGGGGATGCCGGTGATTGGCCGTGGCGCTCTTGGACACCTCCCAGAAGGGCAGGCCGATCAGGTCCATCAGCCAGGGGAGCCGCCAAAAAGCCAGGGTTTGACCACGGGGACCTGCCAGCGTACGGAGAGTCCCTGAAGGGAAAACCCCTCATCTCCGGCGCAAGCCGCGGAGAAGCGCACCAGCCAGGTGTCGTGATCGTCCGGGAAGGGATCACAGAGCAGTGAGTCTGCAGCGACGGCGCGGCGGTGGCCTCCAGGTCAAACTCAAAGTCCAACTCCTCCCAACCTGGAGCATTGGAGAACGTGTTGCATAAGTGCGTGTTGCATGCCGTACCTCTTATCAATGCGCGGGAATCAACCCTTGATGCCGGTGACGGCGATGCCGCCGATCAGCTGTTTCTGAGCGAGCAGGAAGACGATCAACGGCGGCAGAGCGCTGAGGGTCGTAGCGGCCATGGATCGGCCCCCAGGCAATCTGGCCGCCAAAGCCGCTGCGCAGCAGAGAAAGACCAAGGGCGACCGTGTACTTGTTCTGTGTGTTGAGATAGATCAGGGGCTCGAGGAAGTGGTTTAGCGCCGAGGAACTCGAGGACGACAACGGTGACGACCACAGGCTTAGCGAGCGGCAGCGCGATGCGGGCATAAATCTGGAAGCTGTTGCAGCCGTCGATGCGCGTGGCGTCGTCTAGTTCAAAGGGCAGCGACATGAAATACTGGCGCATCAGGAAGATATAGAAAGCGCCGCCAAAAAGATAGGGCAAAAAGACGGCGGCCAACGTGTCGAGCAGGTGAAGCTGGCGCATGATGATAAAGCGCGGGATCATGTAGGCATGAAACGGGATCATCATCGTGCTGAGCACCAAAAAGAAGAGCACGTTGCGACCCGGAAAACGCGTGCGGGCAAAGCCAAAGGCGACCAGGCTGCCGGAGATCACGTGGCCCGAGATCGTGAAGGTCACGACGATCAAGCTGTTGACGACAAAGCGCATGTAGCCCAGTGTCTGGAAGACATATGTGTAGTTGTCAAGCGTCCAGGGATCGGGCCAGAGCGACGGAGGATAGCTGAGAACCTTAGACTCCAGCTTGAACGAAGCGCTCAACATCCAAAGAAATGGCGTCAGCATCGTGAGAACGCCGATCACCAGCACGACGACGATGACGATCTTAGTCGGCAGGCTGCGTAAGAAATTGGACTTTGTCCCAGAAGGGGCGGCTGACCGGCCCGGCGATGGCTGGGTCGGACGCGGCTGTGCGCTGCCGGCTGCGACGTCCCTGGTGACGTTGGTCTGGCTCATCGGCGCACCTCGGATTCATAGAAAACCCACATGTTCGAGGAGCGGAAGATGAGCAGCGTGAGCACCAGGATAATGACCATAAACAGCCAAATCATGGCCGAAGCATAGCCCATGTTGAAATACTTAAAGCCATTCTGATAAAAATAGAGCAGGTAAACAAGCGTGCTGCGCAGCGGTCCGCCGGCACCGGCACTGGCGACGAAGGCAATGTCAAACACCTGGAAGGAGGCAATCATCGTCGTTATCAGGATGAAAAGCAGGGTGGACGAGAGCATCGGCAGTGTGACATAGCGGAACTGGGCAAAACCGCCGGCGCCGTCGAGTTCGGCTGCTTCGTAGAGATGCCGCGGGATTGACTGCAGCCCGGCGATAAAGAGGACAATGGCGGCACCCAGGTTCCAGACGCTCATAATCACGATGGCCGGCAGTGCCCAGTCGGGGTCGTTCAGCCAGAGCGGGCCCTTGATGCCGACAAGACTGAGCAGATAGTTGGCGATGCCATAGTCGGGATTAAACACCCACATCCAGAGCAACGCGGTGACAACGCCGCCCAGGATATTAGGCAGGTAGAAGATGCCGCGGAAGGTATAGACGCCGCGGAATGGCCGAATCAAGATCAAGGCGATAAAGAGCGCAAGCACGATCTGCAGCGGCACCGTGAGGAGCGTATAGCGGATAGTCACACCCAGCGAATGCCAGATAAGCGGATCTTTAGCCATTTTCACGTAGTTGTCGAAGCCGATATAGACCGGCTGATCGACGAGGCCCCACTTGGTAAAGCTAAGCGCCAACGAAGCGAGCATAGGACCGGCCGTAAAAACGAGGAAGCCAAAGAACCAGGGCGAGATAAAGAGATAGCCTTCGACGGCTTCGCGCCACTCACGTTTGGACATGCGAGATTTGGCACTGGATTTTGCACTGGGGGGCGTGGCTGCTGTTGTAGTCATCACTCAATCTCCGTACAGGCGCGACACAGCCGCGCCTGGCAGCGCGTGGGAAACGAAAGATACCCAGAACCGCGGTGCCCTAGAGCACCGCGGTTCCCGCACACGAATGAAGGACGAACGGCGATTATGAGCCGGCGAGAATCGGGTCGGCGGCGGCGACGGCCTGGCGTCATGGCCTCCTTCGCAGCTGCCTTACCCAGGAAGACGGTGTCGACGCCAACCTGTAGTTCGGTGCTGGCCTTGTCCCAGTTGACGTTGCGCATAAAGTCGGGCGAAACCGTGGCAAACGGAATCGCGGCAAACCAGGTCTTCTCCAACGGATCGTCCTCGAGCTTGAGATCGGCGACGACGCCGGGCAGGGCGGGCAGGGCCCAGCCGGGCCTGAGCGCGAGCCTTGTTGGCTTCGGCGCCGGCCATATATTTCAACACCTCCCAGGTGGCACCATCCTTCATGGTGGTGGCGGGGTTCATAGACCACCCGGCCTCGTGCAGGACGGTGACCCGCTTGCCGGTGTCGGCATCCTTGGGCGGCAGGGCAGTGCCGAACTGGAGGTCTTGCACGCCCTTGAACTTCGTCTGCGGCCAACGCCCGGTGTCGTACATGGCCAGCTTGCCGTTCATGAACAGCTGGTCGGCGCCACCCTGCTGAGCGGAAACGGCCTGAGCGGTAGGCGCGACGCCTTCCTTGAGGTTCATTCCGGCGTGCCAGTCGAGCACTGAGGTCGTGGCGTCGCTGTCGGCGTAGCCGGCGGATTTGGTACCGTCGGGGCTCAGGAAGTCGCCGTCATGCTGCCATATATAGCCCTGGAGTGCGTACATGTCGGAGAAGGTAAAGAATCCGTACTGCTTGTCGGGGCCGTCCTCACCCTTAGTCAGGGACTTGGCCATCTCAAGCAGGTCGGCGGTCGTCCAGTCCGCCGTGGGGTAGGCAACGCCCGCGTCGTCAAAGAGCTTCTTGTTGAAATAGTATCCGCGCGGGGTGAAGTCCTTGGGCAGGCCATAGAGCCCGTTGCCCACGCGGTTGTAGTCGAGCACTTCCTTGTAATAGATCGCAGGGTCGATGCCTTTGGGGCCCTGGACCAGTTCGGTCAGGTCCTGGAGGCCGTTGCGAGCGACGAGGCTGGGGAAGTTCCACCACAGGAAGACGTCAGGGGCGGTGCCGCCGGCCATGGCGGTGAGCAGCTTGTCGTCATAGGCGTCGGGATTGAACTCAATTACGACTTCGATATCGGGGTAGATCTTGTTAAAGCCGGCGATGATCTCAGCCTCGATCGGCTCAGCTTCCTTGTTATCCCAACTCCCGACGCGCACCGTTTGCTTGGTGCCGGCGGGCGCGGCAGCACCGGCCTGCTGGCCGGCAGTGGGTGCTGTACCTACAGGTGCGCATGCGGCAAGCGCTAAAACGGCGGCGCCGGCGCTCATACCTTGCAGCAGCTGGCGACGCGTGAGCATAGTACGTCCAGTGTTCACTAAATCCTCCTATTTGGTTGTTGACTGATGCTTGCTTGGGAGCGACTACCAAAACGACCGCGCACAAATCAGCTTCAGCATAACGATTTCCGCGCGGTTTGTCTTGGACTTGACACAGGTGCGTTTGGACTTTAGTACGTCAATTGGTGGAAGCAGGCCGCTGCGCGGCGACACGGTAGGCACTGGGAGAGAGGCCGGTCTGCTTGTGAAAGATGCGGCTGAAATAGGCGGGGTCATAGATGCCCACGGCAGCAGCCACTCCGGTGATGCTTACGCTGGTCGACTCCAGCAGATGCTGGGCATGGTTGATGCGCTGGCGGTTGAGATAATCCCAGAGCGCGATCCCCATCTCCTGGCGAAAGATCTGGCTTAGATAGTTTTCACTGACGGAAATGGCGTCGGCAACATCCGAGCGGTTGAGCGGCTGGTCGAAATGCTGCTGGATGTAGAAAATGGCCTGCTTTACCAGGTCGCCCGTACGGGCAGAGAGCGTTTCGGGTGCGGAGAACGCACGCGCGACCAGGGCAGCGAGTTCGTCGAGCGTGAAGATGGACTTGCCGGCGTAAAGAATTGGCCCGCAGCCGGCTGAGCCGCGCCAGCAGCGAGGGATCGAGCGGACGGCAGGTGAAGAGCAGCACGGGACAGTCCGGCGCGGCATGGAGTGTGCGCAGCTGCTCGACCAGTTCGAGCCCATCGCAGTCTTCCAACTCCAGATCGAGGAGCACAAGCCCAGGCGTACTCTGCCGCAGCAGTGCGGCAGCATCGGCAGCGCTGGCGGCCAGGGCAGCCGGCACGCCGGGCAGGCTGCGTTCTACGAGCGACGTGTAGGTGCGGCAGAGAGCGCGGTCCGGTTCCACAATCAAGACGGACTTGCTGGCCGTGGCCGGGCAGAATTCGGCGATTGCCGCAGTGAGCGATTGGCCATGGACAGGTGCTGTGAGATTGTTTTCCTTACCGCCCACCGTACTGGACGGCGCGTAAAGCAGGAAAGGCAAGTGCTGGAGTTCCCGGCGCTGGCGGACCGCCAGCAGCAGCTCCCAGTCGGCGGCGGCAGCATGCGCCGCATCCCAAAGCAGCGCGCCGGGCGCGGCTTCCTGCAGCAGCATGTCAAGGTCGGCGGAGTTCTGCAGCCTGCACAGAGTGATGCCAGCGAGGGCAGGGTCCGGGCAGCTCGCCATCGCCCACATTCCCAATCACAAGCAAGAGGGCCTGGCGCGACTCAGCCCCTGCCGGCAGGTCCGCCAGCGTTGGTAAGGCTAGCCGGATATGAAATGAAAGCGAGTCAGCCGCCCCGGCCTCGACGGCAAGTGACCCGCCGATCAAGGCAAAAAAGCGGCGCGCCAGGGTGAGACCCAATTCCGACTCCCACGTGCGGCGACCATCCGCCGCTGCTGGCGTGATCCCGGCCCTGCCGATGCGCAGCCAGACATGGACAAACGGCAGGTCGACGGCGGCGCCGGCGGCGAGACATTGAGCTGAAGTAGGGGCAGCGGAACCTACTCGGCGGATGTGGTCAAGCAAGGCGTCGAAGCCCTGGCGCAGGCAGGCGAGATCGGCAGAGACCAAGGGGAGGCGCGGTGGCAGCTGCAGACTGCCCTGCAGCTGCAGGTCGCCCTGTGCGGGCAGGAGCTGCACAAGCAAGGCACGCAGGTCGACTAGAACAGGGGCAAGCGCCGGGCTGCCGACTTCGACCTGGGCGAGGTCGAGCAGGTCGCCGGTGAGCTTGATTAGGTCGGCGGCCGTGATCCGGATGCGCGCCAGGCCGGTGGCAAAAGTCTGGGCGGTGGCCTCATCCAGGCGGGGAAGGGCGGACAAGGCGGTGGACTGTACAAGGATGCCGGTGAGCGCGGAGCGCAGTTCGTGGCTGACATTAGCCATGAACTGTGTCTTGGCAGACTCCATCTTTTCGGCGGCGGCGCGGATCTCGGATTGGCGGCGATACAACTGGGCGTTCTGCATCGCGATCCCAAGCTGTCCGGCCAGGGCGATTAGCTCAGTCAGCTGCTCACGGCCCAGATGCGAGCTTGGCTGCGTACAGTGAAGATCGAGCAGGCCGACGACTGCACCGCCCAGCCTTACAGGAAGCACGACGCGGGCGTGGATGTCGGGCCACAAAGGGTCTTCGGCAAAGCGCAGGCTGCGGCGCGGATCGGGGATAAAGATCGCCTCATCGCCGAAGAGCGCTTGGGCGAGCGGGCCCGAAGGTGCCAGCACCCGGCCGCTGATGGCAAATGGAGCGCGGGGTGTACCGGCCGGCTGCAACGCCTGCCGTTCAGGGTCCCAACTGTAGAGAAAAGCACGATCGTACCCATAGTGGGTGCGGATGATGTCGGTCACTTCCTGCACCAGGGCATCGGGGTCAAGCAGCGAGCCGATGCGATGGCTGACGGCAAGACTTGTCTGCAGCTGCAATCGGCGCTGCTGCGAGATCTCGCCGAGTTCCTCGACCAGGTGGCTGGGCAGGGCGGCCGTGGCGAGCAAACGATTGGCGGCAACGGCAGCAACGTTCTGGGCGGTAATGAGCTGGTAGGTAAACGAGTAGTGCACGGGCAGGGGCCGGTGCTGGGCGGCAAGATAAGCGAGATCGACCGCTTGCTCGCCGAGCGCATAGGGGTCGGTTTCCATCGTGGCAAGCATTTCGCCGTGGGTGATAGCAGCGAGCGCTATCGGATCGCCGTTGATGCCTACGATCGGGATCTGCTCTACCAGGGGCGCCTCTTTCACGGCGAAACCACGCGTATAGAGGGCGGGTGCGGCCATGAGCGTGAGCGAATCGGAGAGCGCGATGATACCGGCGGGAGGATCGGTGAGGTCGTGCACGGCGGCCTCGATCATGGGACGTGCGGTTGCATTCCAGGTGCTGCCGGCATGGGTATAGCGGATACCGGGATAGCGGGCGAAGGCGGCGTCGACGCCGGCGAGGCGGCTGCGGCCGTCGTCCGGCAGGCCGGGCTGGCAGAGGCCGCCGACGACCAGGACGTGGCCTTGCCCCCCGAAGGTGAGCGGCGAGATGATCGGCAGCAAGGGAGGCGACGTCGTACAGACCGAGAGGTGAAGCAGCCAGGGGATGGGAGACGGCCGTCTCGCTCAGGTGGATGATCGGCAGGCCGGCCTCCAAAACGGGAAGCGCTAACTGCTCAGGCCAGCCCCAGTTGACCACGGCGTGCAGTTCGAGGGCGAGGAGTTCCTCGACGACCGCCAGCTGGGCAGCCGGCCCCTGGGCGTCGCCCGGCACACTGGAATCAATGGGGACAAGCTGGATCCCCAGGCGCCGGGCGGTCTGGTAAATTGCATCTTTCACTTGCAGCCAGAAGGGATCGTTGCCGGGGTCACAGAGGCCGACAACCAGGTCACGGGACATGGGTGTAGGATAGGCCCGAACGTGAGAAGTGTCAATTGGGGGCGGGCAGCGACCGCCAGGCGATCTCGACGACGTCGCCCGGCTCAAACTGGCCCGCCACTTCCTGCAGGAAACCTGTCCACTCCTCGGCATCGGTGCTGGCCAGTATTTGCATGCCGTAGACAGCGATATCCTGGACGATGCGTTCGAAGCGGTAGTACGCGAGCAGACGAGGATCGATCGGACAAGCGCCATAGCCGGCGTAGAACAGTTCCGCCTCGCGCGGGCTGGTTCCAGACGCCGGCGATTCCCGCGCCAATAAACATGAGATCGCGTTCTCTTGGCGCCAGCGTGATGGTGTCCCAGTCGACAATGTAGAAGTCACCATTTACGCCGATCAGCACGTTGCCGCCATGAATGTCGCCGTGGCAGAGGACGTGCTCCTGGGGCAGCCCCTGCACTGCACTTGCCAGCTGCTCTGCCTGTGCGACGAGGTCCATGATGGCCGAATAACGGTCGCGGAGAAACGCACCCCATGCATGTGCAGCAGCAGCATCGGCGGCGGGCGTGCTGCGCTGTGCCTCGCTGGCGGCGAGGTATTCTCGCACCTGTGCGCGCCAGGTGGGGGAGTAATCTTCGCTGTGGATGTGGGCGGCGAGTTCTCCCGGCAGGGCCGCAGCATGAATGCGGCGCAGCCCATGCCCCAGTTCTACCCAATGACGATCCTCCAGCGGGACCGCAAAGCCGTCACTCCCGGCGACAAAGGGATAAAGGATGGCGGCCGATGCGCCCGCCTGGGCAAAGAGGCGCCCGTCTGCACAGGGGATAGGGGCGATGATCTGCAGGATAGACTGTCCCGCCAGCCAGTGCGGCACGGCCACCGTCGCCAGGTTGAAATCGGCGCTGCGCAGCTTCAGAAAGTAGGCTGCGCCGGCAGTGTCCAGCACCCGAAAGACAGTTGTATGTGGATCGGCGCCCAGTTCCAGGCGTGTAATGTGGGCCGGGTACACGTTGTACTCGTGCCGCAGGCAGGCTGCGAGTTCGGGCCAGCAGTCGCTGCTTCCATCAGCTGGATTGCGGCTTGTTGTCATGGCAAGAGCTTACCACACCCGCGCCCAAGGTGTGGACCTGCTCGCACAGTTATGCGTAACCGGTTACATGGCAGATCGTATCTATTCTATGGACGAGCATGATATGATCATAAGGGAACTGACCTGTTGTCTCTCCCAATTGAGTCACAGGATTCAAGACGATGAACGACGAATATAGCCTCGAAGAACTGGCGCCCTGGGTAGCAGGTGCCATTACGCTGATTGGCGGCCTGCTGCGGGTCTTTCAACTCGGCACCAAAGGGATGTGGCTGGACGAAACGTTCAGCGTGTGGCTGGCAAACCAGGGTGTCGGCGACATGCTGCAGTGGATCGTTAAGATCGACCAGCACCCACCCTTATACTATCTTCTGCTCCACTACTGGGTTGCACTCTACGGGGACACGCCCTATGCCGCCCGGCTGCTTTCGGTACTGTTCGGCACGGCCACGATCCCTATCATGTACCTGATCGGCAAACGCCTTTCGGGGCCGGTGATGGGATCGGCGGCAGCGGTACTGCTGGCTTTTTCGCCTTTTAACATCTTTTACGCCCAGGAGACACGCATGTACACCCTCCTGGCGTTCAATGCCGCCGTGGCGATCTACGCGTTGGCCTGCCTGCTGACGGATCCACGCGCCGCCGCCCCTATCGGCCGCCAGTTGCGCGGATTTCCACAGGCCTGGCGTGCACAGCGTTGGTCGTCTCTGCAGTCAATTGCGACCGATCTGGCCTGGTTGGCGTTGATCGTATTCTCGGCGGCCACCCTGCTGACCCACAATACGGCGGTCTTTTTCCTGTTGGCGATCAATCTCTTCGTGCTTGGCCTGCTGCTCTATCAACGGCTCAAAAAGGGGGGATCGCCGCCCGCCCTGCAGGCCCCTACTTTGGCGAACTGGATAAAGTCGCAGATCGGCATCGTTCCTACTGTGGAGTCTCTGGATCGCCGTCTTTGTCCGCCAGTCCGCCAAAGTCGACGCAGAATTTTGGATTCCGCCGCCCACTTGGGACACTGTGGTGCAGACACTGCGGCTCCTGCTAAACGCCACGGCACAGGGCCGGCCTAGCCAGATTGTCTATATTGTGGGTCCTGGTTCTTGTGCTCTGCTTAGGTGTTGTCTATTACCGGAAAAAGCTTTCGATCTTCCTCCTTCTGCTTACTCTGTTCGCTGTCCCCTTCCTGGGTGAGCTGATCGTTAGCATCCGCCGGCCCATCTTTTACGATCGAACCCTGATCTGGATCACGATTCCGCTGCTCCTGCTGCTGGCGGCCGGGATCATGCAGCTGCGCTTTCGCCTGCTGATGATCATCGTGCTGGGCGTTGTTGCGACAAATTACATGTTCACCACTGGGGACTACTATAGGTTCTTTCAGAAGGAGGATTGGGCCACTGCGGCCGGCAACGTTGCCTATTCCGCCAAAAAGGGCGACTTGGTCCTTTTCAATTCCAACTTCGTCGAAATCCCGTTCGACTACTACTTCAGGCCCTATGAAGATCAGTATTCCCTCCAGCTCGTAAAACAGGGAGTTCCGCTCGACCTGCTGGGCGACGGTGTCCTGGAGCCCAAGATGACGGAAGACGATATCCCTAAGCTGGCGGCATTGGTGAGCGGGCACGACAGGGTCTGGCTGGTATACAGCCACGATTCATATACCGACCCGCAGGGGCTCATCCCACAAACGCTGGCGGCGCAGAAGAAACTGACCAGTACACGCGAGTTTTACGGCGGCCAGGTTCAGCTGTACGAAACTCCCTGAGCCGGATCGCTGTGCAGCGGCCGGCAGCAGCAGCGTGCCGCCAGGCGGTTTAACACGGACGCGGCCGTGCGGGAGATGTGTGCGTGCCGGCGTGAGGACCGGTATGCGGACCGTCTAGATAGCGAAGGACGAAGTCATTCCAGGCGGCCTGGGCGTCTTCCGGCGCGCAGCCCGAAGCACTGCTGCAGGATGTAGACGGCATGGCGAGGCCTGGCGGCCAGGATCTGCATGAGGTCGCGCTCGGACAGACCTGGGAAGCAGGTGCGCAGAACTGCAGCATGGCGGGTGCGCAGACGTGTGAGCAGTTCGTCGTCATTCATAGACTCCTCCTCCCGATCTTTCCTAGTGCCGGTGGCTGCAGGCCATACTTCCACTCGCTACACGCGACACCTCCAACAGGATACGCCGAACGGGATTCAACTGTCATAACAGTACGCTGTCAATTTCGACGGCGCTGTCGTGCGCGCTGCAGCCAGGTGGTGATCTGCGGCATAGGGAAGATGCGAAGACCGTCCTGCAGATCCTGTCCGGCTGGCTAGTGACAATACATGGTATCAGTGCTACGATCCTTTTAGCGCTTACCACTGTTCAGCCCACGCCCAAATCGATACTCGCTGCGTAGATAGTGCAGTTCTAGTTGTTGCCGGTTCCAAACGGCTGCTCACACGCAGCTGTGGGATCCGACGTTCCACCGCCACGTCTTCAAACCGGCGGTCGACGAAGATCGCCAGCAGCCAAAACCAAAACAAGGAGGTTTTGCCACTATGAAGTGCGTACACCTTCGGACTGCTTCACGTAGTGCAGCTCATCTACTGGCTGTGATTATCGTGCTGGCCACGTGCTCCCCGGTGGCGGCGACTGCAGCGTCAACTCAGCGACGGGAGGCAAGCCCGTTCGCGGCCGACGCAGCGTTCAGCCTTTGCTTTCCCTACGCGCTGCTAAAGACGCAGAAGGCGACAATACCATCTTGTATTTCACCAGCGAGTCGGGCACCGGAGCGGGTAGTTACCATTAGCTTCGTGAATCCTGACGGTACGCAGGCTGGTGCGCCGGAGAGCTACACGCTGACCGGCAGCGAAACCAAGGTCGTGGATGTTACACAGATAGGCGCCCTGCCGGTGGGAATCCACCAGGCGGTGGTTACCTCGGACGGCAAGCTTGCCGGCGCGGCGCACATACGCAACAGTGCGTGGGGCAGCATAGGGATCTACCAGGCGGTCGACTGTACGCAGGCCTCCGATGAGGTGTTTGGCGTCGTCTACGCCGGCGGTGCTGAGGGGGCAACGTCGGTGCTGCACGTGATGAACGGGGGCGCCGCCGCAGCCAAGATATCACTCGAAATAAACGTCCAGGGCAGCCCCGCGGTTAGCAGTGCGGAATTCACACTGGCAGCGTTGGGCAGCCTGCGCTTCAGCACGGCAGAACTGCCGCCAGGCATGACACTGCCGAACGGGACAGGCTGGGTGCGGGTGGTGACAACCGCGCCGGCTATTCGCGGCGTGCTGGCCAAGGAGCAGAACGGGCTAAAGACGTACAGCAATGCCTTGACAGGAGGCCAGGTGAGCGGTGCGAGTGTTGCTCCCGCTGTAGCAAGCCTATGTTAGCCTGCCGCGTCTTCCTAATCCGACCGGGATCGATGTAACCACGCCGTTCACGACACAGATCTACCTGAGCAATGCAGTGAACGGAGCCAATACGTCTCAACATGAGCTTTTATCGCCCGGATGGCTCGCAGGGGGCGCCGCCGAGGGTAGAGACGTTTACGACGTTTGGCGAGTCACGGCTCTACAAAGCGATCCTGGCGGTCACAGCGCCTCGGGGGATGTACTCAATCGTAATGGGCGCCCAGGGGCCCGTAGCCATGCAGACCGAACTCCTGCCGGACACGAGCGGAACACCGGGCAAGCAGGCAGCCTACAGCGGCGACAGCCTGATCGTGACGCCGGGTGCCAACTCAGTAGTGCTTCCCGGCGTCGTGTACAGCGCGGACGTGGTTTCAGTTGTTGCCATCCAGAACATGGGCGGGAGCGCTGATCCAACCACTATCAGCATCGTGAACGCACAGGGTGGGGTGGTAGACACAGCTCAGTACACGATCCAGCCGGGAGCGACGGCATCGATTGATCTGCGCTCGATTGCCGGCGTGACACAGCCATTCACGGGCTCAGTGGTGGCCACCAGTCTCCACGAGCTTGCGGGCCAGATTGATTTGTTCGCCAAGCTAGGGGGCTTAGGGCTGGAAAAGAGTTCGACGGCGACAACGGTGACGGCGGCCGGACAGATCGTGCCATACAAGTATGTGGTCAAGAACGATGGCAACGTCACGCTGACGGGTGTCACGCTGAGCGACAACCGCGTCGACGGCGGCACGGCAGTGTGCGCAGTCGGCACGCTGGCAGCGGGAGCGACAAGCACGTGCACGGCGCAGCACACGGTGACGCAGGCCGAGATGGACGCAGGTGGCTACCTGACCAACCTGGCCAGGCCGTGTCAAACCAGACGGCACCGGTAGAGGCGACCCTGAGCATCCCGATCATCCGGACGCCGGCGCTGAGCCTGCAGAAGAGCTCGACGACGACGGCGGTGACGGCGGCCGGACAGGTTGTGCCATACAAGTATGTGGTCAAGAACGATGGCAACATCACCCTGACGGGCGTCACGCTGAGCGACAACCGCATCGACGGCGGCACGGCCGTGTGCGCGGTCGGCACGCTGGCGGCGGGGGCGACGAGTACCTGCACGGCGCAGCACACGGTGGCGCAGGCCGAGATGGACGCAGGTGGCGACCTGACCAATCTGGCCACGGCCGAGTCAGACCAGACGGCGCCGGTGCAGGCGACCATGAGCATCCCGATCGTCCAGCCGCCGGCGCTGCCGTTGCAGTCGGTGGAAATATCTGGGCCGGCGTTTGTAGCCGGAGTAGGTGCGCCGGTCGACCTGTTGGCGGTGGTTTCACCGACGACGAGCGCCAAGCCGATCGCCTACACCTGGATGGCCGACGAGCAGGCAACCAGGGTGAATATGGTCGACTCCACCCAGAACCAGGAGCGCTATACCTGGGCGACCCCGGGCGTGAAGGAAGTGAAGGTGATGGCCGCCAACGCCGGCGGCGGTGCCGCCTATGCGAATCACACTGTCCGGGTGCCGGCCGACAGTGAGGTTGTGGGAAACGATGAGGCAACGGTCCTGGGGCAGACGGGAGTAGGCGGCTGGTCGATAGAGCTGACGGCGCCGGCCGGCAGTGTCGCGCCTGGGCATACGCTGCTCGTGACGCCAATCTCCAAGCTGTCAATTGGAGGAAGTCATCAGTGACACCCGTGCAGGATACCCTTTTGGGCCTGCCGGTGTTGCTGGAGGCTTATTGGAACGGCGCACTCGTCTCTGGCCTGGTATTTGGCCAGCCGGCTATGCTGCGCCTGCACTACAACGATGTGGATGTCGTTCGGTTTGACGAGGCCAAGCTGCGCGTGCTGACGGTGCAGGAGGGAAAGTGGACGGATGCGGCGGAAACGTGCAGCCCGGCATCAGAATACGTGCGCAGACCCGCACAGAACGAGATTGAGGTGCAGATCTGCCACCTCAGCCCATACAGCCTGGCGGCGCCGTGGGAATATCTGTACCTGCCTGCGCTCGGCAAGCGCTAGCCAACGAGTCGCAGCCAAACAGCACGGCACTATACAAAAGCGAGGCGGCAGAGGCGGCCTCGCTTTTGCTATACTGGACACCGATGCAAATGGCACATGGGAGGGAGTATGGGCACAGAGTTTCAATACCCACTGGCTGAACCACAATATACGAACAAGCGAACGCTGGATTTTGCGCCGTTTGAAGAGGCACTGGCAGGATTGAGCGCAGATCGCGCTGCCGCTGCTCGAAGGGCTGCTGGCCAGCAGCCACGCTGCTCGACATGCAGACGCTGATGGCGCAGGGCGAACTGAGTGCAGAGGAACTGGTGGCCTATTACGTAGCAGCGCATCCGGCGTTACGACGTGGGCAAGCTCAATGCGGTGATGGAGCTGAACCCGCGGGCGCTGGCGATCGCCCGGGAATCTGGACGCAGAAGCGGGTGCGCGGCCGAATGCGTGGGCCACTGCACGGCATTCCGGTGCTGATCAAGGACAACATTGCCACCGGCGATGGCATGCACGCGGCGGCGGGGGCGTGGGCGCTGCGGGAGTGGCAGCCGCGGCGCGATGCGTTCCTGGTGGCACAGCTGCGCAAGGCGGGCGCGGTGATCCTGGGCAAGACCAACTTGTCGGAGTGGGCGAACTATATGGACCCATCCATGCCCAACGGGTTCAGCGTGCTGGGTGGGCAGACACGCTGCCCGTGCGGCCCGTTTGACCCTTCGGGGTCGAGCAGCGGGTCAGGCGTGGCCGTGGCGGCGAACCTGGCGGCGGTGGCGGTGGGGAGCGAGACGCAGGGGTCGATCATTATGCCGGCCGTGGCCAACGCAGTGGTGGGGCTCAAGGTGAGCCTGGGGCTCGATCAGCCGCGACCACATCATCCCGCTGATCGACTGGATGGACGTGCCCGGGCCGCTGGGGCGCACGGTAACGGACGTGGCGGTGCTGCTGGGGGCGATGACGGGCGTGGACGGCAACGACCCTGCCACGCAAGTGGCGGCAGCACAAGCGGTAGGGGGCAAGATCACCTCAGATTATGCTCAGTACCTGGACGCAGACCGCGCGGCCGGTATGCGCGTTGGGATCGTGACGATGGACGACGCAGCCGTCATGGCACTGGCGACGGCATGGGCAGATGGGGACGAGGATGCGGCGCGTATCGAAGAGAACCGCCGCGAAATCCGGCTGTGGGACGAGCGCATGCACGAGCAGGCACACGTGCTGGCAGCATTGGGCGTCGAGGTGGTGGAGATACCGGCGGCGGCCGTGCCGCTCGAGCCGCCGATCACCAAGGTGATCGACTATGCGTTTCGGGACGCCTTGGACCGGTTTCTGCAGGCGCTGGGCGACGAGGCGCCGGTCAAGTCACTGGCGGAGATCGTGGCCGTCAACGCGGAGGATCTGCGCAACCGGGCGCCGTACGGGCAGGGATACCTGGAGTCGGCGCTGAATTGCACCATGACGGCGGCGGAGTACGCGGCAGCAGTAGCGACACACCGAGCGGTCGGCACGCGTCTGGGGGCAGCTGTTTGCCGAGTACCGGCTGGATGCGCTGCTGAGCAAGTCACAGGTGTATGCGGCGGCGGGTTTTCCGGCGATCAGCGTGCCGGCGGGCTATGACGAGAAGGGACAGCCCTTTGACGTCACGCTGCTGGGCAATTTTCTGGGTGAAGACCGGCTGATCACAATCGGGTACGCGTTTGAGCAGGCGACAAAGGCGCGGGTAGCGCCGGACCTGGAAGCTACTGCCACAGCAATTGGAGCGTTATTTGAGTAGCCGCACGCCACGGGCTGGAGTACAGATTTTAGCCTGCGGCAGAAGGACAGAAGCTCTCGGGCTGTACCATCAGGATGGAGAGGCGGGAGATATCATGCATGCGGAGGTAGAAGTAGCCGATGCCCGCCAGCCCGAGCATCAGGCCCGGCGTTTCGCCACTGGGGCCGCAGGGCCACTCCCGGCCTCGCAGCAGGTAGCGCTCGATCCCGGCAGAGGCGACATCGCGAGCCAGATGGGCGGCGTGGGCCACCTCTTGACCTAGAACTTGGCAGCCGCTAAGCAAGATGTCGGCGTTGCCGGCTAAGCCGTGACAGAGAGAGTACATGCCGGTACCGGCGTGCAGGCTGCCGGCGGCGGCGGTGCGAGTGGTCTGCAGTGCGGCCAGGGCTTCTGCTTTGCAGGTTTCGTCGTGGCTGACCTGCCAAGCGCGGCAGACGCGCCAGAGCGATGCCCGGCTGCGCCGTGACACCAGGCCGCAGCAAAGGAAAGGGGAAGGCGAGCGTCGCGGCGCCGGCCCAGATATGTACGCAGATCCGGCCAGTTGCCCGCCTCACTGTCATACCAGTGGCGCTCGTATGCGAATGCCTGTTCAGCAGCATGGCGGTAGCTTGGCTCGCCTGTGGCACGGAACAACTCAAGTAACGCATAGGCGATGCCGGCGGCGCCATGCGAGAAGCCGGTCAGGTTGGGCTGCTGGGGAAAGGTAAACGAGGGCCAGGAATAGCCTATCTGGGATTTGTCGGCAGCAGCCAGCAGTTCGTCGCCCCTGTGCGCCGCAGCGTGCAAGAGAGAGGCATCATCCAGTGTGCGGGCGAGAACAAGCAGTGACAATACTGCTCCAGCCGTGCCCCCCATCAGATCAAGCTCCCGTTCCAGTCCCTTGTCAGCGGCTAGACGCCTGCCCAACTGCAGGGCAGCGTGCAGCGGCTCTGCTTCTCCAAGCAAAGTGCCGACCCGGGCAGCCGAGAAAGCAATGCCACCCCAGCCGGAATAGAGGCCCAAACGAACAACGGGCGCTACGGCATCGACATGAGCAAGAGCTTGGCGAATTGCCCCCAGCGCCGCCGCCGCGCAGCTTGTCGTCGCCGGTGGCAGTGTAGAGTTCCGCCAGAAACAAGGCTATCCCGCTGGTGCCCGCATACATTTCCGGCCCTAAAGACTTGCAGGTCACACGGAGCCGCCCGCTGCCCAGGGTGTGTCCGTCCGGTTCAGCACCCAGCCAGTTGCAGCGGCCGTGCCACCATACAGCCTCTTGCGCCAGCCGGCTGCCGAGAGCGAACGCGGCCCGTAGAAAACGTTCCCTGTCGATCTCGGGCTGAGAACCGCCTATGACCTCTGACCCTGACCACAGCCCCAGCGCCTTGGCGTGCACCGGCAAGGTAAAGGTGTAGTCGTCCCTGGCACCTGCGTTTAGAAACGGCGCGTCCACACTGATGCCTTGGGCGGCGAAGCATGCTTCGACCACTGCCAGGCGATCCGCCAGCGACTGTTTGCGCTGCTCGTAGGCACGCACCATGCCGTCGGCCAAGAGGGCGCAGCGATGCAAGCCAAAACTCTCGCCCTGGCCGGGGTCTTCCGCCAGCCCGACGCCAGGGGCGAGCTCCTGCGTGAAAACAGGCACCCTTGGCTGCAGCTCGCCGGCCACGTCGGGATAGGCCTCCGCCAGCAGCCGTGACACTGCGGCGCAGCTGGACTTGAGGACGTACAGCACGACGGCGTCACAGCGAATATAGCGCGTGGGATCGTTGAGAACTTTCAGCTTGAAGGGCAGGCGCGCCTGGTTCAGCTTCTGTGTAGCGTTGCGCAGAAAACGGACTGCGCCGGCCGGGGTCAAGTGCCAATACCATCTGACTACTGTCTCCCCCTCGCCATGAACGAGCTCCTCGTCGCCCAGCGCCATGTAAAACCCCGGCGAAAGGGCGAGAAACTCCTTCGGAAAGCGCAGACGCACGGTTGTGCCGTGCGTGGGTGGTGTGGGGGCAGGGGACGAACTATCGGGCGAATATTCATGCGGCCGCACCCATAGGCTGAGGCCTTGGCGGTGAACAAGCAGCTCACGACCGCTCATGCCTTGCACTTCCCAGCCTGTTGTCAAGTACCCTGTGCCGGCGTTGACCGCGGCCAGCTCTTCCACAAACGGAGTTTTGCCCGGTGCGGAACGACCGGTATCGAGCTGCCTGGGCGGCTGCGCAAAACCTGGGCAGTAGAAGTCGCTATAGAGCTGCGACTGCAAGGCAAAGACCAGGTAGGCGCGGGCAGTCTCGGGGGTAAGGGTGCGAACGACGGATGCGGCGAGTTTTTGCGATCGCCGGCCAAACCAGGAGTAGCCGGTGGGCGAATGGATAAACGTGGCATGCAGCGCCGATTTGATCTGCAGGCGATGATCGATCATGACAGCCGCATCCCCTGTGGTGCGATGCCCAAGAGCTGCACAGAACTCTCTTGCGGGCGCTGTAGAATGTTGAAGCTGAGCTGCAGCATGCACACGACATTGCCGGTGAGCTGCATGGACACCTGCATTTGCTCGAAGGCGGTCTGCAGCAACCGCGCCGCCATATAGCGACAGGCGCACACAAGCCGGCGGTCGGCTGTGGCGCAATCAAGGCTCATCCGCTGCACGTAGGCAAGCCAGAAGGCATTCAGCGCCGGCTGCATTCTCTCCAGCGGATAGCGGGCGAGTGCGAGGAAGCGATCGGGCGGCAGCTCGCCAGTGACGGGAATCGAGAAAAGCCAGTAGCTGAGAAAGTCGCTAAAGACCGAAGCTACATCCCAGGTTGGATCGCCCAGGCCGGCGCTCTCCCAGTCGACTAGCTTGAGCCGGCTCATGCGTGCCGTTGGGAACCGGCCAAAGACAAGGCAGTTGTCCCACCTGATATCGCGATGAATCAACGCCGCAGCCCGCCACTCGCCGCGCAGCGCATCCAGCAGATCGCAAAACAGGGGGAACTGCTGCACGATTTGAACGAGTTCGATGTTGGCGCTGCTGCATTCCTGGAGGAACTGGAGCGTAGCACGGTGAACGGACAAGATCCAGGGCGGCTGATCCAGCACGTCGTGTCCTGCCGCCTCATCACGTGCGCCGTCCGGCGCCAATTGGTGCAGCGTCCCCAACGCCGTACCTAGATGGCGGGCCAGTGTGGGCGCAAAGTGACCGCGCTGATGGTACTCACGCAGGTTCTGGGCCCCTTCCACCAGTTCGAGCACTAGAATGTGCTCATCGGCATCATAGGCGTAGCAGCGAGGAAGATAGCGGCCGAATGCGGAATTGCCGGTACTGCTGGCGGTAAGGAGCGCATAGACGGCTGCCTCACGCTCAAGGGCGGCAGTTCGATCGTGGCCCACCCCTTGCTTTACCACATAGCCGCAGCCGTCGCCAGCCGTGACCTTGTAATTGTGGTGGCGCCGAGAGATATCCGTCACGAGGACACCACCCGCTACGATGTGTGCCGGACTAAGCAGGTTCCGCTGCAGAAGATAGGGGACGACCTGGCGTTGGCTCAACATGCCCGCACGAGGCTAGGGACACTCGGCCTGCCAGGTGCCGGGGGTACACTCCCAGGAGCCCCCGCAGTACACATCGCCGCCACCCAGGAAAGAGTTCGCCACATACTCGCAAAACTCATGGACGCAGGAGGGGTGAACTGCCACAGAACCGAACTGGACATAGTGCGGTTGGAAGGCGACCATCCCCCGGCCGCCCGTCCCACGCCGGACACGCTTCGCCAGGCTGTTGGTAATGGCGCCTTGCAGGAAGTCGGCCTGGGCTTCGCGCGAGACGGTGCGGGTGTGCTGCAGATTGGCTTCGCGCCGGACCCAAACGAGTGTGCCGCCAAGCCGGCTCTCTTCGCTACCAAACGCATGGCTGTGTACAACATCCGTCTCGGCGAACTCGACGTACTCGTCGAGGGTAAGGGTGAAATAGAGCCGCCAGTAGCCCTGCCGCGTGCTCTTGCCCAGGAAACCTACGAGCACACGCACATCTGGAAGCTGAGAGGCATCCGGCAGCAGGCGGTTGATCAGGTCATCCGGCTCCAAGCGAGGGCGATTTGTCTGCTGTTCCATTCTTGCTGCTCCTTTCTTGCCGACAAACACGCTGCGGCCCCAGCATCAGGGGCCTACGGCCAAGGCACGCCCGATCTCCGGGATCACAAGGGCAGTCGGAACTGCCGTACAGGCGGCGCAGAGCGTATCGAAGTCGCCACCGGTCAGGCAGGCGGCCACAAACCAGGGAGCAATACCAGGGTCGGCAGAGGCCAGCGCCGGCATGGTCGAGCGGCCCAGAAACGCGGCGGCAATCTCACCGCCGAGGAAGTCGGCCTGTGCCTCACGCGAGACGGTGCGGGTGTGCTGGAGGTTGGCGGCACGCCGGACCCAGACAACTGTGCCGCCCAGCCGGCCGTGGCTGCGGTCGACAGAAATGGCATGCACAACATCCGTCTCGGCAAACTCGACGTACTCGTCAAGAGCCAGGGTGAAATAGAGCCGCCAGTATCCCCGTCGCGTGCTTCTGCCCAGAAAACCGACCAGGGCCCGCACATCCGGAGGCTGTGCAGCATCCGGCGCCAGCATTTCAACAAGTTTATCCTGTTCCAGTTTGCTCGCACGCGCCATTGATCCTCGGTTCCTCCCGCGATCTACAGCCTGTACAGAATTCGTGATCTCTGATTGCTTTTCCAGAAACCGGCACTACTTTGCACATCAGACTATATCATGGCTGTCAACATTGCTCCGGTTTTCACGAAACAGGGAGGCGTTCAGAGGAGTCAGCGGATCAGCTCCCACGCGACGTGCTGGATTTCAGGGAGGATCAGCTTTTCCACGGCCAGGCGCACGGCGTGGGGGGAGCCGGGGGTGCTGAAGATGACCTTGTCCCGATAGACGCCGGCGGTGGCGCGGGTGAGCATGGCGGCGGCGCCGATCTCCTGGTAGGAGAGCAGGCGGAAGATCTCGCCAAAGCCGGGCAGGGTTTTCTCAAGTGACTTGCTGATGACGTCATATGTGCGGTCACGGCGGCCGATGCCGGTGCCCCCGTTGAAGATGATGATGCGGGCGAGACCGGCGCTAAAGTCGTTGAGCGCCTGCAGGACCTGGTCGGGCTCGTCCTTGACGATGCGATAGTCGACGACGACATGGCCGGCGGCCGTGACAAGATCACGAATAGTCTGGCCGCTGACGTCCGTGTCGGGCGTACGCGTGTCGCTGACGGTGACGATGGCGAGTGGGACAGCCCCTTGGCCGGCGGATTGTGCGTGATGGTCCGGTGACGCCCATAGGTTAGCTCCTTTAGTACAGATCGGTGTTTGAGATACGCAGAGACTGGTTGGTGCGCGGGAGCGTGCCCTGGCGGACCGCCGCGGTCTGGCACGCGACCTGGTTGCGGAAGAGGCCGTTCTGCGCCTGTACGCCGATGGTGACAAGCGGGCGCAGGTCGGTCAGGGTTAGAGCCCAGAGCGATGGGACCTGCAGGTAGTTGAGCTGAACGTCGCCGCTGGCATAGAGCACGATCTGGAAGCTGACTTGGTAACCAGGAGTCTCGCCGGCAGAGGCGACGTTCTCGTACTGAATCACAAAGCGGTTGGGGGCGCCGGCGGGCTGGAATGTGGAGATCTCGGCTCCCGGTACACTGGCGTCGAGGTCGGCCCACCAGCCAAAGACACCTTGTATGTCGTTGACATCGACGACGGGAAGACAGCGATTGGTATCCGGGGTGGCGACGGTGGCAGCGCTGGCCTCGGGGAACGTAACGAAGCCGTCGGCGTAGATGCGGACGCGGGTATAAGTAAGCGCTTCGGTGCCCTTGGGGCCGGCGAGGGGGAACGCAAAAGGCAGCGACACGGTGACGCTGTCGGAGGCGCCCAGGCTGTAGACGGTAGGGCTGATCGGCGTCTCCCAGGTGAAATTTGGCGTCGTGATGACGGTCTGCGTGAGCGGTGACGTCTGCAACACGAGCGGGAAATAGAGCGAGGGGCGTGCTGCGCCCACGGCCACGTAGAGCGTAAGAGAGTCGGTAACCTCGGTGCCATCGGTGCGGACGCCCGTCAACTGCAGATTGGCGCTATAAGTGCCGGCCGCCAGGTAGGTGGGCGAGATGACGGCGGACAGGGCCAGCGGCTCGCCGGAGCGGATCGAGCCGGTAACGGTCGGGCTGGAGCTGTTGGTGATAGTGAGCCAGTCGCCACCGCCGACGGCAACGGCAGTCACGGCGAGCGGGTCGAGGCTGGGGTTGCTCAGAACGATCGTCGTGGTGTAGGGCGCGGCGCCGGGAGCGACGGTATTGCCAAAACCCAGGGGATTGACGACGAGGCGGCTGGGCAGAAAACTGCGGACGATACCCTCGGCGTTGAGCAGGCCTGCCCCTTGGGACTCAGCGGGGAGCCCGAGGTCTGTGGCGGTTGCCTTGAGCAGATCACGCACCTCGAGGGCCGACAAGTCGGGATTGAGGCTCAAAGCCAGGGCGGCGCCGCCGGCTACGAGTGGGGCGGCCATCGAGGTGCCCATCATGCCGCAGTAGGAGGCACTGCCTGACTTAACGAGCTTGCCCGTCCCACACAGTCTCTGCAAGGCAGACTGTTCTAACTGGGTGGCGCCGGTGGGCCATGTGCTGTAAATGAGGCTGCTGGGATCGCCGCCCGGCGCGGCCATCTCAATCTTGGGGCCCTGTGCGCTGTAGTAGGCCAGTGTGTCGTCGATCGTCAGTGCCGAGACAGCCATCACCTCATCAAACAGGGCGGGATACCAGACGGCGTTATAGTTGCCGCCGGCAGCAATCATGAGAACATTACGCGCCGCGGCGAATTCGACGGCGCCCTTGAGCAAATTATAGAGCGTGCTGCCGACAGGCATACTCGCGGGCGACACCTCCAGGCTCAGGTTGATGATGCGGTCGCCGGCACGTGCGGCGTCACAAATGGCGTAGCGCACGTTCATGCCGCTACCTTCGCCTTTATAGTTGAGCACCTTGCGCGGGTCGATCTGGACCTTGGGGGCGCTGCCGACCACGCCAATGCTGTTGTTGGTGAAGGCAGCAATAATGCCGGCGACGTGGGTCCCGTGGCCGTAATCATCGACCGGCAGCTCAGTGGAATTGACGTAGTTCTTGCCGGGCAGCAAGCGCAGGCCCAGATCGGGATGCGCAAAGTCGACGCCACTGTCGATCACGGCAACGCGGATCGTAGCAAGCGTGCCGATAACCGGGATCAGCTGCCAGGCACGTGGAAAATTCGCGCGCTGCGGCCCCCACTGGTAGGGGGCATAGAGGGGATCGTTTACCTGGTAGACAGCTTCGGTGGCCTGCTCTTTGGCTGAGGCGACATCCCCGTCTGCAGATGTGGCCGTGTTCTCGCCCTCCTGGGCGGCGTAGACGTAAACGTCACGCTCGACAAAGACAATTCCGGGCTGTTGGCTCAGAAGCGCCATGGCAGCCTCTTCCTGCCCAGGGGGTACCTGCCATGTTTGTACGACCGGGCCGGCTGCGAGGCTGTCAGCCTGCGTGCCTGCTGCTGTGGTTGGCGTATCACTGGAGACGCAGGGGTCGGTGGCCTGCACCACCTGGACGTCCATTCCCTGCAGCGCGGAGGCCGCTTGTACGGCGGCGGCAGGATTGGCAGCAAGGTCGGCGGCAAGCGGCGAGGCGCCGGGCGCGATACCAACGACTAGCCGGCCGGGCACGTAGAGCGGGCGGTCGTCCGCGGCCGGCTGCAAATCCTGAGCGCGGGCAGCTGCCGGGGAGAAGAGGACGAGGAAAGCAAACGCCAGCGTCGTGGCGCACCGCGCGCATGCGGCACTTGTGAGGAATGGTCTGAATAACATGCTGTAAACGTAGTCCTTCTACTTATCCGGGGCTCGCCGGACGTGACTAGGCAAGGCCGAGCATCTCAGCGTCGAGCCGATCGAAGTATGTGCACATGAAGCGATGGCGTTCGGCGGCGATGGCTTGCGCGGTGGGGGTATGAAGCGTACCGGCTATCCTGCTTAGTTTATACACGAATTCGTGAACAGGCGTGTAATTAGGTCCCGTTGGCTTGGCGTCGTCGTCCGGAGCGCCGGGCCAGGGTTCGCACCACAGCCGGCTGCCATGAGCGCCGGCAAATGCGAACGCACGGGCGATGCCGATGGCGCCGATGCTGTCGAGCTTGTCGGCGTCGTAGAGGCACCTGGCTTCGAGCGTGGTGGGAGTGATGCTCTGGTCGCGAAAGCGATGGGCGGCAATACAGTGCACAACATTGGCAATGCGGTCAGCGTCGAGGCCACGGCCGGCCAACAGTTCACCAGCATAAGCGGCGGCGGCCAGGTGATGACCGGCACGCAGGCTGGCAGCTTGAGCAGCATCCGGCGCAGATAGCCCCGATTGTGCGGGGCCGGGCACGTCGTGGAGCAAGGCCGCCAGGCGGACGACTTCGACGTCAGCGCTTTCGGCGGTGGCTATGTGTACGGCGAGATGAGTAACGCGCAGGACGTGGTCAAAGTCATGCGCAGAGTCGTTTGCAGAATCGTCATCCGCTCCGCTCCTCATGTAGAGCGCGCGGGCCTCGTCGTCTGTCAGATACGTGGATGTGTGCATGCTAATTAAACTGACGCCAAATCAGATACGAAAAAATACATCTTTTTAACGTATGTGCTGTGCAGGAGGTTCATCGTGGAAGACAATGCGCTGCGCTGTCTGCCGGCAGGGTCACCTGCAAGGTAAGCCGTTGCCGGCGGCGCAACTTATGTGGGGCGCTCGGCAGGGGTGGACTCGATGGGACGGCGGCCGCGCACCCAGAAGAAGCCACCGGGAAGGCTGACGATGTAGCCGATGAACTGCTGCAGCAGGCCGACAGCAGTACCAAGGGCAGGGCCGGCACCCATAATGTAGAACAGGCCGGCAAAAGAGACCTGGCGCACGCCGAGGCCGCCTGGCGAGAGGGGCACGACGAGCAGGGCAAAGACGATGATGGGGTTGATGGCCAGCACCTCAAGCAGGGTAATACTGCCGGGTTCCAGCGCCCAGGAAATCAGCCAGATGTTGACGCTGGTTAGAATGACGATGAGCACGCTGCCCGCCGCCGTAGCGAGAAGAGCGCGCGGATGGTCGCGGTAGGCGTCGAAGGCAACGGCGAGCTTGTTCCAGATCGGCAGCGTACGGCCGGAGAGGGGAAGAATGCGTATGATGCGCTCGATTACGGCCTTGAGGCGGCGGCTGAGCAGCCCGGCGACGACAAAGGACAAGGCCAGAAACATCAAGGTGCTGCCGATGGCGGCAAAGCGCATAAACAAAAGGCCTTCGGGGGTGAACGGGCGGTGGTCGGGCTTGCCCCAAAGCAGCATGGCGACGGCGGCCAGGGCCGCCGAGCCCATAAAGACGATCAGGCCGATAAAGCGGTCGATGATCACGCTGGCGGTGGCATCGGCGGTGCGGCGAGTGTCAGCCGCAACGGCATAGCCGCGCATGACGTCGCCGCCTACCTGGGCCGGCAGGAAGTTATTGAAGAACTCGGCCATCCATTGATAGGAGAGCAGGCGCCCGGTAGGCACGACGATGCCGGACGCGCGGAGCAGCACGCCCCACTTGAGGCCGCTTACGGCGACGGCGGTGGCATAACAGGCGGCACCCAGCAGGAGGAGATATTTATTGGCGGTAACAATCTGCTGCCAGAGGGCGGCAGGGTCGGGCAGTTTCAGAAAGAGCCAGACTAGAAGGGCGACGGCAACTAGGAATTTTAAGAAATTAAAGAGTTGAGCGCGAGTCATTGCGTGCGGGTTTGAATCGAAAAGGACTCGCCGGCCTTGTTGTTTTCGCGCGCCTCGCGGACGTCATGGACATCTTGCTTCTGGGTCCAGGCCATGTTCCAGACGACGTGGCGGTCGCGCTTGATGGCGAAGTCATACCAGCCGAGCAGGCGGCTCCAGCCTTCGATAAAGGCGAGCAGGAAAAGGACCCAGACCAGGCGCACGATGCCCCAAAGTTCCTTGGTGGCGATACGGGCGACGCGCGAGTTGTCAATGCTGGACACGGCATAGCCGTACTTGTGGCGCAGGTACAGATGGCCGGCGTGATTGCGGCGGCGCTGCCGAATGAAGTCCGGAATGGTGGTCGGTCCGGTGTTGTAGACGATGGCGTCGGGCGCATACTTGACCGTGAGGCCGTGCTTGACGACGAGCGACTCGACAAATGCCTCATCCATGGCGACGTCGGGAGGGATGTGATCGAACAGCTTGCGAAAGGCAATCATCTCACCCAGGCGGGGGATCTCAAGGCAAAGCTCATGCTCCATGCGCAGGCGCAGGTGGCTGAGCAGGCCTGTAATGTGGTCGGGCGTGTTGACGGCGACTTTTTGCGCGCCGACCATGCCGACCTCGGGATCTTTGAACATGCGCACGAGGTGCTCGATGGCGTATTCATGGGGTAGAGTGTCGCCGGATTCGAGCACGCAGATTTCGGACTGGGCAGCGGCCAGGAAGAGATTGATGGCGCTGGTCTTGCCCTCGCGGCGCTCCTGCTCGATAAGCTTGACGCGCGTCATCCACCGCCATGTACTCGCGCACGATGGGCACGGTGCGGTCGGTGCAGGCGGAGGCGACGATAATGATTTCGGCGATCTCTACGCTGTGGAGGTGCTGGTCGAGCAGGGCGGCTAGGAGGTGGCCGATGTTGGTTTCTTCGTTGTAGGCGGTGATGCCGACGCTACAGCGAATCTTTTCAGGTTGAGCAGCTGTCAGTGAAGCTGGTGGCATAGATCGTGGCCCCTTGGGCATGTGAGCCCTTGCCTGCGGCGCGGCATGAACAAACGGCGCCGGACTCAGGCGCTAATTAATTTTACTACGGTTACGCCGTCGCCGCCTTCATTGCCTTCGCCGCTGCGCATCTGGGCGACCAGGGGATGGCCACGCAATACGTCGCGTACGGCGGAACGCATGGCGCCGGTGCCGTAACCATGGATGATGCGCGCCCAGGGGAGGCGAGCCATATAGGCATCGTTGAGATAGCGTTCGAGCCTTTCGAGGCCGGCCTCGACGCGTTCGCCGCGCAGATCAAGCTCCAAACCAGGGCTGGCGCCGACCGGCGAGGCGCCCCCAGCGACATTGGTGCGCGGCGGTGGAACATCCTTGGCAGCCTTCTGGCGCAGTTCGAGCCGTTTGAGCGGCAGCTTGAGCCGGAAGTTGCCTAACTGGACGTCGGCCTCGCTGCTCGCGGGATAGAGGGCCAGCACTTCGCCGGAAGCCTGGAGGGTGGCAACCCAGACGCGATCGCCGACTTCGATCGGCCCGGTGAGACCTTCGCCGTTTGTGCCGGGCACCTCGACACGGCGGTTGACCTCTTCGGTAGCCTGCTTGCGGCGGGTCAGTTCCTTATCGGCACGCGCCAGGAAATCATCGTGCGCACCCCCACCGGCGGGCTGCCCCTGGCCGGTGGCAAAGGTGCTGCGGGCCTGGCGGCGCAGCTGGTCGAGTTCTTTGCGCGTGTCGTCGAGTTCGACCTGCATGAGATCGCGCGTCTCGGCGATGACGGCGCGCCGGGCTTCCTCGATCTTGGCCAGTTGGCTGCGCAGGTCAGTTTCGGCGAGCTTGGCCTGGCGCTCGCGCTCGTGGGCACGTTCGGCGGCGGTGAGGGCCTCCATTTTGGCCCGCTTGATATCTTCGAGCAGGGCATCGGCCTGGAGCGTGTCGGGACGGACGATCGACTCGGCTTTCTCGACGATGACCGGGTTGAGGCCGAGACGGCGGGCGATGGTCAATGCCTGCGAGCGGCCGGGCAGGCCGATGCTGAGTTCGTAGGTGGGGCTGAGCGACTCGACGTCAAACTCCATCGAAGCATTGCGCACGCCGGGCGTGTTGTGGGCGTAGAGCTTCGAGATCGCTGTAGTGCGTCGTCGCCAGGGTGGTGATGCCGCGATCGCGCAGATTTTCGAGCAGGGCCATGGCGAGGGCCGAACCTTCCTCGGGGTCAGTGCCGGCACCCAGCTCGTCGAGCAGGACGAGGCAGTGCGGATCGACTTCCTCGAGGATCGAGATGATGTTGGTCATGTGGCTCGAGAACGTGCTGAGGCTCTGCTCGATGCTTTGCTCGTCGCCGATGTCGGCATAAATGCCGTCGAAGATGCTGAGGCGCGAACCCTGGTCGACGGGCAGGAGCAGGCCCGATTGGGCCATGAGCGCAAGCAGGCCCACTGTCTTGAGCGTGACCGTCTTACCACCGGTGTTCGGGCCGGTGATGACGATGATATACGTATCGTCGTCGAGATAGACGTCGATGGGCACGACCTTCTTCTGATCCAGCAGCGGGTGGCGGGCACGATGGAGGTCGATGACAGATCCCGGGTGCGCGACTTCAGGCTCATCCGGTGTGTCGCCCTCCTTGGGATGGCGGTGCACCGGCTTGGACGGCTGGAAATCGCTCATCACGGGCAGCGTAGCATCGAGCGCGTAGGCGTATTTGGCCTTGGCAAAGGTGAAATCGAGGTCTGAGAGCACCTGGGTGTTGCGGCGCAGGTAGACGGCCTCCTCGGCCACGGCCTCAGAAAGCTCGCCAAGGATGCGGCGAATCTCGCGTTCCTCCTGCAGCTCGAGCTCACGCACGGCGTTGTTCTGCTGGACCACCTTGAGCGGCTCGATAAAGAGCGTGGCACCCGAAGCGGACTGGTCATGCACGATACCGTCGACAAACCCCTTGGCATCGGCGCGCACGGGAATGACGTAGCGGCCCTGGCGCTGGGTAACGAGGGCATCCTGCAGATAGGGCTTGATATCGGTGCTGTGAACGATGCGGTCGAGCGTCGTGAGCAGGCGATCCTGGGCGACGCGCAGTTCGCTGCGGATGCGCGCCAGGTCGCTGCTGGCATTGTCGAGGACATCGCCGCGCTCGCTGATACAGCGGCCGATCTCGTCAATGACATGGTCGCAGGGCTCGATGTTGACGGCCATAGCCGCGAGGTGGGGAAAGACAGCCTCGAGCTTGGTGAGCAGGTTGCGCAGCACACGGGCGCGCACCAGCGTGTGCTTGATCTCAAGCAGGTCCGGCGGGAGGAGAACCATGCGGCGCTCGGCGCGGTCCAGCAGCGGGCGCAGGTCATGCACACCGCCAAAGGAAACGTCGTCCTTCTGGCCGAGAAGCTGGTAGGCCTCATAGGTCTGCGCGAGCCACTCCTGGACGGTATGGAGGTCGTCGCTGGGCAGGAGTGAGGTCGCGATTCTCGGCGCCGCCGGAAAAGGCACAGTGCGCGGCGAGGCGTTCGAGAATTTTGTGATATTCGAGAACACGCAGTGCGCGTGGATTCATAACAACCCCTGGTATAGCAAAGGCGCGCGGAACGGCACGCAGCGCGGAGGGGGATCATATCATATTATGGAGACGAGAGACAAAGGTGAGAGGGCTGAGAGGGTGAGAGGGTGAAGGCAGCGTCACCTATCGGCAGTTGAAGCTGCAGGGCTAATCGATGAACTGGCGGTGCCAGAGCTCGATGGTAAGGAGGGTACCGAGGCGGCGCGCGTGGTCGCAGCCGGCCATGTGTTCGGCCACCAGGTTGCGGATGTAGGCAGGCGCGAAATAGCCGCGGTCGAGCGACTGGCGCGAGAGCAGGGTAGCTTCCACCCAGGGGCGCAGCTCCCGGCGCATCCAGGCGCCGTAGTCGGCGTACGGGCGCGGCTGCGCGAGCGGTACCCAAGAAGCGCCGTGGTTGCGCAGCCAATAGCGTGCAAGCTCCTGCGCCCGCAGGCGGACGTCGCGGAAACAGCCGTCGGTCACCGGGCGGCGCGTGCGCGGATAGTCGATCTGGGCCAGCTGCGGCAGGGATCTGGCAATGGCCTGGCGATAATAGGCCTTGTCGGCGCGCAGGCCGGGCGGCACCAAGGCGGCCATGCGCACGAGGTCCTTGTCGGCCAGGGGCGAGCGCACCAGGGTGCGGGCGCGGGTCAACTCAACGCCCATGACGGTGAAGCGCACATCCTCTTGATATAGATCCACGTAGCTTAGCTTGTCCACCCACCAGGTGGAACGCGAACCGCGCCAGCGCATCGCGCAGGGACTGGCGCGGGACATCACGCACCTCCTGAAACATCGGGGGCGTGTACAGCTGAGACAGCTGATCTTCGTAAAACACGCGGTTGTGGGCGCGAAAGGCCTGTTCGAACATGTCGGCGTCCCCATAGGGGGCCAGACGTTCGCGCGAAACCACATCGCCATGGATCGTGCCGCCGAGAAGACCTTTGAAGAGTATACGTGAGCCCAAATCGACGTTCTCGATCGCGCCGCCGGCTTGAAAATGGACGACACTTTTCTGCCCGTCGGTGATGTGTACGCCCTTGGCGGCATAGTGGGCAAGATAGTCGGGCGCCAGGGGAAGGAACCTGTGCGGCAGGTGCAGCACGCGGGCCATGGCCCGCGCCGAGTGCTCATCGTCGCAGCCGGGAATGCCAAAGGTATAGGTCTGGACATCGGCGCCACTGCCGGCGAGCATGCCCAAGATGGTGCGCGAGTCGAGCCCACCCGACAGCAGTACGCCGAGCGGCGCAGGTCCGCGCGCCTGGCGCAGGACGGCGGTGCGGGTGGCATCCATCAGGGAGTCAAGATAATAGACTTCGTCGTGGTATTCGTACTGCTCAGGATATTGGAAGTCTATGTAGCGCGTTTGGGAGAGCGTACCGTCGTGAAAGCGCAGGATCGTGCCCGGCAGCAGCAAGCGCACGCCACCGAAGAACGTGTTGTCACCGTAGAGATGCTCGCACGTTACCATTTCGGCAATGGCCGCCGTGTTGACGACCCGCGGCAGCCCTGGCGCCTGCGCCGCTACTCGCGCACCAGAGCCAAATACAAGCATGTCGCCGACTTGCGCGTAATAGAGCGGATAGGAGCCAATGTGGTCGGTGACCAGGAGCAGCGTCTGCTCGGTTGCATTCCAAATGGCAGCAACAAAGGTGCCGTTAACATGGTCGACAAACGCCTCGCCCAACTGCATATAGGCCGCCAGCAGCAGCGCAGCATTGCTGAAATCCGGTTCCTTGCCGGTCAGCGGCCGTTCCAGTTTCAGACCGTCCCAACTGAAGATCTCGCCGGCCATCACCAGGGCAACGCTGTGGTCGGCGCTCCACAGCGGCTGCGGCTGCTTGTCGATGATGCCAAGATGCACCCGGCCCAAGCCGAGATTGGCGGTGGCGAAGCAGTCTATGTAAGGGTGGCTGCCCGTGCCGTTATTGCGCGGATCAGCGCCCCCCTCAACGGCATCGGGGTCCAAGGCGCGCAGCAAGGAGCGCATGAGCGCCGTAGAAGCCATCGCATCAATCGGACCTTGAAAACCAACAATTCCAGGCATGGGACGTCTCCGACGTCAGTGCACGATTGCGATCATGGGTTGGTGGTAGCGTCTTCCACGTCCATGCGATGCCCACCCAGGGCTTACAGTTTAGCAGGGGTGTAATATAACTGTATTACATTTCGCTGACAACTTCAGCATCTACGTAGCTTTCTTGCGCTCGGTTGCGTAGCCGAGCTGGCGCAGGAGGTTATCGCGGCGGCGCCAGCGTTCCCAGACCTTAACCCACAGCTCAAGATAAACTTTGGTGCCGACGAGTTCTTCGATCTCGGGGCGCGCAGCCTGGCCGATCCGCTTGATCATCGCGCCGTCACGGCCAAGTACGATGGGCTTCTGGCTCTCGCGTTCGAGGTAGATGACGGCGGAAATATAGGTGAGATTAGGACTGCGCTCGATAAAATCGTCGACTTCGACGGCCATGCTGTGGGGGACTTCGTCCTGGAGCAGCAGAAGAGCCTTTTCGCGAATGAGCTCGGCGGCGATGAAACGCAGTTGGAGATCGGTGACCTGGTCCTCGGGATAGTAGCGGGGTCCCAAAGGAAGGAGCGAGCGGAGAAGGTCCTGGAGTGCCGGGACGCCGGCCCCGCTGGCAGCGCTGAAGATGGCGGTGTTCAGAAGATGAGCGTGACCGACGTCGCTTGGTGACGGTGTTAGGGAAAGACCGACCAAAGGGGCAATCAAAGCAACGTACTGGTTGATGCGAACGCTGGTGTCGGCTTCGGGAGCAGACCAGCGGTCGGCATGGTTGAAGCCGACGACGAGGGCGCGCAGCTTATGTTTGCGCTGGAGCCGAAGCAGGAGATCGGCGATGGCAGCGTCCTCGTCGGTCGGCGGGACATTAATATCGACGAGCCACAGCGTAATGTCGGCATCCTCGATGGTCTCGGCGGCAACGGCGACCATATACTCGCCCAGCTTGTTGAGCGGCTTGTGAATGCCGGGCGTATCGAGGAAGAGATACTGGGCGTCGGCCGTAGTAAGAATACCGAGCAGCTGATCGCGGGTTGTCTGCGGCTTGGGGGAGGTGATGGCGATCTTCTGGCCCAGCAGGCGATTGAGGAGGGTGGACTTGCCGGCATTAGGGCGGCCGACCACGGCGATGAAGCCGCTGCGGTGGTCAGAAGGCAGGGATGGCTGCTCAGATAACGGTTGGGCCGGTGTCGCTTCAGTCATAAGCGTTGCGTGTCAGTTGTTCTGAACAGGAATCGTGAGCAAGGCGCCCAGGACAAAGAAGACAAAGCAGAAGACCAGCAGCAGGACGACGATCAGCGGGAGCAGGACGACGATCAGGGCGCGGCCGCTGGTCAGGTTGTGCTCGACCTTGGTGGAATAGTAGGTGAGCACGATTTGATAGATTCCAAGGAAGATCGTGATGCAGCCGAGAAACGGAATCACCGAGAGGATCGACGAGAGAATTGTGAGCGGTGCGCCAAAGGAAGCGTTGAGATAGGCATAGCGGCCAAAGTCGCCGGTGCCGCCAAGCAGCTTGGCGATCACGAAATAGATGGCGGTGCTGACCAGAAAGCCGATCGGGACCATAATGATAGAGGTGAGGCTGGCGCCGCCGGTCAGAATGCCGAGAACGCCGGAGTTAAGCAGCTGCTCTAATGCGGCGCGCGTTTCCGGTGGCAGGTCGGCCGTGGCAATAATCTGGCCGATGGTGCCTTGGGCCGCGCCTGCGGCGACGGCGGCCTGGATAAAGCCCAGGATGGCGGCGACGACGCCGGCGATAAGCATCCAGATCAGGGCCGTCGTCAGGGTCGCCTGCGGCTTCTGCCGTTCGGCCTCAAAGGTAGGTTCCCCGGGAGCGGTGATGACATGCAGCCAGGTCTGCCAGGTTTCAGAAAGGTTCATAAGTGCGACCTCCGTAAATATCAGGGTGACGGAAAGGGTGCTTGAGGCGTATTGTACTATGGAATGAAAGATTCATTACAGTGAGTTTGTGAAAGGGTACGATGCAGAAGCTTACAATTTGGGACGAACGTCCCTTACTGCACCTGTTTTTCGGGTTGGAAGAGCACCTGGCGGTGGAAGCGGTACTACACGGCGCCGCCGCCGGCACGGTTTGGGTCGACGAGCCCTCAGCGCCGCGCAGTGCAGTGATATGGGTGCAGCACCGGGTGTTTGTGGGGGCCGAGGATGCGGCGGGTAAAGGTGTGGCTGAGCTGAACGCAGTCGTGCGGGATATTGCAGACGCAGCACGAACGCGTGGGGATTGGGGAGTGGGAGTGTATGGCGCACCGGCAGTGAAGCTGGGAGCCGGTGCTCGACGGACTGGCATGGAGAAGTATCGAGCGAGAGTACTGGGAAATCACCATGGAAGAATGGAAGCCGCTAGAGGCTGCGGAGCAGGTGGACGGGCTGGCTCTGCGCGCAGTGGACCGCGGCGCTAGTCGAACAAGCGCAGCTCGGGCGGATGGAACAGCTGCGCGAGGAGATGTGCTCAGAACGGCCGTCGGTAGAGGATTTCCTGGCCCGCAGTTTCGGCGTATGCCTGGTAGATGAAAAACAGGGCACGTTGGCGGGGTGGTGCCTTTCGGAGTATAACTGCGGTGACCGGTGCGAGGTTGGAATCGAGGTAGTGGAGGCATACCAGCAGCGCGGTCTGGGGACGCTGCTGGCGCAGACGCTGTGCCAAGAAGCGTTTACACAACGCGGAATCCGACGGGTTGGATGGCACTGCCTGGCGGCAAATGTGGCGTCGGGTGCGACGGCCCAGCGGGCAGGATTGCGACTGGCGAAGCGGTATGCAGGGGCAGTTGTGCTGCTGAGGGGGTGAGCGGGTGACCTTTGAAAGCCTCTTGTTTGAGGGAGGGCATAGGGAAAGAAACCAGGAGGCGCCGGACTGCCTGGGCGACCTGAATCTTGACCAGGTGATCGACGCAATTACGGCGGGGAAGGACGAGTATGGGCTGCGGCCGTTTTTCTATACCCCCCTGCCAACACCCGGCGCGATCGCGTACCGCCACGCGGTGATGCGGGACCTGGAGGACAAGGCGCTGTTTGAAGGGTTCGAACGCTTTGCGCAGGCGATGCGGACCAGGCGCGAGTACATGGGGCTGGCGGAGCGGTTGGGCAACCGCTATCAGCGCGAGCGCTGGTTCCTGGAGGCGGTAGAATTCTACTACGGGGCAGTGACCGGGCTCGACGCGCTGTTGGCGGAGGCGGAACTGCACGCACGCGGGCTCGTGGGACTGCGCGAGTACGTACGGCACTACGCCGCTTCAGAAGCGCTGCAGGCGCTGGCGGCGGAAACCCAAGCGGTGAAAGGGGCACTGGGTACGGTGCGCTACTGCCTGGCGATCAAGGAAAACACGATCAAGGTGCGCCGGTACGAAGGAGAGGCGGACTATAGCGCCGAGGTCGAGGCGACGTTTGCCCGCTTCAAGGAGGGAACCGCACGCGACTACCGGGCGACCTTTGCCAGCGCGCCGGAGATGAACCATGTCGAGTACCAGATCCTGAACCACGTGGCGCTGCTCTTCCCCGAGGTGTTTCGGACGCTGGACGACTACTGCGAGCGCAACCAACACTATCTCGACGCGGTGATCGGCCGCTGCGAGCGCGAGGTGCAGTTTTATATTGCCGTGCTGGAGTACATGGCCGTCTTCCGGCGCAGGGGACTCCCCATCTGCTACCCGCGCGTGGTCGCAGCCGAGCAGGAGATCTTCTGCCGTGGTGGCTACGACATGGCGCTGGCGTACAAGCTGTGCCTGCAGGAGCAGCCGGTGGTCTGCAACGACTTCCATCTGGCGGGGAAGGAGCGCATTTTCCTGGTGTCTGGGCCCAACCAGGGTGGGAAGACCACATTTGCGCGCAGCTTCGGGCAGATGCATTACCTGGCACGCCTGGGCTGCCCGGTGGCAGGGAGCGAGGCACAACTCTACTTGTGCGACGCTATTTACACGCATTTTGAGAGCCAGGAAGACATCACCAACCTGCGCGGCAAGCTGCAGGATGACCTGGTACGGATCCACCGCATTCTCCAACTGGCTACGCCGCACAGCATCATCATCGCCAACGAGATCTTCTCCTCGACGACGCTGCAGGATGCCGTGCTGCTGGGCGAGCGGGTCATGCGGGAGATCGTGGCCCGGGGGCTGCTGTGCGTGTGCGTGACCTTTATGGACGAACTGGCGGGGTTAAGCGACACGATCGTGAGCATGGTGAGCACGGTGGATCCCCAGCAGCCGCAGGTGCGAACGTACCGGATCGTGCGCCGGCCGCCGGACGGGTTGGCGTACGCGATCTCGATCGCGGAAAAACACCGGCTGACCTATGCAGAGCTAAAGGAGCGGCTCAAGCCATGAAAGCATTCCTCATGGAGCGCGACCGGGCGTTTGCGCTGGACGGAAAGGCGGCGGCGAAGCTGCCCCCAAACGCCGATTTGCTGGTGCAGGACCTCGAACTCGAACTGCTGCTGCAGGCGATGGCGCAAGGAGACGAGTTTGTGCTCCAGGTGGCACGGCATGCGATCCTGGCGGGAACGCGTAACGACGTGGCGACCGTTCTGTACCGGCAGGCGGTGCTCAAGGACTGCCTTGCGCAGCCGGGCGATCGTGAAGGAGCTGTATGCGATTGCCGTGGAGGCGATCGCGCGCGAACGCAAGGTGCACTTTGGGCTGTACAGTAAGTCGCCGGAGATGGTGCTGCGGCGAGCGTGCGAGGTACTGGGGATGTTTGTGGATCTGCTGCGGCAGCTCCGGCAGGTGGGTGTACGTGCGGGAGGGCAGTTCAAGGCAGCGGCGTTCCAGGAGATGTTTTCGACAATCGACCAGGAGTTGGGTGAAGAGTACCTGGAGCAGGTGGAGGCGCACCTGCGTGAGTTGGAACTGCGCGAGGGGGTGCTGATCAGCGCCGAGTTGGGGACAGGCAACAAGGGAACCAACTACACGCTGCGCAAGCCTCGCGCGGGCGCAGCGGTGGGGCGGCCGGATCTTTGGGGGTAAGGGTGAAGAGTACAGCATCACGGTTGCCGAGCGAGACGAGAGCGGCGCGCGGGCCTTGTGGCAGCTGCGGGACCGGGGTATCAACCTGGCGGCAAATGCGCTGGCGCAGGCGGTAGACCATATCCTGGGCTTTTTCACGCGGCTGCGGACGGAGCTGGCGTTCTACATCGGGTGCCTGAACGCGCACCAGGCACTCGTGCAGAAGGGGAACCCGTGTGTTTCCCGGAACCGTCGGGGTCGGGCGAACGCCGGCATGCCTGCCGGGGGCTGTACGACGTGAGCCTGGCGCTGCTGCTGAAAGAGCAAGTGGTAGGCAACGACCTGGCTGCGGACGGCAAGGGACTGGTCGTCATCACGGGTGCAAACCAAGGTGGCAAGTCGACATTCTTGCGGAGCGTCGGGCAGGCGCAGCTGATGATGCAGAGCGGGATGTTTGTGGCGGCGGAGGCGTTCCGTGCCAACGTGTGTGACGGACTGTACACGCACTACCGGCGGGAGGAGGACGCGAGCATGGTGAGCGGCAAGCTCGACGAGGAGCTCGCCCGCATGAGCGAGATCGTCGACCAGATGACGCCGAACAGCGTGGTGCTGCTGAATGAGTCATTTGCGGCCACGAACGAGCGGGAGGGGTCAGAAATCGCGCGCCAGATCGTGTGTGCATTGGTGGAGGCAGGAGTAAAGGTCTTCTTTGTGACACACCTGTACGTATTTGCGCACCGGCCTGTACGAGCAGGGGATGGGCAGACGCGCTGTTCTTGCGGGCGGAGCGCGCAGCCGGCGGGGCGCGGACGTTCAAGATCCAGGCAGGCGAGCCGCTGGAGACGAGCTATGGGGAGGATCTGTACGGCAAGGTTTTCGGTGCCGGTTAGGCGAGTCCTGCCAGCTTCACGTCGTAGCCAGAAAGGCTTCCAAAATAGTGCTTGCTACGGTAGAGCTTTTGCGGCGATTGTGTGCTAGAATGACCAGGCAGCGTGACCATTATTACGCCTGGAGAGTCCTTCACAAGCCGCACCTTGGAGGAGTCCTTGGGATCAGTACCGGCTCCGGGTCCAGAGCTACCGCCAGAGATACCGATCGCATATCGCCATCTGGTCGATCTTCTGCCCAGCAGTTTCCTCTGTTGCTTCGACCGCCAACTACGCGTGGTTTTCGCCAGCGGCAGCTTACAAGATAAGTTTGCGTATACAGCCGAAGAAGCGATTGGCCGGTCCGGGAAGGATCTACTGCCGCACGCGGCCTGGACTGTAGCTGAACCGCGCCTGCGGGCGGCGCTGGTGGGAGAGAGCAGCAAATTTGCGCTCATCCTGCCTCCAGGCGCGGTTCTGCAGCTGCTGGTGGCACCGGTCGCCGAGGACACAGCAGCCGAGCGAGAGCCGAAAAGCCCAGGTCGTCATGCTGGGCGTCGAAGGCTCCGGAGCAGGCGCAGACAGGCGGCAGTGCCGGCACCGGCACTATCACCGATTCGGAGCGGCTGGCGGCGGTGGTCCAGGCAACGGGAGTCGGCCTGTGGGAGTGGGACATGGTCGTCCAGCAGGTGCACTTCTCGACGGAGTGGAAGCGGCAGCTCGGGTACGCGGACGACGAGATCGGCGACGACTTCGACGAATGGGTGCGCCGCCTGCATCCCGAAGACCGGGAACGTGTCATGCAGGCAGGGGCGGACTACCTGGCAGGACCGGGAGGCATTTACCGGCAGACCTTCCGGCTGCGGCACAAGGACGGGTCGTACCGGCACATCCTCGCACAAGGGGCGGTATATCATGACGCAGACCGGGCGGCCGGCGCGCATGTTTGGGTCACACACAGATATCACGCCGGCGGTAGCGCGCGAGCAGGCGCTGCGTGAAAGCGAGGGACGCTATCGCGGCCTGTTTGAGAACAGCCGCAGCGTGATGCTGCTGGTGGATCCCGATAGCGGTGCGATCCTGGATGCAAACGCAGCAGCGGCCGCGTATTACGGCTGGTCGCGCGAGCGAATCAGAGCGATGAACATCTATGCGATCAACGCGGCCACACGGGCGGACGTCCAAGCAGAGATGGAGCAGGCGCAGCGCGAACAGCGCAGCCATTTTCTGTTCACAACACAGGCTGGCCGACGGTTCGCTGCGCGACGTAGAGGTGTTCAGCGGGCCGGTAGTGGTCGAAGGGCACCGAGCTGCTGTACTCGATCGTGCACGACGTCACCGAACGCAGGCGGACCGAGGAAGCGCTGCGGCAGAGCGAGGCCCAACTGCGGGACAAGGCAGAGCAGCTGCACAGGTGATGCTCAGCGCGCCGGAGGGCGTGCTGCTGCTGGACAACCTCAACCATGTGCTGCTGCCAACAAACGCGCGGACGCAAAGCTCGCACGGCTGGCAACGTTATGACGCAGACCAGCGGCTGGTCCAGCTGGGTGACGTAGACCTGGACAAGCTGCTCACGACGCCCCCCGAAGGACAGTGGCACACGCTGCAGGCCGGACCAACACATCTATGAACTGATCGCACGGCCCGTGGAGTCGGGGCCGGTGACCGGCGGGCTGGGTGATGATCATCGCGACGCGACGGCGGAGCGAGCAGTGCGCGAACAGCTGCAGCGGCAGGAGCGGCTGGCAGCGGTGGGCCAACTGGCGGCAGGCATTGCCCATGACTTCAACAACATCATGTCGGTAATCTCGATCTATGCCGAAATGACCAGCGAGGCGCCCGGGCTCACGGCAAAAGAACGAGCGCGCACGCTGACGATTATCGAGCAGGCGCAGCGGGCCACGCGCATGATCCGCCAGATCCTAGACTTCAGCCGCCAGTCGGTTTTCGAACGGCAGGCACTGGACCTGCTGCCGCTGCTCAAAGAGCAGGAGAAGCTGCTCGAGCAGACTTTACCGGAGAGCATCGAGGTCTCGTTGGCGGCCGTACGCGGCGAGTACTTTGTGCAGGGCGGACCCGACGCGCCTTCAGCAGCTGGTGATGAACCTGGCGGTCAATGCACGCGATGCCATGCCGGAAGGCGGGCAGCTGCGGATCGAGTTGACAACGCTGACCGTCAAGGATGCCAGGCAGTCGCCTTTGCCCGGGCTGAGCGCGGGCGCATGGGTGCGCATCGACGTGCAGGACACCGGCACAGGGATCCGGCCAGAGCATATGGCGCACGTTTTTGAGCCGTTTTTTACCACCAAGGAGCCGGGTAAAGGCACCGGGCTAGGACTGGCGCAGGCACACGGGATCGTGGCGCAGCATGACGGGTACATCTCCGTGAGGAGCGAACTCGGCGAGGGCACCACGTTCTCCATTTTCCTGCCTGCGCAGCCGGTGGCGACGATGCGGGCGCGACCGCCATGCTGCGGCCAGACCTGCCGTTAGGGCAGGGGGAGCCGGTCCTGCTGGTAGAGGACGATGCGACGCTGCGCAGTTCGCTGGCCGAACTGATGGCGCTGTGGAACTACCAGGTGGTGACTGCCGCCAATGGGGAGGAGGCACTGGCGCAGCTGGAGGACGAAGACCGGCAGCAGGACGAGCCCTTTGCGCTGATCGTGAGCGACGTGGTAATGCCACGGTTGGGCGGGGTGGCGCTGGTCAAGGTGCTGCGCAGACGCGGCAGTACGACACCGGTGATCTTGATGAGTGGGCACCCGATCGGCGAGGAGCAGGTACCTTGGCAGGAACTCGGCGTAGAGGTCCTGCTGGCAAAGCCGCCGAACAGCCGGCAGCTGGCCGAGGCGATGGCGCAGGTGCTCCGGCGCAGCTCCAGAGCGTAAGTCAGAGAGGCAGGGTAACGATAAAACAGCTGCCGGTGGGCTGATGGGGTTCCAGGTCGAGATGGCCACCGAGGAGCACGACCATGCGGTTTACGTAGGCGAGGCCCATGCCGACGCCTTCATGGGCACGGGCAAGGCTGCCGTCGCCTTGCTTAAAAGGCTGCACGAGATCTGCCAGTTCGGTGCCCTCCAGGCCGATACCGGTATCCCAGACGACGACCTTCACAGTGCCGGGCACTATGCCAAACTCTGTGTACACACCGACCTGCCCACCTGCCGGTGTAAATTTGACGGCATTGTCGAGCAGGCGCTTGATGACTTGCACCAGGGCCTCGGGATCAGTGGTGATGGCGACGTCTGGCGGGTTCACGTCCACGGTGAACGTCTGCTGCTTGGCTGCGGCCTTAAGCCGCAGCGAGGCGGTGGCAATATCCAGCAGGTAGGCCAGGCGGCAGTGTTCATAGGTTAACTGGAGCCCGCCCGAGATCAGCTGCGTATAGCTCAGGATACTGTTGACGACCTCGAGCAGGCGGGCGCCACTGGAGAGGATGTTGCCCACATAGAGGCGCTGGCGTTGGTTGAGCGGGCCGCTCACTTCGCCCTCGAGAATCTCAGCCATCGTCAGCACGCCGTTGAGCGGAGTGCGCAGTTCATGGCTGATCATGGCCAGAAACTCATCCTTGAGCTTGAGGGCGGTTTGCTGATCGGCGAGGGCGGCCTCAAGGGCAGCGGTACGATGGGTCAACGCGATCCTCCAGTTCGTCATTGAGGCGGCGCAGTTCCTGCTCCACCTGCTTGCGGTCGGTGATGTCGATCACGGACGAGAGAAGACAGGGTTCGCCGTTGAATTCGACCAGTTCGATGCCACAGTACACATCGAGCGATGCCCCGGATTTGGTGGTGATCTGCAGATCGACGCCACGCGCTGAGCCCTGCGCCTGGAGAGTATCCAGCAGGGCGGTGCGGGCGGCGGCGGAGAAAAGCCCAAGGTCAATGCTGGTGCGGCCGATCAGTTCGTCACGACTATAACCGGTCAGGCGAGCGTAGGTGTCATTCACCTCGAGATAGCAGCCGTCGGCGCGGCGGCTGAGAGCAATGCCGGCAGGGCTGTAGGTGAAGATCTTGGTAAAGTGTTCTTCGGACCGGCGCAAGGCCGCTTCCATCGCACGGCGCGCTTGCAGTTCGCGCCCCAAGAACCAGGTGGCGCAGCAGAGCAGCACGATCGGAAGCAGCCAGAGGGCCAGCCAGGGGGTAATGCCTTGCCGCCAAAGCTCAACGGCAAAGATGACGCAGGCCGCGGCGATCGTGGCAATCAAGACCGAACGCGAGGAAAAGCCATGCATATACTGCCACAGTGTAGCATGAATAAATCGTAAGCAAAAACTTCCTAGTAGATGATCATATAAACGTGGTGACAGGCGGGGGAAAGCTGACGTCGCGGCTAAAGGTGGTAAGAATCGGCACCAGATCAGCATACCCAGGACCGAGGCGCGGCTTGGCCAGGTAGCCGGCGACCTGGCGATCGTAAGCCAGGTGGCGGTCGACCGGCGCCTCCGAGGTCGTAAAGACAAAGACGATCGAGCGCAGCAAGTCGGGGACAGACCGCAGCCAATCGAGAAACTCGAAACCGTTCATCCGCGGCATGTTGAGGTCGAGCAGGATGAGGTAACGCTGGCTGAGGAGATCACGCCCGAAACTGCCGGCAAGCGCCCGCTGGGCGTCGCGGCCATTGGCAAAGACGGTTAGCTTATGCGGCAGGCGCTGCCGGTGCAGAAGGCGGGCGACGGCTTCGACGTCGACATCGTCGTCGTCGATCAGGATAATATGGACGGGTTGATCGGCTTGCGTGACCATGCGGCTTGGTCTGCAACTTTCTATTCGCCAGAACAATAGACAGGCTGATTGTAATCGGTGTGAAGAGTGAACAACGCCACCGAGGAGGGCTAGCGGCAGAACGACGGTAAACTGCGGACCAGGGTACGGCTAGTATAGTTGAACTGTGTCGCGCCACCAAATCACTTTGGGTAGAGGATGCTGGGCAGTGTGAACACTAACGGACGCCGGGCGGGGACTTGGGCAGCTGGATCTGGAGCGTCCCGGTCGCTTCGTTGGGCTCCTGGGTGCGCCAGCCGAAGTGGGCGCTGAGGTGGCGCAGGTAGGGATCCGGGTTGAGGGCCTGCTCGATCATGTAGGTGCTGCCGGTGAGGATGATCACGTCGCCGGGACGCTGAATGGCGCGGGCGGTGCGCAGCGCCTGGCGCGGCTCGATCGCGAGCAGGACCGGGGTGTCGCCGACGACGGCCTGGATTTCCTCGCGCACACGGGCGGGCTCCTGGCCCTTGTAGGATGCGCTGGTGACGATGATGGTGTGGGCGACGCTGGCGAGGGCGGCGAAGACCTTGCCGGGAACGCGCTGGCCGCTCATGCCGACGACGAGGATCTTGCCGGCGTCGCCAAACTCCTTGCGGATCTCGCCCGTGAGCGCCTCGATCTTCTCGGCGTTGTGGGCAATGTCGGCGTAGACGCCCTCCTCGACCTTCCAGAAGCGGCCGAGCAGGGTGGCGTTGGCAAAGGCAGCGACGACGCACTGCTCGTCGAGGTCGGGACGCAGCGCCCGGATGACGGCCAGGGCCAGGGCGGCGTTCCACTTCTGGTAGTCGGCATGAATCAGCGACTGGGCCGTAGGGGCCGCCGTGTGGGCGGCAAGCTGCGCCGTCAGCGCGGCGACGTCAGCCTTCGCCGACGACCGCAAAGGGCGCGCCTGCGTGGTCGCAGACCTGGCGGACGATCTCCAGGCTGGCGGGATTGCGGTCGCTGGTGAAGAAGGGCACACCCGGCCGGGCGATGCCGGCCTTGTCGAGGACGCGCTGCCAGAGCTCGGAGCCGAGCATATGGGCGTGGTCGCTGCCGATGTTGGTGAGGGCACAGGCGGCCACGTCGAGGGCGCGGGTCTGGTCGTAGCGGCCGCCGATACCGGTTTCGAGCGCAGCCCATTCCACTTCGTGCTGTTCCCAGAGGGCGAGCGCCATCAGGATGGAGACCTCGTGGAAGGTGTGGGTGTGGGCCGGGTTGCGCAGGCTGAGACGCGTGCAGAAGGGCCGGATGCGTTGTTCCCAGGTGCGCATCACGTCGGCCTGGCTGGCAAACTCGCCGCCGATGCTGAAGCGCTCGCGATAGTCGAAGAGATGCGGGCTGAAAAAGGCGCCGGACTTGCCAAAACAGGAGAAGCCCATCTCGAGAAAGCGGCAGGTGGAGCCTTTGCCGCCGGTGCCTGCCACATGGATCAGGCGCGTGGGATGGCCGTTGGGCCACAGGGCGGCAATGGATTCGGCGAGCAGGTCGAGCCGGGCCAGCTTGGCGGTCGCCCATTCGGCGTGGTAGATCTGGTCGACTACGTTGTAGTAGGGGAAGTTGGGCTCCGAAGCGGCGTCCGGGTTCACAGCGGGTGTTTCTCCGTAGGTGGCAGAAGCGATACACGGTGAGCGTCAGCGCCCGTGTGCCGCATATGCGGGCCAGCATCGCGGAGCGCTTGACAATCAATCCTTCAGAGGCATCGGGACGACACGGGCTTGAATGCGAGCCATCTCGACGGCAATGAGGGCCTGGACCTCCTGGACGATGGTGGTCAGGGGGAGTTCGCCGGTTTCGCCGTTGCGGCGCAGCTTCATCTCGACGATGCCGTTCTTGAGGCCCTTGCCGCCCACGGTGAGGCGGATCGGGATGCCCAGCAGGTCGGCGTCGTTGAACTTGACACCGGCGCGCTCGTCGCGGTCGTCGTAGAGCACCTCGATGCCGGCGGCCTGCAGGTCGGCGTAGATCCGCTCGGCCGCGGCGGCCATCTCGGGCGTCTTTTCGGTGGCCAGGCAGACCAGCATCACCTGGTAGGGCGCGACGGTGATGGGCCACTGGATGCCGTTCTCGTCGTGGTGCAGCTCGATGACGCACGGCCATGAGGCGTTCGGAGCCGATGCCGTAGGAGCCCATGACGATGGGCTTGGATTCGCCGTTTTCGTCCAGGTAGGTGGCGCCCATGGCGATGCTGTACTTGGTGCCCAGCTTGAAGATGTTGCCGACTTCGACGCCGCGCGCGGTGTAGACGGGCGACCCGCAGTTGGGGCAGGGATAGCCGTCGGCCACGGCGACGAGGTCGGTGACGATATCGGCAGTGTAGTCGCGGCCGTAGTTGGTGTTGCGCAGGTGGTAGCCGGGCTTGTTGGCGCCGGCCACCAGGTTGGGGCAGATGGCGACCAGGTCGTCCACGACCAGCAGCACCTTGTCACGCTGGATGCCGAGCGGCGAGCCGTAGCCGGGCTCGGCGCCGACGGCCAGGATCTCCTCGACGACGGCCGGGCGCAGGCGGCGGGCCTTGATGGCGTTGGTGAGCTTGGTTTCGTTCAGCTCCATGTCGCCGCGCACGACGGCAAAGACAAACTTCTCGGCTACCGTGCCGTCAGGCTGGTCGATGTCGGCCATCATGAAGACGGCCTTGGCCGTCTCGCTCTCGGGAATGCCGAGGAAGGCGGCCAGGTCGGCAATGGTTTCGCTGTTGGGCGTGGCCACCTCTTCCAGGGGCAGCGGCGCAGCCGTGGGCGGCGTGGGCTTGCGGAAGATGGCGATCTGGCGGTTGGCGCTGTAGCCGCAGTTGTCGCACAGGACGAGCGTGTCCTCGCCGATGGGGGTGAGGGCCATGAACTCGTGGGCCATCGTGCCGCCCATCATGCCGACGTCGGCGCCGACGGCGATCACGTCCAGGTCGCAGCGGTTGAAGATGTTGAAGTAGGCCTGGTAGAAGTGCGGGTAGTAGGCATCGAGGCCGGCCTGGTCCCGGTCGAACGTGTAGGCGTCCTTCATCGTGAACTCGCGCACGCGGATGATGCCGGCGCGGGGCGGGGCTCGTCGCGGAACTTGGTCTGGATCTGGTAGAGCATGGTCGGGCAGCTGGCGGTAGCTGCTGATGAAGCGCTCGGCCATGTCGGCCATGATCTCCTCGTGGGTCATGGCCAGGAGCATGTCGCGGCCGGCGCGATCCTTGAAGCGCGCCATGTCGGAGCCGATGGCCTGCCAGCGGCCGGTCTTCTGCCACAGTTCGGCCGGGTGGACGACGGGCAGGGTGACTTCCTGGCCGCCGATGGCGTCCATCTCCTCGCGGAAGATGTCCTCGATCTTGTGCTTGACGCGCAGGGCGAGGGGCAGGAGATCGAAGATGCCGGCGGCGATCTGGTGGATCATGCCGGCGCGCAGCAGGAGCTGATGGCTGACGATGTCGGCGTCGGCGGGCACCTCGCGCAGGGTTTGGAAGAAGAGTTTAGAGACTCGCATCGTGCACCTCGGCAGAAGCAGCGGATTGGTCAGGGGAAGCGCCGGCTGAATGGACGGTTAGCAGGCGCTCCACCTGGCGTTTGAGATCTTCGTAGGGGACGAGGCCGACGATGCGGTCAACCTCGACACCATTGGCTAGGAACAGCAGGGTGGGCAGGCCCATAACCCCATAGCGTTCGGCGGTAACCGGATTTTCGTCGACATCAAGCGCAGCGACCGTGAGCCGGCCGGCGTAGTCGCCGGCAAGAAAGGCGACATACGCGGACATGGTCGTGCAGGGCGCGCACCATTCTGCCCAGAAATCGACGACGGCGGGCTGCGCAGAGGCCACGACGACCGCGTCAAAGGTGGCATCGGTAACGTCGATAGGCAGCGGACGGGCAAGCGTCGCCGCTCGCTGAGACGCTTCCTTAGAAGCGGGTGACCCGTTCTTTTTGCGGCCGAACAGATTGCGGAGCATGGCGCGTTTAGGCTTTTTCGTAGCTGACGGGCACTGTGGCGGACGCGGGCCGGATCTCGAAGTCGTGGGACATCTTGGCCACGCCGGCCACGGTGGCATGGGCGCCGCAGTATTTTTCCAAGCTCAACTCAATCGCGCGTTCGACCTTGTGCTGGGTCCAGGTCGGCACCGTACAGGATGTAATGGACGTGCATGGCCGTCCACGGTTTCGGGTACTCCTCGCCGCGGTCACCGCTGACCTCGATCTCGAGGCCCTCGAGCGGCTGGCGCTGCTTGCGCAGGATGTCGACGACGTCGATAGCCGTGCAGCCGCCGACGCCCATGAGCAGCATCTGCATGGGGCTGACGCCGGGACCATCGCCGGTCGAAATGAGGGTGGCGTGACCATAGGCATCGACGCCAAGGAAGGTCTTTTCCTCGATCAATTTGATGCGTGCGGTGGACATGTGCGACCTTTCATGCCGATAATCCATTACAGATGACTTACAGTTAAGAATCCTTGACTATTCAATTGAGTATATATCGTGCAACGGGGATGTTCAAAGGAACAACACGACCGGAACTGTGGTACAATGCGGCTGTAGTTAGCTTTTTCCGCATTCCCGGCCCTGCACGTGTGTGCAATCTCAATTAATCGAATCTGGACCGAATCCGGCCGAATCTGGCGCAGATCCGGTTCGACCTATTTCTAAGGAGCAGCAATGTCCGCGATCAAGCCATGGTTTGCGCACTACGAAAAGGGAGTTCCGCAGGATGTGGAGATCCCCAACGTGCCGGTGCAGCAACTGCTGAGTGATGCCGCCGCCAAGTATCCAAACAAGACGGCGGTGCGCATGGTGTTGAAGTATTTGCCGCTGGGTATCGCCGTGCAGGCGAAGCTGCGCTACAGCGAGTTGGAGCGCATGAGCAGCAAGTTTGCGGCAGCACTGGCGAAGCTGGGTGTGGTAAAGGGCACCAAGGTTGCCGTGATGCTGCCAAACATGCCGCAGCACACGGTGGCCTACTTTGGCATTCTCAAGGCAGGCGGCATCGTCGTCAACGTCAACCCCACCTATCCGGCGCACGAGTTGGAGCCGCTGATGCGGGCGGCAGGCGCCGAGGTGATCATCACCTTGAGCGGGTTGTACGAACGTGTGCTGGAAATTCAGCCCAATACGTCGATCAAGTCGATCATCCTGACCGATGTGCCCGAGATGGTGACGAAGCTGCTGCAGCGGCGCGTCGCCGAAACGGTGAAGGCAACAGGCATGATGAAGGACCTCGGCGCGCTCAAGCCGGGGACTTACTGGATGAAGAACTTGATTGCAGAGGCCCCAGCCCAAGCGCCCTCGGTCAAGATCGACGTCAAGGAAGATGCAGCCGTCTTTCAATTTACGGGCGGAACGACGGGTGTACCAAAGGCGGCCGAACTGACGCACTACAACCTGGTAGCAAACACCTACCAGCTGCTGGCATGGGTGCCGGGGCTGGTGCCGGGCGAGGAAAAGATGCTGATGGCCATCCCGGCATTTCACGTGTATGGGATGACCGTGGGCATGCTGCTGGCCTTTGCGCTGGGGGGCGAGCTCGTGGTGGTGCCCAACCCCCGCGAGACGCTGCATGTCATGGAGGTGCTGCAGCGGGAGAAGATCACGCTGTATCCCGGCGTGCCGGCGATGTACATCGCCATCATCAACCACCCCAAGGTCGTCGACTACGACCTGCGCTCGGTCAAGGTGTGCTTGAGCGGGAGCGCGGCGCTGCCGGTGGAAGTGGCGCAGAAGTGGGAAGAGATCACGGGCGGCAAGCTGGTGGAAGGCTTTGGCATGTCCGAATGCTCGCCGGTGGCGACGGCCAATCCGATCTTTGGCCAGGTGCGCGTGGGCTCGATCGGTCTGCCGCTGCCGGACACCGAATGCGCGGTGGTTTCGCTGGAGATGAACGAAGCCGGCGAGTACCAGTTCCTGGCGCCGGGGCAGGAAGGCGAGATCGTCGTACGCGGCCCGCAGGTCATGAAGGGCTATTACAACAACAAGGAAGAAACCGCCAAGACGATCGACAAGGACGGCTGGCTGCACACGGGCGACATCGCCAAGATGGACAAGGATGGCTACTTCTACATCGTCGACCGCAAGAAGGACCTGATCATTGCGGGCGGGTACAACATCGTCCCACGCGAAGTCGAAGAGGTGCTGTTCATGCACCCGAAGGTGATGGAAGCAGCCGTGATCGGCGTGCCGGATGCCAAGCGTGGCGAGGTGGTGAAGGCCTTCGTGGTGCTGAAGGAAGGTGCCACGGCCACGGCGGATGAGATCCGCAGCTTCTGCAAGGAGAAGCTGGCCCCGTACAAGGTGCCGAGCCATGTCGAATTCCGCAAGGAACTGCCCAAGACCCAGGTGGGCAAGGTGCTGCGGCGCACGCTGCTGGACGAGGAAAAGGCCAAGATGTCGGCCAAGAGCGAGCCGGAGAAGGTGGCCTGAGCGGCGATTCGCCTGGTCGATGGCGAGGCGAAGGTTGAATTCCTCGGCCATAAGCGCTCGATCTGATTTTGGAGCTGTGCAATACGCCGCCGGTCCTGCTTGGGACCGGCGGCGTTTTCTAATTGCGGCGAGTGGCTGCCTGCGCACGTTCGAGCTGGCGGCGGACTTCTGTTTGCGGGCGATCAGCGACTCACGGTCCACGTCATTCCTTGTACTTCGCCGGGATGAAGTCTTCCGTTGTGAGAAGTCGCGCGGGGCACGCTCCTTGTAGAGAGCATAGGCAAGCCCGACGCTGATGGCGTACAGGACGATGAGCGGCGCCATCACCAGCGTCATGTTGACCGGGTCGACGGTCGGCGTAATGGCAGCGGCGACGACGGCAATGATGACCACGGCCTGGCGCCAGAAACCGAGCAGCTTGGGTCCGCTGACGATGCCGGCGCGGGCCAGGAAGGCGACGACGAGCGGCATCTCGAACGCCACGCCGATCCAGAAGACGATGCGGGTGACGAAGCTGATATAGCGGTCGATGGTCCACTCCTGCTTGATGATGTCGCCGAGGAAGGACTGCAGAAAGGCGACGGCGGTGGGCAGGAGCATGAAATAGGCAAAGGCGGCGCCGATGGCAAACAGGACCATAATGCCGGGCAGGATCAAGAGCAGATTGCGTTTCTCGTGCGGATAGAGCCCGGGCGCGACAAAGCGGATGATCTGGTAGACGATGACGGGCATGGCGAAGATGGCGCCCATCGTGAATGAGACCTTGAAAAAGACGGTGATGGTATCGGTCGGGCCGATGGCGGTGGGCATGGCGCCCAATGCCGAGAGCGGGGCGATGATGAAGTTGAGAATCGGCGTGACAAAGAGCATCGAGAGCAGCGTGCCGATGATCAGGGCGCCCACGACCCACAGGAGCCGGTTGCGCAGCTCAATGAGGTGATCCATGAGCGTCATGCGGCTGTCTTCGATCGGGTTGTGCTCTGGCTGTGGCTCGCTCACAGGTTTCGCTACCGGTTCATTCACTGGTTCTGGCACAGGTTCGACGATCGGTTCGCGCACCGGATCGCTCACCGGCCTGCCGGGCTGGCCGCTCACGGCTGCGTCCTCCGTAGTCGAGCGCGGCAGGGGCTGAAGGTTGATGGCCGTTCAAGCCGGCGTCGACCGGTAGCGTTGGTGTCTGCGGGTCGCCGGACTGCCGGCGTGCGGACGCGCTGGACGGTGACTCGACTGGCGGCGCAGGTGGCAGTTCGGCCGGCGGTTCGGCCTTGGTGGCGGCAGGATAGTGTTGGCCGGCTCGCCGTTGGCAATGGCCGGAGGCGCACCGTGCGGCAGGCTTGGCAGCCGGCAGCAGCGGGCTTCACGGCGGCAGCAGTGGCAGTTGCGGCAGCCGTGGCGGTCGCCGCAGTCGTGGCCGCAGCGACTTCGCGGCGGGCGCCGCCTGCGCCGGTGGTTTGGCGGCAGTCGTGCTCGCCGGGCGTTGGGGTCGATCGCCTCGTTGAGGATGCGGCGCGGGTCGATCTCTTCGAGCATCTTGAGTTCTTCGCTAAACTGCGACTGGAACTCGTGCGAGATGCTGCGCAGCTGTTTCATGTATTTGGCGACCTCGCGCATGGCGCCCGGCAGCCGTTCGGGCCCCATCACGACCAGGGCGATGATGGCGATCATGACCAATTCGAAGATGCCAATGCCGAAGAAGCTGTCCATAGGTTAGAAAAGCTTTCGTTGAATCTCATCCAGCGCCGAACCGAGCACGCCGTTGACAAAGCGTGGGCTGTTGTCGCTGCCAAAGCGCTTGGCGAGTTCGACCGCCTCGTTGATCACGACCTTGGCCGGCGTGTCGGCGTCACGGCTGCCCAGTTCAAAGATGGCCAGGCGCAGCACGTTGCGGTCGATGATGGCCAGTTGGTCGACCGGCCATTCGGGGGCGTACTTGGCGATGATGCGATCGATCGTCTGGCGGTTGGTGATGACGCCGCTGACCAGCCAACGCAGATAATCGCCGGTTTCCGGCCCAAGGGCGACTTGGGGATCGTCGCCGTTGTCACTGGGCATAGGATTGGCCAGGCGGGCATCGACCACGTCGCCGGGTTTGTGGCCGACGCTGTCGACTTCAAAGAGCGCCTGGACGGCCAGCTGGCGGGCCAGCTGGCGCTGCTGAATCTGCTGCTGGTGGTCAACCTTCGGCTGATCAACCTTTGCTTGCTGTCCAGCGGTGTGGGCAGTGTTGTGTGATGTTGCAGTCATTACACACTATCCAGTGCCGGCAGAAGCCGGCGGGTACCGGACTAGGCCATCACCAGGCCGCCGTCGACGCAGAGCACGTGGCCGGTGATAAAGGCAGAGCGTTCGGCGGCCAGAAAGGCCACGGCCCAGGCCACTTCCTCCGGCGTGCCCATGCGCCCCACGGGCGTGTTGGCCAGGATGCCGGCGCGCTGTTCTTCATTGAGCACGTCGGTGAGCTGGGTGGGAATAAAACCGGGGGCAACGGCGTTGACGGTGATGGCGCGGCTGGCGACTTCGCGGGCCAGGCTCTTGGTAAAGCCGATGATGCCGGCCTTGCAGGCTGCGTAGTTGGACTGGCCCGCCTGGCCCGAGATGCCGACGACGCTGGTGACGTTGATGATGCGGCCCCAGCGCTGGCGGATCATCCCGCGCACGGCGGCCTTGGTCACGGCGTAGACGCTTTTCAGATTGGTGTCGATGACCACGTCCCACTCCTCTTCCTTCATCGTCATCAGGAGTGTATCGCGGGTCGTGCCGGCATTGTTGACCAGAATGTCCAGGCCGCCGAAGTCCGCCTGCACCTGCTTGACAAGGCTGGCGGCGGCTTCGACGTTGGCGACGTCGGCCTGGTAGATCTTGCAGGCTGCCACCCGCAGCGGCGATTGCCTCCTGGACAGCAGCAGCGCCATCGCTGTTGCCGCGATAGTGGACGGCAACCTTGGCGCCGCCTGCGGCGAGTTCCTTGGCGATGGCAGCGCCAATGCCGCTGCTGCTGCCGGTGATGAGTGCGACTCTTCCTTGAAAGTCCATACGCTACGCTCGCTTCAAAGTTGCGGCCTTACCTGCTGGTCCGATCCTGCGGAGCATTATAACGCCGCTGCGAATAAGGGCGAAACAAGTACAAAACAGCGCACGCCTACGTGCCGCTATACGATGACGTTTGACCGGCCACTAGGCTGTCAGCGACTGGACATAGGCGCGCACGGCATCGGGTTCGGCGATGCTGAGGCGGGTGGCACTGCGGGCGACGCGCTTGACGAGCCCGCTGAGCACTTCGCCCGGGCCAATCTCGACAAAGGTGGTGACACCGGCGTCGACCAGGTACTGGAGCGTGGCAGTCCAGCGCACGCTGCCGGTGAGTTGGGCCGCAAGCTCGCTGCGAATGGCCTCGACGCTGGTGAGCGGCGCGCCGGTAGTGTTGCCAATGACGGGCACCTGGGGCGGGGCAAGTGGCGTTGCGGCAATGGCAGCCTGCAGTTCCTCGGCGGCAGGGCGCATCAGCGGGCTGTGCGCAGCAATGCTGACCGCAAGCGGGACAACCTTTTTGGCGCCGGCGGCTCCGAGTGCCGCCATGGCCGCCTGCATGCCCGACAGTGTCGCCCGAAATGACGACCTGGCCGGGGCAGTTGTCGTTGGCGACCTGGGCGATGCCGCCCTTGGCGGTCACTTCGGCGCAGACGGCGGCGACCTTGTCTTCGTCGAGGCCGAGGATGGCGGCCATCATGCCCGGCGAGCGGGTACCGGCCTCTTTCATCAGGCGGCCGCGCTCGCGCACCAGGCGCAGACCGTCGGCATAGGCGAGGCTGCGGGCGGCGACGAGCGCGGAATATTCGCCCATGCTGTGGCCGGCCAGAAACACCTGGAGCGCAGGCGTCCCCGACGCAAGCGTCGGTCGCCTGCGCTCCTAGGCGTCGCGCCCGAGTTCCGCCTCCAGCGCACGCAGAATGGCGATGCTGGCGGCCAGCAGGGCGGGCTGGGCGTTGATGGTGTCGGTCAGTGTTTCTTCAGGACCTTCGGCCATGAGGCGGCTGAGCGGGAACGCGAGCACGTCGTCGGCCTCGGCGAGAGCAGCTTGGGCAGCTGGGTAGGCAGCGGCGACGGCCGTGGCCATGCCCACCTGCTGGCTGCCCTGGCCCGGGAAGAGCAGGGCAGTGTTATGCACGGCTTGGATAAGCGATAGTTCGGACATTGGTGCACTCGCTTAATTGCCAATGAGTGGTTAGGGGCAAAGCTCGTTCGAGAGACAGGCGCATAAAAAAAGGGGATTTGGCGGTGTTCCAAATCCCCTGCGTGTTGGCGAGTTACTTCTTGGCTGAAGGCTTCTCGACGGCGACATCCAACACTTGCCGGCCGCGGTAGTAGCCGCAGTGGGGGCAAACCCGGTGCGGCAGCATCGGCTGGTGGCAGTTGCCGCACTCGGACAACTTGGGGGCGCCGATGGCATCGTGGGCACGGCGGCGGTCGCGACGGCCCTTGCTCAGTTTTCTCTTTGGTAGAGGACCCATTTTACATCTCCTTGCTGCATCCCACAGGCATCAGCATCAAATCAATTGGCGCACGGCACAAGCCAGGCGCGTCACGAAAACAGTTACTTGTTTATGACTCGTCCACGTTATTGTCTGGTTTGCGCAGCTTGAGCAGCGCCGCCCAACGTGGGTCGATTTCATCGTCGTTGCCCGCCCCATCTTCGGTGTCTTCACCATCACCGGCATCATCCGCCAGGGCGTCGGCATCGTAGTGGACGTCTACGTCGGCCAGCTCACCCAACTCGGCAAGCCGGCGGGCCAGGTTGGGGCATTCGCCGGCACCCGCCCAGTTGCACCCGGGGTACATGGGCATGGCCAGCCAGATGGCCTGGCGCACGACCTCGGACAGGTCCAGGATATGGCGCTCGTTGATTAGGAGCGCCGCATCCTCGAGATCTTCCTCTTCGCCCTCGAACTCCTCGGGCGGGATGTAGCGACCGGTCACGACCTCGAGCAGCGGCCGGAAGCTCTCCTCCAGCTGAAAGCGCACTTCCTGTGCGATCGGCTCGAGGCAGCGGCGGCAGGTGGCCTGGACGGCAGTGCTGAGTTCGCCGGTGACCAGGATGCCGCTGTTCGTGCGCAGCAGGGTGACGGCACCGACCAGCGGACCCAAGAATTTCAGCTCGGGGTCGAGGCCGTCCAGATTCTCATTCAGTTCATAGCGACGGGTGGCGCCCGTCGGCTCCTTGAGGAGCTGCGCGACGTTAAATTGCATACCTATACTCCTGCTTACACAGGAGGCATCCTCGCGGTACGGACCCGGCGCCGGCCGTTTGGCTGGCGAGGTGCCGCGCGCAAACGGGCCATGCTGGCCGCAAACAGAGGGTTAGTATAGCGGGAAACAAGAGGGGCTGTCAAAAATCGAAGTGGTTTTGGTGATACAGGAGGACGATGTCCCGGGACTGTCGGGACATTTGTCACGTGTAGGTGCACAGGCGCAGCGCTATGCTCTAAATGTAACTCATTGCAGCAAATGCAACAGAAAATCATCTAATACGCTGAAACCGACTGAGTACAGCCAGTATGACAAGCAAAACCGTCTCTGAGTTCTTGACGACACGCCAGCTCCAAGAAATTCTGCACGTCGACCGCACGACCATCTACCGCATGGCGGACGACGGGCGTGTGCCGGCGGTAAAAGTGGGCAGCCAGTGGCGGTTTCCCCGGCACGCAATCGAGAACTGGCTCAAGACCCAAAATGACGCCAGCGTGGCAGCGGACGCCGGCGTGACCGGGGACAGTGCCGGCAGCAACAGCATAGGGCAGCGCATCGACAAGCTGCTGCCGGCAGAGTGCGTGCTTAAGATCCTGGACGCCTTTGCCGACCTGCTGGGAGTGACGCTGGTGCTGACAAACCTGGACGGCGAACCACTGCTCCCCTACAGCAACTTGAAAGGGCTGCTGCGGCTGGTCGTGCAGACGGCCGACGGCCGCGAGTTGTGCGAAGGGGACTGGGCTGCGCTGGCCATGAGCCCGAGCGTAATGCCGGAGTTTGTGCCGGGCCGGCTGGGGCTGCTGCACACGCGCGGGTTGGTGCGTGTGGGCAGTGAGATCAAGGCCATGGTAGTGGCCGCGGGGATCGCACCGGAGACATGGCCGCCGGACGACCGCGAGATCGCACGCATGGCCGAAATTGCTCGACGTAGACGAAGCGCAGCTACGCCCGGAAGTAGCAAATGTACACCGGCTCGATGCAGACGGTCGCCAGACACTGCTGGCACACGTGCAGCGCGTGGCCGACATCATCGCGCACATCATCAGCGAGCGGAACCTGCTCTTTTCACGCCTGCAGCATATCGCCGACTTGAGCCAGATTTAGAAACCACGTTCCATAAGGTGCATGAACTGCACACAGTAGCGGTAAGAGGAGTACATATGAAGCGCTTGTTGATACTGGGCGCAGGAACGGCCGGCACGATGGTGGCCAACCGGCTGGTACGCGTGCTCGACCCCTGCAGAATGGCACATCACGATCGTGGACCAGGACGAGATCCACTACTACCAGCCCGGGTTCCTGTTCATTCCGTTCGGAACCTACGGGAAGGCCGACGTGATGCGCCCGAAGCGCGAGTACCTGCCGCGCGAGGTAGAGGTCATCCTGTCTGAAGTGGAGTCAATCGATCCCGAGGCCAAAGCGGGTCGTGCTGGCCAAGGATCAGCGCACGCTGAGCTACGACATGCTGATCGTCGCCACCGGCACGCATATTGCGCCGGAGCAGACGCCGGGGCTGCTGGAGCACGAATGGCAGAAGTCGATCTTCGATTTCTACACCGCCGACGGTGCAGTGGCGCTGCACAAGTTCCTGCGCACGTGGCAGGGCGGGCGGCTGGTGCTCAACGTGGCCGAGATGCCGATCAAGTGCCCCGTGGCGCCGCTGGAATTCCTCTTCCTGGCCGACGCCTTTTTCCACGAACGGGGGATGCGCGACAAGGTGGAGCTGGTCTATGCCACGCCGCTGCCCGGCGCCTTCACCAAGCCGATCGCCAGCCGCGAGCTGGGCGCCCTGCTGGAAGAGAAAAACATCAAGCTGGTGACCGATTTCAACATCGCACAGGTCGACCCCGACAAGAAGGTCATCAGCTCCTACGACGACCAGAGCGTGGACTTTGATCTGCTGGTGAGCGTGCCGACCAACATGGGCTCGGCCGTGATCGAGCGCTCGGGCATGGGCGACGATCTCAACTACGTGCCGACCGAAAAGCACACGCTCAAGGCCAAGAACTACGACGACATCTTTGTGCTCGGCGACGCCACCAACCTGACGAGTTCGAAGGCAGGCTCGGTAGCGCATTTCCAGGTCGACGGCTTTGTCGAGAACTTTGTGCGCTATACCGATGGGCTCGAATTGCTGCCGCTGTTTGACGGGCACGCCAACTGCTTCATCGAGTCGGGGCACGGCAAGGGTTTTCTGATCGACTTTAACTACGACGTCGAGCCGCTGCCGGGCATGTTCCCGATGCCGGGGTTGGGGCCCTTCAGCCTGCTCAAGCAGTCGCGCATCAATCACTGGGGCAAGGTCATGTTCCGCTGGACCTACTGGAACGTGCTGCTCAAGGGCAAGGAAATGCCGATCCCGGCGCAGTTGAGCATGGCCGGCAAGTGGCGCTAGGCGCAAGGAGACGGGCATGAGCACGTTGGTGATGGATTCAGCAGTGGCACCGCTCTGCGCGAGCGCGGCGACCAGCTGGCGGAGATCAGCCGCAAGCTGGACCTGCTGGCGCAGAGCATGATGGTGCTGGGGCAGCAGGTGAACTACCTGCAGGAGCAGGCGGAGATCAGCCGGCGCCGGCAGCAGACGATCGACGACCTGCTGGCGGACCTGACCCCGGTGGTCAAGGACATGTACAAGGCGGCCGAAGAACAGCTCGCAGAGATGCAGCAGTTTGTGCAGTTGGAGGACTTGACGCTGCTGGCCAAGCGGGTGGCACGCAACACGCGCAATATCGACGAGGTGCTGGACTACCTGGAGAGCGGGCTGGACTTTGTGCACGATGCGGCGCCGCTGACCAAGGACATGATGACTGAGGCGACGGCAGCGTTGAGCGAGATGGAGCGCAAGGGGTACTTCGGCTTTGTGCGCCAGGGCGCCTATGTGCATGGACCAGGTCGTAACCTCGTTCGGCGAGGAGGACGTCAAGCAGCTGGGCGACAACGTGGTGTTGATCCTCAACACGGTCAAGTCGCTGACGCAGCCGGAGATGCTGAACATGGTCAACGGCTTGACGGCGGGCTTCCACGCCGCCGAGGCCGAAGCAGATGCCGGCAGATTGGACACAGGCCTCTTTGGCCTCATGCGCCAGATGCGTGACCCGGAAGTCCGGCGTGGGCTGGCAATCACGTTCGAAACGTTGAAGCGAGTATCGCAGCAGACCGCGCTAAGGCTTGCTAAAGCCCCTCTTCCGGGAAGAGGCGAGGGTCGCTGGAATCAGCCGCACACGAGTGCGGGCTAAACGATAGATAAACTGCTAATCAGATCGCGAAAGGACTGCAAGATGTTGACCAAGGAATTGAAAGTCACGTTGGACGCCGAAGGGTTCATGACGGACCCAACCCAGTGGACGCCCGAGATCGCCGAAGAGCTGGCCGAAGAAGAGGGGATCGCCCCTCTGGGTGAGCGGCGCTGGCTGGTGATCAACTTCGTACGCGAGGAAGCCCAGAAGACGGGCGAGTTCCCGACGCTGCGCGGCATCACCAAGCGCTCGGGCGTGGACACCAAGGAATTGTACGAGCTGTTCCCCAAGGGCCCGGCCAAGAAGATCGCCCGTGTCTCTGGCTATCCGAAGCCCAAGGGCTGCCTCTAGTCGAAACTTACACAAATCCATTTCGCAAAATACCACACAAGATTGTGTGCCAAGGAGATTCACGATGGACGAGGACCGCAAGCTTTCGATCATTTGCTCCAAGGGCAGCCTGGATATGGCCTACCCAGGGTTGATCCTGGCCAACGCCGCCCGCATGATGGGGATCGAAGCCAACATCTTTTTCACCTTCTGGGGGATGGACATCATCACCAAGAGCAAGGTGGACAATCTGAAGGTGACGCCGGTGGGCAACACGGCCATGCACATGCCGCAGTTTGTCGGCGGCCTGCCCGGCATGACCGACATGGCGACCACCATGATGAAGAAAGAGATGACCAGGCTGGACGTGCCGCCGGTGCACGAGTTCCTGGAGATGGTGCACGACGCCGGGTGCGGGATCTACGCCTGCCGCATGGCGGCCGACATGATGCACCTGACCAAGGACGACCTGGTTGAGGAAGTGGACGAGATCCTGGGGGCGATGGAGTTCCTGGAGATGTCCGAAGGCGCACAGATGTTGTTTATCTAGCGACGCTGCGTTTAAGCTTGTGTTTATGGATGACAGGGCCGATCCCGCGTTGGGCGCAGTGCTCAACCGGAGTTGGCCCTGGTTCTTCCAATTGCTGAATCATTAGCAGGCCCCTTTACCCGTGTAATCTCCCTCTTCACAATAAGACTTTATCTTGCTATAATTTCCTCTTATCAGTCTGTTAATCCGCCGATTGACTGGCGGTTCCGTAATGCGCGCTCCCGAGGTGTCCTGATGGCGCCCGCGATTCCAAACCCAAACGAGCTATAAATCTGCGACACACTCATTGCCGAACTCAAGGTGATCCATGCGCAGCGATCTTCGTACCGGCCAATCGGTGTCAGTTGTTGTTCTAAAGCTGCTCGGCATCGGTCTGATTGTGGACCTGCCCGAACACCGCTGCACGGGGTTGATCCGCAGGCGTGAGCTGACGCTCGCCGGAGAAGAGCCTGATGCCTGGCAGGCAAAGTACAAGGTGGGTGATAGGCTGCGCGCTGTTGTGATTGACCAGCACGACGATGGCCGCGTCGAACTCAGCCTGCATGAACACGACTCCGGCGACTGGTCAGAGAAGATGCAGTCTCTGCGGGCAGGCCAACTACTCCACGGCACAGTTAGAAATCTGGCCGCCTTTGGCATGTTCGTCGAACTGGACATAGGGTTCACCGGCCTGGTGCACATTTCGCACATGCCGGTGAGCAGTTCCACCGAAGCGGCCGAGAAGTTCTGGCCAGGCGACCGCGTCAAGGTGGTGGTGGAAAGTGGCACGCACAAGGAACGCCAGGTAGAGCTAAGCGTACGCGGCCTGTCTGCCAAACGCTGGACGCACCTTGTTACGGGCGACGGCGGCGGCAAGACCGCTTCGGGGGCGCAGGCAGAACACGCGGCTGTCGAACTCGGGGCGAAGGAACGGCTGCCTTTCGACTCGCTCGTCCATCAATCGCCGCGCACAGTCCTCGTGGTTGAAGATGACGAGGAGCAGCGCCGGGCCGAGACGGACTGGCTGCGGCAGGCAGGCCAGCGCGTGTATGAGGCAGGGAGCGGCGAAGAAGCGCTCGACCTGTTCGCGCAGGTGGCACCCGATGTCGTGCTGATGGACTTTGAGCTGCCCGGGATCGACGGCATCGAGACGATGAAGCTGCTTCTCGCCCAGGCGCCAGGGTTTCAAGGTGCCATCATGACGGATTGGGGGCGGGCGGACGAACATCAACAGGTGTTGGATGAACTGGCAGCACGCGGTGTGCCGCTGCTGCTCAAACCCTTGCTTCCCGCCGACCTCCTCGATGTGCTGTTTGAGCCGCGCCAGGCGGCTTCCGGGCAGCCGCTGGTGCAGACAACGCCGGTGTCGCAGATTATTCGTTCCGAAGAAGTGAAGGTTGGCGCGCTGCGCAGCCATCACAGCGTGAGCAGCATTCTCCAACGTGTCCAGCTGCAAACGGGCGCTACCAAGATAATCCTTTTCTCACTCGACCCGATGCAGCGCAAAGTCGATGTCGTAGCCCATCTGGGGCGCGAAGTAATCAACTCGGCTGCAGTGCGCGATCTGGTTCTCAGCCCAGTACGCGACGCGGCCCGAAAACGGCGTAACTGTGCGAGCCCAGGATGTGCGTGGCGACCAGGCGCGCTTTAAGTACCTGCTGCCGCTGCTGCCGTTCGCCTGCTGCATGGGCGTCCAGGTACCGGTCCAGCTGCCCGTGCACTACGCCCTGTTTGCATTTCACACCCGCTCCCAGGCTTTTCAGCCGGTGGCAGAGGTCGCAGTTGAGGTAGCAGCAGGGGCGATCGCCAATGTATTGGAACGCGATGCCCTCACAGAACATATGACCGAGATGCAGCGGCTGGCACTGCTGGGACAGCTGGCGCGCGCATTGGTGCACGAAGTCAACCACCGGTTAACCCCTGTCAGTTTTGCCTTGGACATGCTCAAAGTCCAGTGCCAGGAGATCGATGAAGCAGCGGCCAATGCAACCGTTCCCGATGGCAAGGCTCTGGGTCATGCCCGCAGCGCATTGGACAACGTCTCGGCGTCGGTAAAGGGCCTGGTACATACGGCACGTCTGTTTGGGCGCATAGCGCGCTCAAGCCGAGAGCAGCAGGTGCTGGTGCTGAGCGAGATCGCCGAAGACGTGATGGAACTCGTCGCCGACACGGCGAAGAAGGAGCGGGTGACGCTGCGCATCGACGCGCCGGAGCACATCCGCATCACGCAAACACATGTCACGCTCGTCCAGCAGATCTTGCTTAACGTGGTAATCAATGCCATTCAGCAGATCAGCGAGTGGCGGCCAAAGGAAGGCGGCACCGTGCGGATCTGGTTTGAGGACGTTCACGACCAAGGCCAGCCGGCGGTACGCATCAACGTCGAGGATGATGGGCCGGGAATTCACCGCCGGCTGTGGGAACGCATCTTCGATCTCGGCTATACAACACGCGCAGAGGGCAGCGGCCTCGGATTACACATCAGCCGCAGCCTCGCCGAGTCGCTCGGCGGGCGGGTCTTTGTGGCGGAAAGCTACATACACTGGGGAACTACCTTTTCTATCGTCATGCCCCTAAAGCTGTAACCTCGAAGCTGTGGGAGGTGGGATCACTCATGTTCCGTGTGCTTATTGTCGACGACGACGCTGCATCAGGTGAGCTCTTGTCAGCCAGGCTGCGTTTTGAACGCGTGAACAAGCAGGCCGTGTTCGAAACGGAAGTAACATCGACGCCGGAAGCAGCACGCCAGGCCGTGCAAAATGCCGGTCCACCGTTTGACGTATTCTTGCTGGACGTCGACCTGCATGCTGAGGTAGACGGTATCGCGCTGATGCAAGAGCTGCGCCAGCAGAGCCCCGACAGCGACGCGATTGTTTTCACGGGTGATGCCGAGGCCGAGTCTGGGCAGCGGGCTGTAGAACTGGGTGCCTACCGGTACCTGGCCATGCCGTACGACGTGCGGGACCTCATTTGGAACCTGCGCACGTTGGAGCAGCACCGCCGGGTACGGCGTGAGCGCGACTGGCTGCGTGTACTCAGCGAGATCGCCGACCGCACACAAAGCGTCGGTTCGGTACGCGAGGTCGCGCATGAACTGGTAAAGGGCGGGCAGCGTCTCGGCTTTGAGCGGGCGCGCGTGTGGAGGATGAGCGCAGACAAGACACGGCTGGAAGGCGTGTGCCAGGCCGGCAGCCCAGAGTTGGAACCCTTCACCGACCAAAGTATCGAGGTAAACAACTCCCAATACGCTCAGTACAGCCTGGCCACGAGTGATGCGTCGTTCTTCATGGGCGCCGTCTTCGGCCCCCTGGATGTGGAGAAACGCATGCCAGGCGTATTCTCGCCACCAACAGGCGAATGGGCGCCAAATTCCCCTACGCAGTGGCGGTGAGGTATTTGCCATGCTGTCGCTGGACAACGCTGAGCAGGCACGAGTGCTGTCATCCGAGGAGAAGAAACTGATACAGTTGTTTGGGCAGCACGCAGCAGTGGCCCTTTCGCGGGCGCAGCTCTTTGAACTGGAGCAGAAGAAGAGCCGGGATCTGGAGGTGCTAAACGAGATTGGCAAGCGCATCACCTCACGGGCAGCGGAAGACGTGGATGAACTCCTCTGGGAAGTGCGCACGCAGCTGGCATTGCTGGTCGACGTGACCAATTTTATCGCCGTGCTCTACGACGATGAGCTGCAGATGCTGGACTTTCGCCTGCAAGTTGAGCAAGGTCGCAAACGGGCTCGCCACTGGGCAACGCCAGATACCGGTTTGATCGGGCGCGTGGTTGCGACGAATGTGGCGCTCTACTGCCCGCAGGGCACATGCACCTACCGCAAACGGCACAATATCCGGCTCGTGGGCAGAAAGTCGAAGTCTTGGTTGGGTGTGCCGCTGCGTGTCGCCAACCAGGCGATTGGCGCCCTGGCAGTGCAGAGTTACACAAGAAGAAACGCCTTCAGCCAGGAGGACATGCAGCTGCTGACCAAAGTCGCCGACATGGTGGCCGGCGCCATCCAGTCGGCGTGGGTGCACGAGCGCGAGCAGGAAGCTGCGCAGCGGCTGGCAGTACTGCAGCAGTTTGGGGCCGAATTCATGCAGTTGGCCGAACTCTCGGATGCGATGCTGTGGCACGCGCTGTGCACTGCCGCCACCGCCGACTATGCGCTGCGCTTCAACCGGGCCGCCGTCTTTACGCGGCGGCCGGGCAGCCTGGATTTGACCGGCCGGATGGGAATCGGCCAGTTTGAGGCAAGACAGGCGCATCGAGCCTGGGAGCGAGACAGAAAGCGCAAGTTCAACCTGAAACAGTACTTCGCTGACTTGCGTTCTGGCGGCCTGTCCGCCACGCCGGTAGAGCAAGCTGTCACAAGCATGCTGCTAAACGTCGACTTCGAAGGCAGTGCGATCAAGGATGTGCTGGCCAGCGGTAAGCGACAGACTGTAGCCCCGCAGACTTGTCGAGCGCTGCCTCCCTCCGGCGTTTGTAGAACCCTTTGGCGTAACCGAATACGCAGTCGTGCCCATCCGGGCCGGGCGTGATGTGCTGGGCGTCCTGCTTGTGGACAACATACAGAACGCCAAGCCGCTGTCGCCCAGTGCGCTGGAAGATTTGGAGAACATAGCTGCCCTGGCGGTGCTGATTTCAGAGAACGTGCGCCAGCGGCATATCCGCGACAGCGTCGTGCGCGCCAACTATGAAATCATCGGGCAGGCAGCCAACCGCACGCTGCACGACACCCTGCTGGAGGTGTGCAAGGCCGCGCAGGAGGTGACTACAGCCGACAATGTGGTCATCTATCCCCTGCTGCCTGGCAAGGGGCAGGATTTGTATGACACGCGGGCGGTAGCGGCAACCGGCCTGCTGGAGCCGCTCAATGCCGGCAGCAAGGTCCGCCAGCGCGGCGTCACGTCGTATGTGCTGCGCAGCGGCATCTTTCCGGTTCCCGATGTAGGCAGGTCGGAGCACAAGTTCAATAACAGGCCGATGGCGGAACATAAGTTCCTGAAGCGCGAAAAAGTCCGTGCATTTATCGGCAACCGCATCAAGGACCCAGTTACAAACGAAGCCCTCGGCGCCATGTACTTGAACTTTCGGCGGCCGCGCTCCTTCACCAAGCGTGAACTGGAAGTAGCGGAGATGTTCGTCAATTTAAGTGCGACTGTTATTCGCACTGCCCACCAGGCAGAGGCGGCACGCAGCAATTTGCAGGTTGCAGAGACAAGCAGCGAAGCCAGCCGGCGTGAACTGATCACGCTGCGCGGTATCTTGGAGGAGTCGCTCGATCCTGACACGGACGAGCGCAAACTGATCCGGTCGGTGCTGCAAGGTGCACGTGACGTGCTCAACAAGCCGGATATAGCAATTCAGCTGGTTCTGCGCATGTGGGATCAGCCGGCCAACCAGGAGGATGACCCCAAGGAAGTCGGGCTGCTGCACTACATAGATGCCACCGGCGCGATGATCACGCGGGCTGAACCCGATGTATCCTACGACAGCCATGAGGCCGGCTTGCATGGCGACGCTGGCCATCAAGTTACGAACATGCAGGAAACGGCCATTACACTGCCATCCAACGGCACTCCACACACGGTGCACACCGCACTCGGGGTACCTGTTTCGTCAGGACGCAGGGTCATTGGCGTGATCCGTGCCGGGTCGCTCATCGTTGGCTGCACTCGACGAGTCGGATGCTGCACGTTTGGACCGCCTGGCAAAGGTTACAGCACTGGCGCTGGACAACGTACGGCGCCAGGCTCACCTGCGCACCCTGCTCGAGGCAGCACAGGCAATGACAACGCCGACATCGCTGGAGGAAACCTTTGAAGCCATCAACGCGACCGCACGGGCCATCTCGCCCAACGTATCACGCGTCACGATCTGGCATCGCGATTTGATGAGCGAAGAGACCTGGTTGGATGCCCAGTTTGGGGCCGCGGGGATGAAGATTGGTCGCCAGCGCAGGCTGCCGCCTGAGGGCGGTGTCAGATCAGTCCTGAGACGCGGTGAACCGCTCTGGGCGAACAATGCAGCGTCAGAACCGCTCCTGGGCGAACAGTTCCGAACCCGCCATGGGGTCAAGTCATGTGCTGCGCTGCCACTCCTGGTCGGAGCAGAAGGAGTTGGCGTCATATTTCTGAACTACCGCCAGCCGCATGAATTCTCCAATGAGGAAAAGGTGCTGTACCGCTTGCTGGCGGAAATCGCAGGCGCAAGCCTGCGCCGTGCGGCGCTGCTCCAATTGGCCAACCAGGAACGCGGAACGGTTGAAACACTCCTTGGAGATTACTGCTGCCGTCGGATCGACACTTGACCTGCATCGCACGCTCGAGATTATCCTCGCCAAGCTCAAAGAGCTGTTTCCGTCGGCATCGCCATGTGTGCTGCTGTTCAACGAGGAGGAACTTGCACTCGAGATCGCACCTGCGTCTCAACAGTACTATAAGGTCGACAACCCCGAGTTCATTGAGCACTCCCGGCTGCAGGCTTGACGGCAAGGGTCTCTCGGCAAAAGTAGCACGCCGGGCGCTGGCCACGGGTGAGCCAGTATTAGAGAATGTCGTAGATGTCGGACATGTAGGCGACGAATACCTGCCCTTTGTGTTGGCCAGCCGCTCCCAATTGAGCGCAGCGCTGATGAGCGATCGGACGCTCTTGGGGGTGTTGATGCTCGAAAGCGACACACCCGAAGCCTTTACAACTGACGACGAGCTGCTTCTCAAAGGTGTGGCGCAGCAAATCAGCTTGGCTATCGATCGCGCCAACCAAAGCGAGCTGTTGCGGTTTAAGGCAACAGTAACGTCGCGAACCGCTTGGGCAGCAGAGATAGCGCACGACATTAATCGCGAAATCGGCTATATCCGCAACCGAACGTACTGGATCGGCAGGGAACCAGGTGCATCCACTCAAATAAAACAGTGGGCAGAGGAAATCGACTCAAGCGCCGAGCTGCTGGTCGGCACTGTGCGCAATGATATGGCCTCAGAGCACCATAAACCGCAGCGCTTCGAATTGGCGCCGACCATCGATCGTTGGCTGACGGAAATCATCCGCAGCAGGCAGCCTGAGGTCGAAGTTGTCTTTGAGCACGACTGTGCTGGGCTCACGGTGGGAATTAGCTGCGCAGGTACTGCGGCGCGCAGTGAATCACATCTTGCGCAACGCCATCGAAGCCATGAAACGTAAGGGCACGATCAAGTGCTCGCTGCGACGGGTCGACGATCACAAAGTGGAGATCGTAGTTGCCGATACCGGTCCAGGGATCCCAGAGGAGATTCGCAGCCGGTTAGGTCGTGAGCCCGTGACCACCAAGGGCGATCAGCACGGCGGCTACGGCATGATCTTGTCAGGTCAGTTGTCGAAGATGTTGGGGGGAAGATACGCGTTCTTACACCAAGGGACAGCCAGGGCGCAGTATTCTCGATTCTGCTACCTGTCGTCGTGGAGACATCATCTGAAAGCGAATAGCCATGGAAAACAGCCGCAAAGACACTGAAGTTATGATTGATGCTCCCAAGTGGAGAGTGCTGGTTGTCGACAACGATCCCGTGATTGCGGCCGACCATGCATATAACTTGAAGCTGTGGGGCTATGAATACTACGTTGCCAGTGGCATCGGGAGATGCACTGCGACAAGATGCCCTGCGCCTGGCGCGCACACCACCGGTGTCACCTGGCACTTGTGGATATGCGGCTGGAGGACGACTACGATACAAAGGATTTGAGCGGCCTCGACCTGGTGAAGGACCTGTTCCCGCTTCCGGCTATTGTTGTTTCTGGATATGGCAGCTTCAAAATAGCGGGCGAGGCAATAGGAATGCGGGCGCCAAGGCACTTTGTCGGCAAAGAGTCAGGCCCGAAGGCGCTGCTCGAAGCCATCGAGACTTTCTTTCAAGAAAACTGTGGCGCCGATTCACATTTTCGCGGCAGAATCAATTGGCCACGCATGCAGCCCGCCCGCATCGCAGACTTGCTGTTCGAGCGTGACACACCTGTGCAAGCCCACGAAATAGAGTGCCTGGTGCGCCGGCTGTTCGCCGAGCCGCCACTTAGCACAGCCGGGGCACTGCGCCTCAATACCATTCAGGGTGAACCGTTGTCGATTGGCTCGCGTTCGCTGCAGCATTCAGTCGTGTTGCGTGCTGGCGTTGACGCCTTTGAGCCGGCAGTGATTAAGTTGGCGCCGGCTGCGCAAGTTGAAGACGAATATCAGAACTACATGCGCTACATCTACCAGCAGCTGCCTGCATCCCGCCATTCCGAGTTGCAGAAATACGAGCTGATCGGATTCATTGGGGGTATTCGGTACCGGTTTCTCGGCACATCAGTGGTAAGCCTCAAAACGTTGGCAGATAGCTTCAAAGATCTGGATGCAGAGGCGATCAATTCTTGCTTGAGCCTGTTCTTCGGCGACACCTGGCTCGCAAAATACAAGCAAGCGCGCATGGTCGGCGACAAATCGTTGTTCGCCGCCTATGCCGAGTGCTGGGGTCCGAAGTGGATTGAACGGATGCAGGAGTTCGCCCTCAGCGCCGAACTCCTGCAGTTCGACATCGATGGCCGCAGATTGCGGCTGCCCAATCCCGTGCCCTGGCTGCTCACACAGGTGGATGTGGCAAACGGAGGGCAACAGGATGCAACCGGCGGGTATGCTCATTATTGTGCGGTGACGCACGGTGACCTGCACTGTGGCAACCTCTTTATAGACAAGCACCGCGAACCGTGGATTATCGACTACGAACGCACTGGTGAAGGACCTATACTGCGCGATTTTGTCGAGCTCCGAACTTCCGGATATCATCTTGCAGGGGCTCAGCACGACCGAGGCCGAACCCGAGATACCGTCCGTGGAAGTGCACCGCCTGTTTGTGGCCTTGTTGGCGGCAAATGAACTCGATATGCCGGCATCCGAGGAACTGGGCGACCAGCGGCTCGACAAAATACTGCGAATTGCTCGCCATATCCGGCAG
>CAWBRX010000026.1:0-56466 GCA_963791135.1 uncultured Chloroflexia bacterium
ACATTCTCCAAGACCCAAAAATCAACCATCAGATCACTGCCATCGGCTGCGCCGCGCATCCAGCCGACGCCGCGCACAACCAGCGCCGACCGGCCGGTGGGCAGCGCCGTTCGCTGCACAAGTGGGAAGGGGACATGCGCCGCACAGGATGAGGTCGGCTTGGGCCACATTTGGCTGGGCGAGGACACGCTCGATTTCACCTGGTTCGAACGCCGGGGTGTACTGCGGATCCCGTATCCCAAATCGCCGAAAAAGGGTCGCCGGGCATAGCGTGGCAGACATAGACGTCGCCGGGCCGGCCACAGTCCAACACCAGTTCAGCCGGCAGCGATCGCAGCCACGCAAGGCTGTCCGAACTCAACGCAGCTTGACCGGCAGCTACCTGGGGGAGGAAGTGCGCCGGCGAATCAGGGCGGCGCAGGCGCTGGGCGAGCGTGGCATCCCATTGGGGTGTATTCCAGTGGCTGAAGTAGATCTCACCGTTGCCGGTTATCGCAGTGATATTCTCAGCACGCAGAAACGCAATCGTATCGTCTGGCGGATCGGGCGAGAAAGGCGTAGAGAAAGTCGCCGCAGTGAACGATCAGGTCGACGCCAGCATACCAGCAACCGCGAATTGCCGCCTCAAGTGCCGGCATGTAGCCGTGAGTGTCACCAAGCAGTCCGATCCGCATAGGGCTCCTCCTTTTACTGGGGTAACTCGCCGCCGCAAAGAACTCGTCCATGAACCGGCTGGCGTGCTTCGCCAGCAGTTCCCGCTGCACGCAAAGCCGCTCCGCGCCGCTAGCTTCTCCCAGGTGGGGTAGGAGAGGGGGTGCGGTACCCACATGTTGCCTTTGTCGGTGTTGTACTCCACCATCAGCAGACTGCCCTCGGGCTTGAGATAGCCGCGCACCAGGCGCAGCACGCTCTCCTTGCTGCGCTCAAAATGGAGCGAGTTGGCCATCACCACGCCGTCGAGCGCCGGCAGGTCGAGCGGGCGCGTGAAGTCGGCCACGGTTGTGTGCAGCGTCACGGCGGGGAACTGCGCCTGCATTGACTGCGTCAGCTGCCGCAGTGCGCCACGGTCCTTGTCTACCGCATAGATAACGGCGTCGGCACCGACCAGTTCTGCCGACGCGAGCGTAAATGCGCCCGCGCCTGAGCCAAGGTCGGCCCACACGCCCCGCCCGGCCTCAGGCACTCCTCTCCGCAGCAGATTGACATGATCCCGATGATTCATGCCCGAAGATTACCACAGTTGCTGCTGTGGTGACTGCATCATTGGCACGCAAGAGGCAATAAGTGTCTTTCTGTAGGCGTCGACGCTAGAAGGTAAATCGATAATTCCGCCGCGCAAAGTGGCGAAAAAGTGCTATATAACTGTCCATTCGCTGAAAATAGTCTCGCAAAAACGTTAATTCGCTGATAAGCTCTGGGCATGAACACAGAGCTGACGATCACAACAGAACGGATAGACGATTTTCCGCTGCTGCTGGCGGTGATGCAACGGCTGGGGCTGCCGGAAATCCTGGACCGGCACCTGAAGCGGCATGGCTTGCACGAAGGGCTGAGTTGGGGGTGGATCAGCACGATCTGGCTGGCACACATCTTGTCGCAAGGTGACCATCGCAAGCTGCCGGTGCAGAGCTGGGTGGAGCAAGCGCAGGAGACGATCGTGCGCATCACGGGTCTGACGGAGCTGACGGCATTGGATTTCACCGATGATCGGCTGACAACGTTGCTGGCGCGCCTGAGTCGGCCAGCGATCTGGACAGCGATAGAGCAGGAATTGGGGGAAAGCCTGATCCGAGTGTACGAGTTGCCGACCGCGCGCATCCGGCTGGATGCGACGACCGTCTCTGGCTATCACGCCGACCCGGGGAGTGCGTTGTTTGAATATGGGCATAGCAAGGATGACCCTACGTTGCGGCAGGTGAAAGTGATGGTGGCGGCGTTGGACCCATTGGGGTTGCCATTGGTAAGCGAGGTCGTAGCCGGCAACACAGCGGACGACCCGCTGTACATCCCAGCGATTGCGCGGGTGCTGTCCATCATCAAGGCGAGCGGCCTGCTGTTCGTCGGCGATTGCAAGATGAGTGCGGCTGCCACGCGCGCCTATGTGCAGGGTCTGGGCCATCATTATCTGTGTCCATTGGCGCAGACCGGCCATACACCGGATGATATGGCGCAGTGGATCGCGGCTGCCAACGCCCAACCGGACAAGCTGCAGTCGTTGTCCATTGCAGATGACGAATGGCGGCGAGCGCTTGCTGGCGCAAGGTTGCACTTTCGAACGGACCGTGCAGGTCGCCGTCGAGGGCATCGACCAGACGGTGGACTGAGCGCATCCTGCTGGTACGGATGGAAAGTCTGCGCCAACGGCAACTGGCCAGCTTGGAAGAGCGTCTGCAACAGGCGACGGAGCACTTGTTGGCGCTGACCCCACCACCGGGGCGTGGCAAACGCCAGATCCAGACCGAGGAGGCATTGCTCACGGCTGCCACAGCGATTTTGCAGCGTTATGCGGTGGCGGGCCTGCTGACCTACGCCTTCGAGCGCCAGGAAACGCGTGAACTCAAGTACGTCGGGCCGCGGCCGCGGCGGCGCCAGTCGCCCGCAACAAGAACAGGTCACGGTACGCTATCAGCTCACGGCCGTGCAGCGCATTGCCGATGCGCTGCATGCCCACACAGCAAACGCTGGGCTGGCGCGTCTACGTCACCAATGCACCAGCTACCGACCTGACTTGGCAGCAGGCAGTCCTGGCCTATCGCGATGAATGGTTGATTGAACGTGGCTTTCATCGTCTCAAAGGTGCACCACTATCGCTTGACCCGCTCTTCGTCAAGCGTGACGACCAGGTTGTCGGCCTGACCAACCTCTTGGGCATTGCCGTTCGCCTCCTCACACTGGTTGAGTTCGTCGTCCGCCGCAATCTCAAACAGAACCAAGAGCTGCTGGTAGGCTTGCTCCCCCAAAACCCCAAAAAAGGCATCGACAACCCCACCACCGAGCGTTTACTGCAAGTCTTCCGTGAGGTCACGCTGACCATCGTTCACTTACCCGGTCAACGTATCCGCCATGTCACGCCGTTGACCGCCCTCCAGATTCGCATCCTGGAGTTGTTAGGCTTGTCGGCTGATGTCTATACTGCACTGGCCGAGAATTGACCAATGTCGTTCTATTTTTCAGCGAATGGACAGTTCTAAGACTACAGATAATACAATTCTCCTTCGAAGGACCCCCTCCATGTCAACTAAATACTACGTTTCATCTACTCGCCGAAATTTACTGCTGCTCTACGCTGTTGCACTAGCCATTACCTGCTTTATTGGGCTGTTAACCGTATCGGCGGTTCAGGCGAATACCGTGCCTCGTGGTGCGGCGCCGGTTCCCTCCGGCCCGCCCGTGCGGGCTCAGACTATGCAATATGCATCGTTGGTGGGCGAGCCGAGATTCCAGTACGTCGAGACCCTCGGCAACACGCTCTATACCGAGAACGTCACTTGGACCAGCGACCAGGACCTATCTACTTGCGGCTTCGATTATCGTGGGCCCCGGCGTCACGCTCACGATTCAACCTGGCACAATAATCAAGGCCGACCCCGGCCAGTTAATCCGTATCGATGGGACCTTAGTTGCCCAGGGTACCGCCGAACAGCCCATTCTATTTACCAGCAGCTCAGGTATCAACGCTACTTGGGGAGGCCTGCGCTTTACCTACGGTGAAGGTACATCCTATGCCCTCGGCGGCGCCTATTTGCGCGGGAACATCTTGCAGCATGTAGAGAGATCAGGTCAGGCAGATACCGGCGTCATCGACAACCTTCGGTAGCTTGCCGAACTGCAACTTTATTTCCACAATAACGGCACCGCAATTTATGTTGAAACGAAGCTCACCCCCAAAATAAGCAACAGCGTCTGTTCGGAACAGTTCCAGTCCGGCATCATCCTCAACACCGTTCAGCAATCATCAAGCAGAACCGGCTGAATTCCGGCAGCAGCGGTATTAGGGGCTCAGGCAATCCTACCATCGAAGGAAACGAGTTTCAGGACAACTACGGTACTGCAGTAGACCCTTGCCGGCTCGCCGTCCATTCGCCGCAACAAGTTTCAAAACAACTCGGGAACGGCGGTATTTATTAGCGGCAACGGCTCCCCTACGATCTGGGAAAACGTCATTGTGGGAAACGGGGCTGCCATCGAGACGTCGGAAATTAGTGATGTCAACGTTGTGCATAACCTGGTAGTTGGCAACGACCGTGGCATCAAGCTAAATGCACACATGACCTACGTATCTGATACGCCAGCCGTTGCCTACAACCCAGCTGCGGACGAATATATGATGGCGTGGAGCGATAGAACTGGAACGTACCCTGCCGTCAATACGGGTCGCATCTCGGGAGATGGGCGCCCGCTCAACGTGAACTTATCCGTACTTACTGGTAATCAGGTAAAAATAGCCTACAACACAGCTGACAATGAATACATGGTGGCGAGGCTCCTTTTTTGGGGGATTATCACTCCAGCGTCTCGATAGTTCTGGGGCGCCGCTTGGCCCGGCAATTCCAGGTGACCAATACCTGGAGCATTCTGCTTAAGTTAATTTACCAGGCGAATGATTCGAGTTACTTGCTGCTGTGTAGAGATGGCAGCGATGGAAACAATGTATACCGTCCAGCGAATCAACCGCGATGGCTCGCCTGGCAGCGATCCCGTCGTGATTGACAGGAGCCCTGGCTATCAAACCGGAGGGGATGCAGCGTACGATCCCCTAAATAACCGCTCGCTGGTCGTGTTCAATGCTGGCTCGGGTCAAGACTGGCTTTTTCGCTCATTCGTCAGCCCCGCAGCAACGGCTAGTGCGGTTTTTACACTGGCTACTGACGTCGACAGCGCAAGTCTCGACAATCTACAAGTTGCGTACAATGCCAAGGATGCAGAGTATACAATTGTGTGGGACTCGAATGGTTATCTGCAGCATGGTGACATCAGGGCCGCCAGAGTAGCGGTCGACGGAACTCCCATCTTTACACGTTACCATAGATTCAGATCCCACCGGATATGGTAGAGATCCCAAAATCATCTATGCCGAACGTAGCGGACAAGTTCTAGTCGCATGGTTCGATAGCCACCAGGAAATCTACCCGAATTACTGGGTGGAAGAGTGCGATGGACTAGTGGTAGACAATCTGTCGGGAGGCATGGATCTGGTGCAATCCTCTCCCAGTGCGCTTCCTACAGCCTCCTGCATGGACCTGGCAACACGTTGCGGCACATTGGATCGCCGACTCTAGCTTCTACAACAGCCGGCGCAAGGAACTCCTCGTCATTTGGTCTGACGATCTTACAGGCACGTATAAATCGTATGATAAGCACGTCGGTGCAACCGGCAATGTGCTGGACGCAGGCAATGCACTCGATTGGCCCGCAAGCGTGCTTTACAACACGATTATCAACAATGGAGAATACGGCCTGCGCTTGTCAGGACTGGGGACGAACAACACCTTCGTCAGTCACAACAACTTGATCGGAAACGGTGCGTACGACCTGTATCTGGACAGCGGAACGCAAGACTTCCAGATCGCTGCCGGCGAGAATTACTGGGGGGTTCCTGAAGCTGCCATTACAGGCCGTATCCGCGACTCCGCGCTAGACGCCGGTGGCTGCGACAACTCCAGCGCTACGACTGGCCACGTGAACTTTTCGCCATCCTTAGGCGGAGGACCGGAGCCCCTCGCGCCAGCCTTTGCCCGCACCAGACTATGGAGCCGAACCCCGTTGGTTTGCAGCCCGGCACGCTCACACTTGACTTTAGCCAACCGATGGCCACGGGTGCGCTGGCGGCAGCATTGTTTCACGACAGCCGCCGCGGAAGCGGACAGCAACTGCCAACAAGTGGCGTCGGTACCGTAACCAGGGATGCCTATGGGCGCATGTGGTTTGGCCAGGATGCAAGCCTGCTCATGTTCGACGGGCGGCGCTGGATGACGTACACACAAGAATCGGGTCTTGGGTCAGGAGATATCACGGCGCTGTACGGTGCGGAAAATGGCGACCTCTGGGTCGGCTACGGCAGTGGCAGCACGGCCATCAGCCGGCTGCGAGGAACTACGTGGACACACTACCCACGCCAGCTCACTCCAAGCCTCAACATCGAACGAGTAACGACTATAGGCGAGGACGGCCAAGGCATATTGTGGGTCGGCACAAGCGGCGGGATGCATGCGCTTTGACGGCACGACCTGGCTCCAGTACTCGACAGCGAACGGGCTCGCCAACGACTATGTCAACCAGCTTGTGCACGATGACCAGGGGCGGATGTGGATCCTGAACGAGAGTGGCCTAACCAGGTCCAAGCTCAGCGTGTTTGATGGCGTGACATGGACCACGCCCGCGATACGAATGATGGGCTCCCGGCAGACATCCACTACGGCCCACTCTTTGCCGACAGCCAAGGTCGAGTCTGGATCAGCATCTTCGACAAGCGACGAATTTCGCCCCGAACAGTGCGGCCATGTCCGGGTCAATCACTGGACATTCTTTGGCACGGCAGAAACAAATGGGCAACTCACTGGGCCTATCACAGGATTTACGGAGATGAGCGATGGCTCCGTGTGGATTGGCGACGGCAATCACATCGCCATCTACAAAGATGGCGCCTGGTCTCACGGCCCAACGATCAGCAGTTCGGGCTGGATCGCCGCCGACAGCCACGACAATCTCTGGCACGTGACGAGCGATTCCACCGCAGCCGGCGCGCTGAATGTCCTCTGGCGGGGACTTGACTATGCATTTGAGAACGGCCGTTGGCTCTCGCCGACTCGTTTCCAGGCCAGCTACACCTTTACCGTCGATGTGCCGCCTGGCAGCTTTGTTGTGGAGCTGGCCGGCGCCACCGGCAGCGATGGCATGCCCTCTGCTCCCACCAGCATTGGTTCGTTCGTCGTCGACTTTGGGCCCGCCGTATCGCTTGACCCGCCCGACCCGCCCGCCGTGAGTGCCAGGACCGACGGTTCTCTCACCACTCTCTACGCCTTCTGGCAGAGCAGTAGCAAGGACATCAGGCCAATACCGGTACGCAGTGGGCACGACGCCAGGCGCCCGCAATGTAGTCGGCTGGACTTACCTGACCGGCGACCAGCTTAGATCCGCGCCGACCTGCAGCTGATATCAGGGCAAGCCTATTACGTAACGGTGCAGGCACGCAGCAATGTGGGGGTGTGGAGTCATAACGGTATCAGTAACCGAGTTGTCGCCGGCTTCCCAAGCGGCAACCTGTTCCTGCCGGAAATCAAACGCGGATCCCTCCCACTGCACTTTGCGCAAAAGCAGGACTGCCATTTTGCACTAGCTTCCTGCCGCAACATGGCAATCCCCTAAATCCTACGAATCAAGGTTCAGACTACCCCGCCAGCGCCAGCGCTTCCTCCAGGTTCGGCTGTGATGCCGTCCCGCCCGCGGCCTGCGTCGACGACGTCCCGCAGGCGATGGCCATGCTCAGCGTTCGCTCCAGCGACCAGCCGGACAGGTGCCCATAGACAAAGCCGGCGTCAAACGAGTCGCCGGCACCTGTAGTGTCGACCACGGCTACCGGCCGCACAGGCTGATGCACGAACACACTGCCCTGCTGCACCGCTGCCCCTTCGGCCCCCAGCTTGGCCACGACGGTCGGCACCATCTGTGCCGCCTTGGCCAGCCCGGACCGCCAGATCCGGCGTCTGCGTGATGCGGGTCAGTTCCGTCTCATTGGGCAAAAAGATGTCCACATGCTGCAGCACCGCCGCGAGGCCGCTGTCCCAACGCTCGGCGGGGTCGTAGTTGGTGTCGAGCGAGACCGTCAGCCCCCGCCGCTGCGCCTCGGCAAACAGCCGCGGCACTTCGGGTATCAGGTTGTCCAACAAGAAATAGCTGCCCATGTGCACATGCCGCGCCAGTTCCAGGATCTCCAGATTGATCTCGTCGTAGCGCAGCGCCCCGATCGTGCCCAAGTAGGTCAGCATCGCCCGGTCCTGGCCACGCGAAAGAATGATGGTCTGCCCGGTCTTGACGACCGGATCGCGCACGATGTACGACGTATCGATCCCACGCACTTCGAGGGCGTCCAGCAAGAAACGGCCAAAGACGTCGTCGCCCACCTTGCCGACAAAGGCGACGCGCAGCCCCAGGCGCGCGGCGCCGCAGGCGAAGATCGTGGCCGAACCGCCGATCACCAGGGTGGCGTCGTCCAGGAGCTTCTCCACCTGTCCAAAGGCAGGCGTCACGTCGCCGCTCAATATCAGGTCGGTGCAGATGTCGCCGACGACGACAAGGTCAAACGGCTTGGCCATGGCGTACTCCAATCTCCCATCCCGGCAGGTATGCGGCCTGCGCCGCCAGCAGGTCGTCGGCGAGCGCCACGGCCTGGTCTATCGAGCTGGCGGCGCCGTCCAGGATCAGCGCCTGGATAAACTTGTCACGGCTGCGTTCGAGCGCCGCCTCCACGATCGTCTCCACCCACTGGTAGCGCGTGGCCAGCGTGCCGGCGATGCCGCTGGGCAGCGCACCCAGGGTGATCGGCCGCAGCCCCTCGGCGTTGGCCACGCACGGGCTCTCGACGATGGCCAGCGCCGGCAGGTTGGCGACCTGGCCGGTGTTGGGCAGGTTGGCCGAGAAGACCAGGCTGCGGTCGCGGCGGATCGAGTCGATGATGTCCATCACCTGTTCGTGCTCGCCCTCGGCACGCTCGATGCGGGCGGGATCCAGGGGCGCCGGGTCATAGGCCGTGGCGCGCATCTCGGCAAAGGTGCTGTCGCCCTCGGCGATCGTGCCCTCAAAGTGGAACGTATCGACGCCCAGCGTGCAGCCCCAGTAGCTGCCGTCGCGGAAGAACTGCGGGAAGAACTCGGTCACGTGGCGGTCGAGCACGGCCGGAAACGCCCCGAACAGGTGCATCAGCCGCCAGCTGAATGGGTCGTCGTCCGGGGTATGGAACGGATTGTCGTTGGGTGTCGCCTGCTGCAGGGGATTGGCGGCCTTGGCAGCAGCGATGGCACGGAGCCGGCCCATCGCATCCTCCCCGTCGCTGCGCACGCTGGTAAACCACGTCAGGTGGTTGATACCCACGGCCGTGTACTGCAGCTGGTTTGGACGCACGCCGAGCTTCTCGGCCAGGTAGCGCGCCACGTGCACGACGCCATGGCAGAGCCCCGTGACGTTTGCGCCCGTCGCCTTGCGGATCGCACGGCAGATCGGCGCCATGGGGTTGCCATAGTTAAAGAACAGCGCGTCGGGCGCCAGGTCGATCACGTCACGGGCGACGTCCACCATCACCGGAATCATGCGCAGCGCGCGTGACGAGCCGCCCGGCCCGACGGTGTCGCCGACAGGGGCGTAGATGCCGTACTTGCGCGGCACAAATACGTCCTGCTCCCACGCCCGCCGTCCGCCGACGCCGACCGTACAGATCACGGCCGTCGCCCCTGGCAAGACCTCGCGCCGGTCAGTCGTCGCCCGCAGCGTGATCGACGCATTCGTTGCCGCCACCATCTTTGACGCCAGCCGGTACGCCACATCGAGCGCACTCGGATCGACGTCGACCAGCGCCACATCTGCCAGTCCAGTTCAGCCGGATCAGATCGGCGATCAATCCACTAGTAAACACGGCGCTGCCGGCGCCGATCAAAACGATCTTTTCTCGCATTCAGACAATCCCTCCCCTCAAAACATTATGGTAAAATAGCGCTGCATAGTAGGGCATTCACAACGGTTTGGAGTGTGAATCGTGCCCTTGCTGATGGAGAACCGATGTCATGGTCACCCGAGTAAGAACATTTTCTCTCATGCGTTATGTCGACACTGCGCTGTCGCTTGCCCAATATGAGCGTGACGAAAACGGAGTTATCATCGCCGTCGTGCCGAATGCCTCCGGCTTCTTTGCCCAAGGCGACTCGTTCGAAGAGGCACGCACGAACTTGCGCGACGTGGTTGAGGGCAATGTGCTTCTTGCATTACAGCTTAACCTACCTATTCCTGCTATGCCTGGCGTCACGATAGAGGAACAAGATGCCGAGACTTACGCCGCTTAGATCCCGCGAGGTGATCGACAAGCTGCGTGCGTTAGGTTATGAAGGTCCAATTGCCGGTGGACGCCATTCGCGCATGGTGCATCCAAAGTCCGGCAAGATCATCCCAGTGCCTGTGCACGGCGGGAAAGACGTAAGCGTCGGCCTGATCCGTGCCATCATTCGAGAGCTAGGCATTACCCCAGAAGAATGGCTTGAACTCTAGACAACCGCTACTTCATCCCGCTCAAAGCTACACCGCGCACGATCCATCGCTGGAAGAACACGTACACAATCAACACAGGAATCAACACCAGGATCGATGCCGCCATCGTCAAGTCGTAGCGCTGCCCATGCTGTGAGTTGTACCAGGTGAGCAGCAGCGGCAGCGTGCGCTTCTCGTGCGTCGTGATAATGATCAGCGGCCATAAATAGTCGTTCCAGGTGGTCATAAACGTGAAGATGCCCAGCGTAGCAAGAGCGGCGCCGAGATTGGGCAGGACGATTTTACGATAGATGCCAAACTCACCCGACCCGTCGATGCGTGCAGCGTCGATGAGATCGTTGGGAAAGGTCTCGATGAACTGGCGCATCAGGAAGATACCAAATGCGTCGACCATTGAGGGAATCACCAGCCCCCACAGCGAGTCGATCAGGTGCAGCTGCACCAGGATCAGATAGGCGGGGATCATGATGACTGTGAACGGCACCATCAACTGGATGAGGATAAAGCCGAACAGCAGGTTCTTGCCGCGAAAGTTGTACTTGGCGAATACGTAGCCGACCAACGAACTCAGAAACAACGTGATAATCACGCGTCCAAATGCCACCAGCGCGCTGTTAAGATAGAAACGCGCCAGCGGGATCTTGGGGTCGTTGAAGATCGTCTTGTAGCTGTTCAGCGTCCAATTTTCGGGAAAAAAGGTCGGCGGCATACGCACGATCTCGGAAGCCGGCTTCAATGATGTCGCCAGGATCCAGATAAACGGCACCAATGTGACCAAGGTGCCAAGAATCAGTATGGCGTACACCAGCACGCGCGAGAGGATGGCGACCGCGCCTGCCCGTCCTGCGGTATTGTGTATCGCTGAGGCGGACGCCGCCCGGCTGGGGAGCTTGGGTAGGCTTGACTGCTTCTGTCATCATAACCTCCTTAGTACTCCCAGTCCGTGCGCAGGAGGCGGAACTGGACCAGGGTCACAACCAGGATCATGGCGAACAGGATCAGCGACATCGACGCCGCCCACCCCATATTCTGGAAACGAAAGGCGTTCTCGTAAATATTGAGCGTCAGCGAACGTGTCTGGTTTTGAGGGCCGCCGCCCGTCATCACGTAGAAGATGACAAACGTCTGGAACGACGAGATCATCGTCAGCGTCACCACCAGCAGCAGGGTTGGCCGCAGCAGCGGCAGGGTTACACTCCAGAACTCCTGCCAGGCGTTGGCGCCGTCGATGCGCACGACATCGCGAATTTCACGTGGGATGCCTTGCAGCGCGGCGATGAAGATCACCAGGTTGTAGCCGAAGTCCTGCCAGACATAGGCGATGATCACCGCAAGCATGGCCAGCGGTATCCCCAGTACGAATGCCTGCGGGTCGGTGAGCCAAGAACGCGGCGGCGTCAATCCCACGGCGCGGATGATGCTGTTGAGCAGCCCCTGCTGCGGGTGAAAGACAAATGCCCACATCAAGGCCACGGCCACGGCCGCGCTGACGGTGGGCAGGAAATAGATGAAGCGAAAGACGCCCTTCAGGCGCTCGGCTACGCTCTCCACCATGACCGCCAGCGGCAGCGTGATGACAAGGTTTAGCATCATCACCAAGATGGCGAAGATGACGGTGTTCCACATGGCCATGCGGAAAAGCTCGGCTGCCTGTGTATCGGCAAACATGGCCTGGAAGTTGCCTATCCCGATAAAAGGGTTGCGCCCGCCCAACCCCAAGAAACCACTGCCCGCGCGTGCAGGAGAATAGTTGAAGAAGCTCATCACCACGACCCACACCATGGGAAAGAGCGCAAAAACGAGCATATACAGTGTCACGGGGATCAACACGGCTGCCACAAACCGGCGCTCGCTCGACCGCAGCCTGGCCGACTTGCCGGGAGCACGGTTGGCGCTTGGAAGTGCCATTCGGGCCATAGTTAAAGCCTCACAAGATCGGGAAAGTACGGAAGGCACGCGGCCGGCAGTAGAATTCATGGAACCGGACTCCTACTGCAGCCCGGCTCTCAGTATCCGGCCGCGTGCCATTGCCTCAGTTGTGCAGCGCCACTACTGCTGCGGCGCTGCTTCGTCTACCATCTCGTTAGCCTGCTTGTGAATCAGCTGTGCAGCTTCTTCGGCAGTGATGCTGCCCTGCAATGCCTGCAGCATGGCCGGATAGGCGATCTGATAGAAGAAGCGATCGCGATCCGTCATGTTGCCGATGAATTGGCCGGACGGCAGCACGCTGAAGGTCGGCTCGATCCACGGCGCCTGGGCCAGCACGTCCTGTGGGATTGGCGACCAACTCCTTCATCGCCGGAATCGTACCGGTGACGCCATTGAACAGGGCCGCATTGTCACGCTCGGCCGTCATGAACTTGACGAGCTTCCACGCGGCGGCCTGGTTGGGGCTGTTGGCAGAGACGACCTTGCCCCAGCCGGCATCGGCAGCGTACTTGCGCTCTGTGCCAAACAGCGGCGGCACATTGACATAGTCGAACTTCATGTCCGGGTAGTTGATCAGGCCCTGGCCCGCCGCCCAGGAGCCGATAAAGCTGGCGGCAGAGTTGCCGGCAAAGAAGCTCTCGATCCGGCTGGTTGGCCTCATTGTTGAACACCACCGGGTCAACGGTCTTGTACTTCTGTGCCATGTCGACAAGCAGTTGGATCGTGTTCACGGCTTCGGGCGTGTCGAAGTTGAAGTGCCGGCCATCCTCGGCGAAGTAGTTGCCGCCCTGCTCCAAGATGCCTTCGAGCAGCAGGAAGGGCAGGCCGTCGCCGCCGACAAAATGGAAGCCGGCGCGCGTCATCGTGTCGCCGTCAAACTGGGCAAGCTTGGAACCGTCGGTTCCAATCTGCTCCCAATTCTCCCACTTAGGCGGATAGGTCACGCCCGCGGTCTCGAACAAGGCCGGGTTGACCAGCGCACCGCCAACTTCGAGGTTGAACTCGTTAGGCAGGCCGTACAGCTTTCCGTCACAGTAGTACCCATCCAGCGGCGCAGAGTAGAAGATCTCCTGCGCCTGGGTGTAGCCCATGACATCCTCCGGCATCTCGGCCAGGCGCCCGCCATTGGCATAGGAACAGACCCAGGAGCCAAACATCTCGATCACGTCGGCTTCGGTGCCCGCCTGCATCGAGGTCTGCAGATTCTGCAGAAACTGGGCGTACTCGAACTGCTCGTACGTCACCTCGATGTCGGGGTTCTGCTCCATAAACTTGGCGATGAGCTCCTCGTTGGCCTTGATAAAGGCCAGGTTCTGGTGCGACCAGACGCGCAGCTTGATCTTCTCGCCACTGCTTGCCGTGCTGCCCGTATCACTACTGGTGCTCGCTGTGCCGCCGCCAGCCGCGCTCTCCGTACCGCCGGTTGGGGCAGCTGAGCCGCCGCAGGCGGCAAGCAGCGCCGCTAGGAGCAGAACAGACACTACTGTCACAAACCACTTGCGCATGAGAGTTGCCTCCAGTCAATTTGATGAAAATGTTGCGCTGTTGCCTCACAGGTCTTCGTCCAACGTCACGTACGCCACCAGGTTTTCGGGAGCGTCCGGATTCAGCCCCTTGGCCAGCGATCGCTCGAGTGCGACCAGCTGACCGATGGGCAGGTACAACACATCACGCAGGGGGGCGGGCAGGCCGGACTGGAACGCCACGTCGGCATCGTGCTCGTCCATGGTGAGAAGCTGCGCGCCCTGGTCCACCATTTCGGCCAGGACGGCCTGTTCCAGTGTCCGCCGCCCATCCGACAGCAGACCGACTACGCAGGCACCTTCCGTCGCCATCGAGCGCGGGCCATGGCGGAATTCAAGCGTGTGGAAAGGCTCGCTGTGGCTCAGCGTCATCTCTTTCATCTTCAGGCTGAGTTCCGATGCCAGCCCGTACAACGCACGTGAACCGAGAAAGTAGAAGCGGTCGATGTCCAGGTCTGCGCCGATCGACAGCGCCAGGTCGCCGTACTCCTGGAGCATGCGCTGTGCCGCCGGGCGCAGAGCTTGCGCAGTTCGGCCAGTTCCTGCCGCCGGTTGGCCGCAATCAACGCCAGCCCCGTCGTCGCCAGGTACATCGTGGACAGGGCACGTGTCTGCGCAGTGCTCTCTTCCTGCGCCTCAGGGAGCAGCAGCGTGTAGTCGCTGTATGCCTCCAGGCTGCGCCCGGGGAAACAGCCGATATACAGCACGTCGCCGCGCCCGCTCTTGCGAAAGGTGTCGCAGGCCCGCACCGACTCGCTGGTCTCACCCGAACGGCTGGAAACTACCAGCAGCCCCCGCCCCGCCAGCCGTGGGAGATCGTCGGGCGACAGCCAGACTTCGGAGGCCGGCCGGGCAAACGCCGGCACGCCGGTCATCCCCTGCCACACGAGCGCGGCCGACACCGAAGAATAGTAGGGTGAGCCGCACCCGGTGAAGACCACATGCGTATACTGCCCACGCGCCAGGAAGCGGGCTACTTCGTCGGCGCGCCCCTCAAGTTGTGCGACTGCCGCGGCCCAGACCTCTGGCTGTGACAGCAGTTCACGTCGTGTGTGATAGCCGGCCGGATAGGTTGTTGACATTTTTAGACTCCGTTTTGGACGCTGCCACTTGTTAAGACACAATCATATGATTTCCGAGCATGGATTCGTGTTCTGCTCGCCGCTTGCTGCGCCTGGCCATGATTACTCAGAGCCGCTCATTAGCGTCGGCGTCATAGTAACTGTGGCCTTCACCTCGCATCCACACGAGCCCACCGTCGAGTAGTGGAATGTTGCCCCCGGCACAGGCGTGGCCGGAGATGCCGGCGCCGTCTCCGGCGACGTAGCCGCCAGCGCCAGGCCAATGGCACAGACTAAAATGACGATTGCCAGTAGATAAACAGGTGCAGTGCGCTTCATACTGTTTCGCTCACTGTTCCCGCTGCATTGTGCCGGTTAGCACACGTTCCGCATTGGCATGGTAAACCTTGCGCAGCACGTCGTCGGGCAGGTACAGGCCGTAGATGTACCAGCGGCCTTGTCCCGGCACCACCTGGCCGTCGTAGCTAAAGTACTCGTCGTCGGTTTCGAGGAAGCGGTAGTACAGCCGGTACATGTCGACGTTGGGCCCGGAATCCGTACCGAACAGAATGCGATCGGCATAGTCGACAAAGAAGCGCCGGGTGCTGTAGGGCTGGCGTCCCAGTTCGCCGATACGCGCGCTGAAGTCGATAAAGAAGTTGGGACAGCGGTCCAGCAGCGCAGCGACCCAACCGAGGTTTTCGGCGTAACAGCCGACGTGTGCGCCGATGAAGATCGTGCGCGGGTGACGGGCGATCAGGCCGGCGAACTCGTCCATGATCTGCAGAAATGAGGGGAAGGGCGGGCTGGGGAAGTGCCAATCCATATGGCCGTGCAGCTCCTCCCAGCGCTCGTTATGGTTATCCAGCGGATCGAAGAAGGCCACAGGGTCGGCAACGTGGATGAGCACAGGCCAGTGCAACGCGGCAGCCGTCTCCCAGATAGGGTCCAGTCTCGCGTCGTCAAGCGCGGCGCGGCGCCCCTGATCGTCGGTGACATGCAGGCCAAAGGGCTTCCAGATCTTCAGGCCCTGCGCGCCCCAGGCAGCCTGCTGCTCCAGCCGCCGTGCTGCCCACTCGCCAAAGCCGGCCCCTTGCTGCGGCCACTGTGCCCAGTCCACGCCGCCAAAGACGCGAAAGCGATCAGGGGCCTTGGCCTTAAACAAGTCCAGATGGCTGCGCAGGATCTCCTCGCCCCAGCCGCCGTCCAGGTCGACGTACTGGCGCACACCCGCAGCATCGAGCTGTTCCAGCAGCTCGGCGATGGGCCGCCGCTCCCAGCCGCCGCCGAACGGCTCGCCAAGATGATTGTGCGCATCGATCACGGGGAAGCGCGGTTTCTCGACCAGGGTCGTCTTTGTTACCAGGGCGGGGCGGGGTTGGTAGTCGGCGAGCAGCATCGTTACACCACTTTCACGGCAATCCCACGCTCACGCAGCGCGGAGATAAAAGAAGCGGGCGTCTTGTCGTCTGTGATCAGAAGATCGACTGCGTCGAGCCCGGCGACGAATACGATTGAAACACGGCCGCACTTGCTGTGATCCGCCACCAAGATCGTCTCACTGGCGATGCGTAGAATCTCGCGATCTACCAGGCTCTCTTCCAGGTAGTTATTGGTCAGCCCCTCTTCGAGGTCGATGGCGCGAATGCCCATGATCACACGCACCGAGCGCAGTGCGGCGAGCGCCTGCATGGTCAGCGGGCCGATCAGGGAGCCTTCGCTCATGCGCACGGTGCCGCCGAGCAGAGTGACGGTGACGCCGGGTGCATGACCCAGGGCATTGACTACGGCCAGCGAGTTGGTAAAGACCGTCAGATCGCGGCGGTCATGCAGGCAGGCGGCAACTTCCATCGCCGTCGTGCCACTGCCCAAAAAGATCGTTTCGCCATCGTGCACCATGTCGGCTGCCGCGGCGGCGATGCGCAGCTTTTCTTCCACCTGTTCGCCCGAACGCAGGACGACGGGCGGCTCGGGCGGCGCACGACGCACGGCGACTGCGCCGCCGTGTACGCGCTGCACCTTACCCTGCTCGGCCAGCGTTTCCAGGTCGCGCCGGGCCGTGGCCAAGCTGACAGAGAACTGCTCGCAGATCTCGGGAACGCTGGCGCGGCGCCGCTCCTCGATCCACGCCAGCAGCCGGCCCTGGCGCTCAGTATTGGACTCTGCCGTGGCTCTAGACATCGTTTTCGCTTGGGATCGAGCACAATCGCTCAAAAACAATCAGGAGATACTCACAAAATAGCACTAGCGTGAGCGATTGTCAAGGGGATATTGTGGGGGAAAAACGTGCCTGGCTCCCACCACAAGATCGTGTGCATTGCACACGATCTTGTGGTGGGAGCCAGGCACAAGTTGCTACGAAAATCATGCTGACTGACAGTATATGACTGCTTACTTCAGTGCGTCGCGTAACTGCTCTTCGAGGTCGGTGTCAAACGTCGTCTGAATCAGCTTGCCTTCGTACGGCTCGAGAACACCGCGAATAGCAGACGCATCTCCGCCCTTCAAGACGATGAACAACGCCGAACTGCCAGGGGCAAGCTGGTTCTGTACATCCTCGACAAATTTCTTGTCCACCCCGTTGCCCACCATTGCACCGACTGCAGCGCCGCCTGCAGCGCCGATCAAGAGGGCGGCTGGAAAGACAACTGTGAGAAGCGCACCCATCAAGAGGCCTACACCTGCACCAACCTTCGTCTCGCGCGAAACCTCATTGTGGACTTGGATTTTGCCGTCCGCATCTTTACTGATCACGGCCGCATCGGTCAGCGAAATCAATCCCTGCTTCTGCAAGCCGCGCACTTTGCCACGCACCTCTTCAGCCGTTGCCACGCTGTCAAACGAGATGACGATCAAATCGCTCATGAGTATCTCCTATCGTTATGCAGTTTTTCCGGTGAACCGTATTCAGGACTATTACTGTCTAATACTACGCACATTTGGCCGGTATGTCTAGTCCGTAAACCAGGACCGGCTACCGCACTTAACCTTGGAGGCGACGCTCGGCAATAGCCTGTTGCAGCTCAGCCAAAAACGTGGCGTACTCTGCTGGGGGCACAAACGGCCGAATCTCGTCGAGCAGGAACTCCATCCAGGCAATGCGCTCATCGGCCGGCCGCACACGTCCAATGTACTCGCCACTCAACTGCAGCCACTGCGTGAGATTCTGATCGTACAGCTTTTCGCCACTCGTCGGGTGGGTCATATGATCACTCCTTGTTGTTCCTAGGTTACTTTAGATTTATGGGTCTGCCTCTCTGCAATCTTAACGAATTACGTCGCGTGCAAGGCAACGCCCGAAAAGGTATTTCCATACAGGCACCTGGCTATGCTTGGGCGCAGCACCCCTCTCCATCGGGATATATCGACGCCGATTTGCTCTCTCCTTATGCTCCATGCAGCAGGTCGCTGTGAATGAGCAAGGTCCGGCAAAAGGAGAACTTAATGCAGGAAACACGCCGCCAAACACGGCAGACTCAACCTTCGACCGAACTCGTCCGCGCACAGCGGGCGGCGCTGCTCCCACGACTGGCTCAGTGTTCTTCATCGGCAATGCCACCGTGTTGATCCGCTTTGGGGGCTTTACCATCCTGACTGACCCCACGTTTATCCATATGCACGAAGAGGTCTCGATCGGCTACGGGATGCATTCGAAACGCCTTACCGATCCGGCCCTGGAGATCGCCGATTTGCCGCCGCTCGATTTTGTACTGCTCTCCCATTTTCACGGCGATCACTTTGACCAGGTGGCAGAAGCCGAACTGGACAAAGACGCTTCCGATCGTCACCACGGCCGAAGCAGCCAGAGAGTTGGAAAAGCGCGGGTTTGAGAACACGCAGGCACTGGGCACCTGGGAAGCGATCAGCATCGCCAAGGGGGATGCCGTGCTGCATATCACCGCGCTGCCGGCGCGACATGGGCCCCCGGTCGTGGATCTCCTCCTGCCGGAGGTGATGGGGAGCCTGCTCGAATGGGAACTGCCCGGTCGCGGTGTTGTCTACCGGATGTATATTACGGGCGACACCTTGATGATTGACGAACTGCATGAAATCCGCCGGCGGCATCCCTCAATTGATCTGGCGCTGCTCCACCTGGGCGGTACGATGGTGCTTGGCATCCTGGTGACGATGGACGCCAAGCAGGGGCTGGAAGCACTGCAGGTTGTTCAGCCGCAAATGGCGATTCCCATTCACTACAATGACTACGATGTTTTCAAGTCGCCGCTTGAGGAGTTTCAATTGGCGGTGGCCGAGGCCGGGCTGGCAAGCAAGGTGCGCTACTTGAGCCATGGGGACACGTATACCTTCAAGGTGGGCACCCCATAGGCATGCGCCTCGTGCTGCAGATGGGGTTTCCACAGTTTGCGAATTCCCTGCTACACTTGCAACATGTCCAGAAGCACTCCTATTCTGCATCTTGTACTGCTCGCCACGCTGCTCCTGCCGTTTGCTGCCCATGGGCAGGATGCTGTGAAGACTGCCCAGAAGAGTACCGTCACGGTTGATACGCAACCGGCAGGCGCCGAGACGCAGCCGTGCCTGCAATCCTTTGTGACCAATGCCTTGCCCCATTACACGGCGGTAGAGAATGACACCGTGCGTATGTTCGACGCCAATGGGGCAGGGGTGGCGGCCGGCGACCTGGACGGCGACGGCGATTTAGACTTGCTCTTGGGCAACCAGGATGGTCCCGATACGCTGCTTTGGAACCTTGGACAGCTCCGTTTCCGTGCGGAGAAGTTCTCCTCGGGCAAAACACGCGATGTGAAGCTGGTCGACGTCGACGGCGACGGCCGGCTCGACGCCGTGTTGACGCGCAATACCGGCACACTCAACTATTTTCATAATGAAGGCGATACTGCCGGTGCGGTGACCTTTGCGCGCAAAACACTGCCCGGAGTATCCGCACCTGCCTACTCGACCAACTGGGGCGACATGGATGGTGACGGGGACCTGGATCTGGTAACCGGCACCTATGACGCCGGATTGCTCACCGATCGCGGTTCATCATACATCGTCAACGGCTCGAACAAAGGTGTCTACTTCTATCGCAACCAAGACGGCAAGTTTTCCGCAACACAGCTGGCGCCGGGAGCACAGGCGCTTGCCATCTTGCTACCCGACCTCAACGCCGACGGCCGTCCCGACATCGTCGTCGGCAACGATTTTCTCGTGCCTGACATGATCTGGCTGCAAGAAGAGGACGGCGGCTGGACAAGTGCCGAGCCTTTTGCGGTGACGACGCACAGCACGATGAGCCTGGATCAGGGGGACGTCGACAACGATGGGCAATTCGAGATCTTTGCTGCGGACATGAAGCCCTATTCTGAAGCCGACATGGTCGATATGATGCCCGTCATGGACGACATGATGGAAGGCATGACGCGGCAGAGCGTCGCCGAGGACCGCCAGGCAATGGAGAACATGCTCCAGTTTCCAGTGGCCCCCGGCGAATATCTCGATCTCGCCCCCGACTGGGGCGTGGACGGCACCGGCTGGGCCTGGTCGTCTAAGTTCGGGGACCTGGACAATGATGGCTTTCTGGACCTCTACTCGGTCAACGGCATGATCGAGGAGACGCTCTTCAGCCATATGCCGAACCATGAGCTAGTGGAGCAGAACCAGGCCTTCCGCAACGAAGGGGGCGTGCGCTTTCGCAACATGCCCGGCTGGGAGCTCGATTCGCAGTTCAGCGGGCGCGGCATGCTCATGGCCGACCTTGACGGCGACGGCGATTTGGATATCGTGGTAAACAACCTGCGCGGTCCGGCCCAGCTGTTTGAAAACCGCCTGTGCAGCGGCGGATCCAGCATTCAGCTTGACCTGCACATGCCCGGCAGCGGCAACTCACATGCCTTGGGGGCACAGGTGACGCTGGTCACAGACAAGGGCAATGTCGTGCGCGACGTGCGGGCCGGCAGCGGTTATCTCAGCGGCGATCCCTCGCGGCTGCACTTTGGCCTGGCAGCGGGTACAACGCCGCAGCGGTTGGACATCCGCTGGCCCGATGGTGCAGTGTCGACGATTGAAGATCCGGCGCCAGGAACACTGATCACTGTCACGCAATCTAGCTAATAGGACGGCATTCCTTTGCTCATTTGCGCGATCAGGCTTCCTATTCCAGAATGGCAACCTGTTTCAGCAGCCTGGAGAACGGTATGACAAGCAAGCAAGATACGGCGCCGGCGGCGCCAACAACGGCACCCGTTCCGGAACCTGTGAACGAGACAAGCGCATCCCCTGTACCTGAGAGTGGGACACCCGGCGCGAGCCGCCGCCCCCCACATAAGAGTGCTGCGACCAGGCCCGGACACGGACATCCACATGGCAGCGTCAAGGGCAAGGCACTGGCACTGCTGGCGGTAACTGCGCTGGGAGTCGTATACGGCGATATAGGCACATCGCCGCTCTACGCCTTTCGCGAATGCTTCTCGGGCCACTACGGCATTGCGCCTACGCCAGAGAATGTGCTAGGCGTGCTGTCGCTCATCTTTTGGTCCTTGATCATTGTCATTACGCTGAAGTATGTGACTTTCATCCTGCGCGCCGACAATCACGGAGAAGGAGGTATCCTGGCACTCACAGCGCTGGCTACGCCGCTGCGGCGCATCGCCATGAGCCGGCAGCGTTGGTTGGTGCTCTTAGGCGTGTTTGGGGCTGCGCTGCTCTACGGCGACGGTGTAATCACGCCTGCGATCTCGGTGTTGAGCGCAGTAGAAGGCCTCAATACGATCACGCCGCTGTTTCATCCCTACGTGGTGCCGATCACCATCGTCATCATCATTGTCTTGTTCATGATCCAGCGCAACGGTACGGCGCGTATCGGCGGACTCTTTGGCCCGATCATGCTCGTGTGGTTCGCCGTCATCGCCATCCTCGGTATCATGCATATTGTGCAAGCTCCTTATGTGTTGGAAGCTATCAGCCCCCACTTTGGCGCGAGCTTCTTCATTCGCAACGGGTGGCATGGTTTCCTTGTGCTGGGCACCGTTTTCCTGGTGGTGACCGGCGGCGAGGCGCTCTATGCAGACATGGGGCATTTCGGTCCCAAGCCGATCCGCCTCGCCTGGTTCACCTATGTACTTCCCGCCCTGCTGCTAAACTATTTCGGCCAGGGAGCACTCGTGCTGCGCCAGCCGGAGATGGCAGAAAACTCATTCTACATGCTTGCTCCGTCGTGGGCACTGCTGCCCCTTGTGGTGTTGGCCACGGCCGCTACCATTATCGCCTCGCAAGCGCTGATTTCGGGCGCGTTCTCGCTCACGATGCAGGCAGAGAACCTCGGCTTTCTACCTCGCCTGCAGATCGACCATACGTCAGAGACAGCTTTTGGCCAGATCTACATCCCCATTGTCAACTGGCTGCTGATGTTCACCTGTATCGCCGTCGTGCTCTACTTTCAAACGTCCACGCATTTGGCTGCGGCCTATGGTATTGCGGTGACATCGACGATGGTCATCACCACGATCATTTTTGCCGTCGTGGCCCGCAACCGCTGGCGCTGGAGCGCGCCTTGGGTTGCCGTGGTCGTCGCGTTCTTCCTCGTCGTCGACCTGGCCTTCTTTGGTGCAAACATCGTGAAGATCCCACAGGGTGGATGGTTCCCGATTCTGGCGGCGATCTTGGTCTTCACCGTCATGACGACGTGGAAACGCGGGAGCTGGCTGGTGGTCACGCGCGAACGCAACTTGGAATTAACGCTGCCGCGCCTGATGGAACGGGTGACTGAAGAGCAGCCGGTGCGAGCGGCCGGCGATGCGGTCTTTCTAAGTGCCAATCGCGAGGGAGCGCCGGCCGCGCTGCTTGCCAACCTGAAGTACAACCACGTGCTGCATGAGCGCGTGCTCCTGCTCAACGTGCAGTATGAGGAAGTACCCTATATCGCTCGGAACCAACGCATTGAAGTCGAACACTTGGGGCACGAGATTTACCGCGCCACCTTCCGTTATGGCTTTATGGAAGAGGCGAATGTCCCACGTACGCTGCAGCGCGTTACGCTGCCTGGGAAGCCATTTGAGCCGGAGAATGTTCCGTTCTTTGTGAATCGCACCAAGGTCACAGCCTCAGAGCAGCCGGGGATGGCGCCATGGCGCGAAAATCTGTACACCCTCATGCGCCGCAACGCCGCCAGTGCAGCAGATTTCTTCTGCCTGCCGCCGGCACGCGTGTTCGAAATCGGCACGACTATCGAGATGTAAGCAGGTCGCAGCTAGGAGAGTGCACGCTGCGGCCAGTTTCGTGTGACTGTGCCAGGCTGTACGGGCGCCGCGGCGATTTCCGTACGTGCCGAAGCGGCAGGTTCCGGTACGGCGCCATATTCAACTAGAAGCCGCATAAGGTCCTGGCGTCCCGTGCGCTCAACGCTGGCCAGCAGTGAGCGGCCGTTGTATTCGCAGTTTATGTCAGCTCCTGCAGCCAGTAAGAGGCGCACGATCTCGTGGCGTTGATAGTCGTCGTCGCGATAAATGCAGGCGCGAAACAGAGGCGACAGTTCGTACGGTTGGCCGTCCGGGTTGGCACCTACGGCTAATGCATGGCGTACATCGTCCAAGCTGCCGTGCATCACCGCTCGTTCCAGCAGGTCATCATACTGGCACTGCACTGCGTGCGCGTCCACCAGATCCAGTTTGTCTGCTCGCTTGCGCGGCAGGTCATAGGAGGCTGCCACCAACCGCCGCAGGGCGGGTGCACGCAGCGGTTGGTTCGCCCAGACTGTTGCGAACCGGACATGCGGGCCGTCACCCTCCAGCAAACCCTCTGGGTCGGGCAGCAGTACACCAAATTCAAAAAGGAGCTGTGCACTCGAAACTTGTGGGTAGAGACCGCAGAAATAGCCGCAGCGAGCATGGCTGTAGCGCAGGCAGCGGGTTTCCAAGCGCACAGCTTCACGTGCCCCAGGTGCAACAGACTTGATCAACGAAGACAGCTCAGCTACCAGCGTACGCACCGGGCCCGGGTAGAAGTCAAGCAGTTGGGACAAACTGGACACAAGAATCCTCCGATAAGCGGCTTGTTTCGGACGGCGCCATGGCGGTTTTGCGCACGCAAGTGAATCATCGGTGTCAATCCGACGGACCGCACCTACTCCTATAGAGCAGATCGAGAGGCAGAAAAATACGCGAATTAGCTGAAGAAAAACTTAAGAGAAGTGTGACTGTTGCATTACCAGTTCGTCACCGACCCGTCGCGACGGCGTAGGTGCGGGGGCTCCCAGTATTGGAACCCGGTGCTCAGCGCGCGTTCCTCGTTGAATTCGACGCCTAGCCCCGGAGCATCCGAGACAATTAACCTGTACTCGTCCTGGCGCAGCTGGGTGGGAAACCAGTCAGGGTCATGAAAACCAAGCTGTTCAGTGGGCGACACACGCGTCTCGAGCCAGGCAAAATTGGGCACGGCGGCAGAGAAGTGCGCGGTCGCCGCGGTGCAGATGGGACCAAGCGGATTGTGGGGCATGAGGTCGATGTAATGCGTTTCGGCCAGCGCCGCCACCTTCATGGCCTCGGTCAGACCGCCGACGTTGCAGACGTCGATACGCGCAAACTGCGTGATGCCGTGTTCCAGGTAGGGGAGGAACGCCCACTTGCTGGACGCCTCTTCGCCGATCGCGAAGGGCACGTCTGTCAGCTTGCGCAGCGCCGCGTAGGCGTCGGGCGTCTCGGCCCGGATCGGTTCCTCCAAAAAGTCCAGTGTACCGGGCGGCATACGCTGGCAGAACGAAGCGGCCTCGGCCACCGACAGCCGGTGATGGTAGTCCACACCCAACACGGGGCCCGGCCCCACCGCGGCGCGCGCCGCCGCCAACCAGGTCGCCGTCTCGCCAATCGAGATGCGCGGTTCGAAGATAGCGTCCTCCTCGCCCTCGGCGTGCCCCGGGTGAATGCCGGTACGAATCGCCGGCCAGCCGCGGCTCGGCCAGCAGTTTCACCTGCTCCACCAGCTGCGGCCCCATCGGCGCGGTCGTCGAGGCAAAACAGGGAATCCAGTCGCGCTGCTTGCCGCCCAACAGCTGATAGACCGGCACGCCGAGGGCCTTGCCTGCAATATCGTAGAAGGCCAGATCAAGGGCGGCCTGTGCGGCCGTCAGCACGCGCCCCCCCTCGAAATACTGGCTGCGATACATCTCCTGCCACAGCGCGCCCATCCGCATCGGGTCACGGCCGATCAGCCATTCCCGGTAGTGGCGAATGGCGCCCACCACCGCCTGCTCGCGCCCGGACAATCCAGACTCACCCCAGCCGGCGATCCCCTCGTCGGTTTCGACCTTGACGACCAATTGGTTGCGTGTGCCGACCCAGATAGGATAGGTTTTTATGTCGGTGATCTTCATGGCTGCCTTCGCTCCATCTCCAGATTGCGTACACTGTGAAAAATGATGCAGAACAGGGGGTGCTGCTCCTATACAGTACACCAAACATAAGGGGTTTTGGACAAACGGCCGGAGAAAACACGATGCCCGCAATCAAAGGGGAACTGGTGCACCCGCTCTCACGTGAGGAGTGGCGGGCATGGCTCGAGGCCAACCACACACGGCAGGAAGGCGCCTGGCTGGTTACCTACAAGAAGGCAACCGGAAAGCCGCGGGTCGAATACGATGAGGCCGTCGAGGAAGCACTCTGTTTCGGCTGGGTGGACTCCAAGCCGCAAAAGCTGGACGAAGAACGGTCGCTGCTCTGGTTTGCGCCGCGCAAGGGCGGCACGGGCTGGTCCGAGCCCAACAAGGAACGGGTGGAACGGCTGCTGGCGGAGGGCAAGATGGCGCGGCCGGGCCTGGCTAAAGTCGAAGCAGCCAAAGCCGACGGCACGTGGACGCTGCTCGACGAAGTCGAAACGCTGACAGTCCCTCCAGACCTGGCCGCAGCGCTGGCATCGCTGCCTCCGGCAGAAGAGAACTTCGCGGGTTTTCCGCGCTCGGTCAAGCGCGGTATCCTGGAGTGGATCATCCAGGCCAAACGCCCAGAAACACGCGCCGCGCGAGTGTCGGAGACTGCACGGCTGGCGGCTGAAGGCAAGCGCGCCAACCAGTGGCGGGGCTAGGGTTCGACACGTCTTTGCCATGATATAGTCGTCAAACCAGCGGCCCTGGATCTGCAGTGCATTGCGGACCTGGCCTTCGATTTGGAAGCCCATCTTGTGGTAGAGCGCCAGCGCACGGGCATTGTCGGTCTCGACCGTGAGATGGAGCCGGCGTACCCCGGCCTGCCGTGCCCATGCATCAAGCGCAGTGAACAGCCGCGTACCGATCCCCTGCCCTGTATACGCCTCACGGATGCCAATGACGATCCGCAGGCCTTCGTCGTCGCCAAACCAATCGGGCGTCGTATTCAGAAACCCGACCAGCCCACGCGAGATACCGGTGGCATCGTCGGTTTCTTCTGCGACAAGGATGATCCGCTCGCGCCGTTGCGAGCAGCTCGGCGATCATGGTGCGCCAGTCGGCCGCGTCCATGCTGCGCTCGATGAGATTGACGACCGGGTAGAAGGATTCGCCGTCCAGCCATGCCAGCAGGTCGACATAGGCCTGGGCATCAGCTACAGCGATCGGGCGCACGTGTACGGCCATAGATTCCTCAACTCTCGCCGGGCCGGATGTCACCGCCCGGCCCAGCTCTACCAATCGCCGACGAGGGCGAGCACCTCATGTGCCACGGCACGCCCCAGCTTGGCGTGCTCCTCCGCCTCGAAATGAATGCCGTCGATGTCACTGGACCGGATCACGGTCGATGTGTCGAGAAATGCAACATTGTACTCAACGGCAACAGCCCGGTAGTGCCGGCCCAGCAGTTGGGACTTTGCTTCCGACCCCTCAAACATCTCGGCAAAGTTCGAGAGCTTGGCGACAGGCGGCGGCGCCAGCAGCAGCACACGCGGGGCATGGCCATCACGCCCGGCCTTGCTGTACGAAATGGCGCGCAGCAGCACGGCGACACCTTGGGCGATATCATAGGCCGACAGCGAGAAGCGGCGCTTGAGGTCGTTGGTGCCAAGCATCAACACCACCAGATCGAGCGGGCGATGTGTCTCCAGGCAGGGCACCAGGTAATCGTGGCCGTTCTTGTAGCCTTCGATCGGATCGTTCCAGACCGTCGTACGGCCGTTGAGACCCTCCTCGATCACGGTGAAGTCTGCGCCGAGCGCGGCCTGCAGCACGCCGGTCCACCGCGTCTGGTCGTCGAAGCGGTCTTCCGTAGCCGGGTCATAGCCCCAGGTGTTGGAGTCACCAAAACAAAGGATGCGACGCATATGCAGCTCTCCTGTCCGCTTATCTCTGGGTATATGGGGCGAATCGCAGCGCGATCGTATCATAGATCGGTGATCCTCCCTAGGCACGAACCCACTGCAAGCGCGATCTTCGTGTACAATGCGGCAAACCTATCGACAATTGATTGCCACAATAAAGGAGAAAGACCATGCAGTATCGTTCACTAGGACGGACAGGGATGGAGGTATCGGCCATTGGGTTTGGCGCCTGGGCAATCGGGGGCTCATGGGGTCCGCAAGACGAAAATGATTCGCTGGCGGCCCTCAACAAGGCAATCGACTTGGGCGTCAACTTTATCGACACCGCCGCGGGTTACGGCAACGGCAAGAGCGAGCGGCTGATCGCCCAGGTGCTCAAGGGGCGCAGCGAACGGGTGTACGTGGCGACCAAGACGCCGCCGCTGCCCGGCAACTGGCCGCCCAGCCCCTACGACGTGGCCGAAGAGCGCTATCCGGAATCCTATCTGCGCCAGAACGTGGAGGAACGGCTGCGCAACCTGCAGACCGACTGTATCGACCTGCTGCAGCTCCACACCTGGACACGGGCCTGGAACAAGAATCCCAAGCCGTTCGAGGTGCTGCGCCAACTGCAGGCGGAAGGCAAGATCCGGGCGATCGGCGTCTCTACGCCCGGAGCAGGACCAAAACAGCGTGATCGACCTGATGCGCAAGGGCTATGTCGACAGCGTCCAGGTGATATACAACATCTTTGAGCAGGAACCGGCGGCCGAACTGCTCCCCGAGGCTGCCGAACTCGGCGTCGGCATTCTCGTGCGCGTGGTGTTTGACGAAGGGGTGCTGGCAGGCAAGTACACTGCCGCCACCACCTTTGCCGAAGACGATTTCCGCCGCAACTACTTTGCCGGCGATCGCCTGCGCGCGCCGTGGCGCGCGTGAATAAGGTCAAGGAGGAATTGGCGGGCACCGGCCTGAGCACCGCCCAGGCCGCGCTCGGCTTTGCCCTGGCGCACCCGGCCGTGAGCACCGTCATCCCCGGCATCCGCAATGTGGCGCAGGCCGAAGCCAATGCCGCCGCCGCCGACATGGAGCCGCTCGGCGACGATCTGCTGCAGCGGCTGCACAAGCATGCCTGGATGCGCGGCTTCTGGTACGGCGGCAAGTAATCGGGATCTCCCGCGTAGCCACTGCCACCCGCGTACGCACTGTGCGGGTCGGGGGCACGCCCACGTGCCCGTGTTGTGCCGGTAACGCGTGTGGCCTGCGCGGCCACCCCGCACGGGGCGTGCGGGCTACGCGGGAGATTTGTTCCGACGCGGCCAAAATCGTGAACCACAGTCCGTATTTTCGTAAGCCTTGACACCCGGTGTTACAATCCCCTCTTGTTCTAACGATCGGTGTGGGCACGCTAGCTAAGGAAACGGCTTATGGCAAACTTGGTGGATCAACTCTTACAACTGCGCGACGAGGCAACGGCGGCGCTGGCAACAGCCCAGACTACGCCTGAGACCGAAGCGTGGTACGCCGAGTTTCTGGGCCGCAAGGGCAAGATGACCACGCTGCTGCGCGAGCTGGGCCAGCTGTCACGCGAGGAACGGCCGCTGGTCGGCAAGACCGCCAACGACGTCAAGACCGTGTTGGAGTCAGCCCTGCAGGAACGGCAGGCGGCGCTGGCGCAGGCCGAGATGGATGCGGCGCTGGCGGCGGAAGGTATCGACGTGACGATGCCCGGGCGGCGGCCGCAGGTGGGCAAGCTCCACCCGACCAACCAGGCGATTCGCGAGATTGTCGACATCCTGAAGCAGATGGGCTTCCAGGTCTATGACTCGCCCGAGGTAGAGACCGACGACTACAACTTCGGGCTGCTCAACTTCGCGCCGGGCCATCCGGCGCGTGACATGCAGGACACGCTCTTCACGACCCAGCAGGACCTGATCCTGCGCACGCACACGAGCCCGGGGCAGATTCATGCCATGCGCGAGTATGCGCCGGAGCCGATCCGCGTCATCCTGCCGGGCAAGGTCTACCGCAAGGAGGATGTCACCGCCCGCTCGGAGATGATGTTCTACCAGGTCGAGGGTCTGGCCATCGGGCGCAACATCACCTTCAGCGACTTGAAGGGCACGCTGCTCAACTTTGCCAACCAGATGTACGGCCAGGGGCGGCAGATTCGCTTCCGCAAGTCGTACTTCCCGTTCACCGAACCCAGCGTGGAGGTGGACGTCGACTGCGTGCTGTGCGGCGGCAAGGGCTGCCGGCTGTGCAAGTACACGGGCTGGCTGGAGATCCTGGGCGCCGGCATGGTGCACCCGGTTGTGCTCAAGAACGGCGGCTACGATCCCGCCGAGTTCAGCGGCTTCGCCTTCGGCATGGGCGTCGAGCGCCAGGCCATGTCCAAGTACGGCGTGGACGACATCCGCCTGTTCTACTCCAACGACGTGCGCTTCCTAGAGCAGCTCTAAGCAAGCTCATCCACTGTGCAGTGACACGCGGCCCAGGCCGGGCCGCGTGTCTTTGTCTCACCAAGCGACCTTGGTCGCCCTCACCCTCTCACCAACGCCCTCCGCCTTCCCCAATTGGAGCATCCTCACCTCAATTTGGCGCAAATGGCTGTACAGTGGTATAAAACCTGTACAAAACCATTGCAATCAAGGAGGATGCGATGACAACTACAACTCTAGACCGTAACGTACCTACCGGCAGCACAGCCGAGAAGGCCACAGGCGGCGATTATTCGCGACAGTTTGCCGTCATCTTTATCACGTTACTCACCATCTCGGTCAACGGCCTCGCCAATGCCTTGCCGCTCAACGGCATCCCGACCGGCGAGATTTCGGACAAGTACTTCACGCTGTTCACCCCAGCCGGTTATGTGTTTGCCATCTGGGGCGTGATCTACCTGGGGATGCTGGCCTACATGGTTTACCAGGCGCTGCCGAGCCAGCGCACCAACCCGCGCCTGCGTGCCATCGGCTGGTGGTACGTGCTTGGCAACATCGCCAATACCATCTGGATCTTCTGCTGGCACTGGGAGCAGCTGCTGCCGACCGTCGTGCTGATAACCGTGCTGCTGATCTGCCTGGTGATGGCGTATTTGCGCCTGGCACCGGCACGCCAGGCACCGGGCGTGGTTTCGCGCGGCGAATGGTGGACCACGCATCTGACCTTTAGCATCTACACGGCATGGGTGACGGTCGCCACGGTGGCCAATGTGTGTGTCTACCTGGTGTCCATCGGCTGGGATGGCGGCTTCTTGTCGCCGGCGGTATGGACGGCAATCTTGCTGCTGATCGCCACGGGCATCGGCCTGCTGTTCCTCTCACGCTGGCGTGACATCGCTTACGTGGCCGTCCTCATCTGGGCCTTTGTGGGCATCGCCGTCAACCACAGCGACGTTACCCTGGTGGCGTGGACAGCGGCCGGGTTGGCGGCCGTGCTGGTGGTGTTGGCGATCGTCGCGGCTGGCGCAGGGGAAGAAAGACGTGCGGGCACCAATTTAGGACCACTTTTGGTGGTAAAAGCAGGGACGACAAAGGATGAGTAAGCAAGTAGTTGTGATCGGTTCCGGGTTCGGCGGGCTGGCGACTGGGGGCGGTGCGGCTGGCAGCGCGGGCACGATGTGACGGTGCTGGAAAAGCGCGACAAGCTGGGCGGCCGTGCCTACGTTTACGAGAAGGACGGCTTCAAGTTTGACGGCGGCCCGACCGTGATCACCGCGCCCTGGCTGTTCGACGAGCTTTGGGAGCTGGTAGGGCGCAAACGCGAAGATTACTTCAAGCTGGTCCAGCTTGACCCGTTCTACCGCATCTTTGACCATACCGGGCGCTACCTCGACTACAACAACGATCACGAGTTCATCCTGAGCCAGATCGACAAGTGGAACCCGGCCGATAAGGATGGCTACGACACGCTTCATGGCCACCACGAAGGAGATCTTCAACAAGGGCATGGGGCTGATCGACAAGCCGTTTCTGCATGTCGAGCGACATGCTCAAGGTGGCGCCCGACCTGGTCCGCCTGCAGTCCTACCGCAGCGTCTACGGCTACGTCCGCAGTTACATCGACAACGACTTTTTGCGCCGCTGTTTCTCCTTCCATCCGCTGCTGATCGGCGGCAACCCCTTGACGCGGCCTCGTCATTTATGTGCTGATCCATTACCTCGAGCGCGAGTGGGGTATTCATTACGCCATGGGCGGCACCGGGGCGATCGTGGAGTCGTTGGCCGCCTGCTCGACGAGCTGGGGGTCAAGGTCTGCACCAATACCGAAGTCAGCAGATCGAGATCGGAAAACAACCGTGCCACCGGCGTGCGCCTCCGGACGGGACGCTGCTCACAGGCCGACGTGGTCGTCTCCAATGCCGACGTGGCCTGGACCTATCTCAACCTGATCCCCAGCGAAGCAGCGGCGCGCAACAGCGACTTCTGGGTCAAAAGCAAGAAATACTCCATGTCGCTCTTCGTGATCTACTTTGGCACCAAGCGCACGCTATCCTCGGACGACGGCCAGCTGGCTCACCACAACATCATTCTCGAGCCAGCGCTACAAGGGCCTGCTTCCGCGAGATCTTTGCCAACGACGACCTGCCGCAAGATTTCTCGCTCTACCTGCACATGCCCAGCATGACCGACCCCAGCCTGGCGCCGCCCGGAGGCGAGACCTTCTACGTGCTCTCGCCCGTGCCCGCACCTGCAGGCCAACATCGACTGGACCAAGGCAGCCATACCGTACCGCGACGCCATCATGCAGTTCCTGGAAGACAACTACCTGCCCGACCTGCAGGCCAACATCGTCGCCGAACACTTGATCGACCCGCGTGCACTTCCGAGAACGACCTCAACAGCTACCTGGGCTCTGCCTTCAGCGTACAGCCCACCCTCCCGCAGTCGGCGTGGTTCCGGCCGCACAATCGTTCAGAGGACTTCGACAACCTCTACTTCGTCGGCGCAGGCACCCATCCCGGTGCAGTCCCGGCGTGCTGTCGTCGGCAAAGATTGTCGATGGGTTGTTGAACTCAGCGTCGAAGATCATGTCCGGGGACGTCCTGCAGAAGCTTACTTCCACCCTCAACGTCCCCGGGACATGTTTCGCCAACGTGCCCGGAACATGATCCTATACCTGGTTCACTCCCAAAACTCCAGACGCAACGTCTGGGGCCGGTGCAGCCGTCCCGCTGCGCTCCACGTGGCGTTGTGATAGTTTCTGTGCAACTCGTGGTGATACCCAGACCCTGTTCTAACCCCACACCTCCGCTATAATTAGCTTGCCACCAATTGTCATCACAATTTAGCAGACCCCCCAAGGAGGATTCCGATGAGAATCGTAGCGGTACGCGGCTATCTAGTTGCCATGGTGATCGTGCTCAGCCCAGCCTCGCGGCGTGTATGCCAGTTATGCCCCGGCCGGTCGAGTTCGTGCGCAAGATCGACACGTCGGCCCAGCGAGATCACAAGTGTAGTGAGTTTCGCCGTCGATGCGCACGGGGAATGTCTATGTCACCGACGCAGGGGAGATGCCACGGGTGCTCAAGTACGACACCGAGGGCAACTTCGTACGGGCGTGGGCAGCCTTGGTAATGGCGAAGGGCAATTCTCATTCGTCCCGCCCTGACGCCAGCCAGATCGGGGGCTTTCTACGCGACCGACACGCAGGGCAACGTTTATGTGTCGGATCCCTTCAACTGTCGCGTCCAGAAGTTTGACGCCAACGGCAACTTCCTGATGCAGTTCGGCAGCAAAGGCCCGGGCAAAGACCAATTTGATAGCGGCCCTGGGCCGATCTACGTGGACGGCCGGGCAACATCTATATCAGCACCTTTCCCCACGTGCAGAAGTTCGATCCCACGGGCAAGTGGCTGGCAGTCTATGCCACACCGCGGCGCCGGCGATGGCGAGTTCACCGGCGCAGCACTGGGCACAATTGTAGCCGGGTAACATGTACGTGGCCGACGACCCCGCGCGCGTGCAGAGCTCGACCCCGCGGGAAACACCTGTTGAAATGGGGCGTCCCCGGAGGGGCTCAGGGCAATTCAACATGCCAGTTACACTCGCCCTCGATAAGGCAAACCGGCTCTATGTCGCTGACGATCTGGCCGGATCCAGGTGTTTACGACCGATGGTGAATTTCAGGGCAAATGGACGACACGGGCGACGACAACCCGCCGTTGGGTGGCGGAATCTTCTGGGCTAGGCATCGATTCGCAAGACAACATCTACGTAGCCGATATCGCCAGCCCAGCATCTACGTGTACCGGCCTCGGTAGCAGCAGGCGACTGACTAAGCACAACCAAACTGATTATTCGTAGCATCGGGCGTTTTCTACCCCTGATCTGGAGCCGTATCCAACGCTCTCGACGCGTGACGCTGCCAGAGCTTTATCGTCACCGCGTCGATCATCGCCGCCATTCCGTCTGCCTGAAAGATGGCCCACGCCCGTTGGGCTGGGTTCTGGTGGCGGTCCAGCCGGCTGAGGATCGGCGCCAGCAGGGTCTCCTCGCAAAATTGCGCTTGCGCAAGCCCTCTTCCGCCTGCGCCACGATGTGCTCTAGAAATGGGGGGCAGGCTGCAGCGCCCGCAGCCCGTGACGAATGGCCTGTCGGTGATAGGTACGCATGCGCTGCCAGTAGTCTTCGCCGAGCACTTCCTGGATATATGCCATGATCGGCTGCGATGCCTCCGCCAGGCCTAGGGTGAGCGCGGCCGCCGCCATCGTCTCTGGCCACGGCTGCTGGCAGGCGGGGCGCACCTCAAGCGTGCCGTAGGCCGCACGCAGCCGTGCGCTGTTCCAAATGTAGTGCTCATGCAACAGGAAGGCCTGGAAAGTCCGGGCCGTTCTCGACCAGGTGGGTGTAAAAGGGGCATGAGCTGGGCACGATGTCGCCGCCCTCACGCACGATCAGGTAGGTGGTCGATACCGTGCGCACGAAGTCGAAGAGTGACGCATACGGTTCCGGCGGCATGCCATGCCGGTGTTCGCCCGCCCGGATCTCGGCCATCACCCCCTCAGCGGGCGCTGCAGAAGTGGCTGTCTTTGCCCCGTAGATCGGCGAGTTGGCGCACGGGCGATATCACCCGCGCCATCATGTTGCCGTAGTTCAGCATGTGCAGCATCTCGTCACGCCGGATCGAGAACTGGAGTTGGTCCGAGGCCGTCACCGTGTACCAGAGCCAGGGGTCCCCATCGCACGATACAGGCTGAGATAGCGCTGCTTGGGCGACATCAGCCCGATCGTGGGTGGGCTGACCGGCAGGTTGCGTTCCGTAGCCAAGCACACGCCAGCCAAAGCGGCCGGCGGCCCGTAGGCGGCCCACGGCCGCCCGCATCAGCGTCTCGATCTCCAGCAGCGTGCGGCAGGGACAGCGTGCTGATCTCAATCGTACCCAGCCCCACTTCAGGGGCGTAGTTGTAGTCGGCTCCGGCCAGGCCCACGATAAAGGGGGCATGTCCGGGTGCGCCGGTGCCGTATTCGGGCGTCAGATCGCCGTTTCCAGCAGTACGTTCCACAGCCGGGCGCGCATCCACCGCCTCGCCGCGCTGGCCCACAATGGGGATTATTACGCTCGCGGCCCACCGGATGGCCCGCGCCCGGCCAGTTCCTCCGCAAACGAAGATGCGAAACGCGCAGCCAGCCGCTGGTAAATAGGCTCCAGCACCGGTCAAGTTCGGCCGCTTCGCCTGGCGGTCTGATCGGCGGGTTGTCCTGGGTAGATGGGTTCATGGTCCACCCAGCCTGCCGGTAGGCTTCGGCCGCACGCTGCGGCGCAATCTGGGGATAACGACCGCGATGTGGTCGACAAAGAGTTGGACACGAGCATCGGCCTTGGAGGGGAGACCGAGGCGGCGGCGCTTGGGTTCGTCCGAGTCGTCTACCGCGATCGTGTCCCAAAAGTCAAAGGTCACGGCTTCAATCATAACCGGTGGATGATAGCACAGCGCAAAGCAGGGACCAACTTGTGGCCACCACCTCTGCCGCATAAAATGGTGGCACACAGGCTCACGCCCATAGCGCCGGGCCACGACCTTGCCGAGAATGACCTGCGTTACGTAACCACCTGGACGGCTGGCACCTGACCCACTGGAATGGACAGCATAGCTATGGCGACCGTACATGGGCCACAGGACTTACAGGCCTATATTGACGAACAGGATATTACGGCCGAGCTGATCGGCGGCCTGGGCGACACGCCAACGGTGCCCGCCGCGGCGGCGGCATTGGGCGTGGAGTCCGAACAGATTATCAAGACGCTGCTCTTCCTGTAGACCAACCGGGCGAGGCGCGCAAGCCGGTGGTCGTCATCAGCTATGGCGAAAAACGCGTGCGACAAGGGTCTGCTGGCGGAACGCTGGGGTGTGGGCAAAAAGCGAGTCTCATTGGCCCCGGCTGATGTCGTGCTGGATCTGCTGGGTTATGCGGCCGGCGGCGTCCGCCCGTTTGGCCACCGCACAGCGCTGCCGGTCATCATCGACGCCGGGATTCTCAATCTGCGCCAGCGCTATACGGCGTAATCTACGGCGGCGGCGGCGACGACCGCACCATGATGAAACTGACGGTAGATGAGCTGCTGCGTGTGACTGGTGGGAGAAGTGTATCGTCTGAAGCCCGGATTCGAGTTAGGATTGGGCTGGCGCTAGGCCTTACCATGATTCGGAGCGTGGCTGCGCTGCCGAGTCAAGGTAATCCTGTGATCCTACGAATCAAGGTTCAGACGTCCTATCAGCGAGCGGCGCGGGCGGAAGGGAGCGTCGTCGATGTCTGACGGCGGCGGCGTCACCGGCGGTGTGCTGGTCGCAGTCGAGGTTGGCGGCGGGGGCGGCGGGGCAACCGCATCACGCCGGAATGGGCTGCGGTACGACCCGCCCGTAGTGGCGGCGGCGGTACTTGGCCTGACGTTGATCAGGCAGCGACTGGGCCGGCATGGTCTGGGTCGGCATGTTCGTATTCGAGAGCTGCGCCTTGGAGGTGCCCTGCAGCGTCGCCTGGCCGGCCACAATCGCGGGGGCCGCCGTAATCTGGCGCGGTACGCTGCTGGGCAGAGCCACAGTAGACGCAGATCTCCCATTCGTTACGCACGAGGTTGCCGCAGGTCGGGCAGCTGTGCTGGAGCTGGTTGTGGCAGTTGGGACAGTAGACCCACGCCTCCTTCACCGGCACGCCGCAGGTGTGGCAAGCTGCCGTCTGCTCAAGCTCACGCAGCAGCGCCTCCTCTTCCAGTGCGCGGTCATCACCTCCGGCCAGCGTTGCCTTCGGGCGAATCATCAAGTAAAGAATAAGGCCGATCAAGGGAAGATAAGAACCAAGGCTACGGCGAGGACTATGACCGCCGATCACGCGTGCGCTGGCGTATGTCGTGAAACGTCCAGATGCCCATGGCGATCCAGAACGCAAAGAGAAAGGCGCCTAATGCGGCAACAATCACACCGGCAATGGTGCCTATCGTATTGATCAACTCCGGTGACATCAGATGCTCCGTAAAGCGGACTGTGCAGCCCGTCCGGGCGCTGCTCCTACGCAAAATTACGTCGATTATAGCGCATCGCCAGTTGATGGCCAAAAGGGGGTATCCGTAAGGTTGCTCCACAAGCGTTTGACAGATTGCCGGCGGCGTGCTATAGTCCCGCCCCAACAGCGCAAAAGAGCGGCGCATCGCAGCTGCCGCTCAAGCCCTCTTCGTATCGTCCATAACTTGACGACTGCCCGCCGGTCGTTACCAAAGCCGTTCATCGTTTGATCTGACCACCGCCGTTCTGATCAAGCTGATACCTACTTTTATCTTGGCGCAAGCAAGTTTCATCTATCACAGTACATCACCAAAAGGAGACCTGATGAATAAGCGTCTTTCCATGATGGGAATTGCCCTGCTGGTAATTGCCATCGTCTACTCAGCCTGCTCCTCGCCGGCGCCCGCACCGGCAGCTACGCCGGCCCCGGCGGAGGTCACAGCGGCCGCAACAGAAGCCACAGCGGCTACGACCGAGGCCACTGCGGCGGCCGCCACCGAAGCTGCACCTGCTGCCGCGGCGGCCGCACCTGCGGCCCAGACCGCCAGCCTGCTGGACACGGTCAAGTCGCGCGGCAAGGTGATCTGCGGCGTCAATAACCAGCTACCCGGCTTTGGCGTGGTCAATCAGAATGGCAACTACGCCGGCTTTGACGTGGACTTTTGCAAGGCTGTAGCCGCTGCAGTCCTGGGCGATGAGAATGCAGTCGACTACAAATACGCCAGTTCCAACGACCGTTTCACGCTTGTCAAGACAGGTGAGATCGACGTCCTCTTCCGCAACTCCACCTGGACGACCACGCACGCGACAGCGCCGAGGTCGGCATGGAGTTTATGCCGGTCAACTTCTATGACGGCCAGGGCATGATCGTGCGCAAGGACAGCGGCATCAACTCGATCGAGGACATGGACGGCGCCACCGTCTGCGTACAGAGCGGTACGACCACCGAGCTCAACCTGGCGGACTACTTCCGTGCCCGCGGCCTGGAGTTCGAGCCGGTCGTCTTTGAGGACAACGACAAGACACTGGCCGCCTACGATGAGGGTCGCTGCGACGGCTTCACGACCGATAAGTCCGGCCTTGTCGCCAGCCAGACCAAGATGCAGGTACCGGCCGATCACAAGATCCTGGAAGACACGATGTCCAAAGAGCCGCTGGCCGGCGCCGTGTCACAGGGTGACCCGGCCTGGGCCGACGCCGTGCGCTGGGTAGTCTACGGGCTGATCCAGGCCGAGGAAAGCGGCGTGACGAGCGCCAACGTGCAGGACATGCTTAAGAGCGAAGACCCCACCATCAAGCGCCTCCTGGGCGTCGAAGGCGATCTTGGCTCCAAGCTGGGCCTGCCGAACGATTACATGGTCACGGTCATCGAGAAGGTCGGCAACTACGGCGAGATCTGGGACCGCAATCTCGGTCCCGACACGCCGTTCGACCTGCCGCGCGGCCTGAACGCACAATGGACGGATGGCGGCCTCCTGTACAGCCCGCCGTTCCGGTAGAAGGAGCTGAGAGGGTGAGGGGGTGACGTCAGAAACTCGGTTTCTGACGTCACCCCCTCACCCTCTCACCAAGCGACTTTAGTCGCCCTCACCCTCTCATGTAGACTCGGACCTATATGGCCACCACTACCCTGACCAGCACCAGGCCGCCGTTCTACCGCGACACCAAGGTCATTGGCATTGTCCTGCAGGTGGTGTTTGCGATCCTTGTGTTTCTGTTTGCCTGGCTGCTGTACTCGAACATGATGTCGGAGCTTTCGGCGATCAACAACTCTGCCGGCTCGCCGCTCACATGGAACTTCTTCGGGCAGACCGCGGGTTTTGAGATCTCGGAGGGCCCGTTGTTCCGGCCTGAGGAGAGTTACTTCCCGCGCATTCTTGGTGGGATTCGCCAACACCTTGCGCGTGAGTCTTGTGGGTATTGTGCTTGCCACCCTCCTCGGCGTGCTGGTTGGCGTTGCCCGTGTCTCCAATAACTGGCTGCTGAGCAAGATTGCCCACGTCTACACCGATATTTTCCGCTCGACGCCGCTGCTGGTGCAGCTGCTGTTTTGGTACTTTGGCGTGATTGCGGCGCTGCCCGACGTCAAAGAAGCGACGGACCTTGCCGGTTTTGGCTTCTTGTCGAACCGCGGCATCTTTGTGACCTGGCCCTATCTGAGCCAGACCGGCGCGCCATGGCTCTGGTGGCTGCTGGCAGCTTTGATCGCAGGGGTAATTGCGGCGTGGCTGCGCCGGCGTGCGCTCGATCGCAGCGGCCGGCCGGGGGGCGGTTTTTTGCTGGGGCTGATCGTATTCCTTGTCGTTGCGGTCTTCGGCTTCGTATTTGTCCAAAGGGCAGGCGCGCCTGCCCGACAACGTCGCGTATGAACTGCGCCGGGGTGACCGCGGCACTATGTACATCGATGCAAACGGCAATCAGCAGTACGACCCCGGGGTGGACGGCACACTGGCCTATGTACCGATCACGCTGCTCGATGGCGCCGGCCAGCCGATCGCCGAGGAAACTACCGACGAAAATGGCGATTTCCGCTTCTTTGACCTGCCTGCTGCCGGCGAAAGCTTAACGTGGGAGACGCCGCCGCCTGTCGTCGTCAGCGAACCGCAGCATCAGGGCTTTAACTTCCGCGGCGGGTTGAGTCTTACTCCCGAATACGCGGCGCTGCTGCTGGGCCTCGTCATGTACACCGGCGCCTTTATCGCGGAAATCGTGCGTGCCGGGCTCAACGCTGTGCCCAAGGGCCAATGGGAAGCCAGCCGCGCCGTCGGCCTCCCAACCGGCAAGACCCTGCGCCTGATCGTACTACCGCAGGCGCTGCGCGTCATCATCCCGCCGTTGACCAGCCAGTATTTGAACCTGATAAAAAATTCCAGCCTGGCGATCGCCATCGGCTACCCCGATATGTTCTATGTGACGCGCATTATCGTCAACCAGTCGGGAGCAGAGGTGCAGATGATCCTGGTCGTAATGGCGACCTATTTGTCGATCAGCCTTCTGGTATCGGCGTTGATGAACTGGTACAACAAGCGCATGGCCATTGTGGAACGGTAAGGCTAGCACTATGACGACCGAACTTCAGTCCGGCAACTGGGTCAACCCTAATCCACCGGCCCCCGCGCAAAAACCGCCGCGCGGCGAGGTAGGAGTCTTAGGCTGGCTGCACGCCGATCTGTTCAGCAGCGTGTTCAACGGCATCCTGACGATCATTACTCTGCTATTTACGATCGTTGTCGTCACGGGATTTCTGCGCTGGGTGATCAATGCCTATTGGGCGCCGGTGTGGGAGAACCGCAAACTGTTCGCCGTTGGGCCGTACCCGGCCGATCAACTTTGGCAGCCCGCCGTAGTGCTGCTCGTCACGTGTCTCTTGTTTGGCTTAAGCGCAGGACGCTGGGGAAGCATCCTGCGCAGCCTGGCAATTGGGCTGGCAGCCCTGTTAGCAGTGTTGGCGATCATTCCCCTCGGTACGCAGGCGCAGATGGTGATGGCGCTGGGCGTAGGCCTGGTTGTCATCGGCTATGTGATAGGCCTCACGGTACACTTCCCCAACCGCGTGCTGGTGTGGGCATGGATCCTGAGCTTGCCGTTCACGTTGATCATGCTCAAGGGCGGCATCGAAATCCCCGTGCTTGGGATCGAATGGTCGTTTGCTCCCTTCGTGGACTCGGCGCTGTGGGGCGGCTTGATGCTGACGATGCTCTTGGCTGTCGTGGGCATCACCCTGAGTTTTCCTCTTGGTGTGCTGCTGGCACTCGGCCGCCGGAGCACGTTGCCCGTGATTAAGGGCTTCTCCGTGGGCTACATCGAGTTCGTGCGCGGCGTCCCGTTGATCACACTCCTGTTTATGGGTGCCGCCATGCTGCCACTCTTTTTGCCCAACAGCTGGGGCAACCCATCGCTGCTGATTCGGGTCACCGTGGCGATTACGCTCTTTAGTGCGGCGTACCTGGCCGAAAACGTGCGCGGCGGCCTGCAGGCCATTCCCAAAGGTCAGTACGAGGCAGCGGACGCGCTCGGGCTAAGTGGGTTCAGCAAGCTCCGCTTTATTATCCTGCCGCAGGCCCTGACCAAGGTCATCCCAGCCATCGTCGGGCAGTTTATCGGTCTGTTCATGGATACGTCGTTGGCCTCGCTGGTGGGTCTGCTGGAACTGGTGGGCGTCGCCAAAGCGGTCATCCAGCAGCCCGAATGGCTGGGAGTCCCGGGCGGCGTTTCGCGCCAGGTGTATTTGTTTGTAGCCTTGGTATTCTTTATATTTAGCTTCGGCATGAGCACCGCCAGCCGCCGCCTCGAAGCAAAATTGGGCGTGGGCAAACGGTAGACCAAGCGATAGTACGGATACACTCACAAAGGATAAGGGATTCGGCGATGGCTGGACACACGTTGCAGGAAGACATCATCGTTTGCCGCGATGTCAACAAGTGGTACGGAGAGTTCCACGCCCTTAAGAACGTCAGCCTGGCGGTCAAGCGGCAGGAAGTGGTCGTGATCATCGGGCCGTCAGGCTCGGGCAAATCTACCTTTATCCGCACGATCAATCGCCTGGAGGAGCATCAGAGCGGTGACATCATCGTGGACGGCATCCCTTTGACGCGCGACGTACGCAACATCGAGGCCATCCGCATGGAGACGGGGATGGTCTTTCAGCAGTTCAATCTCTTCCCCCACCTGACCGTGCTGGAAAACATCACGCTTGGCACCCATCCATGTGCGCAAGCGCAAGAAGCAGGACGCCGAGGCGCATGCCATGGAGCTGCTCGAACGCGTCAAGATTCCGGAACAGGCAAAGAAGTTTCCGGGGCAGCTCTCAGGCGGCCAGCAGCAGCGTGTGGCCATCGCCCGCGCCCTGGCCATGAAGCCACAAGATCATGCTCTTCGACGAGCCGACCTCCGCCCTGGATCCCGAGATGATCCGCGAGGTGCTCGAAGTCATGGAAGACCTGGCGGAAGAAGGGATGACCATGCTCGTCGTCACCCACGAGATGGGCTTTGCGCCGCGGGGTAGCCGACCGCATCGTCTTCATGGACAGCGGCGAAATCGTCGAGATCGGCACGCCCGATACGTTCTACAGCAACCCCCAACACGATCGCACGAAGCTGTTCCTGCAACAGATATTGAAATAGGCCCACACGCTTCGTGAGCACATGGCGTCTCGCCGGCAGCCGCAGGCGGCCTTTATTGGTCGAGTGGCGGGTACCGGCCAACCATTGCTGCACAGACTTGGCACCTGACAGCGAGAATATGTCGCGGCTCACAATGCGGCGCGAATCGATCGCGGCAAAGTCTAACCCCCGCGCCAGCCTATAATAGGCGTAGCCAATTATGCCTATTCCAATACGTTGGCGTGGGCAGCAATCCATGTTGCGCAGATGTTTTGACAGGCAGGGTGAATAAAGACGAGCCGAACCTCGTTTCTTGTCTACATGACCATGCCTCTTAGCCAAAGAGTATCTATTTTCCTTTGGTGCCGAATCGGCAGCACATCCTGCGCAGCTCCGCCCCGCAGCGAATAGGCAATTTGCCCAAGACAAGGACAAATGACTGGGCAAATCCAGGAATAAAGCAGCATGTGCTACAGCAGACAGGCGTGTACGCTATAGTGGCAGGCCATTCGATCAGTCCTCACCAATTCCAGGGCAAACAGATCATCCGACGAGCCGGCCTGCAGCTCGAGCAGCAGCAAAGAGGTACAGACGGTGAACAGCAAGGCTTGGTTAGAGCAAAAAAATGTGAGCCGGCGCCAGTTCTTGATTTGGGGTGGGCTCGGTCTTGCCGGGGTAGGAGTAAGCGCGTGCACGGTAGGTCCCTGGGTCCTGCGTGTAGAACAGGGGTCCGACACCTGCCGCTAGCGGCACGCCAATCGCCACCAGTGCACCTATGGCGATGGATGCGTCAATGCCCAGCTGCTGGCAAGTACGGACACACTTGCGCCGCTTCCACCAGATGGATTGGAAATCGAACTGACGGCAAAGCCCGACGCCGTGGCCGTGCTGCCGGGCACGCCGACGCAGGTCTATCGCTACGAAGGGCGGGTCATTCAGGGTGATCCTGCGGCACTGCAGGTTATCCCTGGCAGCTACGTCGGCCCGATTATACGGGCGCACAAGGGGCAGCAAGTACGTGTCCATTTGCACAACCAGCTCCCTGTAGAATCAAACATTCATTGGCACGGCCTGATCGTTCCCTCAAATATGGACGGCCACCCACACGACCTGGCCGCACCGGGTGGCGAGTTTGTTTACGATTTCGAGATACGCAATCAAGCGGGCACCTATTGGTTCCACCCGCACAAGCATGGCGAGACCGGCGCACAGGTCAACAAGGGGCTGGCAGCCCTATTTATCGTCAGCGACGACGAGGAACAGCAGTTGGGGCTGCCCAGCGGCAGCCAGGATGTGGCACTCGTCATCCAGGACCGCCGCATCGATGCCGACAACCAGTTTGCCTACCCAACGCTCTATGGCCGGCATGGGCAATCAGGCCGCAAGCGGGATGGCTATGGGTGGCACGGGTACGCACGAGTAGCATGGGCGGCATGGGCGGCGGGATGATGGGCGGCGGGATGATGGACAGCATGATGGGTTTCTTAGGCGACCACATCCTGGTCAACGGCAAACCCAATGCCATGCTGCCGTTGGCGACCCGCGCTTACCGGCTGCGGCTGCTCAACGGCTCAAACGCCCGCATCTACAAGCTTGCCTGGAGCGACGGCAGGCCCATGACCGTACTGGCGACCGACGGCGGGCTGCTGGCACAGCCGGACCAGCGGCCGTATGTGGCGCTCTCACCAGGCGAACGCATTGAGTTGTGGGCCGATTTCGGCGACGCGCCTGTTGGGACAGAGGTAAAGCTGCAGAGCCTTGAGTTTTCAGCCGGCATGGATATGATGGGCAGGATGGGTGGCATGGGCATGATGGGCGGCATGATGGGCGGGTACACTCCCGAATGGTGCCGCGTTCGACGTGCTGACTGTACGCGTCGAGCGGCAGGAGCAAGACGATGCAGTGCTGCCGAAGACGCTTGTACCGGTCCCGGCGGCCGACGCCAGCCAGGCCATCAACGCGGCACAGCCGCGCCCCTTCGTGCTGGCCATGACTGCGCCGATGCTCTGGACGATCAACGGGCGCACCTACGAGATGGACAATGTGGGTGCCGACGAACGGGTCAAGTTTGGGACGACGGAGATTTGGGAGTTTGCCAACCTTGGCGGCATGGGCATGGGCGGCCAGGTATGGGGGCATGGGCATGGCGCATCCAATGCACGTTCACGGTGTACAGTTCCGCATCGTGTCACGCCAGGTGGATGAAACCCAACGCGCAGGCTGGGAAACGCTCAGCGCGGGCTTTGTCGACGAAGGCTGGAAAGACACGGTGCTGGTCATGCCGGGTGAACGGGCGCAGGTACTGATGAAATTTGCGGACTACGCCGGCCTCTTCATGTACCACTGCCATATCCTGGAGCATGCAGATATGGGCATGATGCGCGACTACATCATCGAGGAATAAATCACATCATCCCAGCCGGGCAGTAGCGGTGACGGAGGTACCCTGGTCAACTTCGGTATCAAGAGTGAGTTGTGCACCCACCAGTTGGGCGCGCTCCTGCATGCCCATCAATCCGAAATGCCCGCTGCGGGCTAGAGCAGAAAGATCCGTAGGCAGCTTGAAAGCCCATGCCGTCGTCGGAGATAGTCAGCCGTACTTCGCTGGGTGCAAAGGCAAGGGTCACCTCCACTTGCGTTGCCTGAGCATGGCGGCGGGCGTTGCTGAGCGATTCTTGCGCAATGCGATACAGCGCCAGCTCTAGATCGGGCCGGACACGGCGCGGCGTACCCACCAAGGTAAAGCCGGCGCTGGATTCCTTTGCGAGCAGTTCCAAGCGCCGGTGCCAGGCCCAGGTCTTCCAGATACAAGGGTCGCAAGGCACGGCTGAAGCGGCGCACCTCGGCCGTCGCACCGGCAGCCATTGTCGTGCAGATCCTCCAAGCTCTTGCGGATCGGCGCCGGTTCGCGTTCCAGCGCGCGCTGCAGCTTCTGTACCTTGTGGTCCAGCGCTGTCAACGTCTGGATGGTTTCGTCGTGCAGTTCACGCGCCAGGCGCGCACGTTCCTCTTCCTGGGCACGTGTGACGGCGTGCAGATAGCTCTGCAGGCCGGCTTGGTAACCCTGAATCTGCTGTGCCATCTGGTCGACCGCCTTGCGCAGATCTTCGATTTCGTCGACGCCGCCGACGGCAGCGCTGGCCGCTGTGAAGTCGCCTTGGCCGATTCGGCGCGTGCGGTCACTCAGCAGGCGCAGCGGCCGTACGACAAACAACAGCCCAAACAGCAGCGTGAGGAACGACACGGACTACCGCGATGAGCAGCACAAAAGGCGTCCACTGTTCGAGCAAGATCGGGGGCGTGGTCAATCCATGCCAGGGTTCACGCAATAGGAGACGCCAATCCGTCCCCGGCACAGCGGCGTAGGCGATGGCATAGTCCTGGCCGCCGACTCGCTCGAAACGGGCACCGGACGCATTCGTTATCGACTTGAGCAGCAGCGCCGCTTCTGCCGGCGCGGTGCCGGCATGGTAGAGGAGACGGCCCTGCCCGTCGGTCAGCACCAGGGCACCTTCGTGTGCCGATTCGTGCAGCAGCATGCCGCTGCTCTGCACGAGCGTCGTAATGGGCTCGCCTGCTACCAACCATGCCATTTGTTCCGGCACCGGCACACGCCACAGGGCAGTGGCTGCGTCCAGTTCGTGCGTTACTGTCAGCGAAGTGGTGGCCTGCGCCTGCATGGGCAGAAACGCAGCAGGCGGCACGTCTCCCAGCCAGGCCGGCGGCGTAGGGGCGGCGCCGAGCAGGTTGCCAAACGTATCGACCAGGATAAGGTCCGAGCCGGACATTACCCGGCTGGCAGCCTCCAGGTGCGAGGCGCGCATGACGTTGTCGCCGTAGTCATGGCTGAGCAGTTCGGCCGCGGCCTGCATGCTCGTCGTCTTGCTCTCCACCTGCGAAGCCACGGCGTTGGCCATCACCTGCAGCAGGCGTGTGTTCTCTTCGCCGGCCAGCTGGCGCATGGACGCTTGATGCGCGCCCACACCGGTGAGCGAAAACAAGATCAGCAGAATGGTGAGGGGAGCGATGGTCCAGAGAAAGACCTGGACGCGCAGGCTGCGCAGGTGCAGCGCCGAGAGGAGCCGGGTCATGGCACCGTGCTAGGTGGCTGCGCCCGGCAGCTTGATGAGCCCCAACTGCAGGCCCTTGGTAACGGCCTCTGTCCGGCTGGCAACCTGCAGCTTGCCAAAGATGTTGGCAATGTGGCCCTGCACGGTCCGCTCGCTGATATGCAGGGTCCGGCCGATCGCGCGGTTGGTGGCACCGCTGGCGACCATCGCCAACACCTCGAGTTCCCGCTCGGTAAGCGGCTCCAGCACTTCGGCGGCGTGAGATCCGGCGTGGGAGGCGCCGCTCAGATGCGTCATCAGCTTTTGGGCAACATCGCGGCCCATGGCCAGCTGACCGGCCGCCACGGAACGCACGGCGGCGACGATCTGCTCGGCCTGGGCGTCTTTCAGCACGTAGCCACTGGCCCCGGCCTGTACGGCCGCCACCACGTACGGCTCATCGTCATAAGAAGTCAGCATGAGGATCCGAACGGGCAGCTGCTGTTCCTGCACCCAGGCAGCGACGTCGATGCCGCTGGCGTGGGGCATGCGCACGTCGAGGATGGCAACATCCGGCTGATGTTCCGCAATCAAGGTCTTGGCAGCGGCACCGTCGGTTGCCTCGGCCACGACCTGCATATCCGGTTCGTCTTCCAGGAAGTCACGAATGCCCTTGCGCACGACGGCGTGGTCATCCGCCAGTACGATTCGTATCACGATTCTGCTTTATTTATCTATTTCTACGATAGTTTTGCCCACACGAACAGGACGCCGGCCAACAGGAGCAAGGTGACGAGCACGGCGCCCGCAGCCGTGCCTTGATTTTGCATGCCCGCCATCATACTAAAGATTGCGTCGCTGTCCATAATTGGTTTCCTATCACCCATTCGGCAGCGGTGTATCCGTAGGTGGACCAAAACTGCCGTAGGTCGCATCGATTGCGTGGCGAATTTCGCCGGGCTGCTTGCCTTCTGACTTCATGCGCATAACATCCTGTGCGATATCGACGCAGATGCCGCAGCCGGCCGCATGCTGTTCGAACGTGATGGTTTCCCAATTTGTGCCCGTATCCTTGATAAAACAGCCGAGATTGCTCGTATGGCCCATGCTGCCACAGCCGCAGTAGCAGGGTACGGTTTCGAGATCATGCGGATGGGCGGCAGCAAAACGGTACGCCTCAAGCACACGCGGCGCAGCCGTCGCCAAGAATTCTGGCAAGACGCTCTCGGGGGCCAGTTTGACCTCGGCCGGCGCACCGCAGGCCGCAAGCACGAACATTAAGCTGAGAACAATAGGAGCAAGACGCAAATACCGCATAATCTGTCCCTTCCGACAAAAGCCGAAAATATCGTTTTGGGAAGATTGTACGGCTGTACCGGTGCAGGATAAGCGCAGAAGCACGTACAGGCGAGTAGGCAATTATGCTTAGTGACAGAGGGCAAAAAAAGAAGCCATCGGTGTTCCCCCGAAGCCTGCTTTTGGGAGCAGGCAACACCGATGGCTGTACATCTACAATACCATACTACGCGTCAAATTGCAATGGGCAATTTGTACGAAAATTTTTCACGCAGGCGGGCAGGCATGATGCTTGCGGCAGCCGACTGCCTCTTGCTACAATCCCAATGTCACGGCCCCAGCCTGGCGGACGCCCACCCCGCTATCCCGCAGCATTATCTTGCACGACACATTCCGGAAAGGTGCAGCAAGTATGAAACGAGTCTACACGGCAGCAGTCGTCGGCGGCGGCGCCGGCGGGAGCTTAAGCATGGCGGCGTTGGCAGCGTCGGAACGGTTTGAACTGGTTGCGCTGGCCGACATCAGCGCTGCCGCGCTGCGCGGCAGCGAGCGAACGCTATCCTGGCATCCAGACCTTTGGCGATCACCGGCAGATGCTGGCCAGCACACCTGTCGACGTCGTTTGCGTGGCCACGTGGCCGCCGTCGCATCTTGAGGTGACGACGGATGCGCTGGCACTGCCGCTGTGCGGGATCCTGGTGGAAAAACCGCTCGCCGACACCGCAGCCGGCGGGCGCCAGGTGCTGGAAATGATCAAGGCCAGGCGGCTGCCGATGGCCGTTCCCCACGGTCTGTTGGTGGCAGACCACAGCAGGCAGGTGCTGGAATTGGTGCGCAGCGGCGCCATCGGCGAGCTGAAGCTGGTGGAGATTCAGTGTTCGGGCTGGGACATCATCAACGCCGGTATCCACTGGCTGGACTTCTTTGTCACGCTTAACGCAGCAGGCGCCGATGGCGTATGTGATGGCCGCCTGCGATGCCTCCACCCGCACGTATCGCGATGGGATGCAGGTTGAGACGCTGGCCGTCACCTATGCCCAGACTGTCGATGGCGTGCGCGTGGTTATGCAGACCGGCGACTATGTGCAGACCAGCGAGCCATCCAAGGACACGCTGTTCCGTCTGATCGGCACGCAGGGCACGCTGGATTTCTACGGCTGGGAACCGCGCTACCGGCTGCTCAATGCCGACTATCCGCAGGGGCAGCTTGTGGAGGTGACACCGGGCCCGCGTTCGGCACATCAACGCCACCTGGAGAATCTTGCCGAGCAGATGGACCAGGGACACACCGGATTACAGCATTGCCGAAGGCTCGCTGTTGGCCCTCGAAATGTGCGAGGCGGCTTACCTCTCGGCCGCAGCGGCGGCGTGCCGGTACCCTGCCGCTGGCGGAGTACTTCGTCATGCCGCAGCCGGTAGACTGGCAGCCGGGATTACCCTACAGCGGCCAAGGAGGCGGCCGCAATGGGCGCACGCTGCCGACAAAGCAGTAATCGCCCCGTGGTCAGAGATGAGTGCGCATCGGCTACAGACGTCTGGCGCCTGGCGCTTGATGCTACGGTGTGGCTGGGGTGGCGTTCCGACCGGCTCACTGCGGCTGACTTGGACGGCGGGTGGCGCGATCCACTCTTCAAACAGCGGAACCAGTGAGGGGTCGGGCAGGTTCGCGCAAGGCGGCCAGCCACGTGTCGGTGTCTACGATCCCCCAGCGGTGGTCTTCCAGGTAGCTGTGGAGGAAACGATCGAAGCGGCGTGTGCCGATGGCATCGCGAATGCGGTCGTAAAAGAGCGCACCCTTGCCGTAGACCACGGTCTCGTACTGCGTACCGTTGAGGAAACTGGTCGACCGGCTGATCGACGGCGGTGTCTTGCCCTTTGGCGCGCAGGCCGTCGAGCGGCGTCTGCCAGCGTTTCACCTGGAAGCTGCCGGCATCGTCCTCGCCGCGCATCGCTTCCATGTAGATCTTCATCGAGTATTCTGCCAGCGCCTCGTCCAGCCAGGGTTCGTTGACCGGATCGTTGTGCACGATGTTGTACCACCACTGGTGCGCCATCTCATGCGCGGCCAGCGGTTCCAAGTTTTCACGGAAGCGCGTGTACAGTTCGATGCCCAGCAGCATGAGCTGTGGATACTCCATGCCCGCGGAAGCTGGTCGGCGCCGGGGCAACGCGCATGTCGGTGAAATGGATACTCGCCAAAGCGATCGCTGTAGATGGCCAGCGCCTGCTGGGCATATTTGAGCACGGCCTTGCCCGCAGCTTCCTGCCCGGGCAGGTAATAGCTGGTGACATGTGTGCCGTATACGTCGCCGCTCACCGACTGGAACAAGGGGCTCGTGTGCAGCATGAATTCGCGTGAGGGGCCCGTGACAATATAGTGCTGGGCCAGCGTCTGCGTGATGCCAGGGGTGAGGAAAGCAGCGTCGTGGTCAGCAGCGTGCCGCTGGTGACGGGCACGTAGTCTGCCGGCAGCGTCAGCGTCACGGCAAACAGCGAGGCCACGTTGAAGGCCGCATCGCCACGTTCGCTGCCTTCGGCAAGCCACCACTTGCCTGAGCCGACCGCCGGCCCTTCCTGGTACACGGCCAAAGAAGGATAGAACAGCGGCAGGCTGATCATATCCTGCGACCGGCCAAACAGTGCATAGACGACTGGATTGGTTGCCCCACTGCGGAATGTTGAGGCGCCAGCTGAGTTGGACGGTGGCCTCCTGCTTGGGCAGCAGGTGGCGTTCCAGGTCGACACTGCAGCGCCGTGTTGTCGTTAGTGTAGTCAAAGGTCGCCGGCTTGCCGTTGACCAGCGCGCTCATGACCACCATGTTGCCGCCATAGTGCTCGAGCATGGGATAGAGACGAAAGACCAGGTTGGGCCAGGGGTCGGACGACGTGTTGGGGACGACGATCTGGGCTGTCCCGGTGAGGATCAAGTTGTCGACGTCGAGCGTGGCGCTGATCGCATAACGCGGCATGGGGTGCTCGGGGTCCAGGTCGCCCTGAAACTCCGGCTTCAGTGCCGGCCGATACACGGCCAGTGGGTCCGCTGCGGCAGGGGCTGCCGATGTGCCGCAGGCGGTCAAGGCGCCACCATGCTGGCAACCACAAACAGCGTGAACATACCCAGCATGAACAGGCAGCGTAGACGAGGAGATGGGGTGAGGCTGAAGTGGGGCTTATCATCAGCAGGTTGCTTGGCAAGAAGGTAAGGTTATCCACTTCTGCGATGCATGCGCTTATGCTATGCTGGAACGAGCAGTCCAGGCACTGCGCTTGCGCTGCAATTGTTCGCGGCCCGCCATCTTTGTAGCATTTTTCCTGCAAGTTGGCAAACACTCTCAATTCCGGATGGCGGTGACAGAAGCGATGGCGAGTACGACCTATGTGTTGCTCGTTCGCCACGGCGAGAACGAGTACGTGACGACACACAAGCTGGCCGGACGTACACCAGGTGTGCGCCTCAATGAACGAGGCTGCCAGCAGGCGCAGGCCTTGATCGGCTACTTGAAGGAGCAGCCTGTCGACGCGATCTACTCCAGCCCGCTGGATCGCTGCCTCGAGACGGCTCAGCCCTTTGCGGCGGACCGCGGTCTGCCGGTCAACGTAGAGCCGGGTGTCGTCGAGGTGGACTATGGCGCCTGGCAAGGTGCTGATCTGCGCGAGTTGAGCAAGCTGCCCGAATGGGGACAGGTGCAACATTACCCGAGCATTTTTCGTTTTCCTGGTGGCGAAACGCTGCGTGAAGTGCAGGCACGTGGTGTAGCCACGATCGAACAGCTTCGTGCCGCCCATCCCGATCAGGTCATTGCCGTTTTCAGCCACGGCGATCGTCATCCGCACGGTGCTGGCCCACTACCTTGGCGTGCCGTTGGACCTGTTTCAGCGCATTGCAATTGCCACAGCCTCCGTTAGCGTGCTAGGATTCTTTGACGGGCGGCCCATGGTGTTGGGCGTAAACTATGTGGCTGATCCACCCAAGGTGGAGATCAAGAAACACGACGATGCACCCAAGGGGCTGAGAAGCAGGCAGAGCAGGAATCGAGTCAGGGCCCAAACCTGGGCCTGCCGGGAGCGCCATGAGGCGCCGGCATGAGAACCATTTATCCGATAATGATTTGGCCCATTGGGTGGCACACGCTATGTCCGAGTTTACACACGATCTAAACCCTGTCGATCAGATTGTCGCCGACGCAGTCGGCGAGCCGGGGAAGCGGACCTTCTTTTTGCAGGGGCGCGCCGGCCGCGAGGTAGTGAGCCTTGTGCTGGAGAAGCAGGAGGTGAGCAACCTGGCGGTGAGCGTGCTGCAGCTGCTGGAAGAACTGGAAGGGAAGTATCCCGACCTGCCGCCGGCCCCACGTACCAAGAAGGTGCTCTTTCCTGACCAACCGTTCGAACCGGCCTTCCGTATCGGCCAGCTGATGATCGGTTACGATGAGAGCGAAGACACGATCTGGTTGATCGCCAAGGCATTGATCGTGGACGAACAAGGTACGGTGGTCGATCCCGATAACAATGAGGTACCCAGCGTACGCTTTGTCGCCACGCGAGCCCAGATGCGCGCGTTGAGCGAGCATGCCCTGGAAGTGGTGGCCAAGGGACGGCCGTTGTGCCCACTCTGTGGCCGGCCGATCGACCGTGGCGGCCATTTCTGCCCGCGTACCGACGGGCATGCCATGCCGATCGTATTATGAGCCATGACACTGAGTGAAGAGCAGGCGCTGGATATCCTCCGGCGCGGCCGAATTGAAGAAAAGGGGCTGCTGCCATACAGTTCCAACCACAGTTTCCTCGTGCTGGTACATGAAGACGAGTGGAGCGTGCCTGCGGTCTATAAACCGCAGCGCGGCGAAAACCCGCTCTGGGATTTCGAATGGGGCACCCTGTGCAAACGCGAAGCTGCCGCCTACGTGGTCAGCCACGGCCTGGGTTGGGACCTGGTGCCGCCGACCGTGCTGCGTGACGGCACGCGTGGTCTTGGCAGTGTCCAGGTCTTTATCGACCACGACAGCGACGCCCATTACTTCACGGCCGCCGAGGATGCACGCTATAACGAAACCTTTCGCCGGCTTGCGTTGTTTGATTTTGTCGTCAATAATGCAGATCGTAAGAGCGGCCACTGCCTGGTGGGAACCGAAGAACGCGTGTGGGCAATCGACCACGGCATCTGTTTCCACACAGAGTACAAGCTGCGCACGGTCATCTGGGAATTTAGCTGTGAGCCGATCGAGCCGCCCCTGCTCGACGATTTGCGCTCACTTAGCGGCAACCTGGCCGACGACGACTGTGTCATGACGCGGCAGCTGCGGGCACTGTTGAACAAGCAAGAACTCGCAGCGATGCGCCGGCGGGTTGACCAATTGCTGCGCAGCAGTATCTATCCGGCGCCGATCCCGCAACGGCGCAACTATCCCTGGCCACCGATTTAGCTGCAACTTAACTGGCAAATGAATAGGTCTGTTTCAGCCCGGCGCGTCTTCCCTGGAGGTCCTGTGAAAGCTGTCGTGATGGCGGGCGGTGAGGGATCCCGCCTGCGCCCGTTGACCATTGGGCGGCCCAAGCCGATGGTGCCGGTCGTCAACAAGGCGGTGATCGGCCATATCTTCGACCTGCTCAAACATCACGGCATCACCGAGGTGATCGTCACGCTGCGCTACATGGCTTCGGCGATCCAGGACTTCTATGATGACGGCAGCGCGATCGGGATGAAGCTGACCTATTCGGTCGAGGAGACGCCGCTTGGGACGGCCGGCAGCGTCAAGAATGCAGCACGCTACCTGGACGACGAACCGTTCATCGTCATCAGCGGCGATGCGCTGACCGATATCGACCTGCAGGAGCTGGTGCGCGTCCACCGTGAACGCGGCGCCCTGGCCAGCATCACCCTCACACGTGTGCCAAACCCGCTTGAATTTGGCGTCATCATCACCGACGAGCAGGGCCGCATCACCCAGTTCCTGGAGAAACCCAGCTGGGGCGAAGTGATCTCCGACACGGTCAATACCGGCATCTATGTGCTCGAACCAGAGGTGCTCGACCTGATTCCTGAGGACGCCACCTACGACTTTGCCTCAGAGCTGTTTCCGCGCATGTTGGCGGACGCGAAGCCGCTCTATGGCTATATCTCCGACGGCTACTGGTGTGACGTCGGCAACATCAGCGAGTATATGAAGGCCAATGCCGATGTGCTCTACGGCAAGCTGCGCCTCTCGCAGTCGATCGGTACGCACCTGGGCGGCGGCATCTGGGTGGGCGAAAACGTCGAGATTTCCCCCAGCGCCCAGCTGTTTGGCCCCATCTACCTGGGCGACGACGTCAAGATCAAGGGCGATGTGCGCATCTACGGGCCGGCCGTGATCCGCGACTACACCGTCGTCGACAACTACAACCGGATCGAGCGCAGCGTCATCTGGCGCAACAACTATATCGGCGAATCGTGCGAGCTGCGCGGGGTGATCGTGACCCGCCAGTGCAGCATCAAGGCCCACGTCGTGGCCTATGAGGGCGTCGTGATCGGCGACAACTGCGTGTTGGGCGAGGGCAGCGTGCTCCACCCGAACGTCAAGCTGTGGCCGCACAAGGAGATCGAGGCCGGCGCCACGATCAAGGACAGCATTATCTGGGGCAACCAGGGCCGCCGTGCGCTCTTTCTCGCGCTTTGGCGTGTCGGGCGTGGTCAACATCGACCTCACGCCCGAGTTTGCCGCCAAGCTGAGCGCGGCGCTTGGGGCCGCCCTGCCCAAGGGCTCCTATGTGGCGATCAACCGCGATGCCCATCGCAGCGCGCGCATGTTAAAGCGCGCGCTGGTTAGCGGTTTGCCCGGCACGGGCATCAACGTCTGGGACCTGGACAAGCGTCGCCATCCCGGTGCTGCGCCACTTTGTGCGGCAGCGCAAAGATACGTCGGCGGGCATCCACGTGCGTCTCAGCCCCTTCGATCAGCGCGTGGTCGATATCCGCATCATCGACAGCCAGGGGCTGAACCAGAGCAGTTCGGCCGAGCGCGCCATCGAACGCAACTTTTTCCGCGAGGACTTCCGGCGTGCCTTCTTGAACGAGATCGGGTTGATCGACTATGCGCACGAACCGATCGCCACGTACACCGAGGATTTCATGCGCCACGTGGACGCGCAGCGGATCCGCGAGTACGGCTTCAAGCTGGTGACCGACTATTCGCACGGGCTGGCTGCCGACACGCTGGCGGACGTCCTGACCCAGATGGGCGTAGACGTCGTGCCGCTCAACGCGCGCATGGACGAGAGCAAGCTGGCCATGCTGCAGGCGGAGTTCAAGGCCAACCAGGAGCGGGTGGGCAAGATCGTCATGGCGTTGGGCGCCAACCTCGGCGTGCAGTTGGACGTGGGCGGCGAAAAGATCTTCCTGGTGGACGAGAAGGGCAACGTGATCGACGATATCATGGCGGCCGCGCTCATGATGGAACTGGCCCTGTACGCGCACCCGGGCCGGCCGGTAGCGGTGCCGGTGACGATGCCCACTGCGTTCGACACCATTGCCAACTGGCATGGGGCACGCCTCTTCCGCATCACGCAGAACCTGCACGGCCCCATGCATACCGCCTCCTATATCGGCGTGCTGATGATTGCCGACGGCGCCGGCAGCTTTATCTTCCCCGGCTTCCAGCCGGCGGTCGACGGCATGATGGCCACGGTGCGCCTGCTCGAATACCTGGCCATCCGCAAGATGCCGATCAGCGAGGTGATCAACTACCTGCCCAAGTTCCACCTTGCCAAGGAAGTCGTGGATTGTCCCTGGGAGGCCAAGGGCGCCGTGATGCGCATCTTGCTCAATCAGAATCTTCACCGCCAGGTAGAAAAGATCGACGGGCTCAAGATTCACCTGGACGACGGCGAATGGGTGCACCTGTCGCCCAATCCCGAAAAGCCGCGCTTTGAGCTGGTAGCCGAGGCAAGCGACGACGAACGTGCGCGCCAGTTGGTAGTCGAACATCGCGACATGATCGCCGAGATCCTGCATGAGGTAGGTTCGGGCGGCGTGCAGAAAAAAGACGAGTAGCACGATGCCGGAGCAGGAACAGGGGGATAGAGCCCCTGCGGCGCTTGTGGTACGTGAGGTGGTTACCGATAGTGCCGCTGCAACGCAGGCAGCCGGCCAGGCGCTTGGGGCTGCAGTGCGGCCTGGCCAGATCATTGCACTGCGCGGCAACCTTGGTGCCGGCAAAACGACCTTTGTTCAAGGCCTGGCACGGGGTTTGGGCGTGAGCAGGCGCGTGTCCAGCCCTACGTTCGTGCTGGTCAACGAATACACCGGCGCAAGCGGTGTGCGCCTGGCGCATGTGGATACCTATCGTCTAGGGGTGGCTGCGCTGGACGAGGCCGAAGGCATGGGAATTGAGGACCTGCTGGAAGATGCCGGCACTGTTGTCGCCATCGAATGGGCAGATCGCGTCCTGGAACTGCTGCCGGAGGACATCCTGTTGGTGGAGTTGGAATACGGCCGGGGCGAGGACCAACGGTTCATCCGCATCAGCGCACTGGGGCCGCACAGCGCCGCCGCCCTACAAAAAATCGATTTCTAGGGCCAACTCACAGCAATGCAGGTGAGCGACGGATGGGCGTGAGCCAGCCCTAGAAATCTTACTATTCCTTTTACTATTTTCCCAACGTTTCTGCAAACCAGTCGGCCGTGCGTGTGATGACACTCTCGGCCATGGTCTGATCGTCGGTCAAAACCTGGTAGATGTGGTCGCCACCGGGGACAATCCACGCTTCCTTGGGGCTGCCGGGCGCAGCGTCGACCAAGCCCGGCGCGTAGGCGGCAGAAAAGTCCTGGTCGCCGGCCACGGCCAGGTAGGCACCAGGATACTTGCTCGCCAAGGCCATCAGGTCGTACTGGCCAAGGCTCTCGAAGAAGTCCTTCTTGAGCACGATGGAGCGCCAGCCCAGGTCCAGCCCGACCACGCCCTTATCGGCGGCCGTGTCAAACGCCTCTTGCCCCAGTTCCTCGATGAAGTCCTTGGTCAGGTCGCCTACGGACGACCAGGTCACCATGGACTTGAACCAGTCAGGATGGGTACCGGCCGTGACAATGGCGTCGCCGCCGCCCAGGCTGAAGCCGATAAGGCCGATGCGCTGCGGATCCACCCAGTCGAGCCCGGCAAGATAGGCATAGGCAGCTTCGGCATCCTCGACCTGGCCGCCGACCGTGGTCGAGCCGGTGTCGCCGTCGCTCTTGCCAAAGCCGCGGAAGTCGATGCGCAGTGAGCCGACACCGCGTGCGGCCATCGCTTCAGCCAGGCGAGCATACATGTTGCCGACTTCGTCCTTGGAACTGCCAAACCCGTGCAGCATCAGCACCACAGGCGCCTTCTGCGTCACGTCCACGCCGAGGGGCCGCTGCAGCGTGCCGACCACGCCGTTATCCAGCGTCACGGTGCTTGCACTCGTCACCGGCATGCACGCCGCCAGCAGCAAGCCGGCTAGCAGTAGAGCCAGCGCCATCATCAGTCTTCGCGTCATAGAATCCTCTCGCTGTCTGTGGAGCCTGCGTTCAGGGCAGGCGATGGATA
>CAWBRX010000027.1:0-81705 GCA_963791135.1 uncultured Chloroflexia bacterium
CTATGTCCCTGTTCTTCGACTCATCGTATTGCTCTCTGACGTGAGGGCAAGGCGAACGTGCCTGTCGCAACAAGCGCAAAATACGCAATGATATATACTAGTAGTATATATAATTACAGGTCTCTCATCATGAACGAGCAGCGCTTCAGTAACACGTAAGGATAGCTGCCCGTTTTCCCCCGGGGAAATCCTGGGGCAACCTGCCTTTTTCCCGATCGACAAATGCGCCGGTCTATGCCATTGTAACCTCCGCAGTGTGGTGCGGAGTGGATTGATGTGTCCGCGCCAGGTAACAGTACTGGTCGGCGTCAATGCGCCGATCGTTACACTGAGGTCCGCAGATTCCAGAACCCAAGTTCGCCACAAAAGCCAGAAGCCCCTATGGCCAAATCGACTCTCACGATCCAATGCCGATTCACTGCCCAGAATCGAGAGCAGGTTCTACAGCCCTTTCACCAGCGGCTTGCCGCGGCTCGCGCCGCCGGCGACTCCCTGGCCGAGATTGATGCGCTAGCCGAACTGGGGCGCGCCTGGTCACGCCAGCGTGACTACGCGCATGCCATTGCGGCCTACGAGCAGCAGTTGACGATCGCGCGCTGCCATCGGGGCGCGGAGCATGGAGGCGCTGGCGCTCGGCGCGATGGGTGCCGTCCATATTTCGAACGGCGACGCGCAACGCGGAGTGGAGCTGCTCGACCAAGAGTTGGAAATTTTGCGCGAGATCGGCGATTCCCCAGGTGAGGCCGAAGCCCTGGCAGCGCTGAGCGGCGCCTACCTGGCGCAAGGGAAGTATCACAGCGCGGTGATGGCAGCCGAGCAGTCGCTGGACATCCAATACCAGGTGGGCGATGCGACCTGGGGAGTGCGACGCGCTGCTCAACCTGGCAGCAAGCTACGCTGCGCTCGGCAACGTGCGCTATGCGGTGGTGGCCTACGAGGCAGAACTGGCATATGCCCGGGCCGAATGAGGAGCCGCGGCTTGAAGCGTTTGTGCTCAGCGAATTAGGCCAGGCCTATATAAAGCTGGACCAGCCAGGACATGCGGTGGAGTGTTTCAAACAGGAACTGGCGCTGCGGCGCCACCTTAATGACCGCCCAGGCGAGGGCAGGGCGCACGTCAACCTGGGCGGCGCCTATTTTTCGGTGGATCGCATGCCACGAGCGCTACACCATTACCGGCTGGCGCTGGCGATTTACCGGCAGATCGAAGATCGCAGTGGACAGTATGCGGCGCTCCACAACCTGGGGACGCTGTATCTCGCCGGGGGCGACCGCCGGGCAGCAGCAACGTGTTATGAGCAGCAGGTTGCGCTCGCCCAACGGCTGGGTGACCGCGAGCAGGAAGTGAAGGCACGCGAAAACCTCAAGGTCGCCAGGTCGACGCGCCCGATCGAAGGCAGCGACTGGCAAGAACTGCGGCCGATGTAGGGCGAGCAGTTTTTGAGTGATACATCCTGGGGTCGGGGGACCCCAGGGAAACGGCCATGCAACAACTGGCTGCGCACTAGCGCTTGCGGCGCAGAGCAATCCATCCACCGCCGGCGGCGATGCCGAGGGCGGCGATCAATGCGCCCAGTGTACCGCCATCGGCGCCGGTGACGGGCAGTTGCTCGGGTGCAGTTGCTTCGGCAGTTGCTTCGGCAGTGCTTCGGCTGTGGCTGCCGGGACTGCGGCCTCGGCGGTCGCTTCGGCAGCAGCGGGGACGGTGCGGATGATCGTACCGTCAGGAGCAAGGACCCACCAGACGTCGCCCACGGCCTGGCCGAGCACGTCGCCGGGGTTGACATCCTCGAACCAGTAGTAGAGCGGCCAGCCGTTGGCAGTGACCTGGTAGGTGCCGTCAGTGCGTTCGGTCACGCCAAGCTTGGCGGTGACGCCTTCGCCAGCGGTGGGCTGTTCTCCGGCATTCACGAGCAGGGGCGGCCACTTGACCGCGCAGCCTTCGTAGCAGTTGCTCTTGTTGGGCTCGTCCTTGTCGAACATATAGAGGCTCATGCCGTTGGCGCCCACGAGGATCTGGCCGAGGCTGGAGTCACCCACGGCGACGGAGGGGGCGTCGCCGGCCTGCTGGCGCGGGGCGGCGGCGGCGATGCCGCTGCTGAACAGGAGCAGCAGGGCACACAGGAGGGCCCCCAGAGGCAGAAGACGGGCAGTCAAAGTCAGCTTGCGCATGATTTCTCCTTGGTTTTGCTGTGGGCGGACCGCCTGCGCCAGGCCGCGTAGATACTGCGGCGGCCAGGAACAGCCGGTTCGCCCGTTGTTTGATGATAGGTTGCTTGATAACGCCGACTACTGTTGTTGGATGGGGTACTACTACTGAGCTAAAACGAGTGTGGAGATAGGTTTGGATTGGTGGGGGCGTTAGCGTGGCTGATATGATTGAGGGGATAGACCGCAATCATGCTGCGAGAAAGTAGAGGAACGTCTTATGCCACAACCAATTACCGCCGTCCTGACCGGCTGTGGTGCGATCAGCCGCGCCTGGCTCAAGGCCATTCAGACAATGCCCGAGGTCAAGATCGTGGGGTTTGTCGACTTATATCCGCAGACGGCGCAGGAACGCGCGGCCGAATTTGGCTGGACGGAAGCGGCCATCGGGTCGGACCTGGCGGCGATGCTCCAGGCAACGCATCCAGACTGCGTGTTTGACTGCACGATCCCCGAGGCGCACGTCGACGTGACGCTCACAGCGCTGGAGCATGGGTGCCATGTGTTGGGCGAGAAGCCGCTGGCGAATTCGATGGAGAACGCACGACGGTCGGTTGCAGCGGCGGAAGCGGCGGACAAGATCTACGCAGTGATTCAGAACCGGCGCTACGATCCAAACATCCTGCGGTTGTGCGACTTTCTGGCGTCCGGTGCGATCGGGGAGATCACAAACGTCGATGCGGACTTCTATATCGGGGCACACTTTGGGGGCTTCCGCGACCGGATGCAGCACGTGCTGCTGCTGGATATGGCGATTCACACCTTTGACGCGGCACGCAAAATCTCTGGGGCGGACGCCCAGGCGGTCTACTGCTACGAGTGGAACCCGCAGGAATCTTGGTACGACCACGATGCCGCGGCCGTGGCCATCTTCGAGATGAGCAGCGGACTGGTGTTTACCTATCGCGGCAGTTGGTGTGCGGAGGGGCTCAACACAACGTGGGAGAGCGAGTGGCGAATCGTGGGCACGAAGGGGAGCGTGCGCTGGAACGGCGCCGACGGCTTCCAGGCGCAGGTCGTAGCCGAGACGGGTGGGTTCTTCTCGAAGTGGGAGGACCTCACGCTGCCGCCGGGGCCGCAGGAGATGGCGACGGGCCATGCGGGCGTGATCCGCGACTTTGTAGAGTGCGTGCGCAGGGGTGGGACGCCGCAAACAGTGGCCAGCGACAACATCAAGAGCCTGGCGATGGTGTTTGCGGCGATTGCCAGCGCAGAACAGCGCCAACGCGTGCCTGTGGTATAGTGCACGTGTGATCGGCTGAGAGAGAGGTTTGGTTGCAGGACGCAAACACGCGGCGCGGCGGCAGCGGCGCCCCACACCGCAGGGCTCTGGGGCGATCCCGCCGCAGTAGAAGAGACGCTCAAGCAACTGGCCGCGGGGCTCACAGGCGACTGGATCCTCGACGAGTTGGATGTAGCCGTCGTCGAGAGCATGTGTGCGATCGCGCTGGCGCGGCAGGACCTGGCGTGCCAGCAGCGCAACGACCTGGTTGCGCGTGTGCTGCGACTGGTAGCAGATTGGCTGCAGGGCCCGAGCGAGCACCGTAGGATCGCGTATGGGTTTCTCGATGCGGCGGCAGCCGACGAGGAACTGCCGGCATTCGTGCGCAATACGGCGTTAGAACTGCTGACAGCCCAAGCGGAGGAGTGTGTCCACTATCTGCTGGCCCGTTCTGACCAGCCTCCAGCGTGGCTGCCCACAGACGAGGCGCTGGGTCCCGGGCTGACCCGGCTACTGGAACGGATTGAGTGGCTTGAACTGCTGCGCAGCACGCTTGGCCTTATCCACGTAGAGGCACTGGGTGCAACATGGCGCGGGCGACTCATCCGGCTGGCCAATCTGGCCGGGATGGAGCTGGCAGCAGCCATCGAAGAAGACCCTCTGCTGGCCGCGCATTCAGAGGCATACTTGCTGCTGGGGGAAATACTGTGTGAGGCCTGGGTGGCGGCGCCCGCCGCGCTGCGGATTCGACCGCTAGTGACTGCGTATATGGGCGACCTCTCCACGACGATTGATCTCTATGTAGGCGCAGCGGCGGTACAGCGTCCCATCTACGATGAAGTCGCAGGGCTGCTTACGCTGTCCTGCCTCCCCGACCACATACGCGGTAAGGTACAGCACTTCCTCTCCACGCACCAGCCGCTGGAAGACACCACACCTTAAGGTTACTCGCCACTTTCGTCATCTTGCTCGCGCGCAGAGGCTTGCGCGACGTTTTGACTTCCGCTAAGATAGAATTAACCCTGCATTTATTTCGCTAGCCAGACCGCCACCGGCTTTTGTCAGGAAAAGGAGTCTGATATGACCATCCATTTGCGCCGCACGTGGCTACGCCGCACCTTTGCCGGTGCGTGTGCCGCCGCCTTCCTGCTTGGCAGCGCATTACCGGCGGCTGCCGCAGGGCTGCCTGCGCGCCAGGCGAACGTGCCGCAGCCGCTGCAGCAATCGGGCGCCCAGTATGTGCCCATCAGCGACGAATCCGGCGTGCTATCGGTCGAAGTGCCGGATACATGGACCGACGTAGAGGAAACCGAGTGGTCGATGAACGACGAAGCCGTCGGCACTAAGCTCACGGCGGCACCAAGCCTCGACGAGTTCTACAACGACTGGGGCGTGCCCGGGGTCGTGTTGAGCTATTCGGAGTCGCTGCCAGACGCGATGACGACCGAGGAACTGCTCGACACGATCGACTACAGCGACAACTGTGAGAAGGCCGACCGGGAGGAACTGACCGAGGGCGCGCTGGTAGGCATCTACCAAATCTGGGGCAACTGTGACGGCACCACTACGGCGGCGATTGCGGCGCTGGAGCCGGCGGACTCGCCCGACTACTACCTGCTGGTGGAGATCTACGCCGTCGACGAGACAGACCTCGACGCGCTCGACCACATCCTCGCAACTCTGACCGTGGGAGGCGACAGCGGAAACAGCAGCAGCGGCAGCGAAGAGACGGGCGCAACGACACCGTACACGGCTACAGAGGGCAGCCTGCTCGACGGCGTCAAAACTGCAAAGCTCAAGTACAATTATGTCGAGCTGCATGACCCGGCCATCCTAGCGGTCGTGCCCAAAGATTATGCGGAGTTTGACGCGACGGCGTGGGAGAGCAAAGACGGCGAGCCGATCGGCTTTATGTTGACGGCCGCGCCTAACATTCAGGACTTCAATGACACCTGGACTGCGCCGGGAATGATCGTCAAGAGTGCGGTGGATCTGGAGGAGGCACTCGACCCGGACGAGATGCTGAAGGATGAATCGCTGGAGAAGAACTGTACCTATGACGATCGCTATACCGACGAGCGCACAACTGACGCCGGTGTTACGTACACGATCGACTATGACTGGTACAACAACTGCGGCGACACAGACAGCTCGTACGTGGTGGGCCTGGCACAGAGCGACCCCGCAGACGAGGCCATCTTCTTTGACTTCCTGATCGTGGACAAGGCCGACGAGGAGGCCTTCGACACGTTCCTGGCGAGCTTCACGCTCGACCGCGACTTGATCGCCGCAGTGACGGCTGCCGGGACAGCCGATACCGGCACCGCCACAGGTGCTGATACCGGTACTGACACCGGCACAAACACCGTGGAGACGACGACTGCGCCGACTTATGTGGATGTCAGCGACGACAGCGGCACCATCAGCCTGCGCGTGCCGGAGACATGGACCGACACGCAGAGCGAGGACTGGGATCTGGGCGACGGGCCGATCGGATCGGCCTTCTCGGCGGCGCCGGACGTACAGGCGTTCAACGACACTTGGGATACGCCGGGCATCTTTATTGGCGTCTCGGAAGACGTAGCTGCCCGGTTCACACCGGATGAAGCGGTGGACGTGTTTGATTTTAAGGACGACTGCACGTACGACGACCGCTACGACTACGAGTCGACCAACCTCAAGGGCGTGTACGACGTGTGGACCGACTGCGGGGATGTCAAGGGCGGCAACTTTGTCGTGCTGGCGGCCAATCCGGTCGGCGAGAAGTCGCCGCTGGTGCTGCTGTACATCAACATGCCGACCGAAGACGACACGGCGGCTTTCGACGAGGTGGTCAACACGCTGGCGATTGCGGGCGCCGTGGCGTCGGTCGACCAGGGCAAGGAAGAGACACTGCTGACACAGCCGCTGGCGGTCGTGAAGGTCAATACGCTGAATATCCGCAGCGGTCCCGGCACCAACTATAACCGTGTCGGCACGGCGCAGCAGGGCGATGGGCTGGTGATCGAGGGCCAGGTGGACAACTGTGACTGGCTCAAGATCACGTCGCCTGACGGCGTCGAGGGCTGGGCGTCGGGCAAAGATCAGTACGTGACGCTGGACACGCGCTGCACGGACATTCCGGAAGCCAAGCGACCGGCGCCGCCCAAGCAGGAGGCCGCGCCGCAGGAAGGCGGGGCACGCCAGGGCGACCAGGGCGCAAGTGCGGGAAGCAGCAGTTCCGGCAGTGCGGCAGGCGGCTCAAACCAGGGCTGTTATCGCTTCCAGAACCAGCTGGGGGCCGAGGTGACACTCACGTTTACGCGGTCGGACACGGGCAAGGGGACGACGTTCAAGGTTCCGGGTAAAGGCGAGGTAGACAAGTGCTTTGACCCGGCCCGCTACACGTACACGATGGATGCGCCGCCGCCGTGGAACTCGATCAATGGTGAGATCACGGTGCAGGCAGGGGATGCGTTCTTGTGGCCGATCTCCGGGGAGTAGGCTCGCTGTCTGAACCTTGATTTGTTGGATCATGGGGATTGCCTTGATTTCGGGTGCCGTTGGTGCCGGGAATTGGGGCAATCCTTTTTTGTGGCTGGGGGGATGATTAGGTCGGGGGTGTGGTACACTGGGTGTGTATGCATACGAAACTTGGCGTGAACCGTCCCCGCCTGTCAGGGGATCGCTGGCCGCGTCGATCCCAGTGGAATGTGTTGCAACTGCCTCGCGCCTTTGTCCTGGCGCTGCTGATCTTGGTGGTCTTGTCTCCGCAGGGCGTCCTGGCCCAGGCGGGATCACAGCAGAGTGCCGAACAGCCGGCCTCACCCGACACTGCCCAAACGAAAATCAACCAGACGCCGGCGGCAACGCCCGCACAGGGTCCGGCTACGGTGGTGCTGACGCCCATCCGCGACGAGCAGGGGGTAATGGCGGTGGCTGTGCCGGCGGCGTGGAACCAGGTGGCGCAAGGGGAGTGGCGGATTGCGGGGGCGCCGGCGGGGCGTATTTTGTCGGCATCGCCCAACCAGGGCAATTTTGCGACGAATTGGGGTACGCCGGGCATTGCGCTCTATTATTCCACTTCGCTGCCGGCGGCGATGGAGCCGGAGGACCTGCTGGGTGTGTTTGATTATGCCGGCACCTGCCAGGATGGCGGGCGCGGCACACTGGGGTCTGGTCCGCGCAGCGTGACGTACCAAATCTGGCAGAACTGTGGCGGTACGGGCACGGCAGCGGCGGTGCTGGTCCTCGCGCCGGCGGGCCGTGAGTACTACGCCGTGGTAGAAGTGTACCTGGCGAGTGTTGACGATCTGCGGGCGCTGGGGCCGATCTTGCGCAGCGTGCAGTTTGGTCCGCAAGCAACGGCAGTAGGGAATGCCGGTGGAGGCGAACCGGCAGCGGCGCCTGTGGCAACACTGCCACCACCGACGCCGCTGCCAGAAGTGGCACCTACGCCGGCCCCGGCCCCTGTGCTGGCGACGGTGAGCACGGACCGCCTCAACCTGCGGAGCGGGCCGAGCACGACAGTGCCGCGGCTCACGGTGGTTACGCGGGGCATGCAGCTGACGGTAACTGGGCAGACGGGCAACTGTGCCTGGCTGCGCGTCACGGCCCCAGATGGGCAGCAGGGCTGGGTGTCAGGGGACCCGCAGTTTGTGACGCTGGGGGCGGCGTGCGAGATGGTACCGGCGGTGAGCCAATGATGCTATGCAGCGGATAGAGCACGAGAACACGGTTGTCACATATACGTTTGAGTCCCTCGCGGGGCGGGCGGTGTGTGCGCATGTGAGTACACGGCATGGGGGGGTGAGCCCGGAACCGTGGCGGAGCCTCAACTTTAGCGTGTTGCGAGGGGACGACCCGGAGCGGGTGCGGGCTAACCGGCGGCGGCTGGCGGATGCCGTTGGGCAGGATGCCGCACATTTTGTGGCCTGCCGGCAGATGCATGGGACGGGGGTCGCCAAGGTAGATTGGAGCGACGCGGGGACATTTAAGGACGACTGCGACGCACTAGTGACGGACGCGCCGGGGCTGCCGCTGTTCCTGGTCTTTGCGGACTGCGTACCGGTGCTGCTCTACGACCAGCAGCACCACGCACTGGGGGTGTGTCATGCGGGATGGCGCGGTACGGTGAATGGTGCGGCTGTGGCGACGTTGTGGACGATGCAGGCGGCCTACGACACGGACCCGGCCACGGTAGTGGCCTGTATCGGCCCCAGCATCGGGCCCCGAAGCTATGCGGTGGGCGACGAAGTGATCGCGCTGGCGCAAGCGAAGCTGCCCGACGCCGAGCAGCTGTTTGTGTACCCCAACGGGCCCGAGGGGCAGGCGCATTTTGACCTTTGGGCGGCCAACCGCAGCCAGTTGATCGCAGCGGGCGTGCCGGAGGGCAGCGTCGAGGTCGCCGGTATCGACACGGCCACGAATACGGAGGACTTTTTCAGCCATCGCGCCGAAAAGGGACGCTGCGGGCTGTTTGGGATGGTGGCCTGGCTTGGCGCTGAGCGCCAGGGGGGTGATCTATGAACTTTGCCAACTGCAAGTTTTGTGCGGCGCTGGTCGCTGCCTTCTTCCTGATCCTGGCACTGGGTGGCCGCGGACAGGCACAGATGCCCCACACAGGTGCGGGGGCGACGCTGCCAGGGGTGCCGAACCGGCTGACCAACGCCGATTTCGAATGCGAGAGCGGCGGGTATTACGAGACGCTCAACAGCCGAGGCAAGACGATCCAGATCCCAAACAACTGGACGATGACAGCCAACGGCGACGTACCCGACATGAAGAGCGCGCGGGTCTGGGTGGTGAAGTCGTGTGACATCTCAAGCAGCAAGCACGTCGAGAAGATCTCGGGGTATGACAGCTTCTTTGTGGCCGCGCTGGATCTCGAGACGCCACCTACACCGGGGAAGCCGTTTGACGTAAGCATCTACCAGCAGGTGGAGGCGGCGCCGGGCGTGGCCTACAGCCTCAGCGGCTGGCAGCTGACGCTGTGCGGCGGAAGCAACACGGTACCGAAGAACGACTGCCCCACGGGCTACTACATGGCGAAGATGCTGGGCATCGACCCGTCGGGCGGGACGGACCCCAACTCGCCGAACGTGGTGTGGGGCGAGAACCGCAACAACTTTGTGGATGCGAACAACCAGCGCATCGGCTGGTCGAACGTACGCACGAGCGCGCTGGCACAGGCGGACAAGATCACGGTCTTTGCGCGCATCAACAGCCCATTTCAGTGGCACGGCAATCACGGTTTTATGGACGCGCTCGCGTTGGTGCAGGCGCCGCTTGCGCGCCTGAACGTGACGACCTCGACGCTGGAGGGCGGCTTTGGCGTCAACGTAAAGCTGGCGTGGGACGGGTCGCTGGGGCCAGACATTCCCACCATCGAAGGCGGCAACTACCAACCGCAGTATGACGTGCAGTACTGGCATGCGGCCAACAACGCGTGGCGCGAGCTGCAGGACGGGTACGCCGGTGCGGGGAGCATGGACTTTGCGGCGCGCTGTGCGGGGGACTACCAGTTCAGGGTGCGGGTGCGGGCCGAGCAGCCGCAGGGCACGGGGAGCTGGCCGAACCAGCGATTCCCGGGCGTGTGGAGCGTGCCGCAGGTCGTGTCGGTGCCGGGCAGCACGAACGGCGGACCGGCGCCGCTGCCGGAAGGAACGGAGCAGCTGTACATGCCGGTGCTGGCGGCGTGGGGCGGATGCTAGAAGTACACCTATTCTGCCGGTTCTCCTTGCCAACCACATGCGGCGTTGGTACAATTCGTGCGCATGATTGGCAAATGGACACCTACTGACTATACCGCCGGCCAGATTGCTGCTAACCTGGAGAGTGTGCGCCGGCGGATCGTCGCGGCTGCGACACGCGCCGGAAGGGACCCGCGCGACGTATTGTTGGTTGCAGTTTCGAAAACGCACCCCATGCCCATGATCGAGGCGGCGGTGGCGGCTGGGCAGCGGGATTTTGGCGAAAACCGCTTGGAAGAGCTGTGGCCTAAGGTGGAGGCGGCACAGGCGGCAGACTTGGACGTAACCTGGCACTTTATCGGGACGATTCAGAGCCGCAAGACAGAGGCAGCGATTGGGCCATGGGCGCTCATCCATTCAGTGGACCGGGCCAAGATCGCCCAGCGCTTGAGCCGCGATGCGGTGCACGCCGGGCAAGTGCTGCGTGTGCTGCTCGAGGTGAATGTGAGCGGTGAGGAGTCCAAGCATGGGTTTGCGCCGGCGGAACTCTTGGCGGCGGCTCCAGAGCTGGCGGCGCTGCCGGGTATCCGCATCGAGGGGTTGATGACGATGGCCCCGCTCGTGGACGACTCTGAGGCTGCCCGGCCGGTGTTTCGAGCGCTGCGCGAGCTGCGCGACGAGCTTTCGGTGCGCTGCCCGCAGATCGAGTGGCGGCACCTGTCGATGGGAATGACCAACGATTTTGAGGTGGCGATTGAAGAAGGGGCCACGATCGTGCGCGTGGGATCGGCCATTTTTGGGGTGAGAACGTAAAGGGATGCGCACGTAGGCATGCGCACAAAACACAGGGACGGGGACGGTTATGTTTAATGCGAATCGCATTGCCTTTGTCGGCGGTGGCGTGATGGGCGAGGCCATGATCAAGGGGCTGATCAACGGTGGGCTGACTTCGGCCGACCGGATCGTGGTCAGCGATCCTTGGGTAGAGCGCCTCGATTACCTGCGCGGCACTTACTGCATCGAGACGACAGTGGAGAACGCTGAAGCGGTGCGCGGCGCGGACATTGTGGTGCTGAGCATTAAGCCCCAGTCGCTGACGAAGGTGGGCAAGGACCTGCACAGCCGCATTTACCCCGACTCGCTTGTGCTGAGCATCATCGCCGGCACGCGCATCAGCACGCTGCAGAACCAGCTTTTTCACGACCGCATCGTGCGCGCCATGCCCAACACGCCCGGCCAACTGGGTAAAGGTATGACGGTCTGGACGGCGACGCCGCAGTGCACGCCCACGCAACTCGCGCACACGGCTACGATTCTCGGCGCCATGGGCGAGCAGCTCCAGGTGGACGAGGAGGGCTATCTTGACATGGCGACGGGGCTGAGCGGCTCGGGGCCTGGCTTTGTGCTGCTGCTGATCGAGGCGATGATCGACGCCGGCGTACACATGGGTTTTTCGCGACGCGACGCCGAGAAGATGGTGCTGCAGACGATCGAGGGCAGCGTGGCGCTGATGCGCACCTCGGGCAAGCATTCCGCCGAACTCAAGAACCAGGTCACCAGCCCGGGCGGCACGACGGCCGCCGGCTTATACGAGCTAGAGAAAGCAAGTGTGCGCGCGACGATCAGCAACGCGATCTTCGCCGCCTACCGGCGCAGCCAAGAACTGGGCGCCATGAGTGAAAAGAAAGACAACGTATGAACCCTGTAATACAAGCCATCAGCCTGCTGCTCCAGGTGTACAGCTATGTACTCCTAGCGCGGGCGCTGGTCAGCTGGATTCCGAACCTGGATCCCTACAATCCGATCGTGCAGTTCCTCTACCAGATCACGGAGCCGGTGCTGGAGCCAATTCGCAAGCTCGTGCCGCCGCTGGGGGGGATGATCGATATCTCGATGCTGATTGCCTTTTTTGGCATTATGATCTTGCAGCAGATCCTCGTCTCCATAACTTGATGCAAGACCCCTGCAGCATCATAAGCAGTGGGGGTAGGACAGGAGCGAGAGGCGCATGTCGCAGCCTGCACCGCAAGAAATCGAAGCGAAATTCTTAATCGGCGATCCGGCACAGATTGCGCCGCTGCGGTCGGCACCTGAGCTGTCGCCCGCTTACCCACTGGAAGATATCGGTGTGGTCGAGATGGTGGACGAGTACCTCGACACGCCAGACCTCCGCCTGCTGCGGCAGGGTTATGGCCTGCGCATTCGCAGCCTGCCCAACCGTCAACTCGTCACGCTCAAGTCCCGCCGCATCGCCGATACGGGCGTCGATACGGGCAGCATTTATCTGCGTATGGAAATCGAAGAGCCGCTGGCACCGGGTGCTACCAATGCGCCTATCAGCGGCTGGCCCGAGGCCATCATGCAGACACTGCTGCCGCTGCTCGACGGCGCACAGCGCCTCGTGCCGCTGTGCCGGCTCGAACAGACCCGGCAAAAGCGGACGATCCTGGGGGAGAGACGCACCCCACCTAACCGGCGCACGGCGAAGCAAGAGCCGCTGGCCGAGCTTTCGTTCGACGACGTGCGCGTGCGCGCGAACGGTGAGGGGCCGACGCTGGCCCATTACGGCGAGATGGAGATCGAACTCAAGCGTGGGCTGGACGAGTCCGAGCTGCATGCCATCGTGGCTGCGTTGCAGACGCAGATTGCGATGGATCCCAGCCCCGTGAGCAAGCTCGAGCACGCGCTTGGCGTGCTCGGCCGCCACCCGGCGGCTGCGCCCGAGAACTGGCAGGGGATGCAGGTGGACATGCACATGGCCGAGGCCTGCCGGCTCATCTGGCGCGAGCAGCTGACCCAGATGGTGCTCAACGAGGCCGGCGTCCGCTTCTCGAGTGATCCCGAGTACGTCCATGACATGCGCGTGGCAACTCGGCGGGCACGGGCAGCAGCCAAGCTCTATGGCGACTATTTCAAGCCAAAGGCGATCCGCCGCTACCTGCGCAGCCTGCGGCGGACGGCGCGGCTGCTGGGGGCGGTGCGCGATCTCGACGTGGCGATCGGGAAGCTGGAACGGTTTGGCGGCAAGAAAAACCGGTATGGCGCCGCAAAGCTGGCGGCGACGCTGGATGGATGGCGGCAGCGGCGGGCGGTGGCGCACGCAGAGCTGCTGGCCTGGCTCAACAGTAGTGACTATGCTCGCTTTGTGGGGAGCTTTGCCAAGTTCTGCCGCAGCCCGGGTGAGGGCGCCCGCGACTATACCGCCAAAGCCGGCGAAGCGCCGATCCCGCACCAGGTGCGGCATGTCATGCCCTCCATGATCCTCAATCGCTACGAGAGCATCCGCAGCTATGAAACGTTGTTTGAAGGGCAAGAAGGTCCCAGGGTCGATGTCCTGCACTTGCTCCGAATAGAGTGCAAGTACCTGCGCTACAACCTGGAATTCGTGAGCAACCTGCTCGGACCCGAGGCCACGCGGCTGCTAGCCGATCTACGCAAGCTGCAGCAGGACTTGGGCGACCTGCACGACGCAGTCGTCAGCAAGCAGATGCTCGGCGAGGAGCAAGGAGCCGACAGCGCCGGTGTGGGCAGTTACCAGCGGGCGCAGGACAAGGTCATCCGCCGGCTGAGTGAACAGTTAGTGGGGGACCTGAGCGCCTTTCTATCATACCGCAACCGCCGCCGGCTCGTGCTGGCGGTGGCCTGGATTTAGCCTGGATTTCACCAGAATATGACTTGGATCGAGCAATGAACGAACAGCCTAGCCCGACCCAGCCGCCCATTTACGTATCACGCCGGCGTTTTGAGGAACTCGTCTCAGAAGCGGTGGCCGAGATTCCGGATGCGCTGTACAACTATATCCAGAACGTCGCGATCATCGTGGAGGAGTGGCCAACCCGCCGGCATATAGATTCGGTCGGGCTTGGGCCGGGGAGCACCCTGCTGGGATTGTATGAAGGCGTGCCGCTGACCGTGCGCACGAGCCAGTATGGACTGGTGCTGCCGGACAAGATCACGATCTTTCGCGGGCCGATCATGCGTATCTGCCCACCCAATGAAGACGCCATCCGCAGCCAGGTACGCCAGACCGTGCTGCATGAAATCGCCCATCATTTTGGCATCAGTGATCAACGCCTGATCGAGCTTGGCGCCTACTAACGTTATGACAAGCGAAGCAAAGCAGTTTCAACAGGACATCAACGCCTACAGCGACGAGCTTCAACAGCAGCAGCGCAGCTTGCAGCCACAGTATCCCGGCGCGTTACTACGAGTTTGTAGGGGAAGATGGGAAGCGCGAGGCCAACATGGTGGTCGTGCTCGATTCCCAGGGGCGGGCGATGCAAGCCGTGCTGCACTACGACCACACCTTACCCACGTATACGCAGAGCAAGGTACAGCGGCAGGCGCAGGGGATCCTCAGCACGCGCTTTTTGGGCGGCGGCACGAGCACGCCGCTCTTTGTCTTTGAATATGGCAACCAGGTCGGCCGCCTCGACGTGATGCACACGGGCGAGGACGCTGCGCCCGCGGGGTCGGTGAATCTGCTGTACGTGGTGCTGGGCATCCTGGGGATGTTCCTGGTCGCGGCGCTGTTGTTCTGGATGCTCAACAGCCTCTTCCGTGGGCGCCAGGAAGTGACGGATGCGCCCACCGCCACGCCGGTGGCTGTGGCGGCGCCAGCCGAGGCTGCGGCAGTTGCAGCGGCGCCTACTGCCGACGTCAACGCTCCGGGGATCCAGACCAATGGGCTGCCGGGGAGCAAGCTGGCGAATCCGGCGATTGGGGTTGGGAAGACGGTGAAGATTCGCCAGGGGCTGCGCTCGGCTGTGATGAGTGAGCCGGGGCCGGATCAAGGCGAGCTTCGAGGCTACATGCAGGATGGCGACACGGCGGTCGTGATTGGAGGCCCGACGTGGCTGCAAGGGGATTCGGACACGATCGTCTGGTGGTATGTGGACCTGCCGGACGGGATTCGCGGGTGGACGCCGGCGAACACGAGCCAGTTTACGCTGCTGGACGTGGTGCAGTAGGGGAAAGCGGTTCGAGCGAGGCGCTGCCTGCAAGGTCGGTGGGGCAGCAAGGTAAAGGAGGCAGCGCCAAGCACGGTAACGGCGTGGTATACTTCTGGTGTTGCAGTGTAAGGAGACACCTGCCTATGCCGGAGCTACGTGAGCTTGGAGTTCAATATATCGTCGATGCCAATGGCGATAAGAGTGCCGTTGTACTGCCGATTGAGCAATTCTACCAACTGCTTGAGGATCTGGATGATCTGGCCGTTCTGCCCAACGCCGCGACGAGCCAACAGTCAGCCACGAAGAGTTGCTCGCGGAGCTAAAACAACGTGGCATCCTACCGCATTGAGTGGAAACGCTCTGCGGCGAAAGATTTATCATCGGTAGACTTTTCTAACTTTCAACTCCCCACTCTCGCCAACTCTCTTCGGCGCTTCTGCACTCGTTCTACGTCGATGGGGTAGTGGCCGTATTCGTAGACGGTGCGGTACATCATTTCGGCGTTAGCGGCGGGGATGAGGTCGTGGACTTCGCTGGAAGAGCCGATAAGGATACCACCCTGCGGTCCGATGCGCTCGATGAGTTCGAGGGTTTCGTCCTCGACGTCGGCCAGTGTCCCGTGCGGCAGCGTGTGCATGCAGCAAACGTTGCCAAACAGCAGAGTGTGTGGATACTGTTCGCGGATCGCGAAGATGTCGTTGCAGCCGTTGCGTTCGATGGGGTTGATGCCGTCTGCCGCGAGTTCGTTGATGAACAGTGGTAGGAAAGCTCCATACCGCCCATCGGTGTGGTACAGGAACTTCATCCCCTTGGCTTTGACGGGCTCGGTGATCCACTTCCAGCGCGGCAGGCCTTCGCGGCGCACAAAGTCGGGGCTGAAGATGGGGCCATGGGTGCTGGCGATGTCTTCGCCCATAAAGAGCAGCGGCACCTCGCTGACCTCGGCAAAGGCGCGGGCGATGTAGGCGGAGAACAGGCCGGTGCAGTCCATGATGTGGGCGACCAACTCGGGGGCATCGTAGATCGCCTCGGCAAAGAGCTGCATGTCGGTGTAGGTGTAGGCGTCGGTGATCGGCCCTTCGACGGCGCCGATGTAGACGATGTCGTATTCGGCCAGCGTCTGCTGGATCAGGCGGATGGTCGGGACATACCAGTCCCGCACTTCTTCGTAGCGCGGGCGCTCGGGCATGTGCTTTTCCAGCTCAGCCAACGTGTGAAAGGGCCGCTTAGCGATCCAGGCCGTGCCGCCCGCCTGGCGAACCTCCCAATCGTCGGGGTTGACGCCAAAGAAGCGGATCCAGTTGACGATCTTGGCGCCCATCCAGTGGTCGACCGGGTCGTAGACCGTGCGGGTGACATCCACGCCGATGTTCTTCCAGGCACGGGCGTTGACGTGGAGCAGATCCTCGAAACTGTAGGTGCGTGTGGGGTCATAGCCGCCGTACTTGACCAGGATCTCGCTGTTGTCGAGCAGGTCATAGGTCAGGATGCGGTCAACCGGCTGCCAGTTGATCGTGCGGACAAACCGTTCAAGGTTGTTCATAGCGCTCCTCGCTTGTCCCCAGTTGTACGGTTAACCACCATGTCACTTCTGCACCGGGCTGCACCACTGCCACACGCTGGTTCTGCCAGGCCAGGGCCAGGCTGTCGTAGAACCCGGTTGCGGGCTCGGGCGCAGCCACCGAGGCAGCGTTAAGGGCGCCCTCGTCGACCCACAGGCCCAGGTAGGGCACCTGGGCCGCATCCCAGTCCATGCGCAGCCAGTCGCCGGCGAGTCGGCGCACGAGCGTGGCAGCACCTACTGTTTGTTCGGGCAGCAGGTAAAATTTGCGGGCGCGCTTGAGGGTGGGCGGGCCGATGGCATCCAGCTGGAGCGCCACGCCATCTTCACGCGTGCGCTGTGGGCCAGGGCAGGGTGGCGTTAAATGCGCCCCACCCCCACTCCTCCGTGAGGACGTTGTATACCTGTGTCACCTCTGGGGGAAGGACGACCTGGGCCTCGGTTCCGCAGGCAAACTGGGGATGCGCGGCCCAGATGTAGGGCATGCGGTTCGGCACCCAGGTTGAGGAGGTGAAAGTCAAATCGCAGGGTGGTAGGGCCGGACAGCGAAAGTCGGCGCGTGAGACGATAGGGGAGGGCACGGCCCTCGACGGCGAGCGTCAAATCTTCACCGCCCAGATTGATCCAAGGAACGGCCCATACCTCGCCGTGGTCAGGGAGAGGAACGCCCGCATACGCGCCGGGGGCGGGGTAGGGGCAGGCGGTGATGGTGGGGAACATCTCGTCCCAGCCGCTCATGTCCTGCTGGTCGAAGGTGGCGCCGTAGGCAGCAGGACGGAAAGGGCGCCCGCCGGGACCGGCAAGCCATTCTACGCCGGTACGCTTGTCGAGCAACGAAACGATCTTGGCGCCCATCGTGGGGACGACGACGATGCGGATGGTTTCGCTTTCGAGTGCGAGGGCGGCGATATCGTGCCAGGTGGTGTGTGATGGTGGCATTGGTTACCTCCGGGTTTGTCGTCATCCCGCCCCAGGCTCGCCGCACCGAGGTTCGAGGTGTGGTCAGGTAACGGGGCGGCGAGGCGAGGGGCGATGTGCAGCCTAAGGGATCAGCCTTGGGCGGCGGCGATGCGGGTGCGGGCGCGTTCGGCGCGGGCCTGGCGCCACTGCGAGATGGCGACGGCGGCGATGAGCAGGAGGCCGAGGGCGACGCGCTGGATAAAGGTGTTGAAGCCGAGCAGGTTCATGCCGTTGTTGAGCACGCCGACGAGGATGACGGCCAGGAAGGTGCCGACGATGGTGCCCTTGCCGCCGGCCGTGGCGGCGCCGCCGAGGAAGACGGCGGTGATCGCCTGCAGTTCCAGGCCGGTGCCGTTGACCGGGTTGCCGGAGGTCGTGCGCGAGGTCAGCAGCACGCCGGCCAGGCCGGCGATGGCGCCCGAGAACATGTACATGAGGACGCGCACGCGCGAGAGGTTGATGCCGGCGAGGCGGGCGGCCGTGGCGTTGCCGCCGATGGCATAGATGGCACGGCCAAAGTCGGTGTAGGTCATCAGGATGTGGCCGATGATGGCCACGATGACCAGGATCACCGTCAGCACCGGGATGCCGGTCCAGTTGGCCGCCGAGGGGCGGGATCGGCGGCGTCGGTCAGGAAGCGACCCTGCGCCAGCCAGGTGAAGGCGGGCTGCGTGACCACGCCGATCGGCTTGCCTTCGGGCGCCAGCAGGAAGGCGATGCCGCCAAAGGCGGCCAGCGTACCGAGGGTGGCGATGATCGGGTTGACGCGCAGGATGGTGACGATCAAGCCGTTGATAACGCCGCAGATCACGCCGGCGATGATGCCGGCCATGACGGCGATCAACACGTTGCCGGTGGGCAGAATGCCGATCGAGCCGACGGTGCCGACGCCGACCAGCACCGAGGCGGCGACGACCGAGCCGACCGAGGCGATCGAGCCGACCGAGATGTCGAGCGCGCCGGCGATGATGACCACCGTCTCGCCGATCGCCAGCAGGCCGACGACCACGACCGCCTGGGCGAGGCTGTTCATGATGTTCTGCCAGGAGAAGAACTTGTCGCCGCCCGCCATGCCAAACCAGCGGCTGACGACCGTGATCAGCAGGACCAGGACGATGAGCGCAAAGATGAGCGAAAGATTGTCGGCGCCGACAAAGCCGACGACGCGGCGCAGAAACCCGTTGCGTTGGGGCTTCGCCGTGGATGGAGTAGATACGTTGGCGCTCATCTAGCGCTCCTTCCTCAGTGCAGTTCGATGCTGTTCTCTGAATCAATACTGCCTAGGTTGGCACTGCCGGATCGGCGTCTCGCCGGCGGCCGGGCGGCCGACAGGTTGTCGACCATCGCCAACGCCAGCACGGCCTCTTCGGTGGCCGCGCTGCCCGGCAAGCTCGCCGGTGATGCGGCCGTTCTGCATGACGTAGATGCGGTCGGCCAGCCCGAGCAGTTCGGGCAGCTCGGAGCTGATAAACATGATGCCCAGTCCCTCGTTGGCCAGGTCGTCGATCAGGCGGTAGATCTCCGCCTTGGCGCCGACGTCGATGCCGCGCGTCGGCTCGTCGAGGATCAGCACCTTGGGCTTGGCCGCCAGCCAGCGCGCCAGCACGACCTTCTGCTGGTTGCCGCCGGAGAGCTTGCCGACCTCCTGGTCGAGCGAAGGCGTGCGCACGCGCAGGCGCTCGACGTAGCCGGTGACGACGCTGCGCTCGAGGCCTCGGCGCACAAAATGAAAGCGGCTGAGGCGGCGCAGGATGGCCAGCGAGGCGTTCTCGAGCACGCTGCGGATCAGGATCAGCCCTTCGCGTTTGCGGTCCTCGGGCGCAAAGCCGATGCCCTTGGCGATGGCGTCGTCGGGGCGGCGGATGGCGACCTGCTTGCCGTCGAGGACGACCGTCCCGCTGTTCTTGGGCAGCTCGCCAAAGACCACCTTGGCCAGTTCCGTGCGGCCGGCACCGACCAGGCCGGCAAAGCCGACGACCTCGCCGGCGTTGATGTGAAAGCTGACGTCGTTGTGCCAGTTGCTGCGTATGTCCTCGACGCGCAGCACCTCGCGACCACCGCTGGCGGGCCGCCGGTGAAAGACGTCGGAGAGCTCACGGCCGACCATCAGGCGCACGATCTCGCCGTCGGTCAGCTCGGCCGCGGGCTGCACGGCCACCAGCTTGCCGTCGCGCAGGATCGCCACGCGGTCGCAAAGCTGCAGGATCTCCTTGATGCGATGGGAGACGTAAATGATGGCCACACCTTCGTCGCGCAGGCGGCGTACCAGCGTAAAGAGCCGTTCGACCTCGTCGTCGGTGAGCGACGAGGTCGGCTCGTCGAGGGCGAGCACGCGCACGCCCGACTTGAGGGCGCGCATGATCTCGACGATCTGGCGCTGGGCCGAGGAGAGCTGGTCGCCCAGGAGGTTGATGGGCAGGAGGTCCTCGAAGCCGTACTCGACCAGGCTGCGGCGCACCTGCTCGTTGAGACGGCCGCGATCGAAGAAGCCCATGCGCTTGGGCAGTTCGCCGAGCCAGATGTTCTCGGCGACGGTAACGCCCGGGATGATTTCGGGTTCCTGGTAAATGACGCGAATGCCCGCTTTGTGGGCAGCGCGTGGATTCGAAAAGACAAGTGGTTTGCCGTCGAGGGTCAGCGTGCCCGTATCAGGCTGATAGTCGCCGTTGATGATCTTGAGCAGCGTCGACTTGCCGGCGCCGTTCTCGCCCATAAAGGCAAGGATCTCGCCGGGGCGGATGTCGAGCGAGACATCGGTGAGGGCCTGGACGTTGGGAAATGCTTTGCTGACGTTGCGGATTTCCAGGCTCCCATGCGGGGCAGGCGCCGCGGCTGCGCCAGGGTTTGGCGTGGTGGTTGGGGTGCTGGCTGGGGCGCCGGCAGGGGCGCTCATGGTCATGGTCGGACACTCTCTCCCGCGGCAGGCGCCGCAGGTGCTGATAGAGGGCCGGGCCGTGTGGCCCGGCCCTCCGGATCAGACAGATGGGATTACTTGGAGCAGTTTGCCAGCGAGATCGGGTCGAGCACGTCCTTGTAGTTGGTCGCGATCGACGATCGAGGTCGGGGCGTAGGACTTCTCGGCCGGGGCCTTGCCGTTGACGACGGCGTCGTTCAGCACCGTGGCGGCCGTCTTACCGACGTCGAGGCCGGAGATGAACAGGGCAGCCTTGAAGGCAGACGGCTGGCCGGCGGCCCACGGCTTGCACGCCTCATAGGCGCCCAGGCCGACGGCGATGATGTTGTCCGGGTTGACGCCGGCGGTGGCCAGCGCGTTCGTGGCGCCCAGCACGCCTTCGTCGTTGCAGGCGAAGACGACCCAGTTGGTCACGTCAGGGTTGGCCGTGATGATGGGGCCGGCGGCATCCTGGGCTGACAGCGCTTCGCCGGTGTACGGCACGGGGAAGATGTTGGCTTCCGGCACGCCGGCGGCGATGATCGCAGCCTTCTCGTTGTCGGTGCGGTCGTTGCAGACCGAGAGGGTCTGGACTTCGACGGAGAGCACGCCGACCTTCTTGGCGGTGTCGGTGAGCCAGCCGCTGTCGGTGAGCAGCTTGGCGGCCGCTTCGCCGACCTTCTTGCCCATGTCCTTGCCGTCAAAGCCGACGAACGGGACCGGGTTGCCGGCATCGTCGACGATGCTGTCGTCGGTGGCGATCAGCACGACACCGGCATCCTTGGCAGCCTTGGCGATTGCGGGCCCAATCGTCTGGTCAGGGACGGTGATGGCGATGCCCTTGGCGCCGGCGGAGATGGCGTCGTTGACCAGGCTCACGCCCAGGTTCGGGTCGAGCTTGGCATCGAACTTCTTGGCTTCGGCGCCCAGGCTCGCGGCCGTGTCGACGAACGAGTTCTGCAGGTCGATGAAGTACTGCTGGTCGGCGCTCTTGTTGATGACCACATACAGCGGCGCGCCGGCAGCCGGGGCTTCTGCCGCAGCGGCTTCCGTGGCTTCCGCAGTTGCCGCCTCGGCAGGCGCGGCTTCGGTCGCGGCCTCGGTGGTGGCTTCTGCAGCCGGGGCCTGCGCAGCCGGGGCAGCCGGCGCAGCGCAGCCTGCCACGACGACCGCCAACAGGAGCACGGTCAGCAAAAGATACAGATGCTTTCTCATCAGCTCTTTCTCCTTGGATTGAAGTTATGGGGAAACGCAACAGCTTTGTGACAGATTGCACAACCAAACAGGTTCACTATAGCACAGGACAACGGGCATTACAATGCGGCTCCCGCCCGTTTTTTGCCCGTAAGCGATTGGCTATGATGGCGATTGCGGGTGGCTATAGAAAACCAATTTGAGGCACTCTAATTTAACTACTTCGGGCAGGGCCATACAATGGACACTCTAGCAGCTTGATGGATTATCTTGCGATCCGCCAGTGCATTTACCGCGCGGCTCGATATTCGGTCGGCGATACACCGATCGTCTTCTTGAACAGGCGTGAGAAGTGGTAAGAATCCGGGTAGCCGACGTCCAGGGCGATCTCCTTGACTGCCAGATTGGTCATTGCCAGGAGCGAGCAGGCTTGCTGCATCTTGAGCTGGATGAAATAGGCCATGGGCGAATGGCCTGTCTGCTGCTTGAAGAGGTGGGAAAACTGGGACTCCGAGAGCCCAGCATGGGCGGCCATATCGGCCAGGCTCAGCGGCGCGCCGAGGTTCTGCACCAGGTAGGCGAAGGTCGGCTCGAGGCTGTGAAAGCGGCTCGTGCGCAGGTTGGGCGAGAAGGCGGGATTGTTGTAGACGAGTTCGGCCAGCAGGTGATGCACCAGCTTGGAGCCGTAGACCAGGCGCGGCAGCACAAAGCCGCCCCAGAAGCTGCCGTAGCACTGGCGGAACAACTCCTCTACGCGCACCCCGCACTCGGGCGCCACGGCCAGCTTGTGGGTGTCCTCGGGCGGCATCTTGGCAAAGAAGTCGCCTTCAAGCCCGGTAAAGTGCACCCAGTGGATCGACCAGGGCTCGTCTTCGGAGGCAGCATAGACGTGCGGCACTCCCACAGGGAGGATGACGGCCTCGCCTGCGGCCAGCGGATGGCGTTGGTGCTTGATCTCATACCAGCCGGCGCCGGCGGCGCAGTAGATGAGCACGTGCTCAGGTGTGCCTTCGGGCCGCTCGCAGTAGTGATAGCGCGCCTGCGGGTACCAGCCGATATCGGTGGGCAGCATCGAGTGGAGCAGCGGGTGCGCGGCAAGCTGCGGCAGCATCGTGCGCGGGATCACGTAGAGGATCTGGCCGTGGAAACCTTCACGGATGCGGATTGAGACGGCAGATTGATGGCTCAGGTTCATAGGAATCAGTCGATCGGGCGCGTGCCGAGTCCGGCAAAGAACTGCGCGTAGGCGGCGGGCGGCGGCCGTCTCACAGGCGAACAGATGCGGCGGCGTTTCGCTCAGCACCGAGGCAAAGGCCACACGGCCAAACTTGCTGCTGTCGGCGGCCACGACGACCGTGCGGGCGTGCTCGGCAATCAGGTTGACGGTGGCGGCCTCGACCTGGCTGTTGACGGTGAAGCCGTGGCGGAGGTCGATGCCGCTGACGCCGATCACGGCGAAATCGAAGAAATGCAGCTTGAGCACGCGTTCGGTCACGGCGCCGGCCAGTGTGTGGTAGCGCGGCTGGACTTCCCCGCCGGTGCAGACGACATGGAGACCACGGATCGCCGCCAGTTCGACGGCAATGTCGAGGGCATTGGTGATAACCTCGCCCTGGAAGCGCAGCGCCTTGAGCGCCCGCGCCGCCTCGAGCGTAGTCGAACCGCCGCTCAGCGCCACGTGGGCGCCCATGGGGATCAGGCGCGCCACGCTGCGGCCTATAGACTGCTTGGCTTCGAGATGATCGGATGCGGCTTGGTGGAGGCTGGCGCTGTCCCAGGGCTCCACCTGCGTCGCACCCGCCACCTCGGCCCGGCCGTGGAGGCGCTGGAGTGCACCCCGCTCCTCAAGCAAGGAGAGATCGCGGCGCACGGTCCAGACAGAGACTTTGAGACGCTGTGCCAGATCGTCGACGGTTGACTCGCCGGATTGGCAGAGGATTTCCAGCAGCAGTTCCTGGCGACGCAGGCTGCGCGATTGCGGCATGTGTGCTCCTAATGCAGTGAATGCGGGCAGAACGGGCATTGCAATGCCCGTTCTGCTCTGTTATACAGAATGATGCTTATACATGCAAACCTCTAGGAAAGTTTGGAAGTAGGAACTTATGACAGCTGAATCATCCCAATCACAGCCTGCCTCCCTGCCGGCCTCGCTGCGGTACCTGGCGATCGCCGGCGAGATCGTGCAGCGGGTCGCGGAGACGCAGGGCGATAATATCGAGGCGGCGGCGCAGATCTGCGCCAACACCATTGCCAATGACGGGCTCGTCTTTTGCTGGGGCGGCGGGCACAGCCGCATGTCGGTCGAGGAGATGTTTCCACGCATCGGCTCGTATCCGGGCTTCTACCCGATGGTCGAACTGGCGCTGACCTTCTACACCAACTTTGTCGGCGCCGATGGGCTGCCGCAGTCCTTCTTCCTGGAGCGGCAGGAACGGTATGTCGACGCCATCCTGGCCAACTACGAGTTTGGCCCGCACGACAGCATGATCTGCTTCTCGAGCACGGGGATCAACGGGCTGGTGATCGAGATGGCGCTGCAGGCTAAGGCGCAGGGGCTGCCGGTGATCGCCGTCTCGTCGGTGGCGCATGCCGACTCGACCGTCTCGCGACACTCGAGTGGGCGTAAGCTGCGCGAGGTGGCGGACGTGACGATCGACAACTGCACGCCGCCCGGCGACGCCGTGATCGACATCGAGGGGCTCAAGTACAAGGTCAGCCCGACCTCTACCATCGGCTCCACGGCAGTGGTCAACGCGCTCAAGGCGCGCACGGCGGAGCTGCTGGTTGCACGCGGCGCGCCGCCGGTCGTGCTCACCAGCCCGCACTTTGCCGACCGGCCGGAGGAAGCCGAGGAGCAGCTGCAGCGGGTGTACAAGGAATTCAAGCGGCGCAAGCGCAATATCTACGGGCGAGACTGAGCGCGTGGCGCCGCTGCTGCTGGGGATCGACGTAGGGACAAGCTTTGTCAAGGGCGTCTTGGCGACGCCAGAGGGGCGCGTGGTGGCGCAGGCTTCGGCCGGGTATGCCACCAATCACCCGCGCCCGGGCTGGGCCGAGCAGGATCCGCACGACTGGTGGCGGGGCGTCGTGGCCGTCACGCAGTTGGTGCTGGCAGCGGCAGAAAGAGGGCTTGGGGCCCCGGCAGCGGTGGCCGGCATCGGCGTGAGCGGGCAGGGCTGTGCCGTGACGCTGATCGGCGCCAAGGGCGAGGCGCTCCACCCTGCCATCATCTGGATGGATAACCGCTCGGAGCCGCAGTGCGAGCGGCTGCGCCAGGAGTGTGCGTCCGAAATCCTGCATATCAACGGCAAGTCGCCGGCGCCCTACAACGCCGACCCGGTCCTGATCTGGCTGCAGCAGCACGCGCCCGAGCTGATCGACGCCACCCAGTGCAGCCTCACGACCACCGGTTATGTCAACTTCAGGTTAACAGGGAGGCCGGTCACCAATGCCTCCGACGCCAGCATCCTGTTCGCCTACGACCTGGCGCACGGCGGCTGGTCATCCCAACTGCTGGCGGCGTTTGGGCTGCCCCCACGGCTCTACCCCGAGGTGCGGCCCTGCCGGGAGGTGATCGGCGGGCTCACGGCGGCGGCTGCGGCCGAACTGGGACTGCCTGCGGGTATCCCGGTGATCGCAGGGGGCGAGGACACGTCGTCGGCGGGGTTGGCGCTGGGGGCCGTGCGGCCGGGGATGGCGTTTTTGTCTCTCGGCACGGCGGGCACGTTGTACGCCACCGAGCCGCGGCCGCGCGTGCACCCGCAGCTGCTCACCTTTGCGCACGTGCTCGAGCAGCAGTTCCTCGTGGGAGGATCGATGGGGGCGATCGGGGCCGGCGCTGGCCTGGCTGCGGACGGCGCTCGGCACAGAGGAGGAGCTCGGTGCACTGCTCGACCTGGCGGCCGCCGCCAATCCGGGGGCCGACAACCTGATCTTTCTGCCGTATCTTAACGGCGAACTGCAGCCGATCAACGACGGCTATGCACGGGGCGTATTCTTTGGGCTGGGCATGCACACGGGCAAGGCCGAGTTGGTGCGGGCGGTGCTGGAGGGAGCAGCGTATGCGATCGCGCAGAACCTGGAATACGCCGAGCTGCTGAGCGGGCACATCCAGGAGATACGCGCCACGGGCGGCCCGACACGCAGCGCGCTGTGGTGCCAGATCATTGCCGATGTATGCAACCGGCCGTTGAGCGTACTGGCGGACGAGGGTGGGGCACCGCTGGGCAATGCCCTGCTGGCAGGGTCGGCGGTAGGCCTGATCGAGGACATCGCCGCCACGGCCGCGCAGGCGGCCGAGGTGCGCACGCGCTACTTGCCCGACGCCGCGCGCCACGAACGTTACGGGCGGCTGTTTGCGATTTACAAACAGCTCTATCCCAATCTCAAAGACTTGTATGTCGAACTAGCGAGGGTCTGATATGCGGCTGGACGAGAAGGTCGCCGTCATCACCGGCGCAGCCGAAGGGATCGGGCGCAGCTGCGCCCTGCAGTTTGCACGCGAGGGGGCGGCCGTCGTGGTGGCGGATCGCAACACGACCAAGGGAGAGGAGACGGCACAGGCGATCGCGGCGGCTGGTGGGCAGGCCATCTATGTGCCCGTGGACGTCGCCGACGAGGCGGCCGTCGAGCAGCTCTTTCGGCGCACGCTGGCGCACTTTGGGACGCTGGACGTGTTGGTGAGCAACGCCGGCATCGGCGGGCGCAGCCTGGGCGACGGCCCGGTGCACCAGTGCACGCTGGAGGCGTGGGAGCAGATCATGGCGGTCAACCTGCGGGGGACGTTTCTCGCCTGCAAGCACGCGCTGCCGGCGATGTTTGAACGGGGCGGCAGCATCGTCACCATCGCCTCGGTGTTGGGGCTGGTGGGCACGCAGGGGCTGTTTGACACGCACGCCTATGCCACCAGCAAGGCGGGTATTATCGGGCTGACCCGCAACATCGCGGCGCACTATGCCCGGCAGCGCATCCGCGCCAACGCCATCGCGCCGGGACTGATCGACACGCGCATGGCGGCGCGCACCAAGGCCAACCCGGCGATCGCCGAGCAGGTGGCCTTCTGGCAGCCGCTGGGCGTCGTGGGGCAGCCGGACGACGTGGCCTCTGCAGCAGTATTTCTGGGCAGCGACGAATCGCAGTTCATCACCGGCGCCGTCCTGCCGGTCGACGGAGGGTGGACGGTGCAGTGAGGCGGCGGAGGCAGAATAGATGTCCCGGGGACCTGCGAGGTCCCGGGGACAGGTTGGGACGTGGGCGAGACATCTAAACAAAACGGATCAGGCAACAGGCTATGGATATCTACACTAAGCAGCTGACCGAGCTGTGGGACAGCGACGTGATCGTGGTGGGGGCCGGGTCGGCTGGGGTGACGGCGGCGATTGCGGCGGCGCGCAACGGCGCACGTACCACCCTGGTGGAGCGTTTCGGCTTTCTGGGCGGGACCAGCACGCAGGTGCTCGACACCTTTTACGGCTTTTACACGCCGGGTTCCCACGCATACAAGGTGGTGGGAGGCATCCCCGACGACGTCGTGACGGGGCTGAAGCAGCACAATGCGGCGTTTGAGCGGCCCAACAGCTTTGGCGCAGGCACCGGGGTGACCTACGACCCCACGCTGCTCAAGATCGTGTGGGAAACCCTGGCGCTTGAGGCGGGGGTGCGGCTGCTGCTGCACAGCTTCTGCACCGACGTGATTATGGAGGGAGATCGGATCGCGGGCGTCATCGTCGACGGCAAGCGCGGGCTGCTAAAGCTGACGGCACGCGTGGTGATCGACTGCACCGGCGATGCCGACGTCTGCAGCCGGGCCGGCGCCCCATTCGAGCGGGCAGGGGACATCGACCCGGCGCAGACGCTGACGACGACCTTCCGCCTGGCCAACGTGGACGTGCCGCGCGCCCAGGCCTTTGGCAAGAAGGCATTGGCGCAGGCGATGGAGGAGGCGGCAAGCAGCGGGCTGTACCGGCTGCCGCGGCGCGAGGGCAGCGGGCACATCACCACGCAGGAGGGCGTCATCCACACGATTATGACGCGCATCGCCGACGTGGACGGCACTGATCCGGTGGCGCTGACGGCGGCGGAGGTCGAAGGGCGGCGGCAGGCGCTGGAGTATGCCCGCTTCCTGCACGACCGTGTGCCCGGCTACGAGAATTCGGTGCTGTCGTGGCTGTGCGCGCCGATCGGGGTGCGCGAAACGCGGCGGGTATACGGGGAGTACCGGCTGACGCGCGCCGACTGCCTCGAGGCGCGCAAGTTTGACGATGCTATCGGGGCGTGCGGTGCGCCGATCGAGGACCATCACGCCGGCGCCGACACGGCCTGGGCCTACTTGCCCGACGGCATGACCTACGACATTCCCTATCGCACGCTGGTGCCGCAGGTGAAACGGGGGCTGCTGGTGGCGGGAAGATGTTTCAGTGCGACGCACGACGCGCACGCATCGTGCCGGTCGATGGCGCAGACCATGACCATGGGACAGGCGGCGGGGACGGCAGCGGCGCTGGCGGTGGCGGGCGACCGGCTGCCGCACGAGCTGGAGGTCCGCCTCCCTGCAAGCGAGACTGCTGGCGATGGGGGCGAAATTTGGGGAGATCAAGGCAGAGGAGCGAATCGGATGATCGAGTGGGTGAAGTTGACGGGGGATGAGCTGGCAGGAGTGGATCGGCAGCTGCCGGTCATCGTGCCGTTGGGACTGGTGGAAGCGCATGGCAGCCACCTGACGCTGGGGCTCGACATCGACACGGCCGACTATTTTGCCCGGGCTGTGGCGAAGCAGTCTGGGGCGATCCTGGCACCGCTGATCGCCTATGGCTTTGCCGACGCGATGCGTGAATACCCCGGCACGGTGGGCGTCACCGCCGAGACACTGGCGCTGGTCGTGCGCGATATCGCCGAGATGTTCTGCTTTCACGGCTTTATGAAGCAGATCTACCTGAGCGGGCACGGAGCCAACAAGCTGGGGTGCGAACTGGGCTTCCACCAGGTGTGGCGGCGGTATCCGGCGTTCAAGCCGGCCTACTGGAACTATTGGACCGAGGCAGGGCTGAACTCCATCCACCATGCCGATAAGGGCGAGACCGAGATCGCTATGGCCGTTGGGTCGCCTGTTTACATGGACCGGGTGCGCGACTGGAAGTTTGGCAAGCCGTGGCACGCCGTCAACTCGCGGTTTGCCTACCAGCCCGAATCTGGCGGCGTCAACGGCTCACCCAGCGCGGCCGACGCCGAAGAGGGCGAGCGGATGCGGGAGCAGATCATCGCGGCGCTCGTCGCCAAGACCAACGTGGCGGCGGCGGATCGCAGCTAAGCACGACAAACTGCTGACATCAAGACGAGCGCGGCACCCGTAGTCTGTCAATCGTGACTGGATAGTCTGCAAGTGGGCGTGTGAATGAAACGATGCCTTTGAATACGGCACATGGCGGTACGCTGTGCCGGTCTTGTCGCGGGGTCAGTATACCGGTGGTGTCACAATACTGCCGGGTTCTTTGTGTTTGCCAATAGCCAAAATAAACCAACAATGCTTGGTATTTTGTCAGCTAACTGTTAGAGACGAATGATTGAAAAACTCATAAAATTGGAGCCGTCTCTGTCTTAGAGTCGTCGCTGCCGCCAACATTAGAGAAGGTTAGCCCCGAATGAATGCTGCCGCCGGAGCATCAAGAATGTCACGTGCACGTATCGTCGTAGTCGACGACCACGAGCTCTTCCGTGAGAGCCTGGTGTCGCTGCTCGCGCAGGAACACGACCTGGAAATAGTGGGTCGGGCTGGGAATGGCGAAGAGGCAATCGAGATCGTCGCTTCTACCCGCCCAGACCTGGTCTTGATGGACATTCACATGCCTATTACCAGCGGACTGGAGGCTACCGAGCGCATCCGCAGCGAATTTCCGGGTACAAAAGTCCTTATCCTGAGCATCAGCCAGGACGAAGACGATCTGCTGGAAGCCCTACGTGCCGGTGCCAGCGGCTATGTGCAGAAGGACAGCGGCAAGAACGCCTTCCTGCGTGCCGTCCGCCAGGTTTTGGCCGACGAAGCGGCGCTGTCGGCACACCAGACGGCCAGCGTCGTTGCTGCCTTGCGGCGCAGCATGGGACAAACGGAACACAGGGGTCCGACGCAAAGTGATGGGGATCTCACCAACCGCGAGCGTGAGGTGCTGGCGCTGATGGTGCAAGGTGAGAGCAATGAAGAAATCAGTCGGCGACTCTCCGTTAGCTTGTTCACCGTTAAGAGCCACGTACGCAGCATATTGAGCAAATTGAAGGTCGAAAACCGCCGAGAAGCAGCCAAAGTAGCGGTCCAACGCGGCCTTGTCAGGGGCACACGCCAACTGCAGTAGCGGCTAGAGTCAGCAGAGAGGCTCCCCCGTGGGCTTAGATAGCGTTGTGAGGCAGGAGAGCGTGCACGCCCTTGACTTCGTTGACCATCTGCGTAATGCGCAGATCGACCAGGACGCTGGCCATACCCAAGGCCTGATGGCGATCAAACCCATAGAGTTCGACCAATCAGGTTCTACCATCCCTTCGAGCGCGAGCAGTGCAGCCTCGTCCAAGTCTTCGTGGAGACCAAAGGTGATCCAGCCTGCGGGCGTGTTGGCACGCGGCATGGTAAGGCGCAGCTCTGGATGCAGCGAAAAGGTGATGTCCACAGCTTCCATGGGGCATTCGATAGCGGTCACGGAAGATTCGCCATCTCCTTGGCGAGCGTGGCCGTCACCCACAGAAAACAAGCCGCCGGGCACCGCTATGGGCAGATAGAGGGTGCTGCCTGCGACCAGTTCCTTGCAGTCGAGATTACCGCCCGTTGGCCGCGGCGGCACAGTAGAGTGCAGGCCCGGCTCGGCGGGCGGCATCCCCATCACGCCAAAAAATGGGCGCAGTGAGACGTGCTGTCCGTACTGATTGCGTCCCTGCATTGTATCGGGATCGAGGGTCCACAGCAGATAGGTGCCTTCCGCTTCAACGCCAAGCCGACTGTTTATATAGTGCGGCCAGCCACCAACGGCGGTATAGCCCCACGTGCCTGGACGTACGCTGCCAATATGGATACCGAGCGTCGTTCCTGGTTCTGCACCACGTACTGCGATCGGACCCGTCAATGCGTGGCCGGTTTCCTGGCCTGGCGGCCGCGGCGAGAATTTCCTTGGCTGGTCCTCATAGCGTGTCGATCGGCGCGGCTCAAGGTTCCAGCCGGCGTCCAACGTTCGAAAACGGACTGTGTCGCCGGGCTTGACGGTCAGGACGGGAGCCATGTCACGCGAAAAGGCGCCGTGGAGGGTATTGACTTCAGGAGCCAGGGTATAGAACGCCATAGTGTGTAAATGCTGCGTATTCTATGCATGGCGCTGCCCATATGCGTAGGCAGCGCCATGCAGTAAGAGTGGGTTCAGAACATCATGCGAATTGTGCTGCGAAGTCACCGGCCATGGCGACCTGTGCCAGCAAGGCATCCACGATGTCTTCGGCGGGCATAGGCAGTTCGTCGTCACGGAACTGGAGCAGGCTGAGCAGCGGCATCTCCATGATGAAGCCGGTCATATCCATGCCAATGGCGTCGCCCCCCGTGCCTTCGCCGCCGCCAAACGCGCTCATCAAGCCCGCCTTTACCTGCTCGTAGAGCGGCGTAAAGACCAGGCTGCCGCGCGGATCGTTGACCCAGTCACGCACGGTCGATTCGCGATTGAGCAAGGAGGGCAGGTTGGAGGTTGACTTGAGCGTGACGGTTGCCTGCAGGCGGATGTCGGCACTGGATGCGCCTACCAGGATATCAAACTCGCCGTCTTCGGTGATCCACTGCCGGTGGCCGGGATGATAGAAGGCAAAGGCGCGGGCGTTGAGCGGAATCGAGACCGTCTTGGTTTCGCCCGGCGCCAGGGCCACCTTGGCGAAGCCCTTGAGTTCCTTCGGCGGGCGAGCCAGCGCGGAGGCATGGTCGTGCACGTAGACCTGCACGATCTCCTTGCCGGCGACCGAGCCGGTATTGGTGACGTCCAATGAGACAACCACGCCGTCAACATCGCGGAAGTCGTGGCTTGACAGCTCCAAGTTCGAATAGGCGAACGTCGTATAGCTGAGCCCATAGCCAAAGGGGAACTGTACTTCCAGCCGGCGGGCGTCATAGTAGCGATAGCCAATATAGAGGCCTTCGCCATAGCGGACCCGGCCGTTGTCGCCCGGCCAGTGCAGGTAGGCAGGGGTATCTTCCAGGCGCGCCGGGAAGGTCTCGGCCAGCTTGCCGCTGGGGTTCACGCGGCCAAAGAGCACGTCGGCGATCGCGCCGCCGCCGGCCTGGCCCATCATCCAGGCCTCGACCACGGCGCCGACACCGTCGATCCAGTCGCCCATGGCAACCGGCGAGCCGTTGTTGAGCACGACCACGCAGTTGGGCTGAACGGCAGAGACGGCCTTGATCAGGGCGACCTGCTGCGCCGTCAGGTCCATATCGGCACGGTCGTAGCCTTCGGATTCCTTGTAGGAAGGCAGGCCGATATGCAGCACGGCGACATCGGCAGCCTGGGCCAGGCTGACGGCTTCCTCGATCAAGGCCGGCTGGAAGCTGTCGTCGACCGGGTAGCCCATGGCGTAGGTCAGTTCGGCATCCTGCGCCAGTGCCTTCAGTTCGGCAAAGGGAACCGAGCCACGCGTGTGGGGTTGATATGCGAGCTGCCGCCGCCCTGGAAGTGGGCGACCTCGGCGGCGCGACCGATCACGGCCAGGTTGACGTTGGGTTTAAGCGGCAGGATGCCGTTGTTCTTGAGCAGCACGATGCATTCGCCGGCGATCTTCTGCGCCAGAGCGTGGTGAGCGTCCACGTCGAATGCGCCGCCCTTGGGCGTCTCGGCGGCCTTGAAGACAATGCGCAGGATGCGGCGTACAGCCTCGTCCAGCACGGACTCGTCCAGTTCGCCGCCTTGCACGGCCTTGATGACGGCCTGGGTGCGCCGCGCCCGGGGCCCCGGCATCTCCAGGTCCAACCCAGCCTTGAGCGCAGCCACGCGGTCGTGCACGGCGCCCCAGTCGGAGACGACATACCCTTCCAGGCCCCACTCGTCCTTGAGGATGTGCGTGAGCAGTTCATGGTGCTCGGAGCCGTAGCTGCCGTTGATCTTGTTGTACGAGCACATGACGGACCAGGGCTGCCCCCGCTTGACGGCGGCTTCAAAGGCAGGCAGGTAGATCTCGCGGAGGGTGCGCTCGTCCACCTCGGCATCGATGCGGAAGCGTTCGAACTCCTGGTTGTTGACCGCATAATGCTTGAGCGAAGTGCCCACGCCCTTGCTCTGGATGCCGTCGATCAGGCTGACGGCCAGTTCGCCTGCCAGGAAGGGGTCTTCGGAGAAGTACTCGAAGTTGCGGCCGCCGAGCGGCGAACGCTTCATGTTGACGCCGGGACCGAGGAGCAGCCCCACGCCGAGCGCCAGCGCCTCTTCGGCCAGGGCCTGGCCCATGGTGTAGATGAGGTCGGCGTCCCAACTGGAGGCGAGCGCCGAGGCGGTCGGAAAGCAGGTGGCGGGGAGGCTTTCCGCGCTCACGGCATGGACGTCGGGCACGCGGCGCACGCCGTGGGGGCCGTCGGACATCAGCAGTTCGGGGACGCCCAGGCGCTCGATCGGCGTCGTGGTCCAGGCACTGGCGCCGGTCACAAGTGCGGCCTTTTCTTCAAGCGTCATGGCGGAAACAATCGTTTTTATATCTGGCATATAGGGCTCCTTGGCCGAATGGCAAGATTTACTTTTTTTCTCAGTATACCCAAGTTCTGGGTAGAACCACGAAGATGGCACAAGGCGAATACGGGGGCAAAGCTGAGTGGGAGGGCAGGATGGCGCAAGGTTCGGCGCAACGAGTATCGTCGCCATTGGCCGTGTCCTTGCACGGGAGCTTATTCCCCTATGGTTCGATGGGGATGGCATTTATTCTGCCCTGGTCATCCAGTAGGCAAAGGATGCAGCGCGGTGTGACGCCAAGGTAGTAGTTCGACGGCGGCAGCGTAGCGGGCCACCTGTGCGCCGTAGTCACGTTCGCGCAGTAGATACCTCACGCACACGATCATCGCGGATGCGATCCGTCTTAAAGTCTACAAGCGTCCAGGTTTCGCCACGGCGGAACAAGAGGTCGATCTGGCCGGCTGGCGCGCCGGTCGCAGGGGTGGTATACGGGAGTTCATGATGGCGTTCGTCGGCGCCTGCCATCTCCGCGTACAAGGGGTGGCGGCGAAGCTCGTTGAGCAGGCGGCGCGTGCGGCGCATGGCATCCTCTATCCGGACCTCGTCGACCAGGCCGCAGCTGCGCGCACCGGCGCGGCACCAGGCATCAAAGCCGACGTCCGGGGCCACGTCCAGGCGGCAATGGCGGCGTGGACAAGCTTGCCGATCACCCAGGCGGGCGCCCACCGAGTCTCAGCGTGCGGAGCAACACGCCAAACGCGCTCTGCTAGCGTATCGCCGTCCGCTTGCTCCGCGGCCAGGGGCGCCAGCAGGAGTGGTTCCTCTCCTTCATGTACAGGGTTCTCCTCGGCGACAGGCGTGTGCCGCTGCAAGGGGGGAGTATAGCCGCCACCGTAGATAACGCCGGTGACACCCTATCGACAGGCCTGCTTTCCGGCATCTCAGACGCAAGCACGGCGGCGCAGACTCCGTCCGCCTGAAAGCCTGCCGGGGCATGAAGAACGCCGGCAGCATCACAGATCGCTTGCAGCCAGCCTCCACCGGAGAGTTCGTCCGACGGCTTGATCTTGACGTGGCCACTGACCAGGAGACGGTCCCGGGCGCGGGTGGCGGCGACGTAGAGCAGGCGCTTGTTTTCAGCAGCTTCCTTGCGCGCCTCGCGGCATACCCGCTAGCTTCCAGACCAAGGGTACCCGCTTGTCCCCAATGAGTGACTCGATATAGGGAACGACGCCCAGTGTTCCGTCAAGCAGCAGGCTGCCACCGCCGCCGGGCGTGCTGCCGGCATCGCCAATGACGACGACGGGGAACTCGAGCCCTTTGGCCTGGTGCACGGTCATAATCTGCACCGAGCCGCTGCTGTCAGCACGCGCCTCGCCCTCGCGGCTGCCGGCGCTGCGTAACCCCCTTATGTACTCCAGGAACTGGCCCACGCCGACAATTCCCGATCGCTGGGCATCTTGCAGCAGTTTACTCACATTGCGCGCGCCGCGCGGCATCGCCGGACTGCAGCAGGACGGCTCGGTAATAGGTGGCGTCCACCAGGCGCTTGAGCAGGTCGGCGACCGAGATACGGCCGGCCAGCACGGAGAGCTGTGCGATCAGGGCGGCTGCTGCCTGGCTTGGCGGCTCGGCATCAGCGCACAGGCTGCGCCAGAGGCTGCCGGGCTCCGTTCCTCCCGCCAGGCGGATACGGTGCAGCTCCGTATCGGCCAGCCCGAAGGCCGGTGAACGCAGCAGGCCATAGAGTGCCAGATCGTCGCTGGGGTCGGACACGGCCGCCAGGCCGTTGAGCAGATCGCGGATCTCGGGCCGATCGAGAAAGCCGCGGCCGGCGACGGTCTCATAGGGGATGCCGGCAGCCTCAAAGGCATCTTCATAGGCGCCAAAGCCGCGATAGCCGCGGCAGAGGACGGCAATGTCACCGTAGCCAAGCTGCCCTGCGGATGCAGCAATCATCTCCTGCAGCCGGTGCGCCAGGGCATGCGCGGCCCGCTCCAAGGCGCCGTCACTCTTGGTGCCACAGGCCAGGTGCAGCTCGACGTGCGGGCCGGAAAACGGCAGGCTGCAGGCAGCGCCGCACGGCATGCGAGGGCGGCGAACGGCTCATGCCAGGGTTCACCAGCGATCTCGTCTTCGCCCATGATGGCGGCCAGCAGGCTGTTGAGCGCGGCCAGCAGGGGCTGATGGGTACGATGGGAGCAGCGCCAGGCTGCAGGCAAAGCCGTGATCGCCGATCTGGTGGCGGGCACTGCGAAACACCTCCACTTCGGCCCCGCGGAAGCGGTAGATCGACTGCTTGGCGTCGCCGACGATGAAACAGTCGCCCACGCCCACGTTGAGCAGCTCGACCAGTTCGCGCTGCCGCTCGTTGGTGTCCTGGAACTCGTCCACAAGCAGCGCCTCTGTCTCCTCGGCCGCCAGCGTGCCAGCACGTCGGGGTTGTGCAGGAGCAAGTCGAGCGCCTGCTGCTCGAGATCGTCAAAGTCCAGCGCATAGCGCTCCTGCTTGCGCACCTGGTAGATCGCGAGTGCGCGTTCGAAAAGTGCCTGCAGCAGGGGCAGCAGATGCGCCAAGCTCATGGTCGAGCGCAGATATCCACCTGGCCGACCAAGCGGTTTGAGGCGCAGATCGTACGCGCTGCGGAATGCGCTCATCACGGGCTTGGGGTCTGCCGGCCAGTTGGCGGCCTTGCCTTTGCTGCCGCCGGCTGCCGAGCGCAGGCGCGCCAGGCAGGGCAGCGCACCGCGGAGGTCTCCGGCAGCCACAGAGCAGGTCTGAGCTCGCGCCAGGCCGTGACAAATTCCTGCGCAGCCGGCGCCAGCGTATCGCCGCGCGCCAGCGCTGCGCCAGCGCGCCGGTAGCCCTCCCATTCCAGCAGCGTGTCGACGGCACTGGCCAGGGTTTCGTCCGCGAGTGCCCGCGCCACTTCGGCCGCAGCGAGTTCGTCCCAGCTGCTGCCAAGGCTCCGCAGCGCACAGCCGCTGCAACCTTCAGCCGGTCGGCAGAAAAGATCGTCGATCAAGCCCGCCAGGCGATCGGGCGAGAAGCGCGCGAACAGAGCGACGGCCTCGGGGTCATCGGCAGCCCAGGCGACGGCTTCGGCAATCGCATCCGTCGCGCAGCTGGAGCGCCAGTGCCTCGTCCAGGATCCCAAAGGCGGGGTCCACGTTGGCTTCGGCGGGATGTGAACGCAGGATCTCAGTGCAAAGGCTGTGAATGGTGCCGATGCGAGCGGCCTCCAGGTCGACCAGCACGCGGTCCCACCGCTCGTGCTCGGCAGCCGGCCAGTTCCGGCTGCGCCAGGTAGGCGGTGATCTCCTTGCGCAGGCGGTTGCGCATCTCGCGCGCAGCCTTGACGGTGAAGGTGACGGCAAAGATATTGCGGGCGGGCACGCCTTGCGCCAGCAGATGCAGGACACGGGCGACGAGCGTGCGCGTCTTGCCCGTGCCGGCGCCGGCGGTCAGCACCACGTCGCGGTCGAGCGTCAGCACTGCCGGCAGCTGCTCGTCGCTCGGAGGTGTGAGTTGGAGGATGGGGTGCAGAGTCGGTCACGATGGTTATCCGGTGAACTTGGGACGAAAGTGCCAGCAAAAGGCGGCCGCGGCACAATAGTCGGGACAGCCGAGGTCGGGCGGCTGCGGCGCAAACTCACCGCGGCGGGCGCCGTCGACGGCGGCGACAGCATGCGACACGGCAAGCTCGATGGCGGCGGCAGGCCCGACTGCCCCTGTCACAGGATCTTCAAACTCCGCCAGCGACCAGCTGCTGCTGCGCGCCTTGTGGGCGAACCAGTAGAAGCCGTCGCTGACTTCGCCGAGCTGCAGCGCCTGCTCGGCGGCCAGGGCATAGAGGGCCAGCTGCAGCCGATGGCCGTCGACCAGCGCCTTGGGATTGTCGTAGTCGGAGACTCCGGTCTTGTAGTCGACTATCCGCAGCGTGCCGTCGGCACGGCGGTCGACTCGGTCGATCACGCCGCTGACTGTGAACGCCGCCTCGCCTTCACCGATTTGCAGCGGCACGTGGCGGCCGAAACGCAGCTCGAATGCGGCCGGCGTCCCGTCGTAGGCCGCCAGGGCGACAAGCGAGGCACGCACGTTGGCCTCAATCTCGGCGCGTGTCTGCGCCCACCAGGCCGTGACACGGAAGCCCTCCTGCTCCGGCGCGGCATCTAGGACGGACTTCGCCACGGCAGGAAGCGCCGCCAGCAGGCCTCCAGGTCGGCAGGTCGGAGGCGCTGCGGTAGACCTGCTCGAAGATGCGGTGGTAGATATTGCCGGCCTGGGCGATGTTGGCGCCTTCTTCGGGCTCGGCGCGCTGCTCGAGTTGAAGGACATGCGCTAGGTAGAACCAGTAGGGGCAGGCACGGTAGCGCTCCAAGCGGCTGGGCGACCAATGCTCCAACCGTGCAGCAATGCCCTCACGCAGCGGCTGTGAATCACCCAGGTAGCCGTCAAACGGGCTCGCGCTGCGGAGGTGACGGGGTGCGCTGCGCACGGCGACAAGCGCAGCAGCGTGGTCGAGCTGTGTGCCGATTTGGGGGTAGTGGGCGAGCTGCCAGGCGGCAGCGTCAGGCCGGCGCAAGGCACTTTCGACCAGTTCCGGCAGCGAGGCAACTTCGGACAGGGAAGGCCGATACTCGCCGGGCACGGTCGTCGCCTGGATACCCAGCAGGAATTCGACGGCCTGCCAGTAGGGCGATGGTTCCCAGGGCGCGCCGTTTTCCGCCATGCGAGGGCGGCATAGCAGCAGTTGCGAGCGGGCGCGAGCGACGGAGGTATAGAACGACTCGCGGTCAAAGCTGCGCGTGGAGTCTTCGAGGGGCAGGTCCAGCACGCGCAGTAGCCGCCGATCGGCGTTGCGCAGGAAAGGGTCCTCGCTGCGCCGGCGCGGCAGTTCCCCCTCGGCCAGGCCAAGCATGGCGACTGCCTGGTATGAGACGCCGCGGGCCGAATGTGGGTCAGTAAACAGGATTGCGTGTGCGTGGTCTGCGACAGGCTCATAGCTCGCCGCCGCAACAGGCGCCAAGCAGTTCGGAGAGAAAGCGGCCGTAGTCGAGCGGGACATCCGTCGCCCGTACGCCCCGCGGCGCTCTGGACTGCGATTTCAGCCGCAACCAGGCCACGCAGGACGTCTTTCAGGCAGCGCAGCGCAGCGATATCGCAGCGCCTGCAAGGCACTGTCGCCCCGACGAACACAGGCTATGATGTCAAGCGTAAAGTTCCCGGGCCACGGCCTCCGCCGGCCAGGTCCGCCGGAAGTAGAGGGGGTGTCCTGAAACGCAGGATCAGGGCCGATCAGATCCTCCAGCCAACAGGCGAAATCGCGCAGCCGCACTGCGTCCGCAGGCAGCGCCACGCAGGCGACAAAGTGTTCGAACTGCGCCGCCAGGCTCTCCGGAGCTGCAGCATCGGGTGCGGGACTGTCTTCAGCCCCTGGCTGGGTATGTGCCGCGGCTTTGGCCTGGGCCAGCGCAAACGCCGTGCGCCATTGGTCCAGGCCGCGAATCACGACGTACTCGCGAGCCAACGCGTCAAGCGCTTCCGCGTGCACGCCCCCGGTCGCCGGCCCTCCGGCGCCATGCCAGTCAAAGTAGGGTGAGCGCCACGCCTCAATGACGCCGCGCCGAGGGAGCAGCGGCTGCCCGCTCTTTTCATCGCGGCAGCAGTGAGGTTGAGCAGGGCCAGCAGCGCGGCTACGGCCGGATTGCCGGCCAAGGGCAGGTGCCCGGCGCCGTACACAGCCATTCCAAACTCGGCCGCCGTCTGCGCGACCAGGTCACGATAGGCGTCGACGTTGCGCGCCAGCAGCAGCAAGTCGTGGGGGGGCACACCATCGAGGACGATGCGCTGCTTGAGCCAGCGCAGGGCGGCACGCACCTCGCCAGCGCGATCGGCGGCGGCCAGCAGCGTGACGGGCACCACCAGCGGCCCGGCTGCCATGCGCGGCGGGACGAATAAGCGGTCGGCAAGCGGGCGCAGGTCGTTCTGGACGCCAGGTAGAGCCTGCTGCGGCAAGGAGGCCACTTCGACGCCGAGTTCCTGCCTAGCAGCGTCGGCGGTTTCGGCAAACAAGGCATAGGGTGAGGTCACGGCAGGGTTCGCCGTGCCGGCCAGCAGGACGGCAACAGTGTCCACCTGCTCCGCCAGGGCAGCAATCACCCTGCGCTGAACGACGGTAAAGCTGTCAAAGCCGTCAAAATAGACTGGGCCCCAGCCCACAGGTAGATTGACTGCGCACAGCTGTAAGACATCTAGCGCCAGGAGGGCGACGCCAGGACGATCCGTCCAGGCATTGGCCGCAAGCAGTGCCTGCGTAATGGGCGTAGACTGCACCCAATTCGACGAGCCGAGGTCCGGCGTCGAGGGCAGCGAACGCTGTGCCCTAGTTGGGCAGGCGTGATGCCGGCACCCTTCAACTCGCCGATCAGCGACTCCATCGCGCTGAATAAAGCCGGGCCGGGCGACGAGGTTGCGGTAGAAGGTGAGGCTGCCTGCGGTCACAAGTTCGTCAAGCACCGTGCGCAGCAGGCGGTAGCGCACCGGCTCCTCCAGCTCCGTATAGGCGGCATGCGCGTGTTGAAGCAGCGCGGCGTAGAGGCCGTCAAAGGTGACGATCCGCACGCCCAGCGCGCCACCGGCAGCGGCCAGGCGGCGGCGCAAGCTAGCAGCCTGTAGGGGCGTGGCGACGACGACATAGGGTGTACGCCGCAGGCTCTTGGCAGCGTCGCGTACTTGTTCGATTACCCAGGCAGTCTTGCCGGCAGCCGTCGGGGCGGCGTAGATTTGAGCGGGCATGGCAGAAGGTCAACTCGGGTCAGAATGATGTCGCCCGAGTATACCACACTTTCCGTTCTGTAGGGTAACGAATTCACCCGCCTAACGGAATGGCCACCGCGACCATTATGACGCCGAGAATGAGCAGCATGAGGCCGGTGAGCAGCGGTTTGCCGCCGGCATAGCGGCCCCAGCGGTACCCCATGCCAAAGAGCATCGCAAAGGCGACCAGGTTCGACACCCGCAGCCGAAACTGGATGCTGCCGGGCAAAATGATGAGCGGCAGCACGATCGGCAGAGCAGCGCCGACCGCCACGAGAAACACGCCAAACCCGCCGCCAAAGTCACCTTTCTCAAAACCTCCCGGGGGCGGCGGCGACTGGCGCAGGCGGGCGTAGAGAGTTCTGATAGATGTCGCGCCGTTCTGCAGATGTCGCCAGCGAGCCCATCTCGTCGTCGAGTTCATCGGCCAGCACGGCTATGCCTTCTTCTTCGGTAGGAGCACTGCGGACCAGCCGGTAAAGCCGGCGGTCTTTACCGCGCTCGAATACACAGGTCAGCACATACATCGCGCCGTCGATCAGCCCCCAGGCTACGGCGCAGCCGAGCGCGGCCACAAAGAGTTGCAAAAGCAGGTCAAATTTGTCTGCTACCTCGCCTGACTGCACCTGGATGGCGCGCGTGGCCAGGGTGAAGGTAAGCACGATCAGCACGCTGTAGATGCCCTCGACTAACCGGTCCAAGGGCTCGACGAGCCGCTCGACAAAGCCTTCTTTGACCGTCTTGTGTGCGGCCGGCGGGGTCAAGCCCTGGGCAGGTTGCTGGGGTGGAGTGTGCGCGGTCATGTTTCTGTGCTTGCTCTGTTTCTGGATAGTGGCCGGATGGTATACTTGCATCGTAGACGGTATTCGCCGCAGGTGCAAACGGGAGGTTTTCAGTCGTGGACAAAGACGAAAAGTCACTCAAGGATAAATTCCAGTTCAAGAACGTTACCCGCCTGGCCCTCCGCAATGCGCCTGGGGGCTATGTCGAAAAGCTGGAGGCGGGACTCGGAGGGCATCGAGATCCTCGCCGGTCCTGACGCAGCGGCCGATGCCGTGCTGCTGTTTGTCAACAACCTGGCCGAGGCGCAGGCGCTGGCGCCGGGGGCAGTTGCGACTGTCGCTCCGGCCAAGCCGGAGGGCATCTTGTGGATCGCCTATCCCAAGGGCGGCTCGGGCATCAAGACGGACGTGAACCGCGACAAGCTGTGGCCGGTGGTACAGGAGTCTGGATGGCGGCCCGTGCGCCAGATCGCGCTGGACGACGTGTGGTCGGCCATGCGCTTCCGGCCGGGAACGATGTAGCGGCCAGGAGGAACACTTGGAAGGGGACTGGGAACTTGATGGCGGCAGCAGCCGTTTCGGCAGCAGGAGGCTTCCATGTCGCAAACTATGAACCGATCTGTCCCCCTCAAACGCCGTGATTTTTTACGCGGACTCGGCGCAGCGGGCGCACTCGCCGGCGCGACGCTGCTGACGGGCTGTACTGCGGCGCCGGTACGCCCTTCTGTTTTCGGGCATGGCGCACCTGGACGCGGCACCCGCTGTCCTCCCGACGCCCACACCTGCGGCGGCAGCCGCTCCAACGGCTGCTACTCTAGAAACGACGAGGGCGAGCACGCGTGCGCCGCTGGTCAAGACCAACAGCCGTGCAGACGGCGTGCGGCAGGCGCTGGCGCTGTTTGGCGTCCCTGATACGGCCGGCAAACACGTCTTTCTCAAGCCCAACTTTAACAGCGCCGACCCCGCACCCGGGTCCACGCATCCGGACGTGCTGCGCACGGTGATCGCAGCGCTGCAGGAGGGCAAGCCGAGCCGCATCGTGGTGGGCGACCGCAGCGGGATGGGCAACACGCGCCAGGTGATGGAGCAGGCCGGCGTGTTCAGCCTGGCGCAGGAGCTCGGCTTTGAAGCGCTGGTGCTGGACGAGCTGGATGCCAACGGCTGGCAGCATTTCAACCCGCCCGGCAGCCATTGGCAGCGCGGCTTTGCGCTGCCCAAGCCGCTGCTGGAAGCCGACATGGTGGTGCAGACGTGCTGTCTCAAGACGCACCGCTTTGGCGGCCACTTTACGCTGTCGCTCAAGAACAGCGTGGGGCTGGCGGCCAAAACCGTGCTGGGCGAAGACTATAACTATATGGGCGAACTGCACTCGTCGCCGGACCAGCGGCGCATGATTGCGGAGATCAACACCGCCTATGCGCCGAGCCTGATCGTGCTCGACGGGGTCGAGGCCTTTCGCACGGGAGGGCCCGACAGTGGCGACAAGGTGGCGGCCAACGTGGTGCTGGCAGGCAGCGACCGTGTGGCGGTCGACGCGGTGGGCGTGGCGATCCTGCGGCTGCTTGGCACGACGCCGGCGGTGAGTGAAGGGCCGATCTTCAGCCAGGAGCAGCTGGCACGTGCCGTCGAACTGGGGTTGGGCGCAGCAAGCGGCGCAGAGATCGAACTGGTCACGGGCGACGAAGAGAGCGCGGCGTATGCGGCGCAGATCGAGCAGATGCTGAAGAATTAGCCCCCGAGCGGGCCCGAGACAAATCACTAGAGCCGCCGGTGCGGGGCGGGATGAGCGCGATGCGGGCGATTTCGGGCAATCGTGCCGCGTCGCTATACTATGAGCGGCACCCACCACGTGCCACAGCGACATTAAGCGCCATTCCAGTCCTGAACCAGCGAACCCTATGCCCTACCCAGTGCAAAACCTGCTTGAAGGCCGCGGCTGCCCCGGTGACGGTGCGCGCCGAGCAGCCGGCGACCGAAGCCGTCGCCATGATGATCGAGCGGGAGTTCAGCCAGCTGCCGGTGGTCGACGACGACGGCCGCCCGCTCGGCGTGATTACGTTCCAGTCGATCGTCGAGGCGACCAGCAACTTTGGCGTGGCGGTCAAGGATCTGACCGTGGGCCACGCCGTCGTGCGGGCGGACGAGTTTTCGCCGGACGACGACCTGTTCGACGTGATCGACCGCCTGCAGGACAAGTACTCGGTGCTGATCGTCGACGACGATGACGGCAAGCTCCTGGGGGTCGTCACGACCTATGACTCGACCGAATACTTCCGCCGCCGCGGCGAGGACCTGATGCTGGTCGAGGACATCGAGGGCATGCTCAAGGACATGATCCTGGCGGCCTTTGGCGTGCAGCAGAGCGGCGCCGAGTGGGTCATGGACACGGATCCGGACGGCGGCGCAGCCCCTGGCGGCAGCAGCGAGCTGGCGGCCGCGATCCAGCGTATCAGCGATAACCAGGGCCAGCTTGTGGGCCAATATCGCGACGCATTGAAAACGTACCTGGCACAGAGCGGGCTGACCGGAAAATCGAGCAAGCTCGACCAGGCGGCCTTTGACGCCAGCCTGGCGAAGCTGGCGCCGGCGCGGCCGCCCAGGCCATTTGACAGCCTGACGTTCTACGATTATGTCGAGCTATTCCTGCACGAGCGGACCTGGCAGCACTTCGGGCCGACGCTGCAGCTGGATCGCAACGCCGTGCGCCAGCTGCTGGAAGGCGTGCGCAGCACGCGCAACCACCTGGCGCACTTTCGCAACGACCTGACGGCGCTGGAACGGTCGCAGCTGCGCTTCTGTTGGAACTGGCTGCAGAAGCACCAGCCGGAGCCGCCGCCGGCCGCCGACACGCCGTGGGGAGGCGAGCAGATCGCCTATGTCCCACCGGGCAGCAGTACAGCGGCAGGGGCTGCGGCCGGGACGGGCGACGACGGCGCACCGGCCTATTATGAGCCCGCCACCAGCAGCGAGAGCAAATATGCGCTGCTGGCCACCTATCTGCAGAACCGGCCGCCTAGCCTCGACCGCCTGAATCTGCGCTTTGACGAGATCGAGCGAATCGTGCGGGCACCGCTGCCGGCCTCGGCGCGCACGCACCGAGGGTGGTGGGCCAACAATGCCGTCTCCACGAGCCGGATGCAGCGCTGGCTTGATGCGGGCTGGCGCGTGTCAAGCGTCAACATGGCCGAACAGGTTGCGACCTTCGAGCGCATCCCGGCACTGGCGCGGCGGCTGGCCCTGTTCTTTGTCGATCTGCAGGCGGCCTTGCAGGGCCGGATGGAGCTGCCGGATCAGTTGGTACCACCCTCAGGCGAAGCCTGGCATGTGCTGGCGCCGGTGCGGGGCGCGCAGACCGAAGGGCTGTACTACATTGCCGCGTTTGCGACCGACAACCACTTTCGCATCGAGCTCTACATCGATACCGGCAGCCGCGAGCGAAACAACCACATCTTCGATTGGCTCGCCGAACGCCGGCAGGCCATAGAGAAGGAATTGGGGGCGCAGCTGAGCTGGGAGCGAATGGACGACCGGCGGGCGGCGCGGATCGCCTGGCTGCACATCGGTTCCATCGGCACTTCCGACGAGGAGCTGGCGCAGCTGAACGCCTGGGCAGCCGATGCGGCGGTGCGTTTTGCCGAGGTGCTCGGTCCGTTGGCGGCCGCTGCGGCCGAGCAGGCGCCCGTCCACGCACAATCGTAGGGGCCCGAGGTCCGGCGGAACAACGCTCGCCACAACCGCGAGCTCTCGCCGCCGGACCTCATGCCCCTACCGACTCCACGCTGAAATGCACCCGTCCCAACTACATCCGCCACTACATGCAGATGTGGTGCCGGCCGGCGCATCCTCGCGTATGCTGAAGACGTACTAAGTTGTGGCGAACGTCGCATGGCATATTGTGAGGAGGAAACGATGAATCGCACTTACTGGCTGGCCTGGCTGCCGATACCGGTGATCGGAATTCTCAACGGTGGGCTGCGTGTGGCGGTCTATCAGAACGCGCTGGGCGATACGGCAGCGCACCAGCTCTCCTGCCTGACGGGCATCCTGCTCTTCGCCTTCTACACCTGGTATATCGCCAGGCGCTGGCCGTTTGACTCGGGCAGGCAGGCCCTGATCGTGGGGCTGACGTGGATGGCGCTGACGATCGCGTTTGAGTTTGGCATGGGTCTGTTCGTGCTCGGCCAGCCGCTCTCTGTGCTGCTGGCGGACTACAACGTTCTCGCCGGGCGCTTCTGGCCGCTGGTGCTGCTCACGATCGGCTTTGCCCCGTACCTTTACTATCATTTTGGCAGCCATGGGGACGAGCACGTCCAGCATCCTGCCTAGAAACTGCAACAGGATTTTACATTATGTCTACATTATTAGCCAGTTCGATCGTCGCCCGCGCCCCGCAGGGCGATGCGGACTTCTGGCGCATGCGCCAGCTGTTGGTCGATACCGTGCCGATCACGCCGATCGGCTTCAACTGGGATGTGCGCTGGCTCGAAGGGCAGCGGTTTTACGATGCGAACGTGGACACGCCGCAGTTTGCGCAGCGGCCGATCCGGCTGTGGGAGAATGCTGCGGGCGAACTGGTGGCGTTTGTGCTGCCGGAAAGCTCTCTAGGCACGGCCTACCTGCAGGTGCATCCGGACTACCGATACCTGGAAGAGGAACTGGTGGCGTGGGCGGAAGAGCATATCTGTGCAAGGAACGAAGACGCCGGTCGGTCATACCTGGAGATCCCGGTCTACGAGTATGACGCCCTGCGCCAGCAGACGCTGGCGCGCCGCGGCTATGAAAAGACGCCGTATTGGGGGATGACACGGCACATGCGGCTTGGGCAGCAGCCGCGGCCCACCGTGCATCTGGCTGAGGGCTATACGCTGCGCACGATGCGACCGGAGGAGCTGGCCGACTGCCAGGGGATCGCCGACCTGCTCAACGCCGCCTTTCACCGCACATTCCACAACCCGTGGGAGTACCAGAATTTCGCGCGGCGGGCACCGAGCTTCCGCCGCGAGCTGGACCTGGTCGCCGTGGCGCCGGACGGAACCTTTGCGGCGTATGTGGGCATTCCCTACGACGAGACCAACCGGCTTGGCATCTTCGAGCCGGTCTGCACCCACCCCGATCACCTGCGCCGCGGCCTGGCCCGGGCGTTGATGACCGAAGGGCTGCTGCGGCTGTGGGAGATGGGGGCGGTCGAGGCGATCGTCGGCACGGGCGACATGGAGGCCGCCAACGGGCTGTACACGTCGATGGGGTTTACGGAGGCGTACAGGAATTGGATCTGGCGCAAGGAGTGGTAGCTAGGTTCACAACGCTAGCCCGACGCAGTCCAGTAGTGAAAACGGCACTGCGCTGTAGACACGGTATTGTCGTCGACGCGCTATGACAAGTCTATGTTCACCGGGGACACGCCGCGACCAGGAGCCAGTTAGTTGATGAGCGTAACGGTCGGTCTGCCAATGCCGGTGAAGGGGTGCAAAACGATGTCAGCCATCAGGCCTCGATGCGCCGCTGACGCGTTTGTCGGTACGATTCCAGTAGGCAGGATCTCTGGCCCGAGAAGTATAGAAAACGTCAAGCTGTGGAACGTCGGGCAATCTCAGCCTCGATCTCTGTCATTGCCGACTGCAATCGATTAGCATTAGCAGTCGTCGACAGAAGGTGTGCGGTCTGCAAGCAGCGACTCGTACTCCTGCTTTGAAATAAGGACACGATCTTGCCCATCCGAGCGCGTGATAATCACAGCTTCGTCTTCTGCTTGGGCAAAAAACTCATCGAGTCGCTTTCTGAACTGGTGTATAACGGCAATCGCAGTCATGTATCACTCACCCTTTTCTCCCAACGATGCCGCTCTGACTGCTGATTATATCCATGCTTTGCAGAGAAAACCTGCGGTATAATGCACTCTATACGCACAAATGTTCGTATTGGAGGCCCGCATGCCTACACCTGCCGCCAACCCACTTGACGCGTTTTTGCCGCCGGTCCGTGCCTGGTTTGAGGAGACGATGGGGCAGCCGACGCCGCCGCAGGCTGCCGGGTGGCCGGCAATCCAGCGCGGCGAGAATACGCTGATTATGGCCCCGACAGGGTCGGGCAAGACGCTGACGGCGTTTCTGTGGGGGATCGACCAGCTGTTTCGCACGCTGCCCCCGCCTACGCCAGCGGCGGCTGATGAGAAGCCTAAGCGGCGCAGACGAACTGGTGCCGGCGCGCCACCCCCGCAAGGCATTCACCTGATCTATCTTTCGCCGCTCAAGGCGCTGAACAACGACATCGAACGCAACCTGCGGGTGCCGCTGGCAGGGATCCGCCGCACGGCCGAGGCGATGGGGCAGGAGCTGCCGGAGATCCAGGTGGCGGTGCGGTCGGGCGATACTCCTACCCGCGAGCGGCAGGCGATGCTGCGCAAGGCGCCCCATATCCTGATCACGACGCCCGAATCGCTCTACATCCTGCTGACCAGCCCGCGGGCACGCGACCTGTTTCGCACGGTGCGCACGCTGATCGTGGACGAGATTCACACGCTGGTGGGCTCGAAACGCGGCGTGCACCTGGCGCTCAGCCTCGAACGGCTGCAGCACCTGGCCGAGCAGCCGATCCAGCGCATCGGGCTCTCGGCCACGGTGCGCCCGCTGGAGGAGGCGGCCCGCTACCTGGGCGGCGGCACGTGGCAGGGCGAAGGCGAAGCGAGCACGATCGTGCCCCGGCCCGTCACGATCGTGGATGCCGCCTACCACAAGCGGCTGGACCTGCTGGTCGAGACGGTGGTGGAGGACTTCCGCAACCTGGCCGGCGGCTCGGTCTGGCCGACCGTGATCACGCGGGTCAACGAGCTGATCGAGGAGCACCGCTCGACGCTGATCTTTGTCAACAACCGGCGGCTGGCGGAACGGGCGGCCGACTGGCTCAACGAGCTGCGTGCCGCCGGCGGCACGGCAGCCTTTAACCCGGGGGCGGGGCTGATGGAAGACGGGCTCGCCAAGGGGCTCGGCATGTTTGGCGCCGGCCGCGGCCAGCACGCCGAACCGATTCGGGCCCACCACGGCAGCATGAGCAAGGAGATCCGGCTGGCGCTCGAAAACGATCTCAAGGCCGGCAAGCTGCCCGCCATGATCGGCACCTCGTCGCTCGAACTGGGCATCGATATCGGGGCGGTGGACCTGGTCGTGCAGCTGCAGGCGCCCAAGGCCGTGGCCCAGGGGCTGCAGCGCATCGGCCGCGCCGGGCACCTGGTGGGGCAGACGTCCAAGGGGCGCTTCTTCCCTACCCACCGCGAGGATGTGATGGAAGCAGCCGCCGTGGCCGGCGGCATGCTGCGCGGCGAGGTGGAAGCCATCCACACGCCGCGCAACGCGCTCGACATCCTGGCCCAGCAGATCGTCGCCATGGTGTCGGTGGAGAACTGGCACGTCGACGAACTCTACCGCCTGATCCGGCAGGCCTATCCCTACGCCGACCTGGGGCTGCGCGCCTATACCGCCGTGCTCGACATGCTGGCCGGGCGCTATCCCAGCCTGGCGCACGGGGAGCTGCGGCCGCGCATCACGTGGGATAAGGTCAACCAGCAGCTGGCGGCGCTGCCCGGCGCGCGGCTGATGGCGATGACGAGCGGCGGCACGATTCCCGACCGCGGCACCTTTGGCGCCTACCTGAGCGACGGCAAGACCAAGCTGGGCGAGCTGGACGAGGAGTTTGTCTACGAGACGCGGCCCGGCGACACCTTTACGCTGGGCTCGCAGGTGTGGCGCGTGCTCGCCGTGACCGACGACAAGGTGATCGTGGGCGATGCCGCCGGCTCGGTCCCACGCATGCCGTTCTGGCGCGGCGACTATCCCTGGCGGCCCTATGAACTGGGCGAGAAGGTGGGCGCGTTCCGGCGGGCCGTGGCGGAACGGCTGCAGGCGGCGGCCGCGGCCCTGGGGTTGGAGGAGCTGCGGGCCACGGCGGCCAGGCGCGATGCGCCGCAGGTCCAGGATCTGCTGGCCTGGCTGCGGCGGGACTATGCCCTGGACGACAACTCGGCCGGCATCGTGATGGACTATGTGGCCGGCCAGGTCGACCATGCCGGGACGATCTCGTCCGACCGCACCATCCTGGTCGAGGTGTTTGACGATGCCGTCGGCGACCCGCGCATGGTGGTCCAGTCACCCTTTGGCGGCCAGGTCAACGGGCTGTGGGCGATGGCCCTGGCCAGCGCGCTGCGCGAGCGCACGGGCGTCGAGGTCGAGGTGCAGAGCAACGACGACGGCATCCTGTTCCGCTTCCCGGCGGCCGACGGCGATTTCCCGCTCGACCTGGTGACAAACATGACGGCGGACGAAGCGCGCGAGCGCATTCTCGGCGAGCTGCCCAACTCTGCCGTCTTTGGCGCGCAGTTCCGCCAGAACGCGGCACGGGCGCTGCTGCTGCCGGGGCTGGGGCGCGGCAAGCGCACGCCCTTCTGGCTGCAGCGGCTGCGCGCCAAGGACCTGCTGCAGATCGTGCGCCGCTTTGAGGACTTCCCCATCGTGGCGGAAACCTATCGCGACTGCCTGCAGGAGGTGATGGACCTGCCGCACCTCGAAGACGTCCTCGGCGCGATCCAGCGCGGCGAGATCGAGGTTGTGGCGACCGAATCGCTGACGCCTTCGCCGGTCGCGCAGAGCCTGCTCTGGGACTTCATCTCCATCTACATGTACGAGTGGGACGCGCCCAAGGCCGAGCGCCAGCTGCAGACGCTGGCGGCAAACCGCGACCTGCTGCAGGAGCTGCTGCAGGACATTGACCTGGCGGACCTGCTGCGGCCCGAGGCGGTGGCCGAAGTGCGTGAGCGGCTGCAGCACACGGCGCCGGCCGTGCAGGTGCGCACGCTCGAAGAGCTGGCATACCTGTTTCAGAGCGTGGGGGACCTTTCTTCGGTCGAAGTGGCCGAGCGCTGCACGGTCGATCCGGCCTCCTGGCTTGGGCGGCTGGCAGGCGACCGCCGCATCGTCGCGCTCCCAATTCCCACCGCTCGCGCACGTCGACACGCGCTGGGTGGCGGCCGAACTGGCGCCCGAGTACATAGCGGCGTTTGATTTGGGCAAGCTGCCTGCGGCACAAGGCTATCGCCCTGTGGGAGCTCACCAGCTGACGAAGCGCGGCGGCGCATTCTGCACCGCTACCTGGCGCAGACCGGCCCGACGACGGCCGCAGGCCATCCGGGCACGCTATGCCTTTCCGGAGGAGTGGCTGGCAGGCGAGCTGGCCGAACTGGTGGCGAGCCGCCAGCTGGCGCAGGGGCGCTTCACGCCGGGCAGCGAGCGGAGCTGCGGAGACAGGGGAAGCAGCGGAATTTGTCGACCGCCGCGTGCTGGAGCAGATGCACCGGCGCACGCTGGCGATCCTGCGCAACGAAGTGCAGCCGGTGACGCTGGCGGCCTATGCGGACTTCCTGGCGCGCTGGCAGCATATTCACCCTGCACAGCGGCTGGCGGGCGAGGGCGGGCTGCGGCGCGATACTGCAGCAGCTGCGGGCGGCGCCGGCTGCCGGGCGGGCGTGGGAGCGCGACGTGCTGCCGCTGCGGCTGCCGGACTATCGCCCCAGCATGCTGGCCGAGCTGTGCCAGAGCGGCGAGCTGGTCTGGGTGGGTTCCGGCGGCGTCGATCCGCGGCGGCTGCGCATTCGCTATCTCTTTCGCGGGGAAGGCAGCGCCTATCTCGAGGCGCCGCCGGACGATCTGTCCGGCCTGAGCGAGCACGCCCAGGCGGTGCATGCCTTTCTGAAGAGCGAAGGCGCCGTCTTCCCGGCCGAGCTGCGCGCTGCACTCGGCCTCGGGGAGCAGGAGACGGCGGCGGCGCTGTGGGAGCTGGCCGCGGCCGGGCTGGCCACGAGCGACAACCTGGCGGCGCTGCGTGAGCTGCTGCAGTATGGCGTGCCCCAAGCAGGCCACGAGCGCAAGCCGCTCAGCTCGCTGGAGGCAGAGCTGGCGGAGCGCCTGGCGCAGCAGCGGGCGCAGCGGGGCGCAGACGGTGGCATGCCAGGCGGAGTTCCCTGCGGGACGGCCCACGTTTGGCGGCGCCATCGCGCGGCCGGGGCGGAGCGAACTGGCCGCGGCGCGGCGGCGTGTCGCAGAACGGATGGGACACCCGCTTGAGCCGCAGCCTGCGCCCAAGCAGGAGGGGCGCTGGGCATTGGTGCACCGGTTTGGCGTGCTGGGCAAGCCGCTGCCCCCGGCGGAAGTGGCGGCACGGCAGGCGCGGCAGCTGCTGGCGCGGCATGGCGTCGTGACCCATGAGAGCCTGGACGACGAAATCGGCGCCTGGGATTGGGGCCTGATCTACCCGGAACTGCAGCGGCTGGAGATGCGCGGCGAGGTGCGGCGGGGCTATTTCGTGCGCGGGCTGCCGGGCGTCCAGTTTGCGCTGCCCGAGGTGGTGGAGCAGCTGCGGGCCGGGGCAGCCAGAGGTGAGGATGAGGATGACCCCATCGTGCTGCTCAACGCCTGCGACCCGGCCAACCTCTATGGGCCGGCCGGCGAACTGCGCACGGCGGGTGGGGAGCCGTTTGCGTTTTCCCGGATACCATCCACCTGGCTTGCCCAGCAGCGAGGCGAGCCCGTGCTGCTGATTGGCGACAGCGGCGCCGATATGACGACAGCCGCCGATGCGGACGACGGCCAGGTACGGCGCGCCCTGCAGGCGTGGATAGCGCATGCAGGCAGCTTTGAGGCGCGGTTGAGCGTGGCGACCTGGAATGGGCAGCCGGTGCTGGGCAGCGCCGGGCAGCCGCTGCTGGAGGCGGCGGGTTTCTACCGTGATTACACGGCGATGACGTGGGAACGTGGGCGGCATAGAGGCAGAGAAAGGCAGGCAGGCAGTGCAAGTAGATACAGTGCAAGTGGAGACGCAGCAGCTCGACGGCGTGCTGATTGGGGAACTCGTCACGAGCGATGAACCGCTGAACAGCAGCCAGGATATCCTTGACCTGCTCGGCAGCTTCTATCCCGAACACGTGGAGGCGCTGATCCTGCATGAGGCGAACCTGGCGCCGGAGTTCTTCCAGCTGCGCACGAAGCTGGCGGGCGAGATCCTGCAGAAGCTTGTCAACTATCGTGTCAAGGTGGCGATCGTGGGCGAGTTTCAGAAGTATCAGAGCAAGGCCCTGGCGGATTTCATCTACGAGTGCAACAAGGGCAGGCAGATCTTTTTTGTGGCGACGCGTGAGGAAGCGCTGGCGCGGCTGGCGGCGGCACGGTAGGTCGAGGCGCACGAGGCGTGCACGTCGCAGGGCACGCCGGCACGAAGGCGTCGACGCTGCGAGGAGCCGAAGACCGGGCGAGCCAGTCGCTCCCGAAAGCGTCCTACGAGAGTGCGCCAGGTCAGTGCTTGCCTGGCGCTGGACGAGGAGGGCGGCCTCGACGCGGCTGCGCACGTGGAGCTTCTGCAGCACGGACGTGACGTAGTGCTTGACGGTCTTTTCCGCCAGGGACAGCTGCAGGCCGATCTCACGGTTGGTCAACCCTTTGGCCAGCAGTTCCAGCACCTCGCATTCACGCTCGGTCAGCTCGTCCAGGGGATTCTCGGCCGGCTTCTGGGTCATCTCGAGCAGCAGGTTGCCGGCCATCTTGGGAGTGATGTAGGCATCGCCGGCGGCAACGGCGCGCACGGCGGTAACCACTTCGCTGGCGCCGGCGCCCTTGACGACATAGCCCCGGGCGCCAACCTTCATGGCCGTCACCAGGTCGTCGCCCTCTTCAGAGGCGGTCAACATGATGACGCGCGCCGACGGCACCTCCTGGCTCAACTGCGCCGCCGTCGTGAGGCCATCGCCGTCGGGCATGGTGATGTCGAGCAGCACCACGTCCGGCACCAACGAGCGGGCGAGGGAGAGTGCCTGCTTACCGCTGGCAGCCTCGCCGGCGACGGTAATGTCCGGCTCGCGGCTGAGCGTATACGCCACGCCCTGGCGGAACAGCGGGTGATCGTCGACCAACAACACTCGAATTGTGCTCATACCACTTCCTCGTCAACGCCGGGCGCCGCCAGTGGCAGCAGGGCGCGCACCAGCGTGCCCTTGCCCGGCGCCGATTGAACTTCAAAATAGCCACCCAAAATCTCCACGCGTTCCTGCAAACCTGCCAGGCCCAATTGGCGGCGCGGCCCGCGCTCCCGCATGCGGCCGACGTCAAAGCCGCTGCCGTCATCTTCGATCACGAGCCGCAGCATGTTGCCGTCGACCAGGTAGCGAACTTTTTGACGACACGGTTCGCCATGCTGGTGCCCGTTGTTGAGCGCTTCCTGCACCAGCCGGTAGGCTGCCGATTTGAGCGCCGTGTCCCCGGCCAACGGCTGCGGGCCCTCTACTCCGACCCCCTTGCCGGTCTTGCGCGTGTAGTCGGCCGCTGCCTTGCGGATCGTCGCGGCCAGGTCGAGATCCGACAGCTCGGGCAGACGCAGGCCCCCGGCCAGGTTGCGGATCTCCTGGAGCGAACTCTGCAGTGCGGTGTGGATGAGCTGCAGGTCAAAGGAGGCAGCATCCAGATCCACAGAGTGTTCGCCACCTGATTCGATATGGGCGGCCACGGCCGCGCGCAGCGGTTCCATGCGCATGAGGGCAATCCCCAGATCCTGGGCCGGGCCGTCGTGCAGGTCGGCGCCCAGGCGGCGCATGGCCGCCTCGTTGAGGGCAGCCGCCCGCACGGCGGCCTGCTGAATCTGCCGGCGCGAGCGGGCGAGCGCGGCCTGCTGTGACTCGATCGTCTCGCTGCCCTGGCGCACGATGCCATAGAGCAGGAAGAACATGAGCGCCGTGGCAGTGCCGACAAACAGCCAGGTCTGGAGCCGCACCTGCAGGGTAGATCGCTCGAGCTCGGCAAGATTCTGGTAGAGGTCGATGACGGCGAGTACATCGCCGTCCTCACCGCGTACAGGAAAATACGACTCGAGAAACGCTCCCCGGCCGGACGGCTCGGTGTCGCCCTGCACATGGTCTGTCGCTACCGAGAAAGACTGCTCCCGCCAGCGCCGCCCGCAAGCCGGCTGGCAGACTGCGGCTTCGTCCAGGGGCGCCGGCAGTGTGCTGTAGATCAGATCACCGGACGGCGACCACAGGTTGACGGCGGCGTAGCGCCCGCTGTCGACGTTGTTCGCAATCAGCTGCTTGAGATGAGCCGCCTGGCTGACGGTGAGCGAGTTGACGCTGGGCAGTTCGGCAAGATGGGGGGCGATGGTGCTGTCCACGAAGACGCCCGCCAGCTCGATGCTGTCCTCGGTGACAACCTGGTAGATGCGGCGATCGATCCACCACGCCATCAGCAGTGCGCCGACAAAGAGGATCATGGCGCTCAGCAGCGTAAATCGATTGAGCAGCGACAGACCTGGCCCGCCGGAACGGCCAGGTGAAGGCAAGCTTGACATGCGGCTTCAACGCTCTCTAGAAATCACTCGTTCCGCACTTACCTATGAGCAGGATACATTTCCGGCCCAAACGATCGCATATACAGAAAGCCGATAGGATGTACGGTACATTCCTGCGTCCACGAGCCGGTGCGCAGTCCATCCGAGTCACTATCGTTTCGTTCCATCCGCGCTATAATGGGGGCAAGGCATTATACCTCAACGAGCACCATCACAGCCTGGCACACGAGAGCCATCCGCCTCAACGGCTCCGCCAAGAAAAAGCCACTTACTGGTAGTTCAAAACATTCTCTCCTGTTCGAAAGCATTACGCGGAAAAGCGGCAGTCGCGATCTGCTTTTCGCAGAGAGTAAACGTGCTTCCGGCGCGATGGAACAATGGCAAGAAGATGAACATTCTTTATGTAGAAGACGACAGTGTCGACGTAGAGCTTGCGCGACGTGCGCTGCGGCAGGCCGATGCCGGTGTCCAGGTAACCAGCGCAAGCACCATTGAAGAGGCGCTGGCGGCGCTTGTGCCCAGCCGTGAGCCTGCCCTGCAGTTCGATCTTGTACTTACCGATCTCCGTCTTCCGGATGGCAGCGGACTGGACATTCTTTATGCCATCCGCCACGCCCAGCTGCCCCTGCCTGTGGTGGTGCTCACAGGGCAAGGAGATGAAGACGTCGCAATCAGTGCGATCAAGGCGGGTGCGGACGACTATATTACCAAGCGCGGCGACTATCATCGCCGGCTGCCGGACATCGTGCGTGCAGCAGCCGAGCGTTTCAGGGAGCAGTCGCTGCGCCGCCGAGGCTCACTGCACGTCTTGTATGCAGAACACGATCCAGAGAGCGGCGAGCGCACGCAGCAGCACCTGGCCCAGCATGCGCAACACATCCGGCTAGACCTGGTCGGCAGCGGGCAGGAAGTTCTTGCGCGCCTGCCGCACATGCCGAGCGAAACAAGTGACAAGTCAAGCGGCTATGACGTGCTGCTGCTTGACTTCAACCTCCCAGACGTTCGCGCACTCGAACTCCTCAAGATCATTCACGACGAACGCCGGCTGGATGTGCCGGTTGTGCTCGTCACAAGCCAGGGCAATGAAGAGGTCGCGGTGCAGGCACTGCGGCTGGGCGCGACCGGTTACATCGTCAAGCATGCAGGCTACTTGTCGGAGTTGCCGATCGCCCTTGAGAACGCCAACTACCATGCCCGTCTTGCGCGCGAGCAAAACGCCTTGCGCAGCAGCGAGGAGCGGTTCCGCCGCCTGGCGGAAAACGCACCGGACTTGATTTATCGTTACGTGCTTGTCCCCCAGCCAAGGCTGGAATACGTAAGCCCGGCAGCCATCGTGCTGACAGGCTACACGCCTGAAGAGCACTATGCCGACCCCAACCTTGTATTCAAGATTGTGGATCCCGACGACCACCCACGGCTGAAGCAGGCGATCGAAGGTGAGATCCCGTTCGGTGAGCCGGTTATCTTGCGTTGGCGGCACAGGAACGGGTCTACGATCTGGGCTGAGCAGCGCAATACGCCGATCTTTGACAGCAGCGGCCGGCTCACTGCCATCGAGGGTATTGCCCGCGACGTGACCCAGACCCGAGAAACCATGGCAACGCTGCGAGCAGCGGCTGGGCGAACTTGAGGCGCTGCACAAGCTGTCGAATGCGCTGCGCACGGCACAGACGCAGGACGCTGCGGTCTCCATCCTGCTCAGCCAGACATTGGCAGCCCTGCAGACGGAGGCAGCGGCGATCTGGCTGTGGGACCCGCAGAGCGATCGGCTGCGCATCGCTGCGGCGAGCGGCTGGTGCCAGGCCTTCCAGCGGAGCTCAGATTGCACGGGGCGAGGGTATCACAGGAAGGGTATTTGTGACGGCAGAAGCGCATGTCGAACCAGACATACTGCGCAACCCAGGGCTGGCGGAGGGTGCTCCGATCGCTTACGCCTGTGGGTTGGGGTGCAGGTTGGGCGCCGATCCGCACGTCGGACGCAATCGTCGGCGTGTTATTTGTGGCGCTGCCGCTGCCGAGGAGGTGACGCCGGAGCAGAGCAGGCTGCTGGTATCGCTGGCCGAGATCGCAGGCAGCATCATACAGAGGCTGCAGTTGCTGCAGCAGACACAAGCTCAGGCAGAGCTGACGCGGCAGATCGTGAATACGGTGCCAGAGGGGCTGGCACTTATGACCGGTAGCGGACGCATCCTCCTGGCGAACGCGGCGGGTGAAAGCTTACTGCGGGAGCTGGGAAGCATGTCAGCCAGACGATACGGTTACGGCAGATCGGGGAGCGCCCTCTACCCGAGATCTTTGCGCCGGCAAAGGGCTGGCAGGAGCTCCCGTATGGAAGCCGCACCTTCATCTTGAACGCCCGCCCGGTCGAGCCACAGGCGGCCGACACGTCTTGGGTGCTGGTGCTCGACGAGGTGACGCAGGAGCGGGAGCAGCAGCGCTACCAGGAAGCACAGGACAGGTTGGCGACGGTGGGACAATTGGCGGCAGGGCTCGCCCACGACTTCAACAACGTGCTCGGCGTTATTTCCGTTTACGCCGACGTGCTGCTGATGGCGCCAAATCTTACGCCCAAGCAGCAGCAGCAGCTGGCCACGATCGTGGACCAGACCCACCATGCCGGCGACCTGGTACGGCAGATTCTGGACTTCAGCCGGCGATCCGTGATGGAACGCAGCCACATCGACCTGTATCAACTGCTCAACGAGCAAGTCAGGCTGCTGCGGCATACGCTGCCGGAGACCATAGAGCTAAAGGTGAACTTGCAACACACGCACCTCGTGGTCAATGCCGACCCGACCCGGCTGCGCCAGGTGCTGATGAACCTGGCGCTCAATGCGCGTGATGCCATGCCCAATGGCGGTACGCTGTCGTTCACGCTCAGCAGGGTGGACGTTGCGCCCGAGCGACACCAAGCCTGCGCCCCTGCCGGATGTTCAGCCGGGCCTGTGGCTGCGCCTGGAAGTTACCGACACGGGCACCGGCATTGCAGCCGCACATCTGCCGCACATCTTTGAGCCTTTCTTTACGACCAAGGGCCTGGGCAGCGGCAGCGGCCTTGGCCTGGCACAGGTGTACGGCATTGTCAAGCAGCACGGCGGCGCCATCGACGTGGCGAGCACGCCGGGACAAGGCACGACCTTTACGATTTATCTCCCATTGACAGCAAGTGAGCCCACGCACAGCGCGGCGCAGCAAGTCTTCCCGGCGGCAAGCGGCAGCGAATGCATCCTGCTGGTCGAAGACAATGCCGAACTGCGTGAGGCGCTGACACAGAGCCTGGCGAGCCTGGGCTACCACGTGCTTGCCAGCGCAGGACGCCGTGATGGCGCTCGACCTGGCAGGCACGACGAATCGGCGACATCGACCTTGTGCTTACCGACCTGGTTCTGCCCGGCGCGAGTGGCGTCGAGCTCTTTCATGCGCTGCAGCCATCTCATCCCAAGGCCAGACTCATCGTGATGACCGGGCATCCAATGACAGAAGCACGCATGGATGCGATGAAGCATGTCCCACATTGGATCGAAAAGCCGTTTGCATTTAACACAGTGGCGGCGAAGGTGCGGCTGGTGCTTAACCAAGAGCCGGGAAACGTGGACGGCTGACGGCAGCCTTCTATTCCAACAATCCGTACGCAACATGGTACGGAACAGAGTTGCGCGAAGATAGGCCAAGTTTAGCCTGCACGCGCACGAGGCGTGCGCAACCAACCGGCACGTGTGCTACAGACTAAGGAGGAACGCAATGGCACACCATACCGTACGTACCGGCTACGAATCGCTTGTCGAACGCCTGAATCGCCTGCCCCAGGGTGCACCCCCTTCGGATACGCTGTACGCCATCCTGGAACTGCTGTTCAGCGAGAAAGAAGCTGAGCTGGTGGCGCTGCTGCCCATCCGCCCATTCACGGCCGAGCATGCAGCCCGGCGCTGGCAGATGAACCTGGTCGATACGCAGAAGGTGCTGGATGGATTGGCCGATCGTGCCATTCTTCTCGACATGCAGGGGCCGGACGGACAAGTCAGCTATGTCCTGCCGCCGCCGATGGCCGGCTTCTTTGAATTTTCCATGATGCGGCTGCGCGGCGATATCGACCAGAAGCTGCTGGCCGAGCTGTTCTACCAGTACATCAACGTGGAAGAGGACTTTATCACGGCCTTGTTTATGAGTGACACGCGCCTCGGGCGCGCCTTTGTCAACGAGGAGGCGCTGCCCCTGGATCGCACCCTTGAGGTGATGGACTACGAGCGTGCGAGCGAAGTGATGCGGTCGGCAAGCCATCGCAGCGTGGGCATCTGCTACTGCCGGCACAAGATGATGCACATGGACCGGGCCTGTGATGCCCCCCTGGACATCTGCATGACCTTTAACAATACCGGCGCGACGCTCGCCCGCCACGGCTACGCCCGCGAGATCGACGTGGCCGAAGGGCTGGACCTGCTGCAGGAGGCGCGCGACCGCGGGCTGGTGCAGTTTGGCGAAAACGTGCAGCAGCGGTGTGAATTTCATCTGCAACTGCTGCGGGTGCTGCTGCGAAGCCATGATTGCGGCGCGCCGGGTAGGGTTTACCAACGCCGTACAGACCACAAACTATCTGCCGGCGGTGGACGAGAGCCGCTGCAACGGCTGCGGCAAATGTGTCACGGCCTGCCCCGTCGAGGCGATGGCGCTGGTCTCCACCAACGATCCGCACCATCCCAAGCTGCGCAAGGCACGCGTGGATACGGCGCTCTGCCTGGGCTGTGGCGTCTGCGTGCGGGCCTGCACGCGGGAGGGGCTGCGGCTGGAGGAACGGCCGCAGCGCGTGATCACGCCGGTCGATTCGGTCCACAGGACGGTGCTGATGGCGATCGAGCGCGGGATGCTGCCAAACCTGATCTTCGACAACCAGGCACTGGCGAGCCATCGGGTGATGGCATCAATTTTGGGCGGCATCCTGCGCCTGCCACCGATCAAGCAGGCCATGGCGTCCGAGCAGGTGCGCAGCCGCTACCTGGTCAAACTGCTTGACTGGGGGAATACGCGAATGATGGCGGAGTGAAAGAGGACGCACACTGGCCATGACGGGTGCGAAGGTCGCATCCGTCCCGGGACATGGCGTATGATTGTGAGTTATGAGCAGCAACGTGCAGTACTTGACGCAGGATCGGCTGCGGCCGGCGATCCTGGCGCTGTATGCGGCGGCCGTCATTGTGCTGGCCGATATGTACCTGACGCAGCCCATCTTGCCGCTGCTGTCGAAGGAATTTGGCGTGGCTCCGGCGGTGGCCGGGTTGACCGTCTCGTCCGTAGTCTTCTTTATCGCCCTGGCCTCGACGGCCATTGGCCCCCTGAGTGATCGGTTGGGACGCAAGCCGGTCATGGTGGGCAGCATGGCCTTGCTCGCAGTGCCCACGTTCCTGTGCGCATTTGCGCCCACGTTTGGTACCCTGCTCGTGCTGCGCGGCCTGCAGGGCATCTGTATCCCGGGGCTGACGGCCGTCGCCGTCGCCTACATGGGCGACGTGGTAGAGCCCAAAGCGCTCGGCGGCGTAGTGGGCGGCTGGATCGCAGCCAACGTGGCGGGCGGGTTGGTTGGCCGTGTAGCCAGCGGCGTGATCACCGATTACCTGGGCTGGCGCGCGGTGTTTGTCTTTTTTGCGGTGTTGACCTTTGCGACAGCGATAGTATTGGCGGCAACACTGCCCCCTACCGGCAGATACCACACGGCAGGCATGCGCCAAGCATATATGGGCATGTTCGCGCACCTGTTCAACCGGCGCCTGCTTGGCGCGTTCCTGATCGGCGGTGCGCTGTTCTTTGGCTTTATCGGCATCTTCACCTTTCTGCCCTTCTATCTTACGGGGGCCCCCTTCTTTGTCTCGCCCGCACTCGTCGCCTTTGCATACGTGAGCTATCTGGCGGGAGTCATCGTCTCGCCGCTGGCCGGTCGCCTGTCTGACCGGATCGATCGCCGGATCCTGATCGGTGTTGGCCTGGTCATTGCCTGCCTGGGGATCGGCCTGACCCTCGTGCGCACCCTGCCGATTGTCGTGATGGGGCTGTTTGTCCTGTGCACAGGCATGTTTACGGCACAGGCTGTAGCGCCCGCCTTTGTCAACACCGTGGCCGTACGGGCCAAGGGTGGGGCCAATGCTCTCTACCTCAGCTTTTACTACATTGGCGGCACGCTCGGGGCCGTGCTGCCGGGCCTGGCCTGGCAGGTATACGGATGGGAAGGCGTGGCCGCGGCTTGTGCCGGTGCGTTCGGATTGGCCATGCTGGCCAACTGGCTGCTGTGCAGGCCTTAACCCTAGATTAGAAACCTCGCCCGGCGTGAAGATTCATACAATTTGGTAACACAAACCACTTGCTTTTTGTCTTCCAGTCCTGTATAGTGTACCCGTACAACTTGTGTACATGTATTGCACAGGAATGGTACAAAGTTGAGGCAAGAGAACTGCCTCCACGAAAGGGAGACAAAACGCGATGTGGCGTATTCCATTTATGGTAACGGGCGGACGGAACGGAAAGCAGGACGAGGTCCCGGCGCAGGCGCTGATCGACCTGACCGGTGTCGTCAAGAGTTACAAGACGCCGGCGGGTGAGTTTCAGGCGTTGAAAGGCATCGATCTCAAGATCGATGCGGGCGAGTTTGTCGCGGTCGTGGGCAAATCCGGCAGCGGCAAGTCGACCCTCAGCAACATGATCACCGGGATCGACCGGCCGACACAAGGGGAAGTCATCGTCGCCGGCACAGAAGTGCACAAGCTGCGTGAGAGCCAGATTGCAGGCTGGCGCGGCCGCAACATTGGCGTGGTCTTCCAATTTTTCCAGCTGCTGCCGACGCTCACGGTGGTTGAAAACGTGATGCTGCCGATGGATTTCTGCAACATGTATTCGTCGCGCCAGCGCAAGGAGCGCGCCCTGCACCTGTTGGAGCAGGTGGATATGGTGGATCAGGCGGATAAGCTGCCGACCGCTATCTCTGGCGGCCAGCAGCAGCGTGTTGCCATTGCGCGCTCGCTGGCCAACGATCCGGCGCTCATCGTCGCCGACGAACCCACCGGCAACCTGGACTCGCGCACGGCCGACGCCGTATTTCACCTGTTCGAGCGCCTGGTAGAAGGCGGCAAGACGATCGTCATGGTTACCCATGATGAGGACCTCGCACGCAGCGTTGGGCGCGCAGTAACCATTGCCGATGGGCAGATCGCTTCGGATACGCGGCGAACAGACCCGGTGCTAGCGCAAGCGCATGCAGCGCACCCTGTACCGCACACAGCGTCACACTCAACCGAGCACCCCCACTTTGTGCTGCCCAGCCCGCTGGGGTCGATTGGGTTTGGCGCTGCGGCTGCGGATTAACACGGACTAATAAGAGGACGGCAACCAAGACATGTTTAGCACTCGCTGGCGCAAGGTCGTACGCGAACTGTGGTCGAACCGCACACGCACGATGCTCGTCATTGCATCGATTGCCGTGGGCATTTTTGCCGTCGGCACGGTGCAGCTGCTGCGTTCGGTCATTCTGTCCGAACTCAAGGTCATCTATGCCGAGACCAATGTCGCGCAGGCAGTCATCTTTACCAATGGTGTCGACCAGGATCAGCTTGACGCCATTGGCCGGATGCGCGAGGTTGCGGACGTTCAGGGCCGCAGCACCCTGGCGCTCAAGGTACAAACCACGCCGGACAAGCAGGAAACCCTGCTTGTGACTAGTATCGACGACTTTAACGACATCCGGATCAACCGCATCCAGCCGATCTATACGCTGCCGGCGAAGCCTGCCGTTGGTGCCGAACGGACTGCGTGGCCGCGCAAAGATGAGATCGTGATCGAACGCAGCGGCTTCAATTCGGCCACTGCGCTGCCGGCGGGTCTGGCAGTTGGGGATAAGCTGACGCTGCAGAACCAGGACGATCGTCCGCGCGATGTGACGCTCTCGGGTGTCGTCTACGACCCCAACGGCTTCTCGGCCAACTTTACCGGCCAGGCGACCGGCTATGTCGACCTTGACACCTTTGAGCGGCTGGGCGGCGCGCGCACATTCCAGCAGGTCTTGGTCCGGGTCAACGGTACGCCTGAACAGCTGCTGGACAAAGAGTACATCACGAGCATTGCCAACAAGGTCGCCGACAAGATTGAGAAGGGCGGCTACACGGTGGCACGCGTCCAGGTGCCCGAGCCGGGCAAGCTGGCCTTGCAGGACCTGTTTGATGCGCTGGCGCTGCTGCTGACGCCGTTGGGCCTGCTGGCGCTCATCTTGAGCGGCTTCCTGGTCATCAACACGATCTCGGCCCTGATGGCGCAGCAGGTGCGGCAGATCGGCGTGATGAAGGCGGTCGGCGCCCGGCGCTACCAGCTTTTTGGCATGTATCTCGGTGCCGTACTGATCTACAGCCTGGCGGCGCTGGCCGTTGCGGTACCGCTTACGATCGTAGTCGGCGGCGCAATCGCCGTATTCCTGGGTGGTTTCATCAACATCGACTTTCCTCGCTGGTCGCTGCCGCCGCTGGTCTTGGCACTGCAGCTTGTGGTCGGGCTCTTGACGCCGCTGCTGGCGGCGATGGTGCCGGTATTTAAGGGCACAGGCATGACAGTGCGCGAGGCGGTCAGCGACTACGGCACCAATGCCGAGCAGGTGCGCAACGGCTGGCTGACGCGGGGGATCAACTCGGTGCGTGGCTTGTCGCGCCCCATGCAGCTCTCGCTGCGCAACACGTTCCGGCGGCGCGGCCGGTTGGCACTGACGTTGATCACGCTGGTGCTGGGCGGCATGCTCTTCATGACCGTCGGCAGCATCCGCTCATCGTTGAACGGGCTGATCGAACAAGGCGTTGGACTACTACCAGTTTGACGTACAGATCCAGTTCGAGCAGCCGTACCGCACGCAGCGCGTGGAGCAGGTGGTGCGCACGCTGCCGGGCGTCGACATCGTGGAAGGCTGGATCCAAGCGCAGGCAACACCGATCCTGGCCGATGGCAGCGATGGCGACACCCTGACAATCACGGCCCTGGAGCCGAACAGCGTTATGGTCAAGCCGACTCTGACGGATGGCCGCTGGCTGCTGCCGGAAGACGAGAACGCCATCGTCATCAGCCAGAATGTGCTCTCTTCGCAGCCGGGGCTGAAGCCGGGCGACACGATGAAGCTGGAGATTGGCACCAAGAAGTACGACTTTGTCATTGCCGGCATCGCACGGGTGCTGGGCGGCCCGCCCAATGTGATTCCGGTTTATGTCAACTATCCGTATTATGCGAAGCTCACGGCAGACGTCAACCGGTCGTCGAGCCTGCAGATCAAGCTCGACCCTGCCAGCGGGCTGAAGCATGGAAGACGCGGCGAAGATCCTGAACGACCGGCTGGAGGCAGGGGGCTACGACGTGGCCTCGACGTTCACGATCGACACGCTGCGCCGCTTCACCGGGGCATTCTTCGACATCATCGTCTACCTGCTGCTGGCGATGGGTGTGTTGATCGCGTCGGTGGGTGCGCTGGGCCTGGCCGGCACCATGAGCCAGAACGTGCTGGAGCGAACGCGCGAGATCGGCGTCATGCGTGCCATCGGCGCCTCGGATGGTTCGGTGCTGCGCATCGTGATCGTCGAGGGCATTATTATCGGGCTGATCAGCTGGGCGATCGGGGCCATGCTGGCCTTCCCGGTGGGTGCGCTGCTGGCGCAGACGGTGGGCGTGGTGCTCTTCCAGAGCGCGCTGCCGTACATCTTCTCTGCCGGTGGGCTCGCTACCTGGCTGGTGATCGTGGTCGTGCTGGCCACGTTTGCCAGCTTCCTGCCGGCCTGGCGTGCGTCGCGGCTGACCGTGCGCGAGGTGCTGGCGTACCAGTAGATGGTCGTGTCCCCGGGACCTCGCAGGTTCCGGGGACATTTATACTTGTCGCTGGCTCAGCAGCCACTTGACAAACACCAGCACGCCGAACGAGACGACCATGAGGACAAACGCCAGCGCCACGGCCTGGTCGAGATCGCGCTCGAAGCCGAGGTAGATGGCGAGCGGCATCGTCTGGGTGCGGCCCGGGAAGTTGCCGGCGAAGATGATCGTGGCGCCGAACTCGCCAATGGCGCGCGCCCAGGTCATCACGGCGCCCCCGAAGAGTGCCGGCCAGGCAAGCGCCGCCGTGACGTAGCGAAAGATGCCGAAGCTGGTTGCCCCATCCAGCGCCGCGGCCTGTTCGAGCTCGCGATCGATCTCGGCAAACCCGGCGGCAGCGGACTTGACGTAGTAGGGCGAGGCAACAAAGAGCTGTGCCAGGACCACGGCCAGCGGCGTAAACACCACCGAGACGCCGGCCGCCTCCAAGCCAGGCCCCAGCAGGCCGCGGCGGCCAAAAACAAGCAGCAGGGCGATGCCGGCTACGGCAGGCGGCAGCACCATGGGCAGGTCGACCAATGTGTCCACCACGTTGCGGCCGCGGAACTGGCGGCGCGCCAGGAGGAGAGCGAGCGGCGTGCCGAGCACGATCGTCAGCAGCGAGGCGGCGGTGCCCGTCACCAGGCTCAGCGTCAGCGCCTGGAGAACCGTGGGGCTGTCAAAGCTGGTCCAGAGACCAGCCAGATCCAGCCGGAGGAACAGCGCCAGCAAGGGCAGCGACAGGAAGACGAGCAGCGGTGCGGAAGCAGCCGGCAGCACCCATCGCCGCGTCCGCGGCGCCAATGGGTCCCAAGCTCCCGTGCGTTCTGCCGACTCTTGCTGGCCATTCCCGTCAGCCGTCCTGGACCGATAGGACGCAAATAAATCCATAGTCCTCTAGGATACGCTGACAGCGGCCAGAAACAAATTATACGAACGTACGTGCGAGACTGGGCCTAGGCGGTTGGGACCTTCTCTTGCTGCACTGCCTCTGATGCTTCCGCAACTGCCGGCACTTCCAGTGCGCCCATCACCTGCAGCATCCAGCGCATGCACTTGTGGCCAAAGTCGCCGTCAAACTGGCGCGGGCAGCCGCCGGGAATCACGGTGATGCCGTGCTCGTGGCACAGGCGCACCGCCTCGTCCGACACGCTGGTCACCGCCTGCCCGCTTTCCTTGGCAAACTTGGGCAGCGTGCCGCGCATATCGTGCATCCAAACCCGCGTGACGCCGGTCTCGATACACTGCTTGACCACGTCAAGGGTGATCTCCGGCCGGGTGACGATCACGACACCGTCGGGCACGACCGGCAGCGCAGCCAGGTTGGGATAGCAGGGATCGCCGTCAAATGTGTCCAGATGAGGGCTGATCGCGTACATCTCGTGACCCCGCTGGCGCAGCAGTTGGTAGATATGGTTGCCCGGCACATCGCGCGTGCCGGAAATGCCGGCGACTGCCAGGCGCTTCTGCGACAGGAACTCACGTGCCAGGTCGTTTACGGTTGCCATCTTGCTCCTCCCGGAATCTTGCGTTCACGACTATCAAGGAATCAATACGCAAGTGCGGAGTGCGACTTTGGTGGCACGCGCACGTGCCCGCTATGCAATGTCGCGGCAGACTCTGGATCGATACGCAAGGCAGGTGGGCTTGAGTCGCCGGGACATGATCGCGCCACCGGTACGTTAGACGGCCGACCTTTTAGAAGGCGCGCAGGTATTGGGGCGGCGGGGCGACGGGCTGTTCGAGGGCCAGCGCGGCGTGCAGCGGCCAGTAGGGGTTGCGCAGCAGTTCACGGCCCATCAGCACGATGTCGGCGTCGCCCTCGGCGACGATCTGCTCGGCCTGTTGGGGGGTCGTGATCAGGCCCACGGCGGCGCTGGCGACCCCTGCCTCGTGCGTACTGCACGCGCAAAAGGCACCTGGTAGCCGGGTGCGGCCGGCACGTGGGCAGTGGCGACGTTGCCGCCGGAGCTGCAGTCGATCAGGTCGGCGCCTTCCTCTTTGAGCCGCCGCGCCAGGGCCACGGTGTCCTCGATCGTCCAGCCGCCATCCGTCCAGTCCGTGCAAGACAGGCGGACGGACAGCGGCAGCGAGTGGGGCAGCACGCGGCGAACTGCCCGCGTCACCTCGACGACGATGCGCACGCGGTTGTCGAACGATCCACCGTAGGCATCGGTACGCTCGTTCGCCAGGGGCGAATAGAAGCTGTGCAGCAGGTAGCCATGGGCGGCGTGGATTTCGACCAGGCGAAAACCGGCAGCCACGGCACGTTCGGTGGCCTGGGCAAACGCCGCCACCACATCCTCGATCTCTTCGAGCCGTCAGCGCATGTGGCACCGGGTGACCCACCTTGAAGGGGATAGGGCTGGGGCCTACGATGTACCAGGAGTTACCCGGATTGGGCAGGGGCTGCCCGCCTTCCCAGGGGCGTGCCGTATTGGCCTTGCGGCCGGCGTGGGCGAGCTGAATGCCGGGTACGGCGCCCTGCTCGCTGAGAAACCTGGTGATCGACCGCAGCCCTTCGATGTGCTCATCGCGATAGATGCCCAGGTCCCACGGCGTGATGCGGCCCTCGGCCTGTACGGCTGCCGCTTCGGTGATAATCAGGCCGGCGCCGCCGGCGGCACGGGCGCCCAGGTGCGCCATGTGCCAGGCGTTGGCAAAGCCTTCTTGCGAGCTGTACTGGCACATCGGCGAGACGCCGATGCGGTTGCGCAGCGTGACGCTGCGCAGAGTGATGGGATCGAATAGATGAGACAAGGCGACGGTTCTCCTGCTACTGTAACTCACTCAGGCGAATGGTATTTTGCATGACCAGTTCGTTCTGGACGTTGCGAATCTCCAGCATGATTTCGGGATCTGGCTTGTTCCAGTCGATGCGAATCAGGCCGTAATTGTCTTCGGCGTAGAACGCCGCCCAGCCGGTTCTTGTCAGGGGCCGCCCACTGCCAGTTTTCGGTCAGGCCGCTGGAGTTCAGCTCCCACAGCGGGTAGGGTGCCGCGCCCACCAGCTTGGAGAACTGGGCACGATGGGTGTCGCCGGTGATAAAGAGGATGCCCTTTGCGCCGGTCGTGGCGATCAGATCCAGCAGACGGGCACGGTCGTGCGGGAAGTTGGCCCATGTCTCCCAGCCCGTGCCGTCCTGCAGAAAAGGAATGCTCGTACCGATGATACGCAGGGTCGCGGGCTGGCGCAGCTGTTCCTCGAGCCACTGCCACTGGTCTTCGCCCAGCATGTGCGCGCCGGGATCGGTGCTGGCAGTGTAGGGGCCGGCGTATGACCTTCTTGCGCTCGGCGTACTCGGCGTCACTGACGCGCGTGAGGGGCGAGCGATCCCAGCGCGTGTCCAGCAGGATGATCTGCACACGCCGATCTTCAGGCCCAAAGAAGTATGAAGTGTAAACGCCGCCATCGCGCAGCCGGCGCTCGCTGTCAGGCGGCTCGCCAAAGAAGTCGAGAAAGACCTGCTTGGACGCGCGCTTCATGGGATAAGTCGCCCCCCGCATCGTTGGCGCCATAGTCATGGTCATCCCAGGTAGCCACCACCGGCACCATGGCACGCAGGCGCGCAAAGCCAGGCTTGGCGGCCAGCTGTGCGTACTTAGAACGCAGCACAGCCATATCCTGCGTGTCGCCGTAGATGTTGTCGCCCAGGAAGACGAACAGATCGGGATTACTGGCAAGGATCGCATTCCAGATCGGCTGGTCGGCGCCTTGGAAGGCGCAGGAGCCGAAGGCAATCGTATCAAACGCCTGGCGGCTCTGCAGGTAGGGCAGAGGATTGCTGCAGGCGCTGATACTGGCCCAGGCGAGGACAGCGATGAAAAGGCGCGACAGCTTTGCACGCATGTGGTACAGCCTCCCTACTTGATAAACGTCCTGGCCCTCGTGCAGTACAAGCGTCATTTCCAGGCGACTACGATTGCGCCCAGGACAACCAGCCCACCGCCGACCACGCTCTTCCAAGTCAACGGCTCGCCGAGGAAAATTGCTGCGAGCACGATCACCATGGCCAGGCTGGTCTTGTCGATCGGGGCCACGACCGAGGCAGGGCCCTTGCTGCAGGGCGGCAAAGTAGCAGATCCACGACAGCCCGGTCATGACGCCGGATAGGATAAGGAACAGCCAGGAGCGTTGGGTGACACTGCCGATCCCCGCGACCTCACCGGTGGCAAACACGATGCCCCAGGCCAGGAACAGGATCACGATCGGTGCGAATGGCGGTGGCCAGGTTGGAGGGCACGTCACGCACGCCGATCTTGGCAAAGATGGTGGTCAAGGCGGCAAAGAAGGCGGAGAGCACGGCGAGCAAGAGCCAGTTGGAGCGTATGAGGTCCATGACGATCACGCTTTCTGAAATGAGACAGTTACGTCAAAGCTGCCCTCCATTATACGCCGGTTGCCGGCGGGCGTGAGGATCGGATAAAATAGCGGGAATATGCCTGGCGAGTGGCTGCGTCCTCCAACCGAACTCCTTGTCTGGGCATTGATCGCCCACGTCGTCGCCGATTGGCTGCTGCAAACGGATTGGATGGCCGTTAACAAGGTCAACTTGCGCCATCCGGCCGGCTACGTCCATGCGGGCGTCTACACACTCTTTATGCTGCCGTTGTTCCCCTGGTTCCTTGCCCTTCTCATCGGCGTGACACACCTCTTCATCGACACACGCGGCCCCGTCCATTGGTGGATGCGGAACGTAAAGCGCATGCCGCCACAAGCGGCAGCGGAACCGAAGACCTGCGGCCGGCCGAGCCAGCGCGTATGCCAAGACCGGGTTTGTGGAATCGGCCGTCGACCAGGCATTTCACGTGGTGGTGCTTGCCGCAGCCGCCCTCGCCGCGTACTGGCTGATGCTATGAATGATGACGCCCTATTAGGCTTACAGTTTCATGACAATGCCTGGTGCGGTGCAGCTTCTTCCGAAATCGTGTGCGGCGCCAGCGTGCGCCAGCGAAACTTGGGCGCCCAGTCGTTCGAGATACCTTCGATCACGTCGGCGATCAGCGGCCCCAGCACGGGCGCAAACTTGAAGCCGTGACCGCTGTCCCCCGCCGCAACGGTCAAGCCAATCCGCTGTGGATGGCGATCGATCCAGAAGTGGCCGTCGGGCGTGTCGCTGTAGAGACAGCGCCGCGTGTAGACGATATCGGCATCCAGCAGGGCAGGGAAGGTATCGGCAAGCATGCGGCGCAGGTCGGCAACATCGCGCTCATAGACGACCCGCTCGTCGTGCTCGGCGTGCAGCTGCACGCCGACCCCGTGGTTGGCAATCTTCACGACTCCCTCACGCAGCAGCGGAAACCCATACCAGCCGGTGGCGGCGACGTCGGCGGTAAAGGTCACAAAATGCGGCGGTGCAAACAGCTCAGGATTCGGGGGCTTGAGATGGAAGACAGGGTGACCCGTAGCCACCATGATACGCTGCAGTTCGGGCAGCAGGTGATGTGTCCACGCGCCGGCGGCCACCAGCGTGTGGCCGGCGGAGAAGGTTTCGCCTTCACGCGTGCGCACGGCCACGATGCGCCCGCCTGTGCGCACCAGTTCGGAGGCCGTCTGCGGCGTATAGATGGCGACGCCGAGGCGCTGGGCCTTGTTGGCCAGCATGGCAACAATGCGCCCGCTCTGGGCATAGCCACCGCGGGGACCAAAGAACCCGTCCACATAGGTGTCCGCATTCCAGGCCGGAAAGCGCCGGCGCAGTTCGGGGCTGTCAAGGCGGTCCAGGTGATGGCCTTCTGCCTGCAGCAGTTCATAGCTCTCATAAAGGTAGCTGCCGGGCTGCATGGGGGTGCGGCCGAGCATCAGCACGCCGGTATTGACGTACAGTTCCTCGCCAAACTCCTCGTTCCAGACGAGGAAGCCGTCGATCGCACGGTCGGCCATGCGCGTATACTGCAGGTCCGCGCCGTATTCCATGCGCACGACCTTGCTGACGTCGGTCGAGGCGGCGAGTGGATGGGGGATCGGCCCCTGGTCGATCACCGTGACGGAAAAGCCGCGGCTGCGCAGCTCAAGCGCGGCCGTCATGCCATAGATACCACCCCCAACCACCAGGATGTCGCTGGATCTTGTCATTGGTCCCCCGGTTTCTCGACGGCGATCGCCTGGACGGCGGTCTGCTGGACTTGCGCGACTGGCGCAAACGTAATGCTGCCTTGATCGAGGACAAAATGCAACAGGCTTGTATCGGTGCCAAGCCAGCCTGCGCCGGGTTCGGACAGTGCCAGCGAGGCACGGCACTGTCCGTCCGGCGCCCCACCGTCGAGGGGGAACGTGCTCCATTCTTCACCTTCGCGCAGTGAGCAGCGGCGGGCTGCCGTAGCTGCCGTCGGTGCCAAACCACATGCGCCCGCCAGGTTCGGTGCCGGCCTCAAAGCAACGCGGACACCCGATCATCCACAAGTGGGCTGGCTGCGCTCGCTGCACGCCAGGTGTCGCCGTCAAAGCCGAAAGAGGGTGCTTGTGGTGGAGAACTGGGCAGGGTTGTAGGCCACGGCCCAAGGCGTCCCGTCTGCGGCAACGGCCAGGGCAGCCACATTGCTGTAGCCGGTATTGCTGTGCAGGGTATAGGTCAGCCAGCGCTCGCCGTCGAAACCGCTGAGGGCGGCGCCGTCGTACTTGTCCTGCCCGCTGCCGACCCAGACGTTGCCCTCGCCGTCCACAGCCACTGCGCGGCTGTCGTTACCGGCCAGGCCGTCGAGCGTGGTATAGACGTCCCACGCCGACTCGCCGTCGAAACGGCTTACCCCACCCTCCGTAGCGAACCAGATGTTACCCCAGCGTCCTCGGCGATGCTGTTGACAACGCGATCGGCCAGCCCAAAGGTTGTAGTAGTGGCGAAAGTTTCGCCGTCAAAGTAGGTGGCCCCGCCGCCCCAAGTCGCGACCCACAGCCCGCCCGCGGCGTCAGCAGCCAGGCCGGTCACATAATCGTTGGGCAGCCCGTTGGCGGTCGTATACGTTGTCCAGGTCTCGCCGTCAAACATGCTCAGCCCATACTGCGTCCCAATCCAGTACTTGCCGGCGACATCGACCGCCAGGGCCGTCACATAGTCACTCACCGGCCCGTCGCCTGGCGTGTAAACCGTCCAGGCAGCATCCGTGCTCCGGCCCGGCAGCATCGTCAAGGGTTTCGGCGGCGCGTACACTCACGCCGCCCACAACAAAGCCGGGTTTCGCAAGCGGATACGAACGTGCTCCTACCCAAAGCTGCCCGCCAGCGTCGACTGCGAGGGCGCTGATCCAGTCGCCCAAGGGCTGCGCTGCCGGCCCGCTCGAACCGCTGCGGGTGCGGTTCACCGCAACCTCACGCCAGGTGCCGTCCTCCAATCACATATAGGCCGCCCGGCACGCCCTGCGGCGCGATCCGGCGCAGCGCCGGCCCAGACCCGGCCGGACTGATCGAATACGATTGCGCTCACCTGTGCGGCAGGAGCCCATCGGCAGCACCGTAGTAGGTCCATTCGCTGCCGTCATACTTGGCGACGCCGCCGTCATAGCCCGCCCACAGATAGCCGGCAGGCGAGACGGCCAGCGCCGTGATCTTTCCATCCGGCCCGCCGGTAGCCATGCTGAGATCCACCCACCGGGTGCCGTTCAACTGGCTGACGCCGTGGGCGGTGCCCAGCCACGATTTTCCACGCCGGCCAAAGGCGAGACTGTATATGTTCTCGCTGGCGAGCCCGTCATCTGCGGTGTACTGGAGCCATGTCGTCGCCGTCCTTGACGCTGGCGCCGAGGCCGCGGTCGCCGTAGGCAAACCAGGTGCGGCCCTGCGGGTCGACCGCTACGGCGTGGACGTAGTTGCTGCTGATGCTCGAGTAGGACGGGATAGTACGAAGTCCACGCAAAGCCGTCGTACATGCTGGCGCCGCCGTCGGTGCCGAACCACTTGCGGCCCTCGCTGTCGATCAGGATGGCGCGCACGTCGCTGCCGGCCAACCCATCGGCCACGTCGAAGTGGCGCTGTTCACTGCCTTGGAGCATGGTGACGCCTGCGGGCGTGCCCAGCCAGAGGGTGTCGTCGAGTCTGGGCTTGCGTGCTGTCGCTGCCGACCGCCGAAAGAATGGTCGCACCGTCTTCAAGGCTGCCCACCCAGACGTCGCCGTTAGCCCGCAGCGCCAACGAAGTCAGGAGTTGATCCGCAAAGTATGCGGGCTGCACCGCGTGCCAGGCGCTGCCGTCGAAATAGCTCACAAAACCGCTGCCGGCCGCCCACATGGTGCCGTCGGCGGCGGCCGCAACACTGCGGGCGTGCTGCCCATGCAAGATGCGTCGTCCAGGTCTCGCCGTCATACTCGCTCACACCGCCATCAGTAGCAAACCAGACATGGCCGTTGGGCGCGACGGCGACATCAGAAACCCAGTCACCGGCGAGTCCATCCTCGCTGGTATAGGTGGTCCAGGTTTCACCGTCGTAGACGCTGGCGCCGCCCAGGGTGCCGAACCACACCTTGCCGGCAGAATCAGCGGCGATGCTGTAGACCCAGTTGTCGGCCAGGCCGTCGTCAATCGTGAACTTGCGCCACTGCTCGCCGTCGAAGCGGCTGACACCCTCGGCGAGATGGGCGGCCCAGATGTTGCCGTCTGCGTCAACTGCCAGGTCTTCGGCCGAACTAGCGGCGAGGCCATCGCTCCAGGTATATTCGGCGCTCTTCTCGTCGAGTATCGGGAGTGGCGAACACGTCGATAGCCCGATCGGTGCCGACCCACATGCTCCCGTCGACTGGGAAGAGGTACGCTTTGACGGCCTCGCCGGCGAGGCCGTCTGCGGTGGTCAGCCAACGCCAGGTGCCATCGTCCTGTTGGGTGGCACCGCCATGGTTGGTCCCTACCCAGGGACGATCTTCCGAGTCAAAGGCGACAGTCCAGATCATCTTGTCGGGTAAGCCCGTAATGGGAATCTGCAATATATTGATCGTCGCCGCGTTGTACGCCCATGGCCGGCACCCGGCTTTGGCCTGGGCCGACACGTGGGAGTGACCCGGCAGAGCTGCGGCGACAATGAAGAACCATACGGCCAGCGCACCAAGCGCTCGGCGACCTAGAATGCAGGACATCAAACCTCCTCTACAGTGGACAGAAGTGGACCGATTTTAGTCGATGCACTGCAAGGCAACCAAGTCAGTGCGCCGCCGCAACTGCTGTCAGGCCATTGATGGGGGCGCAAATGTAAACCAGTTTCGTTTTTGACACCCCCTGGAAAAGAGCTACAGTTAACTACTAGATTCTCCCAACGCCGGAAGGCCTTACATAGGTAACTCGCTACATACTCGGAGGGTAACCCCTACCTTCGTCGCGTAGATTGTCATTTGCAGGTCCTTTTTTTATTGACATCTATGGAGGAATGAGTCTATGAAGGGTTCGAGCAAGAAGTTCGCCTGGTTTGGGATGTTCCTGATCTTGGCGCTGCTCCTGAGCGCCTGTGCCGCGCACCGGCAGCGGCGCCTGCCGCTCCGGCTGCGACCGAAGCCACCACGAGCTGAAGCGACGGCTGAGGCAGCGCCGGCTGAAGCCACCGCCGAAGCCACGGCGGCCACGACGGAAACGCTTTCCATTCCCGAAGGCACCCAGATCGCCCTGATCACCAAGTACCGCGGCAACCCCTTCTTCGTCAAGATGGAAGAGGGCGCCACCAAGGAAGCCGAGTCCAAGGGCCTGAAGCTGCTGACCGCCGCCGGCAATTTCGACGGCGACAACGAGTCGCAGGTCACGGCGATCGAGAACATGGTCAATGCGGGCGTCAAGGGCATCCTGCTGGTCGCCAATGACTCCTCGGCCATCGTGCCGACGGTGAAGAAGGCGCGCGATGCCGGCATGCTGATCATCGCGCTCGACACGCCGCTTGCGATCCAGAGGATGCCACCGACGCCCTGTTCGCCACCGACAACACGCAGGCCGGCCGCCTGATCGGCCAGTATGCCAAGGCCGCCATGGCCGGCAAGCCCGCCAAGATCGCCATGCTCGACGGCACCGCCGGCACGACGGTCAGCGAACAGCGCCGCAACGGCTTCCTCGAAGGCTTCGGCATCACGAAGGACGATCCGCAGGTCGTCTGCCAGGCCGACACCAACGGCATGATCGACAAGGCGCAGCCGGCGATGGAAAACTGCCTCACGGCCAATCCTGACATCAACGTGGTCTACACGGTCAACGAGCCGGCCGCCTTTGGCGCCAACACTGCGCTCAAGGCCGCAGGCACGGCCGAGAATGTCGTCGTCGTGTCGGTTGACGGTGGCTGCGAAGGCGTGCGCGGCGTCGACGATGGCCGCATCTCCGCCACCTCGCAGCAGTACCCGCTCAAGATGGCGTCGATGGGCGTCGATGCGCTTGCCGACTACATCGCCAATGGCACGAAGGTCTCCGGCTACACCGACACCGGCGTGACCTTGATCGCCAAGAATGCGGTTGAGGGCGTGGACAGCCAGGACACCGCCTACGGTCTCGCCAACTGCTGGGGCGAATAAGCACTAACTGAACAAGGGGGCAGGTGCGGGCCGCTGTACGTGGTCGCTGCACCTGCCCCCGTCTCGCATTTGCTCCTCTAATCAAATAAGAGACTCCAAAAATCATGAGCGAAGCAATCGCATCGGAGCATCCGAGTTCTAGCTGGCATAGGTTGCGATCAAACCTTGGCCGCGTGCTGATGCTGCCAGGCGTCGGGCCGTTGATCGCCCTTGTGGCTGCCAGCGCTTTTTTTGCCACGCAGACCGACAAGTTCCTCACCGGCCATAATTGGTCACTCATTTTTCAGCAGGTCGTCGTCGTGGGCACGCTTGCCATCGGCCAGACCATCATTATCCTTACTGCCGGCATTGACCTGTCTAATGGCATGGTGATGGCGTTGGGGTCCGTGTTGATGGCCAGCCTCGCCGTGGAGTACGGCGTGCCGCCGGTGATTGCCATCCTGGCCGGTTTTGCCGTCGACGACGCTCTTTGGCTTGCTCAACGGCTCATTGGTGGCGCTGGTGAAGCTGCCGCCCTTTATCGTGACGCTGGGTACGCTCAATATCGCCTATGCGATTACCCGCATCTACCGCACCACGACGATCTCAAACTTGCCGCCTGACAGTTACGGCACTGGGCAACACCTTTGACGTCGGCGAGACTGCCATTACCTACGGCTCGATCTTGATGATCGTGCTCTACCTGGTCATGTGGTTTGTGCTGCGCGAGACGTCGTGGGGCCGGCATCTCTACGCCTTGGGCGACAACCCCGAGGCGGCGCGCCTGGCCGGTATCTCGACCACCCGCCTGCTGATCAGCGTATACACCCTTGCCGGCCTTTTCTATGGCATTGCCGGCCTCCTGTTGGTGGCACGCACGCAGGTGGGCGATCCACAGGCAGGACAAACCGCCAACCTGGACAGCGTCACGGCCGTCGTGCTGGGCGGCACCAGCCTCTTTGGCGGCCGCGGCAACATCCTGGCGACGCTGATCGGTGCGCTCATCGTCGGCGTCTTCCGCAATGGGCTCCAGTTGATGGGCATCCCGTCGATGTACCAGGTTCTGATCACCGGTATCCTCGTCATTTTGGCCGTTTCGGTCGACCAGCTTTCACACAGGGGGCAGCAATGAGCGATCAAGCCACCCCAACGACGACCTCAACGACGACCACGGTGCAGCCGGTGCTGGAGGCACGCGGCCTGGTCAAGCGCTACGGCCATGTCACGGCGATGGACGGCACCGATTTTGAGCTGCTGCCGGGCGAGATCCTGGCCGTGATCGGCGACAATGGCGCCGGCAAGTCCACGCTGATCAAGGCGCTGGCAGGCGCGCTGATTCCCGATGAAGGCGAGATTCTGCTCAACGGCGAACGCGTGCACTTCCACACCCCGTTGGATGCGCGCCGGCATGGCATCGAAACGGTTTACCAGGATCTGGCCGTGGCGCCCCAGCTCAACATCATGGAAAACATCTTTCTCGGCCGCGAGATCCGGCGACCGGGAATCTTGGGCAGCGTGTTTCGCATGCTGGACAAGAAGCGCATGATGAGCGACACCGTGCGCTACATGGCCGATCTCAAGATCGGCATCCGCGCCATGGACCAGGGGGTCGGCACGCTGTCCGGCGGCCAGCGCCAGGGTGTGGCGGTGGCCCGCAGCGCAGCTTTTGCCCGCAACGTCGTCATCATGGACGAACCGACGGCAGCGTTGGGCGTCAAAGAGTCACGCATGGTGGTCGAATTGATCCGGCAGGTGCGCGACCGCGGGCTGCCGGTCATCCTGATCAGCCACAACATGCCGCAGGTCTTTGAGCTGGCCGACCGCATCCACATTCAGCGGCTGGGCCGCCGCATCGCCGTCGTCAGGCCCAGCGACTGCACCATGTCTGATGCCGTGGCGATCATGACCGGCGCCATGGACGCGAAGAGCCTCAAGGCGGCATAACAGCGAACGCTACCGTGGCCGGCTCAGAACCGGTGCCCCTAACGGGTGACAGGTTCTGAGCCAGGCCACGTTCGCGCCTGTCAAGCACCGATTTCGATTGTCGCCATCGAGTGCGGCGGCAGTTCCACCCGCCAGCCCTTGTTCCCATCCTTTGCCACCGCCAGCGCAGCCGGCGCCACGGCGTCAGGCGCGGCCAGGCTGTTGCCGGCATCGGCACTGGCCGCCGCAAGCAGCTGCCCGGTCGCCGAACTGCCGGCACCGGCGAGCCAACGATACACTGGCAGCCTGGCGATAGTGGCGGTTGACGACGGTGACGGCGACCTTGCCGCCGCGCTGCGATGCTGTCGCACTCACGGCAGGCGAGCCGTCGGGCAGGCTGGCGCCGTTCTTCCGTGCGCACCTGCAGTGCCGTCGCGCCGATGTGAGGGGCATGCAGCCGCAGGGCATGGTAGGTCGGGGTCAGCCAGATGTGCGGACCGTCGGTCATCACGACCGACTGGAGCACGTTGACGATCTGGGCCAGGTTCGCCAGCGTGAGCACGTTGCACTGCCGGTGGAAGCCTTCGAGTGCAATCAGCAGCGGCCAGGGCGTCGCGCAGCGTGTTGGCCTGCTCGTAGGTGACCGGCTCACGGCGGGCGACCTCGCCCGGCCCCCAGTTGCGCGCTTCGGGATGCCACACGCCCCATTCGTCGAGCGCAATGCCGATGCGATGCTTGTCGCCCAGCGTTTCATGCAGAAGCTGCGGCGCTGCGCTTTACGAAGTCCTCGGTGGCGTCGGCCTCGGCGAGCAGCCGGTAGTAATCCTCTTCGCTAAATCCAGTTTCCGGCCCGCCGGTGATCCAGTAGCGGTGGATCGAGAGGTGGTCGACCAGGTCCGCACGCGGTGCGCCGACGGTGGCAAGGAGTTCGGCATTCCACTCGTCGGTATGGCCGCAGATGACCAATTCGGCGGTGGGATCTACGTGGCGCAGCATTGTTGCGTAGCGTACATACTCACGAGCATAGCTAGGAGCGTCGTAATTGCCGCCGCAGCCCCAGTTTTCGTTGCCGACACCCCACAGCTTCACGCCGAACGGCTGCGGCGCACCGTTGGCCGCGCGCTCACGGCCCAGACTTGTGGACACCGACGTGTTGCAGTACTCCAGCCAGTCACACAGTTCCTGTGGGGTGCCGCTGCCGACGTTCCCTGCCAGATAGGGTTCGGCGCCGATCTGCTGGCAAAGCCACAGAAACTCGTGGGTACCCAGGTGGTTGTCGTCTTCCACCTGCAGGCCGCACGACATGCCGAGCCGGACCGGGCGCTGATCCCGGGGGCCGATTCCATCGCGCCAGTGGTAATGATCGGCATAGCAGCCGCCCGGCCAGCGCAGCAGCGGCACCGGCAGGCCGCGCAAGGCGGCATCAACACATCTGTGCGGAATCCGTTCTCATGGGGAACAGCAGACTCGGTGTCGCAAAACAGCCCATCGTAGCAGCAGCGGCCAAGGTGCTCGGCGAAATGACCGTAGAGCCGCGGCGAAATGGCGCCAATTGGCGCGTTCGTGTCGACCACGAACCTTGTATTATTCATAGGAGCCTCAGTGTTTGATTAAAACGTTTTACAAGGAACTGCAGCGAATGATAACACAGAGGCCACCTGCGCAAAACTAGCGGCATCTGCTACAATGCGGAGGCAAACCTAATACACTTGTAAGCAAGGACTACCGCCATGTCAAAAGCCTCATTTGCCGATCGCGTGCGCTATGCAAGCGACAACGCGTTCTCCAAAGGTACGATTGTTCTGATAGGCTGGCTGGCGGCGATCACAGTTGCGGTTATTGTCATCATTGCCTTCGTCGTTCGCATTACTGGGATCGCCCCCGACTACAGCCTTCCTCAGTTGGTCTGGATGGGCCTTATGCGCACGCTTGACTCGGGCACGATGGGCGGCGACGAGGGGTCCTGGCCGTTCCTCCTGGCCATGCTGGCTGTTACCCTTGCCGGTATCTTTGTATTATCTACGTTGATCGGCATTCTCACCTCCGGAATCGATGCGCGGTTGGAGTCGCTGCGCAAGGGCCGCTCACGCGTGATCGAAAGCAATCACACCGTGATCCTCGGCTGGTCGCAGCAGGTCTTCACGATCTTGACGGAACTGGCGCTGGCCAATGCCAACCAGAAGAACAGCTGCATCGTGATCTTGGGTCCCCAGGACAAGGTCGAGATGGAGGATGCGATCAAGGACATTGTCGGCGATACCGGTCACACCCGCATCGTCTGCCGCACAGGCAATCCGATCGAATTCGGCGATTTGGCGATCACGAACTTGTCCGAGGCCCGTTCCATTATCATCTTGTCGCCCGACCAGGAGAATCCGGACGCCGAGGTCATCAAGACCCTGCTCGCCATCACCCATGCGCCCGACCGCCGGGCCGAGCCGTACAACATCATTGCCGAATTACATGATGCCAAGAACCTGGATGTTGCCGGCATGGTCGGCCGCGACGAAGTCGAAATCGTACTGGCGGGGGACCTGATTGCGCGCATTATTGCACAGACGTGCCGGCAGCCTGGCCTCTCGGTGGTGTACTCGGACTTACTGAGTTTTGAGGGCGACGAGATCTACTTTCAGGCGGAGCCGGCACTGGTAGGCAAGACCCTGCGCGAGGCACTGTTTAAGTACGAAACCTCATGTATTATTGGCCTTCACCCAGTTGGCCAGGCGCCGCTCGTCAATCCGCCGCTGGACACGCGCATCGGGCAGGGGGACCGCCTGATCGCAATCTCGGCAGATGACGACACCGTGGTGCTTTCGCAGCGCAGCGACTACGCTATCAGGAGTGAGGCCATTCGCAACCAGCCAACGCAATCCGAGCGGTCCGGAACGCGCACTGGTCCTCGGTTGGAACTGGCGAGCGGCGGCCATCATCAATGAACTCGACAACTATGTCGCGCCTGGGTCATACGTCCATGTTGTGGCGGACTACTCCGAAGTACAAGAGGTCATCGCAGCACAGTGCGCCACTTTGAAGAACCAGACGCTGACGTTCACGGCAGGCGATACGACCGATCGCCGCATGCTCGACAGCCTGGACATCCCAGGCTACAGCCACATTATCACGCTGTCGTATTCAGACAGCATGAGTGTGCAGCAGGCCGATGCACGGACACTGATCACGCTGCTGCACTTGCGTGATATTGCGAGCCGCTGCGGTGGGGCCCTGTCAATCGTCAGTGAAATGCTCGACCTGCGCAACCGCAACCTGGCAGAAGTCACCCATGCCGACGACTTTATCGTCAGCGATCGCCTGATCAGCCTCGTGCTGGCGCAGATATCGGAGAACAGGCAGCTAAACCATGTGTTTGCCGACATCTTCGATGCCGCCGGTTCAGAGATCTATCTCAAGCCGGCCAGAGACTACGTCGAACCAGGTGTGGCGATCAACTTCTACACCGTGCTGGAGGCCGCAGCGCGGCGCAACGAGATTGCGTTTGGCTATCGGCGCAAGATGTCGGGTGCGGATGGACTTGCAACCTATACAGTCGTGATGAATCCGAACAAGGCAGCCGAAGTCGTGTTTGCCGATGGCGACAGCGTGATCGTCTTCGCCGAAGAATAGCGAGAGCGCCGATAGGACCGAAAGCGGGACGCGTCAGGCGGCCAGCAGCGCGGCAACTTCGGCCGCCGTGGGAATGCCGAGCCGTGCCCCGTGTTTCGTGCAGCACAGTGCGCCGGCGGCACTGGCGTAGCGCAGCAGGGGCAGCCAATCCATCCCGGCGGCCAAGCCCGCGGCCAGCGCACCGTGGAAGGTGTCGCCGGCGCCGGTCGAATCCACGGCCTCGACGGCAAAGGCTGGCAGCGCCCCGGTCTCTGCGCCGCGCTGCCAGATCAGGCCGCGCTCGCTCAGGGTGACCACTACGGCAGGCGAGAGGCGCGCGAGCGCCGCCATACCCTCTTCGGGAGTTGGCACGTCAAAGAAATCTTGGGCAAAGCGCTCTGATGCAGCCACCAAGGTGCAGCGCCGCAGCAGTTCGCCGTTGCCTTTGTTAACCGTGTCGGCGTCGAGCACAGTTGGGATGCCCTGTGCCTGCGCCCACGCGGCGATGGCCAGGGCAAGCGCCGGTTGATGGCCGTCAAAGAGCACCACTTTGGGGCGCGCGGCCGTGAAGTCTACGTCAGCCGCAGTCAACCCGTTGGTATCCCCTGTGTAGTTGACGATCGAACGTGCGCCGTCGGGCTTGACGAAGATAGCCGAGATTGGGGTTGCCTGCGCTCCACGGACCACAAGCGAGGTGTCGACGCCTGCGGCATGAAACTCGGCAAGGTGCTGGTCGCCGTAGATATCGCTGCCCAGATACCCTCGCAAACGCAACGTTTGCGCCCAGACTGGCGGCCGTCATGGCGGCATTGGCGGCAGTACCGCCGCCACAGCTGACAAACGCATGCGCCCGAGCCTTTTCGTCGGGCCCGGGGTGATGGTCGACGGCAAAGACAAGGTCGTAGCAGGCGTGGCCGACACACAGAACAGAAACCGGAGACACGAGAGGCCCTTTCGTGAAGTTCGATGGCTAGAACTGAAATATACCGCGCAACCCGTTTCTGTACTATAATGGCAGTGGACGCCTTATGCATGCCGATTTTGCTCCCTGTCATGCAGATGCGCCGGGGCCCCGCCTTCCCGGCGTAATGCAGCTGCCGAGCCGTCCACGTCAGCAACCAATTAACTGGCAATACCAGGCAAAAGAGTTTGACCGCTTTGTAGGCGACGATGCCAACGGGGTCATGTATCGCGACCCTGACGGGTCACCTGGCGTTTACCGCCTTCCTAGAAGGCGACCACTATGGCACTGCACGCCACGAGTTGGTCACCTTTGGTCCGATTGCACTCGGCAAGTGGCTGCGCGGGGATGATATCACACAGCTGCTGCCCACGTTGGAAGGATACTTTTCACCTCGCTATCGAGTATTCACGAACGGGCCGGGCGACAAGCACTGTGAGTTGTGGTACCTGATGTATGTGAACGCGCTGGCCGTTCACCTGATCCGACGCCACGCACACGAGCAGCCACAATGGATCGAGCTGTGGCGCCAGAGCGCGGGCACGCTGCGCGTGCTGGCCCAGACGCTGCACTACGACTTCAACCACCAAGGGTACGATTTTGCCGCCGGCCAGGGCTGGAGACTGC